>JANRIO010000072.1:0-128289 GCA_033764875.1 Hyphomicrobiaceae bacterium | reverse complement strand
TTGCACCGACGGCGGCGAGGTGGAGCCCCCGACGAGGCACGCGTTGCCCGTGTCGGGACTGCAGCCCGCCCTCGCCTCGCGGAACGCCTCCGGATTGCGACCCCTTGCGTGGAGCGGGATGGCCAATCATGCCAGAGCCGGGGAGAGCGGGGACAACGGCTCGAGCGCGTCGCGTCCGCACCGTCCACGTCATCACCGCGGCGGCACGACGCCGAGGGCTGCCAGGATGCGCTCGGGCGTGAAGGGCTGGGCGAGCACGCGCGCCTTGAAGGGCCTGAGCGCGTCGTTGATGGCATTCATCACGGCAGCCGGCGCGCCGGCGGTGCCGGCCTCGCCTGCCCCCTTGGCGCCGAGCAGGCTCTCCTTCGTCGGCGTCTCGACGTGGCCGACCTCGATGTCGGGCATCTCGGCTGCCATCGGCACCAGGTAGTCGGCCATGGTGCCCACCAGCAGCTGGCCGTCGGGCGAGTAGTGGCAGTGCTCGTAGAGTGCACCGCCCAGGCCCTGCACGACGCCGCCGCGCACCTGCTCGTCGACGAGCAGCGGATTGATGACGCGGCCGCAGTCCTCCACCACCCAGTGCTTCAGGAGCTTGACGATGCCGGTCGCCACGTCCACCTCGACGTGGCTCGCCTGGATACCGTTGGTGAAGGCGAACGGGAACTGCTTGGGCGTGAAGTGCCGCGTCTGCATCAGCTCGCGCGGCACGTCGGGGGGCAGCGTGTCGCCGCGGAAATAGACGACGCGGCCGAGCTCGGCCAGCGGCATGCGCTCGGCCCCGCTTGCCTTCTCCACGATCACCCCGTTGACGAGATCGAGGCTCTCGGGTGCGGCCTGCAGCATGGCGCCGGCGACCTTCAGCGCCGCCTCCTTGACGGCGAGGCCCGCCTGCAGCGCCGCCTCGCCGCCGATGCCCGCCCCGCGGCAGGCCCAGGTGCCGCCGCCGTAAGGGGTGGTGAGCGTGTCGCCGGTGACGACGCGCACGGTCTCGATCGGCACGCCGACGGCCTCCGCCACGATCTGGCGCATGATGGCCTCCGTGCCCTGGCCCTGCTCGGTGACGCCGGTCGCGGCGACCACCGAGCCGTCGGGATCGATGCGCACGGTGCAGCCGTCCTGCGCCGAGATGCGGGCGCCGCCGATGCCGTACATGAAGGGCGAGGGATTGGTCAGCTCGATGAAGGCCGCAAAGCCGATGCCGCGATGGATGCCCTTGGCCCGCAGCGCCGCCTGCTCCGCGCGCAGGCGCGGATAGTCGATCATGTCCCTGAGCCGCGCCAGCGAGGCCTCGTGCGACAGCCCCTCGAAGCGCATGCCGGCCGGCGAGGTGCGCGGGTAGCTGCCGTCGCGCATGAGGTTCCTCTCGCGGATGACGAGCGGATCCAGGCCCAGCGCCTCGGCGGCCAGATCCATCAGGCCCTCCGTCACGGTGGTCGCGATCGGATGACCCACGGCGCGGTACTGGCAGGTCGGCGTCTTGTTCTGCAGCACCACCGTGGTCCTGGCGCGGTAGTGGGCGAAGTCGTAGGGGCCGCCGACGAGGTTCACCACCTGGTTGCCTTCCACCGCGCTGGTGCGCGGGTAGACCGAATAGGGGCCGATGCCCGTCAGGTCGTCGATGTCGAAGCCGAGGATGCGCCCCTCGCCGTCCACCGCAAGGCGCCCCGTGATGCGGTGATCGCGCGCGTGGATGTCGGACGAGAAGCTCTCCAGCCGGTCGGCGATGAACTTCACCGGCCGGCCCATGAGCTTTGCAATCGCCACCACGGCGACCTCGTCGGGGTAGACGTGCACCTTGATGCCGAAGGAGCCGCCAACGTCGCCGCAGATGACGCGGATGTCGCCCTCGGCCATGCGCAGGTGCTTGGCGTAGACGCCCTGCAGCATGTGCGGCGCCTGGGTCGACTGGTAGACCGTGAGCCGGCCGGAGCCGCGGTTGTAGTCGGCCAGGATCGAGCGCGGCTCCAGCGTCACGCCGGTGTGGCGGGCGGTGTGGAAGGTCGCCTCGACGACCGTGTGCGCGGCGCTGAACGCCGCCTCGACGTCGCCGCTCTCGTTGACGCGCTGGAAGGTGAGGTTGTCGCCGAGCTCGGGGTGGATCACCGGCATGGCCGCGTCGAGCGCGGTCTCCATGTCGACGACGGGCACGAGCGGCTCGTAGTCGACCGCGACGAGGGCGGCGGCGTCCTCCGCAATGGCGCGCGTCTCGGCCACGACGGCCACCACCGCCTCGCCCATCCACGTGGCCGTGCCGACCGGCAGGGGGAGCTGCGGGGCGCTCTTCATGCCCTTGAGGTGCGCCAGCACCGCGACCCAGGGCTCGCAATGGCCGGCGAGATCCGCGCCCGTGAACACGCGATAGACGCCCGGCAGGGCGAGCGCCGCGCTGGCGTCCACCTTGAGAATCCTGGCGTGCGCGTGCGGCGAGCGCACGAAGGCCGCGTGCGCCATGCGCGGCAGCACGATGTCGTCGACGTACTGCCCGCGGCCCTCGACGAGCTTGGCCACGTTCGGGCGCGGCACCGAGCGGCCGATGTAGGAGTTGGGCCGGTCCTCGGCGTGCAGCTTCACGGTCTCAGCCATGGTCGCCCTCCCGTCTCACGCCTTTGCCCGCGTGCGCGCGGCCGTCTCGACGGCGTCGACGATCGCCTGGTAGCCCGTGCAGCGGCAGTAGTTGCCGGAGAGATGCTCGCGGATCGCCTCGCGCGAGGGGCTTGGCGTGTGGGCGAGCAGATCGGCCGCCGCCATCAGCATGCCAGGGGTGCAGAAGCCGCACTGGGCGGCGTTGCGGGCGATGAACGCGTCCTGCAGGTCGCGGATCTCGCCCGTATCGGAGGCGCCCTCGATGGTCTGCACCGTCGCCCCGTCGAGGCTTGCCGCGAGCACCAGGCAGCCGCGCACGATCTCGCCGTCGACGCGCAGCGTGCAGGCCCCGCACACGCCGTGCTCGCAGCCGACGTGGGTGCCCATGAGGCCCAGATCGAGGCGCAGGAAATCGACGAGGTGCCGGCGCGCCTCGACGCGTGCGGTGACGCGCTCGCCGTTGACGGTGAGGGTGATGTCGATGTGCTCGCTCATGCCGCCCGCCTCTCCCCGCTGCCGATGCGGGCCAGCGCCCGCTCCAGGACCACGCCGGCCAGATGCCGCTTCATCTGAGGGCCGCCGTGCAGGTCGCCGGGCGGATCGAGATCGGCGGAGAGCGCGGCCTTGGCGGCGGCGATGCGCTCGGCCGTCAGCGGGCCACGCTCCAGCGCGCGGGCGGCTCCAGATGCGAGGACAGGCCCGTCGCCCAGCGCGAAAAACACCGGCCTCAGCGTGCCGACGCCGGCGCCCGCCGTGGTCGCCGCCACGGCGACGCCGGCCATGGCGTAGTCGCCCGAGCGCCGCGCCACCTCGACGATGGCGTGGCGGTCGCCGGCGGCGGCGGCCGGCACCTCGATGGCGACGAGGATCTCCTCCGGCCTCAGGGCCGTCGAGAACAGGCCGGTGAAGAACTCCGCCGCCCTGATGCGCCGCTCGCCCGCGGCGGAGTGGGCGATGAGCTCCGCCTCCAGCGCCAGGACGCACGCCGGCAGCTCGGCGGCCGGGTCGGCGTAGGCGAGCGAGCCGCCGATGGTGCCGCGATTGCGGATGGCGGGATGGGCGATGTGCGGGACGGCCTCGGCGAGGAGGGGGGCGGCCGCGGCCACGAGCGGATCGCGGCCGAGCGCGGCGTGGGTCGTGCCGGCGCCGATGCGGAGCCTGTCGCCCACCCGCGCCACGCCCTTGAGCTCGGGCAGCCGCGAGATGTCGATCAGAAGCTGCGGGTCGGACAGGCGGAAGGCGAGTGCTGCGAGCAGGCTCTGCCCGCCGGCGAGGAGGCGGGCGTCGGGCCCGCTGTCCGCCAGCAGCCGCAAGGCCTCGGGGAGCGAGGCTGGGCGCACGTAGGAGAAGCGCGGTGCCTTCATGGGCAGGCTCCTAGACCCTGAGTTGCATGGACGGCCTCATGCGATGCCGCCGAGATAGAGCTTGCGAACGATGTCGTTGGCGTTGAGCTCGGCCACGGAGGCCGCCGCCACCGCGATCTCGCCGTGCACGATGATGTAGCCGCGGTCGGCGATGCGCACGGCCTGGTGGAAATTCTGCTCCGCCATCAGCACCGTCAGCCCGAACTTGCGCTTCAGGTCGCCGATGGTGGTGATGGTCTGCGCCACCAGCAGCGGCGACAGGCCGACGGAGGGCTCGTCGACCAGCAGCAGGCGCGGGGAGGACATCAGCGCACGCGCGATGGCGAGCATCTGCTGCTGGCCGCCGGACATGGTGCCGGCGAGTTGCCGGCGCCGCTCCTTCAGCACCGGGAACGCCTCGAAGGCGAAGGCGAGGTTGCGGGCGATGCCGCCGCGCGCCGACTTGCGGAAGGCGCCGAGCATCAGGTTCTCCTCCACCGTCAGCTTCGGGAACAGGCGGCGGCCCTCCGGCACCAGCGCGACGCCGAGCTCGACGATGGCCTCGGCGGGCAGGGCTGCGAGATCGTGCGTGGCGCCGTCCACCTCCAGCGTGACCGATCCGCGCGAGGGCCGCACCAGCCCGGTCACGCACTTCATCAGCGTGCTCTTGCCGTTGCCGTTGGAGCCCAGGATGGCGACCGTCTCGCCCTGGCGCACCTCGAGCGACACGCCCTGCAGCGCCTTCACGGCGCCGTAGCCCGCATCGAGGTCGGCGACGGAGAGCCTAAGCGCCAAGGTAGGCCTCCTGCACGCGCTTGTTCTCCATCACGGCCTTGGGCTCGCCGATGGCCACGATCTTGCCCGCGTCGAGGCACATGACGCGGCTCGAGAAGCGCATCACCGCATGCATGATGTGCTCGATCATGATGATGGTGATGCCGTCGGCGCTGAGCTTGAGGAGGAGGTCCAGCACCTCGTCCACCTCCGAGCTCGACAGCCCAGCCATGGCCTCGTCGGAGATCAGCAGCTTGGGCCGTGCCGCCATGGCGCGGGCCAGCTCCATCCGGCGCAGCTCCACCTGGGAGAGGGAGGACGCCAGCGCGTCGACCTTGGCCGCGAGCCCCATGCGCGTGAGGATCGCCATCACGTGCTCGGTCTGCTCGCCGGCGGAAAGCCCGTGATCGAGGGAGGCGAAATCGAGCGCCACAGCCAAGTTCTCGCGCACCGTCATGCTCTTGAATGGGCGCGGGATCTGGAAGCTGCGCGCGATGCCCTTGCGCGTGCGCTTGTGGGCCGGCAGCCCCGTCACGTCCTCGCCCTCGAAGCGCACGGTGCCCGCGCTCGGACGCAAGGCGCCGGAGATGCAGTGGATCAGCGTGGTCTTGCCGGAGCCGTTGGGCCCGATCAGGCCGAAGCGCTCGCCGGGCATGATGTCCACGCTCACCGTGTCGAGCGCGGTGAAGCCGCCGAAGCGCTTCGTCATGCCCTCGATCCTGAGCAGGGCCGCGCTCATGGCCCGCCTCCCTTGTCGGCAGGGAGGCGCCGCCGCGGGAAGCGCAGCAGGCCGATCAGGCCAGCCGGTGCGCCGACCACGAACAGGACCAGCATCAGCCCCAGGATCAGCACGTTCACCTCGGAGGAGATGGTCACCGTCAGAACCTGCTGCGTAACGCCGAGCAGGATGGCGCCGAGGATCGGCCCCACCCAGTGCGCCGTGCCGCCGATCAGCGCCATGGCCAGCGCCGACACCGAGTAGTTGAGGTTGAAGGCCGATTCCGGGTTCGCGAACTGCAGGTACATGGCCGAGGGGGCGCCCGCCGCGCTCATCAGCGCGCCCGAGAGGCAGCAGGCGAGGAGCTTCAGCCGGAGCGTCGGCACGCCGGTGCATTCGGCCGCGAGCTCGTCGTCGCGCAGCGCCTGCAGACCGCGGCCGATCCACGACCCTTGCACGTAGCGCGCGACCGCGACGGCGATCACCACGAGTGCCGCCTGCACGAAGAACAGCATCTTGACGTAGCTGTCGAAGGGCGCCGTCACGGGCGGGCGCTGCAGCTGGATGCCGGCCGCGCCGCCGACGAACTTCCAGTTGGTGATGCAGGTCTCGATGATGATGGTCACGGCGATGGTGGCGATGGAGAAGAAGATGCCCTGCATCCTGAGCGTCAACAGCCCCACCGCGAAGCCCAGGACGGCGCCGGCCAGCGCCGCGCCCGCGATCTGCACCACGATCGGCGCGCCCAGCGCCTTGAACAGCATGATGGCAATGTAGACGCCGATGCCGAAGAAGGCGCTGGTGCCGAAATTCACGTAGCCCGCGTAGCCGCCGAGGATGTTCCAGGCGGTGGCCAGCACGATGAACTGCAGGATCACGTAGCCGGCGAAGAAGGGATACTCGTTGCCGGTCACGAGGGTGAGGCCCAGCATGGCGAGCAGGAAGGCTGCGCAGGAGAGCCAGAAGGCGAGGCCTTTGCTTGTGTGCATCCTCACCTCCCGAACAGGCCTTGCGGGCGCACCGCAAGCACCGCGAGGAGCATGGCGAAGGAGATGGCGGGCGCCCAGGAGGCGCCGAACAGCGTCAGCACGATCGATTCCGAGACACCCAGGATCACGGCCGCGGCCAGCGTCCCCGACATGCTGCCGAGCCCCGCCATGACGACGACGCAGAAGGTGCGGCCGATGTAGGCGCGGTCGAGCGTCGGCTCGACGGGGGCGACGATGATCAGCAGCGCGCCGGCCATGCCGAGCACGGCGGTGCCGATGCCGAAGGCCCACTGCTTGATCTTGTAGGGGTTGGCGCCCATCAGGCGCAGCGCGCCCTCGTCCTGGGCCACGGCCCGGATCGCCCATCCCGTGAAGGTGCGCGAGAGATACTGCGTCAGCAGCAGCGTCAAGAGCATGGCGACGCCGAACGCCACCACGAGCCGCATAGGGATGCGCATGTCCCAGAGCCGCAGCGACTTGCCGATGTAGGGGGCCTGCACCGAGCGCTGGTCGACCCCCATCGTGAGAATGATCAGAACCTCGATGATGAAGGCGATGCCGAAGAAGAAGGCGATGCCGCGCACGCCTTGGTCCTGCCCCCGCCTCTCGAAGGTCTCGAAGTAGACCCAGTAGGCGAAGAGGCCGATCACGAAATAGAGCGGCGTCAGGACGAGCCCCGCCAGCAGCGGGTCCACGCCCCAGAGGTCGTTGAGCAGGTAGACGCCGTAGGAGGCCGCCACCAGGAAGGCGGGGTGGGCCACATGCGGCACGTCGAGCAGGCCGAAGGTGACCGACAGGCCGATGCTCACGGCCGCGTAGAAGCAGCCGAGCAGCAGCCCCAGCACCACGGCGTCGAGCAGCAGGTCAAGCGAGAACACTCTCTATCCCCCGACGTCGCGTGGCGATGCTGGCACCCTCTTGCATCGGCCGAAGGTGCAACTGCTCCCGCGTCCCGCATATAGTCGCGTTCGCAAGATCGCGTTCGCGCCATCGCTTGCTTGCGTGGGGGGCCGACTGCGCCGGCTCGACGTCCGTGTGGGGCAATTGCCGTGCACCATACTCAACGTCATCTCCGCGGAGGCGGAGATCGACGCCACTCTCGCACGTCGACGCACGAAATGAGCTGCGCAATCCGCGTCCGCACTACGCTGGCGTCCTGGAACAGATCTACGCATTCCATTGTCATCCTCGGGCTCGTCCCACTGCTGTCCGGTCGAGTTTTTGGAGAACGTCGCGATCCACTGCACGCTTGCGTGGATGCCCGCCTTCGCGGGCATGACGGGTGTTGTGGTCTGCCGGCCCGCCACCCCCCCGACGTCACCCCCGCGCAGGCGGGGGTCCACGCCAGATCGAGATCCCGCCGCAACGGTTGAACCTGCCGCGACCGCAACTCTCTCTTCATTCAAGGCTATGGCGTGTGCCGTCTCAACAGCGTCCATTTTCAACCGGACAGCCGCGGGCTTGTCCCGAGGATCCAGCCCTCCTTCGCCCATGCAAACGGATGGATGGATGGTCGGGCCGAGCCCGACCATGACGAGATTGAGACTGTCTGGACACTACCGCGCCTTCTCGAAGGGAACGACGACGTCGCCCGTCTTCAGGTTGTCGGGGAACAGGATCACCTGCTTGCCCGAGGTGCGGAACTGGTCGATGTTCTTGTCGGTGACGCCGCGGAACTGGGCGAGCAGCGTCGCCGTCACCTTGCGCTCGCCGTCGGCGGAGAACTCGATGGGGCCGACGATGGTGTTGTGCTTGCCCTCGCGCAGGACCTTCGCCATCGCCTTCTGGTCGATGGAGTTGGCGCCCTTGACGGCGCTCTCGATGAGCTGGCCCATGGCGTAGCCGAAGGGCGCCAGGTAGAAGCCGAGCGGATCGACCTTCGCCTCGACGGCGCGCTTGGAGTACTTCTCGAAGAACTCCTTGGTGCCCTCGAAGTACATGCTCTTCTCGGGCAGCCACGTGTTGTAGTTGACGACGCCGTTCAGGAGCGAGCCCAGCCCCTCCATCACGGAGGTGAACTGCAGGCCGACCATGCCGCCGCCGAGGATCTTCACGTTGTCGCCGACGCCGATCTCGTTGATGGCGCGCAGCAGGCCCGCCGAGTCGGGCGGATAGGACGTGATATAGACCATGTCGGGCTTGGCGGCCTTCAGCGCGCGCACGATGGCCGAGAACTCCACCGTGCTCGGCGGGTAGCTCTGCTCGTAGACGACCTGGATGCCGCGCTTGGTGGCGACCGCCTTGGCCGCGTTGGCGACGTTCTTGGAGAACTCCTGGTCGGCGGAGAGGATCGCGACCGTCTTGCCGCCCACCTTCTGGCCGACGTCGAAATAGGCCGTCGCCCAGCTGTCGGCGGGGCCCCAGGGCGCCACGTTGAACCACATGTCGTGGCCGACCTTGCTGTTCACCTGGAACGAGAAGTTGCCGATCAGCACCATCTGGCGCTGCTTGGCGAGCGGCATGATGGGGGCCGTGGGCACCGTCGCGTAGGGCGCGAACAGGATGTCGACCTTGTCGACGTCGAGGAGCTTCGAGTAGATCGCGGGCGTCTCGGCCGCGCTCGACTTGTCGTCGTAGACGACGAGCTCCACCTTGCGCCCGAGCAGCCCGCCCTTGGCGTTGATGTCGTCGCGCCAGATCTCGGTGCCGAGCAGGGACGACTTGCCGCCGCCTGCGAGGCCGCCGGTCATGGCCATGCTGAAGCCGATCTTGATGGGCGGCTGCTGGGCCGGCACGCCGGTCGTTGCGGCCGCCAGGGCCATGGCCGCGAGCGCCGCGGTCCTGAGCAGATTCCTGCGAAGCATGCTTCCTCCGGTTTCCTCAGCTTTCGACCTCGTGAGCCGCCCGGCACTGCGCCGGACGCCTCCGTTGGACAGGCGTGGGATGGGAGGATTTTGCGGCGCACAAATGCGCAGCCGGCGTCGCCGAAGCGGACACCGAGGCGCCGCACCGCACGACGCGGCAGGCGAGCCTGCGGCGCTGCGGCGGGCCAGCGTTCCTCCCATATGCGTTGCAGGCTTCTGGCGGCCTACGTTCCCTCGTATTGTGCAGCAAGACTATTGCGCTGGCTACTGCACTTCGCAGGTGTGCAGGGACGGCGCGGAAAAGATGCAATTCGAGGGAGCGATGCCCGTGTCCATGCCGAATGCCGGCACGCCGCGCCGGGCCATCATCGCGGGCGGCTCCATGGGCGGGCTCTATGCCGCGCTCTGCCTGCGCCGCGCGGGCTGGCGCGTCGACGTCTACGAGCGCTCGCCGGTGCCGCTCGTCGGCCGCGGCGCCGGCATCGTCACCCACCCGGAGATGCGGGAGGCCATGGCCCGGCTCGGCATCGACGCGGCGCGCGACTTCGGCGTTCCCATCGAGACGCGCTGTGTGCTGGCCCGCGACGGCACCGAGATCGCGCGGCGCCCCTACCCGCAGATCGCCACCTCCTGGAACCGCCTGTTCGCCATGCTGCGCGATGCCCTGGGCGATGCCTCCTATCACCTCGGCCGCGAGATCGTCGGCGTGGAGGAGGCGGAGGCGGGCGTAACGGTGCGGCTCGGCGACGGCGCCAGCGCCGAGGCGGACCTGCTGGTCGCGGCGGACGGCTTCCGCTCGGTGCTGCGCGGCCACGTCTGTCCCGGCGCCGAGCCCTCCTACGCCGGCTACGTGGCCTGGCGCGGCATGGTCGAGGAGCGCTTTGCCGCCCCGGCCCTGACGCCCGCGCTTTTCGCGTGCTTCTCATTCGTGCTGCCGCCCGCCGAGCAGTTCCTCGCCTATCCGGTGGCCGGCGCCGGCAACGACCTGCGTCCGGGCCATCGCTGCTGGAACATCGTCTGGTACAGGCCGGCCGAAGGGCCCTCCGGGCTGGCGCGCCTGCTCACCGACGACGCCGGCAAGCGCCACGAGTTGTCGATCCCGCCGCCGCTGATCGGCCGGGGCGTGCTGGCAGAGGTCAGGGAGGCAACCCGGCGCCTGCTGCCGCCGCAGGTGCAGGCCGCCATGGCGCATCTCGACATGCCCATGCTGCAGCCGATCTACGACCTCGCCGTCCCGCGCATGGCGAGCCGGCGGGTGGCGCTGATCGGGGACGCAGCCTTCGTGGTGCGCCCGCACGTCGGCGCCGGCGTCACCAAGGCCGCCGAGGATGCGGCAGCGCTTGCCGAGGCGCTTGCCCGGGAGCCCGACGTGCCGCAGGCGCTTGCCGCCTTCGCGGCGGCCCGCAAGCCCATGGGCGATCTTCTCGTTGCGCGTGCGCGGCGCCTCGGCGCGCACCTGCGGCACACGTTTGCCAGCGAGGCCGAGCAGGTTGCGGCGGCGCGCAACGCCGAGCCCATGTACGCCATGAGCGAGACTGCGCAGCTCGATTTCCTGCGGTCGGAGGGGCACGCGCCTCTCTAGTGACATCTGATCCACCCCCATGCCAAGCTACGCGCAACGACAACAGCCAGGGCCGACCGGGCCAGCGACGCGAGGGAAGCGCTCATGATCATCGAACGCCAGGAAGACGTGACGGACGCCGTGCTGCAGGCCATGTCGGGCACCAAGAACGCGCGGCTCAAGGAGATCATGGACAGCTTCGTGCGCCACATCCACGCCTTTGCCCGCGAGGTGCGGCTGACGGAGGACGAGTGGAGCCAGGCGGTCGCGTACGTGGCGCGGCTCGGCCAGCTCACCAACGACACGCACAACGAGGTGGTGCTGTGCTCGGACGCCATCGGCCTGTCGACGCTGGTGTGCCTGCTCAACAACGGCAATGACGGCAACACGGAGACGGCGGCGGCGCTGCTCGGGCCGTTCTGGCGCATGCACCAGCCGCCGACGGCGAACGGCGGCTCGATCGTGCGCTCGCCGACACCCGGCGCGCCGCTGATCGCCAACTGCCTCGTGCGCAACGGGCGCGGCGAGCCGCTGGCCGGTGTCGAGGTCGACGTGTGGCACTCCTCGCCCGTCGGCATGTACGAGAACCAGGACAAGGAGCAGGCCGACATGAACCTGCGCGGCAAGCTCACCACGGACGCCGCGGGCCGTTTCGGCTTCCGCTCGGTGAAGCCCGGCTGCTACCCGGTGCCGGAGACAGGCCCGGTCGGAGAGATGCTGAAGGCGCAGGGGCGGCACCCCTACCGGCCCGCGCACATCCATTTCCTGCTCTACAAGCCCGGCTACAAGACGCTCATCACGCAGGTGTTCGTCGACAACGACGAGTACCTCGAGTCCGACGTGGTGTTCGGCGTCACGCGCAGGCTGGTCGGCGACTACAAGAAGCGCAGCGACCCGGCCCCCTCGACCGAGATCTTCGGCGAGTGGTGCTCGCTCGACTACACCTTCGTCATGGAGCCGGGGGAGGCCACGCTGCCCGTGCCGCCGATCAAGTGAGGCGGCAGGCAGGCGCTCAGGCGACGAGCGCCTCGCAGCCGGTGCCGGCCAGCGCCGCGTCGACGCTGGCGCGCGGGCCCGCCTCGAGGCCGGCATAGGCCTCCCGCAGCCAGACGACGCACTTGGCCTGGTAGGGGAACGGCTGCTGGCTCCAGGGCTCGCCGTCGACGGTGGTCTCGACGGTGGCGGCGCGCGCGGCCACGGCACGGGCGTTGGCGAGCATGACCGGAACGTAGGTGCGGCCCACCTCCGCCAGGATGGCGCGCAGGGTGGCCGGCAGCGCCGCCGCCTCGATCCAATCGGACGCGCCGGGCTCGAGGCCCGACAGATCCTCGGCGAGCGCCGTCCAGGCGTAGACGCGGGGCGCCACCTCGAGCGTCGTCGCCATCGGCGTGGGATCGAAGGCGGCGAGCTGGGTGAGCTGGCCGTAGAGGGCGAAGTCGCTGCTGCCCGGCCGCGCCCCCATCAGGAACGGCAGGCCGCGGAAGTGCGCGTCGAGAAGGCCGAGCAGGCGGGCGTAGCTTGCCTCGATGACAGGCCCCGTCACGGCGTTGGAGCCCACGAACTTGAGGCGCCCGATCTGGCGGGCCGCGAAGGCCTGGCCGGCCTCGGCAAGCTCCGCATCCGGACGTGACAGGCCCCGGTACATGGGCAGCACACGCCCGCTGCGCTGCGCGTCGGCCGCGAACGCCCAGCGGTAGTGGAACATCGCCTTCGTCAGCCACTCGTCGGCGTAGTCCTCGAGCAGCATGTCGATGAAGGCCAGCGCCGGATCGGCCGGCAGCACGTGACGGCCCTCGAAGGCGCGGTCGAAGCGGCGGATGAGCGGCGAGCTGTCGGTTGCGGGCTCGAGCGCGCCGTCCGCAGCCGGCAGATAGAACGTCGGCAGGAGCGGCACCTTGGGCTGCGGCAGGCCGCGCGCGGCCGCCATCGCCGGCGTCAGGAACGCATACGGAATGCGCCGGTAGCGCAGCACGGCCAGCATCTTGCGGGTGTAGGGGGAGCCCGGCGCTCCCATCAGCTGCAGCACGCGCGGCGTGGTCATGGCTTCCCCCTGCAAGAGCCCGGCAGCCGCGAGCATAGCGGATCGCGGCCGGTCCGGCAGGGCGCGCGACGGCAGGAGATGAATTTCCCTTCCCTCACAGGCATCGGGCGAGGCGGCTCTTGCCCGTGCCGGCAACTCGAATTAGAACCCAGGTTCTATTCCGTGAGGGCCAGGACACGCCATGGCGAGCGCGACGACGGCGCCGAGAACGCAGCGAAGGCCGCTTGCGCCCCTGCCGGTGCTCGTGCCCCCGCGCCGTCTGCCCGGCGTGCGCCCGGCCATGCAGCGGCGCAGCCAGGCGCTGGTCGAGCGGCTGCTCGAGGCGGCGCTGGCGCTGCTCGAGGACCGCGACTTCGACGGCCTCACCATCGATGACCTGTGCCACGCCGCCGGTGCGACGGTGGGATCGTTCTACGCCCGCTTCGACACCAAGGACGCCTTCATCACGGCGCTGCAGCATCTCGTCTACGAGCGCACGGCGCGCAGCCTCGAGCGGGCGCTCGCCGACGGCCGCGTGCCACTCGACGACCTGGAGGGCTTCGCGGCCTGGGTCTGCGACGGCACCGTCACGTGGTTCCAGCGCTACCGCGGCTTCATCCGCGCCTCCTCGCGTCTCAGCGGCAGCGAGCCCAAGGCGTGGGAGCCACTGCGCGCGCTCGGCGTGCTCAAGACGCAGTGGTGCCTGCCGCTGTTCCGGCAGCTTGCGGGCGCGCGCGCAGGCAAGTCTTTCGAAGCCTCGGTCCGTGCCGGCCTGCAGGTGCTGCACGGGACGCTGAACAACATCACGGTGGTCGACCCGGGCCCTCTGCGCCTCGACGATCCGGCCACCAAGCGGTTCCTGACCACGGTCGTGCTCGGCTGTGTCCGCCAGGGGCTCGCGCCGAGCCCGCCGACGGGCCGGGCCGCAGGCAGGCGGCGGCGCCGCTGAGCCGTGAGGCGACCGCACGCAGTTTCGATCAAGCTCGCATTGACCTAGGGAGAAAGTACGATGAAGCAGCACAGCCCCAACCGCCTGCCCAGGCGCAGCGTACGTCTTGCCTGCGGCGCCGCCATCGCGGCCCTCGTGGCGGCTGCGATGCCAGCGCCCGCCACGGCGCAGAGCGACTTCCCCAGCCGGCGCATCACCGTGATCGTGCCCTATCCGGCCGGCGGCATCGTCGACAACGTCACGCGCATCATGACCGAGAAGCTCGCCGAGCTGTGGAAGCAGACCATCGTCGTCGAGGCCAAGCCCGGCGCCAACTCGAACCTCGGCACCGAGCAGGCCGCACGGGCGGAGCCTGACGGCTACACCTGGGTGTTCATGGGCCCCTCGATGCTCGCCAATCCGCGCATCTACTCCAATCTGCGCTGGAGCGAGAAGAGCTTCACCGGCGTCGCCGTCGCCGCCTGGGCGCCCGCCGCCATGGTGGTGCCGCCCGACTCCAAGGCCAACACGGTGAAGGAGTTCGTGGCCCTGGCCAAGGCGGCGCCCCGCGATCTGATGTACGGCAACGCCGGCATCGGCTCGTCGGTCCACCTCAACACGGCGATCTTCGCCAACGGCACCGGCAGCGAGCTGACAAGCGTGCCCTACAAGGGCCAGCCGCCGGCCATCATCGACCTGCTCGCCGGGCGCATCCACGTCAAGTTCGCCTCCATCGGCCTCGTCGCGCAGCACGTGGAGGACAAGAAGCTGAAGGCGCTGGCCGTGATCGGGAACAGCCGCTCGCCGATGCTGCCGAACGTGCCGACGATGACGGAGGCGGGCTATCCGGCCGTCAACGTCGTGCCCTGGTACGGCTTCGCGGTGCCGCGCGGCGTTCCGGCTCCCATCGTCGACAAGATCGTGGCCGGCTTCGGCGAGGCCCTGCGCGATCCGGCCACGCGCAAGCGCCTGGAGCAGCAGGCCCTGCAGCCGGTCGAGCCGATGAGCGCCAAGGAGATCGCTGACCTCGTGGCGCGCGACACGGAGAAGTACGCGCAGGTCATCCGCGACGCCAACATCAAGCTCAACGACTAGGAGAGGCCCATGCGCGGGCCCAGAACGCCCCTGTGCGACCGTCTCGGCCTGGCCTGGCCGATCTTCGGCTTCTCGCACTCGATCGACGTGACGGTGGCGCTCGCCAATGCGGGCTGCTTCCCTGTCTATGGGGCCGCCTGGGACCTGCCCGACGTGATCGCGGCCAAGATGCGTGCCATCCGCGACCGCGTCGGCGACCGGCCGTTCGGCATCAACCTGATGCTGCCGGCCTCCGTCGGCGAGGAGACCGACCGCAAAGCGGTGGAGGCGCGGCTGCCTGCAGAGCACCGCGCCTTCGTCGAAAGGCTCAGGGCCAAGTACCGCGTGCCTGCCGCGACGAAACCGACGTTCTTCTCCTCGCAGGTCCGCTCGCAGAAGCTGTTCGCCGAGCAGATCGAGGCGGCGCTCGCCTCGGAGGCAACGGCGCTGGCCTCGGCGATCGGCACCTCGGCCGAGACGGTGGCGCGGGCGAAGGCCGCGGGAAAGCTCACGATCTCGCTCATCGGCTCGCCCAAGCACGCGCGCAGCGTCAAGGCGGCAGGCGTAGACATCATCGTCGCGCAGGGCCACGACGCGGCGGGGCACACGGGGCCCATCGGCACCTTCTCGCTGGTGCCGCAGGTGGTCGACATCGCGGGGGACACCCCCGTTCTGGCCGCAGGCGGCGTCGGCTGCGGGCGCCAGATCGCGGCGGCGCTCGCACTCGGCGCCCAGGGCGTGTGGCTCGGCACCGCCTGGCTCACGGCGCGCGAGCACGACCTCGAGGCGCCGCTGCTGCGCAAGGTGCTGGCGGCCTCGGCCGAGGACACCATCATCTCGCGCAGTCACAGCGGCAAGACCTGCCGCATGCTCAAGACCGCCTGGACCGACGAGTGGGAGGCCGCCGGCGCGCCCAAGCCGCTGCCGATGCCGAACCAGCAGGTGCTGACGGGCGAGCTTCTCGCCGCCATCAACGAGCACCAGATCGAGCCGCTGATGTACACGTTCTGCGGCCAGGGCGTGGCCTACTACGACCGGCTCAGGAGCGTTCCCGAGATCGTCGAGCGGCTCGTGGACGAGACCCGGCAGGCCCTCGCGGGCCTCTCCTCAAGATCCTGAACAAGGGACGGCACAACATGGACTTCGCACCCTCGCCGCGCGCCGAGACGCTGCGCGCCCAGGTCGCGCGATTCTTCGAGGCCGAGTTGCTGCCACGCCATCGCGAGTGGCAGGGCCACGTCGTCGAGCGGCGGCAGCCCGCCCCGTTCATGGCCGCGCTGCGCGAGGCGGCGCGCGCGGCGGGCCTGTGGAACCTCGCCTTGCCCGGACTCGCCGATACCGAGCCCGGCACGCGCTGCAGCAACCTCGAGTTCGCGCCGCTTGCCGAGATCATGGGCCGCCTCCCGTGGGGCTCGGAGCCCTTCAACTGCCATGCACCGGACGTGCCCAACATGGTGCTGCTGCAGGAGGCGGCGAGCCCGGAGCAGAAGCGCCGCTGGCTCGTGCCGCTGCTCGAGGGCAAGACACGCTCGGCCTTCGCCATGACGGAGCCGGGCGTGGCCTCGTCGGATGCGACCAACATCGCCACCACCATCCGCCGGGCCGGCGCCAAGTACGTCATCAACGGCCGCAAGTGGTACATCACGGGCGCCGCGCACCCCGAGTGCACGATCCTGCTCGTGCTGGGGCAGCAGGTGAACGATGCGCCCGGCGAGCGCGGACGCACCCAGCGGCACAGCGTCGTCATCGTGCCGATGGCGGCAGCGGGCGTGCGGCTCGTGCGGCCGCTGCGCTTCATCGGCTGGGAGGATCACGTGGCCCCCGTCGGCGAGCTGGAGCTCACCGACGTCGAGGTGCCGGTCGAGAACCTCATCGGCGAGGAGGGGCATGGCTTCGCGGCGACGCAGGCCCGTCTCGGCCCCGCCCGCATCCACCACTGCATGCGGCTTCTGGGAGCGGCCGAGGTGATGGTCGAGCTCATGATCGCGCGCGCCCGCGAGCGCCAGACGTTCGGGCGCACGGTGATCGAGTACGACAGCGTGCAGCAGGCCATCGCGCTGTCGCGCATCGAGATCGAGCAGGCCCGCCTGCTGGTTCTCAAGTCGGCCTGGACGATCGACAGCGCCGGCTTCAAGGGCGGCTGGCGCGAGCTGTCGCTCGCCAAGATCGCGGTGCCGGCCGCCGTGCAGCGCATCGCCGACCGCGCCCTGCAGATCTTCGGCGCCATGGGCGGCAGCGACGACACGCCGATCCACCACGCGCTCGCCTACGCGCGCCTGATGCGCATCGGCGACGGACCGGACGAGGTGCATCTGCGGCAGATCTTCCGCACCGAGCCGCAGCCGGCCTGGAGCATCGCCGCCTCGCCCTACATCAGTGCGCCGGCGCCGTAAGGGCCGGCCCCCGGGCTTACGCGGCGCGCGAGCACAAGCCACACGCTCGAATCCAGGCTCTTAGGGGCCTGCGCCGCATCCGACGATGGCGCCGGTGCCACAGGGCGCGCACTTCCCGCCCATTCCCGCTTTGAGCGGTGTCGTTACCGCGCTATGCCGGTTCCAGGATGCGGGGCGGGCAAGGCCCGGATGCCGGGCAAGCAGGTCGAGGACGGCGCGGTGGGCGGCAGGGACGGCAGACCAGCCAGGCGGCCGGCCAAGCGCGGGGCGCGGGTGCGCATCCTGCTGCTGCGGATCGTGGCCGGCGGCGCGCTGGCGGTGGCCGCAGCCTTCCTGCTCGAGACCGCGGGCCGCGACTTCCCGCTGATCCTGCGCGTCGAGCACCAGCTCGCGGACTGGCGCACGGGGCTGCTCTCGGACCGCCCTGCCGGCCAGAACGCGCGCATCGCTGTCGTGCTCATCGACGACCGCTCGCTGCGCAGCCTGCCTTACACCTCTCCCATCGATCGCGGGTATCTTGCGGGCCTCGTCAGGCGCCTCGATGAAGCCGGCGCCAAGGCGATCGCGCTCGACATCGTGTTCCAGCGGCCGACGGAGCCCGCCAAGGACGAGGCGCTGGCAAAGGCACTGCGGGAGGCGCGCGCCGAGATCGTGATCGCCGTCGGCGACGAGCGTACCTGGGGCCTCGACGAGGAGGAGGTGGCCTACCAGCGCGCGTTCGCCGCCAGCACCGGGCGCGCGACGGGCTACGTCAACCTCGACGCGGACCGCGACGGCGTCGTGCGCCATCGCCTCGGCCCCAACGCGGAGGGCAGCTATCCGGTGTCGTTCGCCGCGCGCGTTGCGCAGGCCGACGGCGCCCGCGACGACGATCCGGCCGGGCGCATGGCCTGGCTCAAGCGGCCGCTCGACAACACCGACACGTTCTTCAAGATCAATGCCGCCGCGGTCATGGACGACGGCCCCGTCGGCAAGCTGCTGCGCGAGCGGCTCGCCGGGCGGCTGGTGCTGATCGGCGGCGCCTTCATCGACCGCGACCTGCATCGCACGCCGCTGTTTGCGCGTGACGGCGAGGCCGGGCGCGAGATCGTGCACGGCGTGTTCCTGCACGCGCACGCCATCGCGCAGATCCTCGACGGGCGCTACGTGCGCGAGACGGCGAGCCTGCCGGTCGTCTTGCTCGTATCATTCGCGGGCTTTATGCTCGGCTCCGGTTTCCAGGGGCGGGGATTCCGCTGGCTGACCGGCGGCCTGTGGACGGCCGTGCTGATCGGCGTCGACCTGGCGCTCTACTGGCAGCTGCGATGGGTGGTGCCGTACGTGATGGCGACACTTGGCTGGGTCGCGGGCGTCGTCAGCGGCTATATTGCAGCACGCATGTTGGTTCGGCTCGGACTCAAAGGAGGGGAAGATCATGGCGCCCCATAGGCTCAATTCGGCAGTCGCGCTCGCCGGCGCGGTCGTGGCGCTCCACCTGATGGCGATACCCGCCGCCAGGGCCGACATCCTGATCCTCGACTCGTCCGAGCCCTCGCTGCGACGCGGCGCCGTTCTCGCCGACACCGCGCGGCTCAAGGTGCAGGCCGGCAAGTCGGTCACCATCATGCGGCCGGCCGGGCAGACGCAGGAGATCACCGGGCCCTACGACCGACCGGTGAGCGAGCTCGCCCGCGGCGAGACCGTCGGCGAGCTGTTCCGTGCCATGAGGCAGCAGCTCGACACCAAGCAGGGCGGTGCGGTCGGCGCCACGCGGGGCATGTCGCGCTAGGCGCACGCGTGCGACGGCCGCGGACCGGCATCGCAATCCGACGATTGGGAGGGCGCATGCGCTGCATCGGCAAGCTTCTCGCGTGCATCGGGCTCGGCGCGCTGCTGCTGCCGGCGCTCGCATCGGCCGGCGCGCAGGCCCAGCAGACCTGCGAGGAGGAGACGCTGGCGCTGCGGGCGCGCGCCGAAGGGCTCAAGGTCACCGTCAGCGCGCCCGCCGACCTCGCCGCCGGGGGCCTGGTGCACGTGAGGTGGAGCGCGCCGCAGGGCCTGCCGGCCGCCAGCGGCGCCCAGATCGTGGTCGCCGTTCCCGGCGAGGTGCGCTTCCTGGCCGCCCCGCAGAAGCCGAAAGCCCCTCCCCCCAAGGATGGCACGGTCGCGGAAATTCCGCCCGACCTCGGCGGCTTCGTGGCGCTGCCGCCACAGGCGCGCGGGCCCCGGGGGCTGGCCTTCGGCGCGGCCGCCACGCGCGCGCTGATCCCGCTGCACCAGCCGGGCTCGCGGCTCGCAGGCTCGCTCGACATCCTCGTGCTCGCAGCCGGCAGCCTCGAGATCGAGACGGCGCTGGTCGCAGACGGGCGCTGCGGCGAGCGGATCATCGGCGAGACGGCGCGGCATGCGTTCAGCGTGCGGCCCGGCCGTCCCGAGATCGTGGTGCAGGACCCCTACGACATCGAGCGCCCTAGCAAGGTCATCCTCGCCCCCTCCGGCCGCTACCGGGCCAACGTGTTCGACGGCCGCTACCGCATCTACGACACCGAGACCGGCGCCAAGCTCGTCGACCGGGCCGGGCACGACGTCAACTTCTCGCCGACGTCGCGGTTCGCCGCCGCGGCCGTGGGCGACCCGGGCAGCCGGGCACGCGAGATCATCGACCTTGCCGCCCGCGAGGTCACCACGACGGTCGAGGGGGCCTTCCTCGGCTGGACGCACTCGGACGCCTTCCTGATCGTCGGGCACGCGGCGTGGGGCCATCTGTTCGTGCGCCCGACGCTCGTCTCGCGGCGGGGGCAGGCGGGCGGCGCCTCGGCCGAGGGCGCGCAGCTGGGGGATACAGGCTCCGGCGGCGAGGACGGGCTCGCCTTCAGCCATCCCGGCTCGTGCCACGCCTGCGCCTCCTGGACGGACGACAACATGATGCTCGATCTCGACAACGGGATCCTGGCCTTCACCGGCAGCTTCGACGCAGACAGCGAG
Source organism: Hyphomicrobiaceae bacterium (assembly GCA_033764875.1). Lineage (GTDB taxonomy): Bacteria > Pseudomonadota > Alphaproteobacteria > Rhizobiales > Hyphomicrobiaceae > AWTP1-13. The sequence continues at coordinate 108,138 of JANRIO010000072.1, read as the reverse complement.
CGCGTCTATGAGCTGGCGAGCGGTGCCACGCTGTGCTGCACCAAGGCCGGCCAGGTGGAGCCGTTCGTCGCGCGCACGTACGGCCTTGCCGCGTTCAAGATGGAGAAGGGCTGGCACGCGCGCGAGCCGATCCGGTTCACGCACATCTACGATGCGCTCGCCGATCCGCGCGGCAAGGACTTCGCCGATCAGGAGTGGTTCCAGGCGGCCAAGCCGCTGCGCGCGCAGTGGCTCGCGCCGAGGACGCAGGACCCGCAGGCGGCGCCGATCGAGGTGGCGGGACTGTCTGGCGCCAGCGTTGTCCGCGGCGACTGGCGGGCGCGCGTCACGGCTCTTGCCCGAACCGACACCGGGCCCGACGCCCTGCGCCGGCGCATCACGACGGAGCTCGCCCGCCTCGGCCTGATCGCCGCCCCGGCACTGGAGCGCGAGCAGATCGACATGGTCAACTCGTGGGCGGGGGACGACCGCCTGAATGCAGACGGGTCGAGCGGTGGCTACGACCGCATCGACAAGATGATCGCGCGCCGCACGGCCCCGCTGCGGCAGCGGCTGGTGCGCGAGATCCCGGCGCTCGGTGTGCATCTCAAGCGGCCGGGCGAGAAGCCGAAGGAGGGCTACGACCCGCCGCTGCCGATGGAGGGGCTCGGCAAGGGCAAGATCAGTCTCGAGGACACGCTGGAGGGACTGTGGCGGTGGAGCTATCGCGGACGGCCGCTGTGGCTGCTGCAGCTGTGGGCGACGCAGGGCAACGGCGGCTTCGGCGAGGGCATGATGTTCCTCCTCAAGGGCGAGGCCGCGGGCAAGGGCGCGGCCTCGAAGGCGAAAGCCGGCCGCATCGTCGATCTGTCCAAGCCGCTCGAGGCCTTCTGGTCCGGCGCCTACGGGCGCAGCGATCACCAGACGCGGCTGAAGCCCGGCATCTTCCTCGAGCGCTATCTGGTGGCGGCCTCGGTGGCGCAGAAGACGATCGCCGTCTACGACCTCGAGACGGATCGCGTGCTGGCGGTGTTCAAGGATGCGCCGCAGGCCGACCTGATCTCGGAGGTCGTGCTCACGGCCAATGCCAGCCACGTGCTGCAGATCAACGCCGACGGGCAGTTCTTCATCCACGATGTCGCAACGGGTCGCGTCGTCGTCTCGGGCCGCGCCGTCGACGACGAGATCGTCGCCTACACGGCCGAGGGCTACTACTGGGCCACGTACGAGGGCGCGCACTTCGTGCAGCTGCGCTTTCCGGGCCTGCCGGGGCTCTATCCCTTCCAGCAGTTCGCGTCGGCGCTGGAACGGCCCGATATCATCAAAGCGCAGCTCAAGGCCCGCGCGACGGCGCCGGCTGCGCCGCCGCTCAACCCGCCGCCGACGCTTGCCGTCAGCCGCAAGGGCGGCGGGGCGGGCGGGCCCGACCGGCTCGCCATCGAGGCCCGCTCCGGCGTCGGCCTGGCGCGCCTCAGGCTCTATGCCGACGGCCAGCCGGTCGCGGACCTGCCGCTGTCGGGCCGCGCGGCGCAATCGGAGCTGGCGCTGCCGCAGACCGGCGACGCGCGCTGGCTGACGGTCCAGGTGGCCGACACGGTCGGCATCGTCTCGACACCGCAGGCGCTGCGCCTGACGCCGCAGGGGCCCAAGGTCGGCCGGCTGTTCGCCGTGCTGGTCGGCATCGACGAGTACCGCGATCCGCGCCTGACGCTGCGCTATGCCAAGAGCGACGCCCAGCGCCTGGCCGCGGCGCTGGAGGCGACGGCCGGGGCCTACTACGGCAAGCCGGGCATCCAGTTGCTGTCGGGAGCGGCCGCGCACAAGACCGCGATCCTCTCGGCGCTGCAGCGTGCGGTCGCGGATGCCGCGCCGGGCGATACGGTGGTGTTCTCGTTCGCCGGCCACGGCGACCAGGACAAGGGCACGGGGCGGTTCTTCCTCACCCCCGCCGACTTCGATGCGCGGGACGTCGCGCGCACGGGCCTTGCCTGGAGCGACATCGCCGAGACGCTGCGCGGCGCCAAGGCGCGGGTGGTGGTGATCCTCGACGCGTGCCATTCGGGCCTCTCGGGCGCCGAGCAGCGCACCACCAACGACGAGGCGGTGGGGGCCCTGCTGTCGGGCATGCAGGCGCCGATGCTGGTGCTGGCCGCGTCGAAGGGCCGGCAGTCGAGCTACGAGGACCAGCGCTGGGGCGGCGGGCTGTTCACCCACGCGCTGGTGGAGGCGCTGCAGGCGCAGCGCGCCAGCTACGACATCGACCGGGACGGCGCGATCGCGGTCAGCGAGCTCTATCGCGCGCTGAAGACGATCGTGGTGCCGCAGTCGGGCGGGCTGCAGACGCCGTGGCTGGCCCGCCGCGACCTGATCGGCGACTTCGCCCTGTTCTGAGGCCAGACCGCCCCTCAGAAGGGGTAGTGGCGCGGGCCCGTCTGGACCGTGATCCAGCGCAGCTCGGTGAACTCGTCGATGGCGGCCTTGCCGCCGAAGCGGCCGTAGCCCGAGGCCTTGGTGCCGCCGAAGGGCATCTGCGGCTCGTCGTGCACCGTCGGGGCATTGACGTGGCAGATGCCGGCCTCGATGCGCCGGGCGACACCCATGGCGCGGGCGATGTCGCGCCCGAAGACGGCCGACGACAGGCCGTACTCGGTGTCGTTGGCGACGCGCACGGCCTCCTCGACGCCGCTGACGCGCACCACCGTCACCACGGGGCCGAAGCTCTCCTCGCCGTAGATGCGCATGGCCGGCGTGACCCGGTCGACGACGGTCGCCGGCATGATGGTGCCGTTGCCGCGCCCGCCGGCGGCGAGATGCGCCCCCTTGGCCACGGCGTCGTCGATGAGGTCGCCGACGCGGGCGCAGGCGGCAGCGCTGACGAGCGAGCCCAGAACGACGTTGCCCGTGCGCGGATCGCCGTGCGGCAGGCCGCGGGCCTTGGCCGCGAACTTCTCGACGAAGGCGTCGGCCACCTTGTCGTCGACGACGATGCGCTCCGTCGACATGCAGATCTGGCCCTGATTCATGAAGGCGCCGAAGGCCGCCGCGTTGACCGCGGCATCGAGATCGGCATCGTCGAGGATGACGAGCGGCGCCTTGCCGCCCAGCTCCAGCAGCGCGCGCTTCAGGTGCTTGGCGCAGGCCACCGCGATGAGACGGCCGACGCGCGTCGAGCCGGTGAAATTCACCCGGCGCACCGCCGGATGCGCGATCAGCGCCTCGACCACGGCCTGGGCATCCTCGGGCGCGTTGGTGACGACGTTGACGACGCCGTCGCCGAGGCCGGCCTCCGCCAGGCAGGTGCCGATCAGCCGGTGCACGCCCGGGCTCATCTCGGAGGCCTTGAGGACGACGGTGTTGCCGCAGGCGAGCGGCATGGCCAGCGCTCGCACGCCGAGGATGACGGGCGCGTTCCACGGCGCGATGCCGAGCACCACGCCGACCGGCTGGCGGAAGGCCATGGCCAGGTTGTCCGGCTTGTCGGTGGGGATGATCTCGCCCGCGATCTGCGTGGTCATGGCGGCGGCCTCGCGCAGCATGCCCTCGGCCAGATGCACGTTGAAGCCGGCCCAGCCGGCGGTGGCCCCCGTCTCGCCCACCATCAGGGCGGTGAACTCGGGCGCACGGCGGGCCAGCGCGTCGGCCGCCGCGTTGAGCCGCTTGCGGCGCTCGCCGGGCCCGAGCTGCGACCAGGCCGGGAAGGCGGCAGCCGCCGCATCGGCCGCGCGCAGGGCGTCCTCGATGGAGGCGGCCGCGACGACGCTCGCCGTCTCGCCGCTGATCGGGTTGAGCCGCTGATAGGTGCGCTGGTTGCTGGCGGCCTGGTCCTTGCCGCCGATGAGGAGGTTGATGGCGTTCATGGGGCTCTCCTTGCCACGCGGGTTGCGGGATTTTCCCAGATAGGCGCTCTGCACGTTGGGATTGTTCTTGAGCTCGCTGGCGCGCCCGCTGCCGGCGTTGCGCCCGCCCTCGACGAGGTAGACGCGATCGGCGATGTCGAGGCTCGCACGCGCGTTCTGCTCCACCAGCAGGATGCCGACGCCGCTGTCGCGGATGCGCGCGAGCGCGCGGAACACCTCGCGGCTGAGCAGCGGCGAGAGGCCGAGCGAGGGCTCGTCGAGGAGCAGGAGGTCGGGCCTCGACATCAGCGCGCGGGCGATGGCCACCATCTGCTGCTCGCCGCCGCTCATGGTGCCGACGGCCTGGCGCTGGCGCTCGCGCAGGCGCGGGAAGAGGTCGAGGACCATGGCAAGGCGCGCCGCCTCGCCGTCGCGGGCACGCTGCGGAAAGGCGCCGAGCTGCAGGTTCTCGGCGACCGTCAGCGCCGCGAACACGCCGCGGCCCTCCGGCACCAGCGCGATGCCGCGCTCGACGATCTGGTGCGGCTCGACACCGACGAGCGACGCGCCGTTGAACGCGATGCGGCTGCCGTCGGCCGGCCGCACGAGCCCAGCGACCGCCTTCAGCAGCGTCGACTTGCCGGCACCGTTGGCACCCAGGATGGCGACGATCTCGCCAGCCGCGAGCGCGAGCTCGAGGCCCGACAGCGCCTGGTGCTTGCCGTAGAAATGGGAGAGGTGGCGGATCTCAAGCATCGCCGTCTCCGAGGTAGGCGGCGATTACGTGAGGGTCGGCCAAGACCTCCTCGGGCGGGCCCTCGGCGATGACGCGGCCGGCGCTCATCACGATGCAGCGGCTGCACAGGGCGCGGATCGCGTCCATCACGTGCTCGACCATGATGATGGTGAGGCCACGGTCGCGCAGCCGCGCGATCAGGGCGACGCCGACCTCGAGCTCGCTGGGGTTGAGGCCGGCCAGCCACTCGTCGAGCAGCAGCACCTTGGGCTCGAGTGCCAGCGCGCGGGCAAGCTCCAGGCGCTTCTGGTCGATGTAGGTGAGGTCGCCGGCCAGGGTGTCGGCCGCCTTGGAGAGGCCCACGAGATCGAGCAGCGCGCGCGTCGCCTCGGCGGCCTCCGCGGCGCTCGCCGGCTCGGCGCGGAACAGCGCCGCTGCCGCGATGTTCTCCGCAACCGTCATGGTGGGCAGCACCCGCACGAGCTGGAAGGTGCGCGCGATGCCGAGCCTTGCGATCTGGTGCGGCGGCAGGCCGCCGATGGGGGTGCCCAGCAGATGGATCGCGCCCGAGGTCGGCGACAGGGCGCCCGAGAGCATGTTGAGCAGCGTCGTCTTGCCCGAGCCGTTGGGGCCGATGAGGCCCAGGATCTCGCCCTGGCGCAGCTCGAAGGTCACGGCATCGACCGCGCGCAGGCCCCCGAACGACTTGGCCAGCGCGCGCGCCTCCAGGAGCGCGGACGAGGCGGCGTCCGGCTGCGACGGGGCGGCCTCGCGCAGGCGCGCCATGTGGGCCTCGAGCAGCCCCACGACGCCGCGCGGCAGCGCGAACACGATGAGGATGAAGATGGCGCCGAGGACGATGCTGAAATAGTTCGGCAGCTTGGCCGTGAGGATCTCGAACAGGATGACCAGCGGCACCACGCCGAGCAGCGGCCCGAACAGCGAGCCGGCGCCGCCCAGCAGCGCCATGATCACGACCTGGAACGAGATCATGGGATTGAAGGCGATGGCCGGGTCGATGTAGGTCCAGCGCGGCGCCATCACGGCGCCCGTCACCGACATGAACACGGCGCTGAGCACGAACACGGCGAGCTTGACGAGCGTGGCGTCGATGCCGGCGTGGCGGGCGGCCATCTCGTCGGCGCCGATGGCGCGGAGCGCGAGGCCGTAGCGCGAGCGGCCGAGCAGCCAGCCTGCACCCAACACCAGCAGCGCGAGGCCGAGCAGCTGCCAGTAGAGCACCTCCTGCGAGACGGCGCTGAAGAGATAGCGCCCGACCGACTTGTTGACGTTGACCTCGTACCAGATCACGAGCTGCCGGATGAGCTCGGCGAGGCCGAAGGAGAAGATCACGAAATAGATGCCCGAGAGGCGCAGGGTGGAGAGCCCGGTGACCGCCGCGACGGCGGCCCCCACAGCCGCCGCGACCAGCACGACGAGCGGCCAGGGAGCCGTCTCGCCCAGCATCGCCGCCGTGTAGGCGCCGAGGCCGAAGAAGGCGACGGTGGCGAGCGAGATGTAGCGCGTGGGGCCCGAGAACATGCCCCAGGCGGTGGCCAGCACGGTGAAGTAGAGAATGGAGATGCCGAGCGCCAGGTAGTAGCCGTTGGCGAACAGCGGGACCGCGGCCAGCACCGCGACGAGGAGCGCCGCTGCACCCCAAGCGATCAGGTGGGAACGCGCCGTCATCGCTGCGCCGTCCCGAACAGGCCCGCGGGCTTGACGAGCAGCACGAGCAGGAACAGCGCGTAGGTCGCCGCCAGCGTCAGGCCGGGATCGACGAGCCGCGCGACCGCCGTCTCGACGAGGCCGAGCAGCAGCCCCGCCGCCAGCGTCCCCATGACGTTGCCGATGCCGCCCATGATCACGACGACCAGCGCCTTCATGGTGAAGACGACGCCCATGGCGGCATTGAAGGTGAGGAACATGCTGACGAGGACGCCGCCGGCGGCCACGAGCGCGCCGCCGGCGGCGAACGCGAGGCCGGACAGCAGGGCGACGTCGATGCCGACAAGGCGCGCAGCGTTGGCGTCCACGGCCAGCGCGCGCACGGCGGTGCCGACGCGGGTGCGCGTCAGCGCCAGGTACACCGCGGCGCCGATGGCAACGGCGAAGGCGAGGGCCACGAGCCGGTTGACGGCCAGCGTGGAGCCCAGAACGACGACGGGAATGGAGAGGTAGCTGTAGGAGTAGTACTGGCCGCCGAAGGCCACCAGCATGATGCCCTGGACCACGAACAGGAGGCCGAAGGTGGCAAGAATGCTGTCGATCTCGCGGGCGCCGCCGTCGCTGTGACGGCGCAGCAGCGGCATCAGGACGTAGCGGTAGAGCAGCCAGTTGAGGCCCGCGGCCGCGGGAACCGCGAGGAACAGCGCCAGCAGCGGGCTCAGCTGCAGTCCCATGAAGAGCGAGAAGGCGCTGAGTGCCGCGGCAACCAGCGTCTCCCCGTACGACAGGTTCATGATGCGTGCGACGCCGTACTGCAGCGTCAGCCCGAGCGCGATGAGCGCGTACATGCCGCCGAGGACGAGGCCCGGCAAGAGGATGTCGATGAGAAGCATGGGGCTGAAGGTCCCGGGCGCCGGAGTTGCAGGGGGTCAGGCGTCACGCCCGACCCCGCGCCTCGGGCAACTCACTTCCATTCCGGCTTCGGCACGACGGGCGCGCGCGCACCCGGCAGGCTCGTCGGCGCCAGGGCGTAGAACTCCCCGTTCTGCCACTGGCCGACGCCCCACACCTCCTGCAGCAGGCCGTCCTTTAACTTGACCTTGCCGAGGATGGTGTCGAAGGTGCCGGAGCGGATCTCGGCGGCGACCGCGGCGCGGTCCACCTTGCCGACCTTCTCGATGGCCTGCTGCAACACCTGCAGGCTGGCGTAGGTGATGGAGCTCGCCCAGCGGTCCGGCTCCTTGTTGGTCGCGGCCTTGTGGCGCGCGAGGTAGTCCTTGAGCGCGGGCGAATCCGCGTTCCAGCCGCCGATGCCCATGACGCCGTCGCTGTTGGCCGCGAACTTGCCCTTGAACAGGGGGAAGGCGGTGCCGACGCCGACGTAGAACAGCTTCGGATTGAACTTCAGGAGCTGCGCCTGCTCGGTGATGGCGAGCGTGTCCGGCGGATAGCTGAAGGCGACGAAGACATCGGCCTTGGCCGCCATGGCGTCCTTGACCAGAGGCTGGATGTCCTGCGAGCCCAGCGGATAGGTCTTGTCGTAGGCGACGTTGAGCCCCGCCTTCTTGAACGCCTCGCGGCCGGCGGAGGCGAGCTCGATGCCGAACTGGTCGGCGACGGAGACCATGGCGACGGAGCCGCCGATCTTGCCCTCGCTCTTGAGCTTGCCGAGCAGCTCGGCCAGCGCGTTGGAGATCTGCGCCGAGGTGCCGAGCCAGAAGCTGGCGTTGGCCCAGCGCTTGGCGAGCTCGGGCGCCTTGTCGGTCACCGAGGTCACGGCCAGATGCGGATAGCCCAGGCGGTTGAGCGTCGGCCCCACGGCGAGGTTTAGCCCCGTGCCCCAGGGCGCGAGGATGAAGTCCACCTTGTCCTGGTTCGCCAGCCGCTCGATGGCCTTGACGGCCTCCTCCGAGTTGGAGCGGTCGTCGTACTCGACGATCTCGATCGGCAGGCGCTTGTCGCCGAGCTTGATGCCGCCCGCGGCATTCACGTCCTTCACCCACAGCTCGTAGTTGGGCAGCGTGGTGATGCCGGCGCCGCCGGCGTAGGGGCCGGTCTTGGAGATGGTGTAGCCGATGCGCAGCTTGTCTTGCGCCAAGGCCCCGGAGGCGCCCAGCGCCAGAGCGGAGGCGGCCAGCGCGGCCAGACGGAGAGTGGAACGACGGCTGCAGTTGTACATTGAGCCCTCCCAGGTCAACTCATTGTTGAAGAACGAGTTTTACAGACGTTTCCAGGCGTTCCCGGCGTTCTCTGCGGCCCGTCTGGTGCGGGCGGATGCCAGGACTTGATTTAGGAAGCACGCTCGGCTTCCCTGACGCAATGGACGGATCTGGCAAAAACCTGGACTCTTCTGGCGCAACCCCTCGAGCCCGGGGCGCATCCCCCGCCGCCTCCGGACGCTCCGAGATCGCGGTCAGCCCCAGCCTGACGCTGGCGGCGGAGGCCGCCGCGCCGCATTTCTCGGCGCGGACATGGATGCTGGATTCGGGGGAGGCGTGCGGGCACACCGTGATGCTGGTGCTGGCCTCCGGCGCGGGCTGCGTGCTGCAGAAGGAGGGCGAGACGCTCGCCTTGACGGGCCCCGTGACCGCCTGGCTGCCGGCCGGGAGCTGCGCCCGTCTCGAGATCGCAGCGGGGGCGACGGCGCACCTTCTCAAGCTGAAGGACGGTGCCTGGCACCGCTTCGTGCTGCCATCGGCGGAGGAGGCCTATCTCGAGCTCGTGCGCGCACGCGGCCCGCTGCACGTGCCGATCGGTGCCGACATCGCCGCGCAAGTCGGCCGCTCCATCGCGGCGCTGGCGTGCGAGCTTGCCGCCCCGGCCCAGCCCGGCGCGCTGTCCATCGTCTCCGCCGAGCTGACCTTGTGCGTGCTCAGGCTATGGCGGCAGATCGCAGAAGCCGCCGATACGCCGGCCGAAGGCAACAGCGCCGCCATCCTGAGCCGCTTCCGCCGGCTTGTGGAGGAGCACTACCAGCACCAGCTGCGCGTGGCGGACTTCGCAGGCCTGCTCGGCGTCTCGAGCGATCGGCTGCACTCGATCTGCACGCGCGCGCTGCAACGCTCGCCGAGCGCGCTGATCCAGCAGCGGGTGGTGCAGGAGGCCGTGCTGCGGCTGGAGAAGAGCGGCACCCCGGTCAAGCAGATCGCGTTCGCGCTCGGGTTCAAGGACACGGCCTACTTCAGCCGCTTCTTCACCAAGCACACAGGCCTGTCGCCGCGCGCCTGGCGGCGCTCGTTCGCCGCGCGCGGCGAGGCCTCGCGCCCGCGGCCGCCGGCGCTGCAATTCTCGGACTGGCCGTGAGGCCAGCCGCCTACTCGAAGGCCTTGCCGGGGACGACGCCTGCGCCCTTCAGGATCTTGGCGAGCGGGCAGAAGCCGGTGAAGGCCGACTGCAGCAGGTTGGCGCCGACGAAGGCCGTCAGCCAGAGCCAGCCCGGGTGATGCAGCTGCGACAGGGCGAGGCTCGCCAGGATCATGCAGCCGGCAAATGCGAGGACGATGCGATCGATGCTCATGGCGCTTTGGTCTCCTTCAGCTCACGTTGCCGATCTCGAGATGCACTCCATGCCGCAAGCCGCGCCTGTGCGGCTTGACGGCGGTCAATCCCGCCCAGCGAAATCAGGGCGCCTTCGCGAAGACGAGGACGTACTGGTGGGGCAGGAAGTCATGCGATTCGATCTGCGCGAATCCCGCCGCGCGCATCTCCTTGTCGACGACAGCGACCGGCAGGCGCATGTGCCGCGGCGCACCGATGGCGGCCTCGGGGCGGAAGTCCACGATCGCGACCCTGCCGCCCGGTTTCAGCGCAACTGAGAGCTTGCGCATGTAGGCGGTGCGCGCATCGATGTGATGGTAGGTGTCGACGATCAGGACGAGATCGAGCCCGCCAGGCAGATTTGCATCGTCAGCGGCGCCACGGACGACGCGGATATTCGCCAACCCCTCGCGCTTTGCCCGCTCCGCGATGAAGGCGAGCATACCCTCCTCGATATCGACCGCGTAGACCACACCCTTGGGAACCGCCTTCGCGAGCCGCACGGAGAAGTAGCCGGTGCCCGCGCCGACGTCGGCCACGACGGCATCCGGGGCCAGCTTCAGGGCCCCCAGAACCTGATCGGGCTTCTGCCAGGCATCGCGCTCGGCGGCGTCGAACTCCTGCGACCAGCGCTGCGGATCCTGGAACCGGTGCGGCCCGTGCATGCCCCCGCCGTGCTGCGCCTCGGCGCGGAAGCCCGTGGCCAGCACCAGCAGGGCGGCGCCGCTCGCTATCCCAATCCTTGTCAAGCCCATCGCATGCCTCGTGTTCCGCTGTGTTTCAAAGTGCCGAAGGGCGGCTCAGCACAGTCTGCAGCCCGTCTTGCGCACCTCGCGCACGTCGCGATCGAGATGCTCTGCGAAGTCGTCCGGGACGCCTGCGATGTAGCGGGCGTCGACGAGGAAGAAGGGCGTGCCCTCTATGTTCAGGGACTTGGCGAGCTGCGCCGACCGATCGACGACCGTTTTCACCTCCGGCAGGGCCGCATCGCGCTTCAGCCGCGCCACATCGAGCGACAGTCGCTCGGCAAGCCTGAGGGCGCCGGCCTCCGTCACCTGGCCCTTGCTCTCGAGAAGGGCTGCATGATACGCGGCGAACCGCCCCTGGCGTGCGGATGCGGCGGCGAGGTAGGCGACCGCCGCCGACGCTGGGGAGCCGTCGGGCATGGGCTTGAGGATGAGCTTGATGTGCCCGTCGGCCGCCAGGCGCCGGGCGAGATCCGGCGCGATGCGCCTGCAGTAGGGGCAGTTGTAGTCGAAGAACTCGACGATCGCGACGTCGCCGCCGGGATCGCCCAGCACGAGGTCGTCGCGCTGTCGGTAGAGGTCGTCGCGGTGCTCTCCGAGCACGCGGCTGATCCTCGCGAGACGGTCCGCCTCGGCGCGTGCGCCCAGGGCCTGCTGAGCCTCGATGAGCACCTCGGGGTGGGCGACGATGTAGGCGTGGATCATCTCCTCGATGGCCTTGCGCTGCGCCGGGCTCAGAGCGGCGTCGGGCTGCTGCGCGGGCGCTCCCGAGATCTGCAGCAGCATCAGCGACAGGCTGAGCAGGGCCACAGCCGCGGCAACCGCTGTCAGTCGCATGGCTCTCAACATGTGGCTTTCCGGCTCGCTGGTGTCGGGCAGGCGTGACGGCAATGTCGCACACACTGATACATTCATATATTGAAATGTTTGTGATATACGGCTGCCGACGGCATGTGCCAAGACCGGGAGACTTGAGTGTTCGGGCTGTTCAAGAGCCGCAAGGGGCCGACGATGACGTGCGCGGAGGCCTACGAGAAGGCGCGGCGGGGGGAGATCCACCTCGTCGACGTGCGCGAGCCCGGCGAATGGCGTCGGATGCACGTGGCGGGCGCCATCCACGCGCCGCTGTCGACGCTGCAGCGGGACGCCGGGAGCCTGCCGGCGGACAAGCCCTTGGCGCTGATCTGCCTCTCGGGGCGCAGGTCGGCCGGTGCGGTGGGCATCTGCGAGGCGGCCGGCCGCAGCGCCTGCAACGTCGAGGGCGGCCTCGTCGCTTGGCGCAGCGCAGGGCTGCCGCTCGAGATCTGAGCCGTCTCAGAGCTCGCGGCGGGACGCCCTCCCCGTGCCCCTCACGGATCGAGCCAGATCCCCGCAAGGCTCTGGTTGGCGTAGTGGCTGGGCGTCACCGTCCAGCCCTTCATCGACGCCACGTGGGCGACGACGCGGTTGTACCAGAGCACCGGCACGCTGAAGGCCTGCTCGATGGCCAGCGTCTGCATCTCCCTGGCCAGGCGCGTGCGCTCGGCGTCGGAGACGGAGGCGCTGAAACGGTCGTAGAGCGCGTCGAACTGCGGGTTCGCGTTGCGGGTCATGTTGCGCGGCGAGCGGGATTTCGACAGGTACTGCAGGAACAGCGGCTTGGCGTCGTCGCTGTCGGCGCAGAAGGCATCGAGCGCCACCTGGAAGTCGCCCGCGGCGAGCGCCGCCTTCTGCTGCGAGACATCGAGCTGCTGGTGCTCGGCCGCAATGCCGATGCGCCGCCACTGGTCGATCACGTAGATGCCCACCGGCGTGAAGGGGTGGTTGACGTTGCGGTTGACGAGGCGGAGCTTGAGCCCGCCCGCGCCCGCCTCGGCGAGCAGCGCGCGGGCCTCGGTGCGCGCCTTCTCCATGTCGCGGGCGTATCCGGGCAGCGCGGCAAGCTCCTCGTTGCTCAGCGCCGCCGGCGACCCCGGCAGGAGCGGGCCTCCGACGGGGCGCAGGATCGTGATCTTGGACAGCGCCTCGGAGGCCGACCAGCGGTCGATCGCCATCGACAGGGCGCGGCGCACGCGCGCATCGTCGAAGGGCTTGGCCTGCGCGTTGAACAGCAGGTCGACCTTGCACACCCAGGGGGAGTCCTGGAACACGATCCGGTCCTTGAGGGCGGCCGCGAGCTGGGCGCGCTCGCCCGGCGAGATGGAGCGGAACTCGGCCTGGATCTGGCCGCCCTGCAGCGCCGTCACCACCGCCGTCGACTTGATGAAGACGGCGCGGAAGCCGTCGAGATAGGGCCTGCCCTTGTCCCAATAGCCCTCGAAGCGCTTGCCGGTCCAGGAGCCGCCGGCGACGTGCTCGACGAAGACGAAGGGGCCCGTCCCCATCACCTGCTTGGCGGGATAGTTGGCGTCCGCAGCCAGCCGGTCGGCGCTATAGATGCAGTTGTAGGGCAGCGCCAGCGTATCGAGGAACGAGCCGTCGGGCTGCTTGAGCCGCATCACCACGGTGCGGGCGTCCGGCGTGTCGATGCTGGCGATCGCGGAGAAAAGCGCCTGCCTGATGGAGACGATGCCGGCCGGCGGCGCGCGCAAGCGGTCGAAGGTCGCCTTCACGTCGCGCGAGGAGAAGGCCTGGCCGTCGTGGAAGCGCACGCCCTCGCGCAGCTTGAAGGTGTAGGCAAGACCGTCCGGCGACACCGTCCAGCTCTCGGCGAGATCGGGCGCGATGGCGGGGAAACGCTCGGGGTCGACCTTCACCAGCAGCGAGTAGTGCGGCGCCAGCACGTGCACGGCGGCGTAGGTCGTGGTGGCGTGGCAGTCGGTCGTCGGGGCTTCCGCCGTCACGGCGAAGGTGAGCGTGCCGCCGCGCCGGGGCGTATCGGCCGCAAGGACCGCGGTCGCAGCCAGCAGGACAAGGGCAAGACCCAGCAACGCAACGCGAGCGCTGTGCATCATTCTCCTCCCTCGGCCGGCTTTTGTTCGCTCTCCGGTTCGCGTCAGTAAGGCGGGCCGGTGGCGCCGGGTCAAGCCGGCAGGCGGGGCGGGCGGCGCACAAGACACGTGTCGGCGGCGCCAAGCCGTGGAGCTGCAGCGTCTTCCACGGCGCGCCTGCGACCAACGTATGAAGGGCGGCGCCAGCCCCGCGGCGGCTCACACCACGCCGGGGCGGACGCCCATGATGCTCGCGAAGCGGTCCGCGTACCGCGGCAGCACCTCCGGATTGACGATGCGCGGCGGCCGGCCGCCGTCGAGCGCGGTCAAGACCTGCTCGGCCGCGATCCTGCCCATGTTGGCGCGCGCCTCCTCGGTGACGCCGGCCGTGTGCGGGCTGACGATGACGTTGTCGAAGCCGAGCAGCGGGTGGTCGAGGGGCGGCGGCTCCTTGGCCCACACGTCGAGGCCGGCGCCGGCGATGGCCTTGCGGGCGAGCGCGTCGGCAAGGGCCGCCTCGTCGTGGATGAAGCCGCGCGCGGTGGTGATGAAGTAGGCCGTGGGCTTCATCAGCGCGAACTGGCGCGCCCCGATCATGCCGCGCGAGGCGTCGGTCAGGGGGCAATTGATCGAGACGTAGTCGGCGCGGCGCATGACCTCGTCGAGCTCCACCTTCTCGGCGCCGCGGCGGGCCATCTCCTCCGCCGACAGGAACGGGTCGTAGGCGAGGACGCGCATGGCGAGCAGGCCGCCGGCCAGCTCCGCCACCCGCGTGCCGACGTTGCCGAGCCCGACGATGCCGATGGTCTTGCCGTGCGCCTCGGTGCCGAGATAGGCGTTGCGGTTCATGCCGGCCTCGCGGCGCATGATCCTGTCGGTCTCGGCGATGCGCTTGGAGAGGCACAGCAGCATGCCCAGCACGTGCTCGGCCACCGACTGCTTGTTGCCGCCCGACTGGTTGACGACCAGGACACCGGCCGCGGTGCAGGCGCCGACGTCCACCGTGTCGTAGCCGGCGCCGTTGCTCGAGACGAGGAGGAGGTTGGGGGCGCGGGCCAGCAGCGCCGGCCCGACGTGGAAGGCGGGCGCGATCTCGTCGCGCGCGGCGCCGATCTGAAAGGCATGGGCGCGGGCCAGGATGGGGGCCGCCACAGCCTCGGGGCTGTCGTTCTCGAGCCTGTCGAGGCGCACATCCGGCCGGCCGCGCAGCACCGCCTCGTAGGAGGCATGGGCGAGGTACTTCACGTAGAAGATGCGCTTCTCGTTGGAGCTCATGCACGGGCCTCCGCACGTTCCGGGTCACCCCCTTTAGCGCAGGCGGCGCGCCGGCGGAAATCGCGGGCGCCGCGGGCCAATGAAACACTGCTGTTCCCGATCGTGCGCGGCGCGCGCCGCCGTGGACTTTGCGCCGGTGTGCCGGCCGGCTAAGGTGCCGCCCCGGCGCTCCGCAATCGCCGCCGTGACGCGCGCCGCCCCAGAACGCGCCACGGATCGAGGCCAGGCCCGCCCGAGCCGGGCGCGGCCCCGAGCACGAGGGACCGATCAATGGCTGCTGCCGCACCGACCGAGGCTGCCGCACGCCCCGCGTGGGACGAGACGCTGGCGCGCACGCTCAAGGACAACGGCGTCAAGCTCGTGACCTACGTGCCGGACAGGGTGCTGGCGCCGCTGATTGCGCGCCTGCATGCGGACGATCACTTCGTCGCACTCGCCGCCACGCGGGAGGAGGAGGCCGTCGGCATCGTCTCGGGTGCCTGGATGGCCGGCATGCTGGGGGTCGTGCTGATGCAGACGAGCGGCTTTGCCACCCTGCCCAACGCGCTGGCCTCGCTCGCCGTGCCCTACCAGATCCCGCTGATCATGGTGGTCTCCGAGCGCGGCACGCTCGGCGAGTTCAATGCGGGGCAGGCGATGGTGTGCCGCACCATGCGCCCCGTGCTCGACAGCCTCGCCATGGAGCACCACACGATCACGCGTCTCGACGAGCTCGAGTTCATCGCCGACCGGTCGATCAAGCAGGCGGTGGCGACGCAGGCCTCGGTGGCGCTGATCCTGTCGCCGCTGCTCACCGGCGGCAAAGTGTTCAAGGCCTGAGGAGGCGCGCATGTCCGAGCAGGGCCAGTCCAGGGCCGGCAACGCGAAGGTCATGAACCGCGCCGACCTGACGCGGCGCCTCGTCGGCCGGCTGCGCAGCGGGGAGGCCGTGATCGGCGGCATCGGCAATACCAACTTCGACCTGTGGGCCGCGGGACAGCGGCCGCAGAACTTCTACATGCTGGGCAGCATGGGCCTCGCCTTCCCGATCGCGCTCGGGGTGGCGCTGGCACAGCCGCAGCGGCACGTGCTTGCGCTCGAGGGCGACGGGTCGCTGCTGATGCAGCTGGGCTGCCTCGCGACCATCGCCGCGGCGGCGCCCGCCAACCTGACGCTGGTGGTGATGGACAACGGCATCTACCAGATCACCGGCGGGCAGCCGACGGCGGCCGCCGGACGGACGGACTTCGTCGCCGCCGCGCAGGCCTGCGGCATCGCGGCAAGCCAGTGGGCCGCCGACGAGGAGGAGTTCGAGCAGCTGGTGGAGGCGTCCCTCACGGCCGGGCACCCGAGCCTGATCGCGGCGCGCATCGATGCCGGCCCGGCGGTCGCCACCACGCACCGCGATCCCGTCCAGATCCGCGAGCGCTTCATGCGCGGCGTCGGCGTGCGCGGGTAGCGGTCAGCCCCCGCGTGCGGCGCGCCGGATCCTCGGGACGAGCCTGGACGAGCCCGAGGATGGCATGACACGGGGGCGGAGCCGCGGAGCGGCAGCGACGCTTGCCGTCTCCTCACGCCGGGCGCTGGGCCGCCCGCTGGCCGGCCGTGGCGCCTGCGATGCGGCCGAAGACGGCACCCGCCATCAGCCCGGTGCCGCCGGGGTAGTTGAAATAGAACAGGCCGCCGACGAGCTCGCCTGCGGCAAAGAGCCCGGGAATGACGTGGCCGTCGGTGTCGAGAACGCGGGCGGCGCCGTCGATCTTCAGCCCGCCGAAGGTGAAGGTGAGGCCGCAGGTCACGGCGTAGGCCTCGAACGGCGGCTCCTCGATGGTGTTGGCCCAGTTCGACTTCGGGACCGCGAGACCCTGGGTGCCGCGGCCGTCCTTGACGTTGGGATCGAAGGGCACGTCGGTCCGCACGGCCGCGTTGTAGGCCCTGATGGTTGCGAGCGCCTTTGCGGCATTCACGTCGTCGAGCTTGCCGACCAGCTCCTCGAGCGTGTCGGCGCGCACCTTGGTCACGCGCTTGATGCGGTACTCGTCGCGCAGCAGGTGCAGCACCTTGGCGTCAAACACCTGCCAGGCGAACTGGCCCGGCTGGCTCAGGATCACGCGGCCATACTTGGCGTAGGTGTAGTTGCGGAAGTCGGCGCCCTCGTCGACGAAGCGCTCGCCCTCGGCATTGAGCATGATCGAGAAGGGATAGGAGTGCTTCTGGAAGTTGTCGCCGACGTCGAGGTCGCCGAACTCGGGCGCGTTGCGGTCCCAGCCGACGGCGTGGCCGCCCGACCAGTTGCCCGTCGGCTGCGCCCCGATGTCGAGCGCCATCTTGATGCCGTCGCCGGTATTGAAGCGGCTGCCGCGGACCTTGGCCAGCTCCCAGCCGGGACCCAGGTAGCGCGTGCGCATCTCGGCATTGGCCTGGAAGCCGCCGGCGGCCAGCACGACGCTGGACGCGGCCACCTCCCGCGTCCGGCCCTGGTGGCGCACGCGCACGCCCTTGATGCCGTCGTCGTCGGCGAGAAGCGAGAGCGCGCGCGCCTCGTAGGCGATGGTTATGCCGGCCTTGCGCGCGGCCGCCGTGTGGGCGGCGACGAGACCCGGGCCACCGCCCCAGGATTCAACGGTCAGCCCGCCCCAGAACTTGAACCGGCCGTCGACCTTGAAGGCCTGCCGGCCGTAGATGGGCACGAAGCGGATGCCCTTGTCGCGCAGCCACAGCATGGTCGCCTTGCTGCGCGTCACGAGCAGCTCGCACAGCTCCGGGTCGGTGCGGAACTCGGTGACGCGGCCCATGTCGTCGAAGAACTTGTCTTGCGTGTAGGTGCCGAAATCGGTGTTGGCGATCTCCTGCGGCGACAGGTCCGGCATCAACGCCTTGAGATCCTCGACGCCGTCGTAGACGCAGCGGAAGGCGCCGGCCGTGAAGCGGCTGTTGCCGCCGCTCTCGGCCTCGGGCGCACGCTCGAGGACCAGCACCCGGACTCCGCTCTCGGCAGCGGCGAGCGCGGCGCAGAACGCCGCGTTGCCACCACCCACCACCACCACGTCGACCGCCGCAGGCAACATTCCGAACCCCCTCCCATTCGGCGCACGCGGCTGGCTCTCCCGGCAAGCCGCGACGCGAGACGCTGCATAGCACGAGACCATACGTGCGCAGCCGCTGCCTGTCACGCCGGCGGCTAAGGCGTCGGCCCCGGCGCAGCCCCGGCCATCGCGCGCGTGCAATCCGCAGAAAAAGCGCCGCGCGCCCCGCGCGCGCGGAGGAACCCCCGGCCGCGCCGACCGTTGCCTCCCTATCAACGAAGGAGGATCCAAGATGAGATTTGTGAAGCCTTTGCTCATGGCGGCGGCGGTGGCCATGCCCCTCGCAGCGAGTGCCCAGCCGAACAACGCGCCGGGCGACAACTTCACGAAGCCGCAACAGCCCAACGCGACGCCCACGACGCCGAACGCGCCCCCCGCGCCGGCAACCCCGAACGCCGGGCCCGGCAGCAACTCGACCGTGGGCACCGGCTCGCGCGCGTTGTCGCCGCCCCTGCGGCCCGACGGCAACCAAGGCGGCGCCGGCTCAGGTGGCGGTGCTGGCGCTGGAGCAGGTGGCGGTGCTGGCGGCGGAGCCGGGGGTGGTGCCGGCGGCGGAGGAGGCGGCAACTAGCCTCACCGTCGCGCGACGCTCCCCATGAGTGCAGCAGGCACCCCGGACCATGCTCCGGGGTGCTTGGCGTTTGGGAAGGCCCTGGCCGGAACGGCAAAGCTGTGGTGCGCGTTCTCCAGCTCCAGGTGCAACCTTGAACAGGAGCCGCTCCCTTGCGCTTCATCGCCATGGCCCTCGACTTCGACGGAACCCTCGCGCTCAACGGATGCGTCGCCGCCCCCACCGTCGAGGCCCTGCGCCAGACGCGGGACTCCGGCCGCAAGCTGATCCTGGTGACCGGGCGGGATCTCGGCGAGCTGCTGCAGGTGTTCCCCGGGATCGACGTCTTCGACATGGTGCTCGCGGAGAACGGGGCCCTGCTCTACGAGCCCAACAGCCGCCAGGAGACCTTGCTCGCAGACCCGCCGACGCCAGAGCTCGTGGCCTTCCTGCGGGCCAAGGGCGTGGCTCCGCTCGCGGTCGGGCGCTCGATCGTGGCGACCTGGCAGCCAAACGAGCTCGCCGTGCTGGCTGCGATCCGCGACCTCGGCCTCGACCTGCAGATCATCTTCAACAAGGGCGCCGTGATGGTGCTGCCGAGCGGCGTGGACAAGGCCTCGGGGCTCGCGCAGGCGCTGGACCGGCTCGGCCTGTCGCCGCTCAACGTGGTGGGCGTGGGCGACGCGGAGAACGATCTGGCGTTCCTGCGCACGTGCGGGGCGGCGGTGGCTGTGGCCAATGCCCTGCCCTCGGTGCACGAGGCGTGCGACCTGTCCGTGCCGGACCACGGCGCCGGCGTCGTGGACGTGTGCACCCGTCTCATCGCGGCCGACCTCGATGACGTCGCGACCCGGCTCGACCGCGTGCAGCCGGTGCTCGGAAGCGAAGGCTCGGCGCAGGTGCGCATCGGGGGGCGCGAGACGGTGCTGGTCGCCGGCCTGTCGGGGGCCGGAAAATCGACGACGGTGACGGCGGTCCTCGAGCAAATGGTGGACGCGCAGCTGCAGTTTTGCGTCATCGATCCCGAGGGCGACTACGAGGGGCTGCCCAACACCATCGTCATCGGCGACGCCAAGCAGGAGCCGCGCCTGGCGGAGGTGCTGGAGCTTCTCGCCAAGCCCGGGATCAACGTGGTCGTGAACCTGCTTGCCATCGATCCGCGCGAGCGGCCGCCGGTCGCGGCCAAGATCCTGAGCGCCCTGGCCGGCCTGCGCACGACGAAGGGCCGTCCGCACTGGATCGTGGTCGACGAGGCGCACCACTGCCTGCCACGCGAGTGGGACGCAGCACCGCTCGCTCTGCCGCGCAGCTTTCCCGGCGTCCTCGCCGTCACCGTGCACCCGGAGGCGATGTCCGCCGACTTCCTCGGTCTCGTGACGACGATGGTGGCAGCGGGCAAGGGCGGGGAGGCGCCGCTTGCGGAATTCTGTGCCTGCGTCGGGGCGGCACCGCCGCCCGCCGATGTGCGCCTCGACGAGGGGGAGCTCGCCCTGCTGCGGCGCGACGGCGCCCTGACGCGGCTCAAGGCCATGGCGCCAAGGGGCAAGAAGCGGCGCCACTTCCGCAAGTACGCCATCGGCGAGCTCGACAGGGAGCGAAGCTTCCACTTCCGCGGGCCGGACGACGCGCTGAACCTGCGCGCGCAGAACCTCGAGAGCTTCCTCAACATCGGCAGCGGCGTCGACGCGGCGACGTGGCTGTTCCATCTCGGCCGCGGCGACTACTCGGACTGGGTGCGCGAGCAAATCAAGGACCAGGATCTCGCCGACGAGATCGCGGAGATCGAGCGGTCCTCGGCCGACGACGCCCCGGGCAGCCGCGCGCGCATCAAGGAGGCGATCCAGAGGCGCTATACCGCGCCCGCGAAGGGCAGGTCGCTCGGCCCCGCAGAGCCGAGCCCCTAGCCTCCGATCGCGGATGCGCCACGTACTGCGGCGGCTCCAGCCTCCTTCGAGCCCGGATGCGGGCTCAATCGCCCGATTGCAGCGGCACCCTCGGGCAGCCTGCCACCGTCTTGCGGGGTCCTTGCTCTCACTCGTCCAATCTTGGGGGCGGTCTGCGGCGGCCGGGGATCGTCCGGATACCTCCCAATCCAGCGCTCCGCGCCACGTCGGCGACGAGATCGCGGAACCAGGCCAGCAGCGGATCGTGCTCGCGGATGTGGGACCACACCAGCACTAACGGCAGGGCGGCCTCGGGCAGCGGCGCCGGCTTGACGAGGAGGCCGAAGGGCCTGGCGAAGCGCCGGGCGAAGGCCTGCGAGATGGTCGTGACCATGTCGGTGCGCGCCACCACGGCGAGCGCCGCCGTGAAGTGCGGCGAGGTGAAGGCGACGCGGCGCGTGATGCCGGCCTTGGCAAGGGCCGCGTCCATCTCCGAGCTGGCGTCGCCCAGGATCGAGACGGTGGCGTGATCGAACCGGGCGTAGTCGGCCATCCGCCAGGGGCGCGCGGCGGCGGGATGGCCGCGCCGCATCACCACCGCGAGCCGGTCCACGGCGACGGGCATGCTGCGCGCGCCGGCCGGCAGCGGCGTGGTCGCCAGCGCGAAGGCGAGGTCGATCCGGCCGTCGTCCATGCGCTGGCCGAGGTCGGCCGAGTAGCCCACGATCTGCACGGCGACGTTGGGCGCCTCGCGCCGCAGACGGGCCATCAGCACCGGCCCGAGCAGGACGGCCTGCGCGTCGGAGGCGGCGAGGCGCACGAGGCGGCTTGCGGCCGCCGGATCGAAGCGCGGCGCGGCGAACACGCCCGCCAGCTCCGCCACGGCCTTGCCGACGACGGGCACCAGGGCTTGCGCGCGCGGGGTGAGCAGCAGGCCGCCGCGGCCCCTGAGCAGCAGCGGGTCGCCGAGGAGCGCGCGCAGGCGGGCGAGCGCCCGGCTCATGGCCGGCTGGCTCATGCCGACCTTGGCCGCCGCGCGCGTGACGTTGCGCTCGGACAGCAGGGCCGAGAGCGGCGGCAGGAGATTGAGATCGATGCCGTTCAAATTCACCTGGTGCATGGTGTGAATGTAAACCATGCATTTCTGCTATGGAAGAGCTCGCTGTACATGAAGGCCATCGTCACCCGAACGGAGAGGCATCATGAGCAGGCAGGCTGTCATCCTCGGCTACGGCGCCGTCGGCAGGGCGGCGGCGGAGGCGCTGCAGCGGACGGGGTGGCAGGTGCGGATCGCGCAGCGCTCGCAGCCGGCAGATCTCGCGCCCGGCGCCGCGTTCCAGGCCGCCGACATCCTCGACGCCGAGGCGGTGCGCAGCGCCGTCGAGGGCGCCGGCCTCGTGGTGATGGCCGTCGGGCTCCCCTACTCGGGGAAGGTGTGGACGTCCTCGTGGCCGCGGGCGATGCACACCGTCGTCGAGGCGGTGGCCGGCGCCGGCGCCCGGCTCGTGTTCGCGGACAACCTCTACATGTACGGCCCGCAGACGCGGCCGCTCACCGAGGACATGGCCCTCACCGACTTCGGCACGAAGCCCGCCGTCCGTGCGGAGGTGACGCGGATCTGGAGGACGGCGCACGAGGCCGGGCGCATCCGCGCCACGGCGCTGCGCGCGCCCGACTTCTACGGCCCCGGCGTCACCCTCTCGCACATCGGCGAGACGGGGCTCAAGGTCGTCGCCAGGGGCAAGCCCGCGTTCCTGCTGATCGATCCGGACATGCCGCACGCGTTTGCCTACGTGCCGGATATCGGGCGCGCCATCGCGACGCTGGCTGCCGCCCCCGACGATGCCTACGGCGAGGCCTGGCACGTTCCCTGCGCGCCGATCAGCACGCCGAGAGCGCTGCTCGAGATCGGCGCGCGCTGCCTCGGCAGGCGGCTGAGGCTCTTCTCGCTGCCGCCGTGGGCGCTGACGGCCGGCGGCCTGGTGTCGCCGTTCCTGCGCGAGGTGGCCGAGATGCGCTTCACCTTCGACCGGCCCTACGAGGTCGACGCGACCAAGTTCGCGCGCCGCTTCTGGGGCGACGCCACGCCCGGCCGCGTCGGCGCCGAGGCCACCGCGCGCTCCTTCGCGGCGGCACCAGCGTGAGCCCGGCCGGTGCTCACGGCAGCCGCGAAAGATAGTGGGCGAGATCGGCCAGATCGGCGTCCGAGAGCCCGCGCACGGCCTCGGCCATGGCCGCCTGGGTGCCGACGCGGGTGCCCTGCTGGTACTCGCGGAAGGCCTTGAGCATGTAGGCCTCGCGCTGGCCGGCGAGGCGCGGCATCTGCTCGCGGCCCGAATAGTCCGGGTTGTGGCAAAAGCCGCAATGGCGGGCGGCGGCGAGCGCCTCGCCGCGGGCCATGCGCGCCGGCTCGGGGGCGCCCGCATCCGGCGCGGGGCGGGGCAAGCTCGCCACCCAGTCCGACAGCGCATCGAGCTCGCGGTCGGTGAGCGCGCGCGCGGCCTCGTTCATCTCGGGGCTGTTGCGCCGGCCCTCGCGGAAGAAGAAGAGCTGGTACATGACGAACAGCTTGGGCTGGCCGCCGAGCGTGGGAATGGCGGGGTTCGGCGACGTGCCGTCCTCGCCGTGGCAGCCCTTGCACTGGGCGATCCTGGCCGCGAGGTCGGGGCCCTTCTGGACCGGCGCGCCCGCTGCCTTCGCGGCGGTGCCGGGCCTGGCCGGCTGCGCCGGCGCCGGCGCGGACGAGCCGACAACGGCCGCCAGCACCAGCGCCAGACGGAAGCCCCCGGAGGCATGGCGCCTCCAGGGGAAGGTCGTCCGCCTACTTGCCATACGAGACCCGGTAGACGGCGCCCGCATGGTCGTCCGAGACCAGCAGCGCGCCGTCCGGCATCACCAGCACGTCGACCGGGCGGCCGAGGTAGCTGTTGTCCTTGACGAAGCCGGTCAGGAAGGGCTCCACGCTCGTCACCTTGCCGGAGGCGTCGAGATAGGCGACCGACACGTCCGCGAACTTCTTGGTGCGGTTCCAGGGGCCGTGTCGGGCAATGAAGATCGCCCCGTGGTACTTGGCGGGGAACGACCGGCCCGTGTAGAAGCGCATGCCGAGCGGCGCGGCGTGCGGACCCAGCAGCGCCGCTGGCTTGACGTAGTCATCGCAGCTCTTGCCCCAGCCGAGCTCCGGATCCGTCATCATGCCGGAATGGCAGTAGGGATAGCCGAAGTGGTCCTTGCCCGGGTTCTGCACCCGGTTGAGCTCGTCGAGCGGCATGTCCTCGGCCAGCCAGTCGCGCTGGTTGTCGGTGAACCAAAGCTGCTTCGTCGCCGGGTGGAAGTCAAAGCCCACGGTGTTGCGCACGCCGCGAGCCACGATCTCCTTGCCCGAGCCGTCGGCGTTGATGCGGAAGATCTGCATGTACTTCTCGGCGTCGGACTCGCAGATGTTGCAGGGCGCGCCCACCGGGACGTAGAGCTTGCCGTCGGGCCCGAACTTGATGAACTTCCAGCCGTGCGGGATGTCACCCGGCAGCTTGTCGTAGACGGTGACGGGCGCCGGCGGCTTGTCGAGGTTGTCCTCGATCTTGTCGTAGCGGGTGATGGCCTTGGGCGTGGCGACGTAGAGCGAGCCCTTGCTGAACTCGATGCCGTTCGGCAGCTGGAGGCCGCTCGCGATGGTTTTCACCTCGCGCTTGGGGCCACCGGTGATGGCGTAGATCTTGCCCGCCACGAACAGCGAGCTGACGAACACCGTGCCCTTGTCGCCGACGCGCAGGCCGCGCGCGTCCAGGATGCCGCTCTGATAGACCTCGACCTTGAACCCCGGAGGCGCCTTGAGCACCGGCAGCTTCTCAGGCGGAGCAGGGATGGGCAGCGCGGCAACCGGGGCCATCTTGGCGGTCACGTCGCCCTTGGGCCTGCCCTTGGCCCAGAACGGCTCCTCCTCCTTCTTCTCCTGTGCGAAGACGAACGTCGTCGCGACCAGGCATGCCGCGAGCACCGAGGCCCCCAACATCCTGCGCGCAGTCGGCAGTGTGTGCATGGACGGTTTCCTTCCGCTAACACGCCGCCTTCGGTGATTGTTGTGCGGACGGACCGCTCGAGAAACCCAATAAAATGCGCCGCGATCCATCGCTTAGTGGCGGCTAAAAAAAACGTAACATGCGGGTCATGCCGAAACAATGGCGGCGCCTCGCAACAGCCCTCTGGCAACGACGCGTCTGCGAAAGCCGTCCGTTGCGACGGCGGCAAGGCGGGTGCGGCGGCAACGGATTTTTCACCAACGCTGCGAATGCTGCGTACACTTAAGGATTTCGCGTGGATTGGCGCGCTATCGTGCAGGCGTCCTGCAGACCATCCACAACGAGCACACAAAGCCATGAAGACACTTATCAAGTCCTTCGCCGCGGACGAGAGCGGCGCCACAGCCATCGAGTACGGCCTCATCGCAGCGCTCATCGCCGTCGGCATCATCGGTGCCGCCAGGAGCCTCGGCAATCAAGTCAGCGGCACGTTCAACAACGTCGCCACTGCCCTGCAGAACGCGTAAGCTCCGGAGGCAACATGTCCAAACTTCTTCGTGCATTCGTCCGCGACGAGAGCGGCGCCACGGCCATCGAGTACGGCCTGATTGCAGCATTGATCGCGGTCGGCATCATCGGCGCCGCGCGCGGGCTCGGCAACCAGCTCAGCGGCACGTTCAACGGCGTCGCCACTGCGTTGCAGAACGCCTAAGCGCTTCTGCAGGGCCACACCCGACGGCCGCGGCGCCTAGCCCGGCCGCAAGGGCCCCGGCGCACGCGCCGGGGCACGTGCCGTTTGCCCCCGCTCAGCGCCGGGGCGGGGCCCCTTCCCCGTCGCGCGGCGCCAGCCCCAGGTGCGCCTCGAGCCGCCCGGCATCGGCGGCAAGGCCGGCGCTGTCGCCCAGGAAAGCCACGCGGCCGCGGTCGAGGATGGCGGCGCGGTCGGTGAAGGCCAGAATCTTGCGCGCCTTCTGCTCCACGACGACGGCCGACATGCCCTCCTCGCGGATCACCTTGCGCAGGACGCCCAAGAGCTCCTCAACGATGATCGGGGCCAGCCCCTCCAGCGGCTCGTCGAGCAGCAGGATGCGCGGATTGACGATCAGCGCGCGGCCGATGGCGAGCATCTGCTGCTCGCCGCCCGAGAGCTGATTGCCAAGATTGCCGCGGCGCTCCTCGAGCCGCGGGAACATGGCGAACACGCGCGCCGCGGTCCATGGGCCCGGCCGTGCAACGGCGGTGAGATTCTCCTCCACCGTCAGCGATCGGAAGATATTGCGCTCCTGCGGCGACCAGCCGATGCCGGCTGCCACGCGCTGCTCCGGCCGCCAACCGGTGATGTCGCGTCCGTCGAGGCGGATGCGGCCGGCCATGCGCGTAGTCAGACCCAGAATCGTATTGAGGAGCGTCGTCTTGCCGGTACCGTTGCGCCCGAGCAGCGCCAGGGACTGGCCGTCGGCGAGCGACAGGGTGACATTGGAGACGACCACGGCCTCACCGTAGCCCGCCGAGAGGTCCTCCAGCTCGAGCAGGTCAGACATGCTCGCCCTCGCCGAGATAGACCTGCCGCACGCGCGGGTCGCGCGCGATCGCCTCCGGCGGTCCTTGCGTGAACAGCGCGCCGTTGACCAGCACCGAGATGTGCCGGGCGAAGCGGAACACGAGATCCATGTCGTGCTCGATGAGCAGCACCGCGACGTCGGAGGGCAGGGCGTCGAGGCTGTCGAGAATGACGTGGCGCTCCTCCTCGGGCACGCCGGCTGCCGGCTCGTCGAGCAGCAGCACGCGCGGGGCCCCGGCCACGGCCAGCGCGATCTCGAGCAGGCGCTGGCGGCCATAGGGGAGGATGCCGGTGGGCTCGTGCATCACGTCGGCGAGGCGGAAGCGCTCGAGAATGTCGACGACCTCGCCCACCACCTGCGAACGGGCGCCGGCCGGCTGCCACCAGTCGCCGCCCCGGCCCAGCCGCTGCGACACCGCGAGCCCCACGGCCTCGAGCGGCGTCAGCTCGGCGAAGAGCTGATTGATCTGAAAGGTGCGCGCCAGGCCCCGCGCGACGCGGGCGTGAGGCTTCAGGGCGGTGATGTCGGTCCCCTCGAGCAGGATGCGGCCCGACGTGGGCGCCAGCACGCCCGTCAGCAGGTTGACGAGCGTCGTCTTGCCGGCGCCGTTGGGGCCGATCAGGGCGTGGCGGGCGCCGGGCTCGATGCGCAGCGACACGTTGCTCGAGGCGACGAGGCCGCCGAAATGCTTCTCAAGGGCGATGGTCTCGAGCGCCGCCGGCATGGCTCACTCCCCCGCTGCCGGCGCTGGGCGTCCGCGCCAGTCGAGCCGGGCCACCAGCCGCCGCAGCGGCAGGGCCCAGCCGGCGACGCGCTCGCGGCCGACGAGAACGATGGCAACGAGGAGGAGCCCGATCCAGAACGGCCAGTACTGCGGCGTCAGGTAGGCGAGATAGTCCTGCATCAGCTTGAAGACGATGGCGCCGATGAGCCCGCCGTAGAGGTAGCCGGTGCCGCCGATGATCAGGACCAGCAGCAGGTCGGCGGAGCGCTCGAAGTCGAAGACGGAGAGGGAGGCGAAGGCCGTGGTCTGGGTGAGGAGCGCGCCGGCGATGCCGGCGTAGGCTGCCGACAGGGTGTAGACCGCCACCAGCCTGCGGTCGACGGGGATGCCGAGGGCCGCCGCGCGCAGCGGATTGCCCCGGATCGCCTGCAGCGACAGGCCGAAGGGCGAGTTGACGATGCGCCGCGCCAGCACGAACAGCACGAACAGCACACAGAGTGCGTAGCAATAGGCCGTGTGGCCGAACATGTCGAAGCGCCAGCGGCCGAGCAGCGGCGCCATCTCGACGCCCTGCAGGCCGTCGGCGCCGCCGGTGAGCCAGGCGTAGCGGTTGGCGACCTCGCGCAACACGAGCGCGACGCCGAGCGTGACCATGATGCGGGTGAGGTCGGAGCCGCGCAGCACGAGGAAGCTCGTGGCAAAGCCCAGCGCGCCGGCGGCGAGGCCGGCGACGATCAGGGCCAGCAGCGGCTCGGCGAGGAGGCCGTGCTTGGCGAGGAGGCCGGCGGCGTAGGCGCCGAAGCCGAAAAACGCCGCGTGGCCCAGGGAGACGATGCCGGCGTAGCCCAGGATCAGGTCGAGGGAGAGTGCAAACAGCCCGAGGATCGCGATCTCGGTGAGGAGCAGGTGGCGGCCGGGAAGCAGGAACACGGTGCCGAGCGCCGCCAGCCAGAACACCACCTCCAACGGGTGCAGGCGGGCGCGGGCGGCAAAGCCGTCGCGGACAGCGGAGGCGGGAAGGCGCGCGCTCATCGGGCCCCGCTCCGCACGAACAGCCCCTGCGGGCGCAGGATCAGCACCACGATCATGATGGTGTAGATGGCGAAGGCCCCGAGCGTCGGCACGTAGTATTTGCCGGCAACGTCGCCGATGCCGAGGAGCAGCGACGCGAAGAACGGGCCGGTGATGCTGGAGCTGCCGCCGACGGTCACCACGATCAGGAAGTAGATCATGAACTTGAGCGGGAACGTGGGATCGAGCCCGACGATCTCGGTGCCGAGCGCGCCGCCGAGACCCGCAAGGCCCGAGCCGAAGGCGAAGGTGAGCGCGAACACGCGGTCGACGCCGATGCCGAGCCCGCGGGCGACGCGCGCGTCGTCAACCGCGGCGCGCAGCCGGCTGCCGAAGCGCGTGCGCGTCAATACGGCCTGCAGCGCGATGGTCAGTGCCCCGCACAGCACCACGATCATCAGGCGGTAGCGGCCGATGCCGACGCCGGCGATGCTGAACTGGCCCCGCAGCCAGGCGGGCAGCTCGACGAACACCTGGCTCGAGCCCATGGTGTAATCCACGGCCGCCACGGACATGAACACGAGGCCGATGCTGAACAGCACCTGGTCGAGATGGCTCTTGGCGTAGACGTGCCGGTAGAGCGTGCGCTCGGCCGCGAGGCCCAGCGCGGCGCTCAGCAGGAACGCCAGTGGCAGCGCCGCGAAGAACGGCACGCCGGCCCGGTTGACGAGCAGCACCGTGCAGTAGCCGCCCGCCATGGCGAAGGCGCCGTGGGCGAGGTTGACGAAATTCATGAGGCCGAGCGTCACCGCAAGCCCGCTCGCCAGCACGAACAGCAGCATGCCGTAGGCGATGCCGTCGAAGAGGATGGTCAGCATCTCGTGTCCTGATCGAGAGGCCTGCCGCACGCGTGGGGCGTGTTTGGCAATCTGAATGACGCTAGATGTCTCCCACTGTCATCCTCGGACTGTCCGGCTCGGCAATCGCCGCGGTTGCGGTGGCGCCGGCCACAGCCTTGCATGAGGAGTGAATTGCGGGCGAGGACGGCTCGACTGTAGCGGCGGGATCTCGAGCTGGCGTGGACCCCCGCCTGCGCGGGGGTGACGTCGGTGGCGTGGCGAGCGGGCTCGCCACAGCAACCGTCATGCCCGCAAAGGCGTGCATCCACGCAAGCCTGCAGCGAGCCGCGACGCTGCGAATAGCTCAACCGGACAGCCGCGGGCGCGTCCCGAGGATCCAACTTTCCGCACACGCCGGAGCAAGCCGCTGGGTGGATGGTCGGGATAAACCCGACCATGACGGCTGCGCGGTCCGGATCCACGGACCCGTCTCCGCACCACGCCGCAGCCGAGATCGCCGACCTGTCGCTCATCGCACGCGTCGCTCGCCTTCGGGGTCTCGCCCCGGCCCGCGCCTACTTGGCGGCCTTGCCGGGATCCTTGACGGCCTCGAAGGTGGCGAACTCGACGTTGTAGAGCTCGCCGTTCTTGCGCTCCACCTTGCGCACGTAGATGTTCTGCACGATGTCGCGGGTGGCGGGATCGATGGAGATGGGGCCGCGCGGGCTCTCCCAGGCCATGCCCTTCATGGCCGCGATCAGGCTGTCGCCGTCGGACTTGCCGCCCGTCTTCTTTAGGGCCTCGTAGATCAGGTGCATGCCGTCGTAGCCGCCCACCGACATGAAGTTGGGGCGGAAGCCGTTGGCCTTCCGGAACGCCTCGACGTAGGCCTTGTTCTTGGCCGAGGGGTGATCGGCCGAGTAGAGATGCGCCGTCACGGCCCCGAGCACCGCGTCGCCCATGCCGTTGAGCAGGTCGTCGTCGGTGACGTCGCCCGGGCCGATCAGCTTGATGCCGGCCTTGTCGAGACCGCGCTCGGCGTACTGCTTCATGAAGGTGCCGCCCTGGCCGGAGGGCACGAAGACGAAGATGGCATCGGGCTTGGCGTCGGCGGCGCGCTGCAGGAAGGGCGCGAAATCGGGCGAGGCGAGGGGCACCTTCAGGGCCTCGACCACCTGGCCTCCGGCGGCCGCGAAGCGGTCGGTGAAGGACTTCTGCGCGTCGGCGCCCGGCGCGTAGTCCGAGACGATCGAGACCACCTTCTTGATGCCGTTCTTGGCCGCCCAGTCGGCGATGACGACGGAGGACTGGGGCAGCGTGAAGCTGGTGCGCGCGATGTAGGGCGAGCGCTCGGTGATGATCGAGGTGCCGGCCGCCATCACCAGCTGCACCACCTTGGCCTCGGTGGCGAGCGGGGCGGCGGCGAGCGCTGCCGGTGTGATCTCGAAGCCGGCGATGACGGCGACCTTGTCGTTGACGATCAGCTCCTGCGCCAGGCGCTTGGTGTTGTCGGGGATGCCGGCGGAATCGCGCAGGATCACCTGCACCTTGCGGCCAGCGACGGTGTCGCCGTGCTCCTTCATGTAGAGGTCGACGGCGGCCTTGATCTGCTTGCCGGTGGAGGCCTGCTGCCCGGTCATGGCGACGATCAGGCCGATCTTGACCGGGTCCTGCGCGAAGGCCGCGCCCGGCACGGCCAGAAGCATGGCGGCCACTGCCGCCTTGAACACCAACCACCGCATGGCAATCTCCCTTGTGCGTGCCCTAGCCGTCGGTTGCAGATGCGCGGGTCTTGGCGCCCGCCGGCAGCCGCTCGGCCGGGCGCGACTATGGCATGCCCGCGGCGGGACAAGAATATGCATCCTGCGAAGGTCAGGGCAAACGGGCACAGCGGCTCGCTGCGGCGCACAACAAATGCCACCGGAGCCGGCCCGTCAGCGAATGCTGAGCTGGAACAGCTCGGCGGCGCGCTCGGGCGGCTGCAGGCGGCCGTCGACCAGGTAGAGGATGCGGTCGGCGGCGCGCGCAAAGGTCGGGTCGTGGGTCACGGCCACGATGCTGCACCCCTTGCGGTGGGCGAGGTCGTGGAAGCTGTCGCGCAGGCTGGCGCTGGCGCGCGTGTCGAGGGCGCCGGTGGGCTCGTCGGCGAGGATCACCTTGGGGTCGTTGGCGAGCGCACGCGCGATGGCGACGCGCTGGCGCTGGCCGCCCGAGAGCTGGCTCGGGTGCTTGTGCGCGTGCTCGGCGAGCCCGACCGAGGCCAGCAGCGCGTCGGCCTTGTCGGACGCCTCGCGCGCGGACAGCGCGCCGAGACGGCGCATGGGCAGCAGCACGTTGTCGCGCGCGGTGAACTCGGCCAGGAGAAAGTGGAACTGGAACACGAAGCCCAGATGACGCAGCCGGATGGCGGCCAGCGCGTCCTCGTCGAGGCCCGCGGTGTCCTGCCCGTCGAGCCAGATGCGGCCCGAGGTCGGCATGTCGAGGAGACCCAGGAGATAGAGCAGCGACGACTTGCCGGAGCCCGACGGCCCCATGATGGCGACGAACTCGCCGCGGCCGATCTCGAGCGTGACGTCGCGGACGAGCGTGACGGGGACTTCGCCCGGCAAAACGCGGGTCAGCGCCTCGGTGCGCAGGAGCGGGCCGGTCATGCGGCGCCTCGCAGGATGTCGACGGGGTGCACCTTGGCGCCCTTGCGTGCAGGGAGGTAAGCGGCAGCCAGCGCCGAGGCCATCGCGAAGCCGACGCCGAGCGCCACGGGGAACAGGCCCCAGTCGAGCGGCAGGGAGGTGGGCTCGGTGTTGAACGGCGTCTTGATCTCGATGCGGGAGAGGCCCAGCATCATCAGGAAGCCGAGCCCGGTGCCGAGCAGGCTGCCGGCGAGGCCCACCACCGCGCCCTCGATGAGGAAGATCACCAGCACGTCCCGGGCGTGGAAGCCCATCGACTTCATGATGGCGATGTCGCGCGTCTTCTCCAGCACCACGGTCGAGATGACGTTGTAGATGCCGAAGGAGGCGACCACCAGGATGGCGCCGACGACGGAGTACATCATGATGCGGCGGATCTTGAGCAGGCTCATGAGGTCCTGGCTCGCCTCCTGCCAGGACTGCGACTTGTAGCCGACGGCCGCCTCCACCGCGCCGGCCACCGACGACGCCAGGTCGGGGTCCTCGAGCTTCAGGATCAGGCGGTTGGCGACGTTGGGCCGGTTGAGCAGGCTCTGGCTGCGCTTGAGCAGCACGAAGGCCTGGCCGTCGTCGTAGGCGGCGTTGCCGGTGCGGAACAGCCCGACGATCTTCATGATGCGCACCACGCCCGCGGGCGAGGTCACGGTCAGATTCTTGCCCATGCCCACGCCGAGCTTGTCGGCAAGGCCGGTGCCGATGACGATGCCGTTGGTGTCCGAGGCCAGCGTCTCGAGCGAGCCCGCCACGAAGTGCTCCTCGATGGTGCTCACCTTGGTCATCAGCTCCGGCACGACGCCGTTGATGGTGGCGCCGAGGTCCTTGCCGGCGAAGCTGACGATGGCCTGCCCGACGAGGACGGGCGCCACGCGCACGCGCGGCATGTCCGCGATCAGGGCGAGCTTCTCCTTGTACTGGCGGATGCCGCGCACCTCGGCGCGGGGCTTCTGGCTGCGGATCTCGACCACGGCGTCGGGAAAGGACAGCAGCGCCGGCTGCGGGCGCACCTCGCGGAACTCGTCGTAGACCGTCACGTGCGGCGAGTTGTCGACGAGGCGCTTGATGAAATCGGCGTCGGAGCCCTGCATCATGGAGGAGACGGCGAGGAAGAAGGCCACGCCCAGCGTGACGCCGAGCAGCGAGACCAGCGTCTGGCGGCGGCGCGACAGCAGATGGCTCAGCGCGATGGTGGCGGCGAGCCGGATCATCGCGGCGCCTGAGACGGCGCGGCGGCGGCAGCGGCCGGAGGCTGCATGCGGGTGCGCACGCGCTGGCCCTCGCGCAGGTCCGGCGACGGCTCGGCGACGAGGACGTCGCCGTCGCGCACCTCGCCCGAGATCTCGGTGCGGTCGCGGCCCTTGATGCCGAGCGTGACCGGAACGGCCACGAGCCGGCCGTCGCGGACGAGCCAGGCCTTGCCGGCCTTGACGGCCGCGCTCGGCGCCAGCAGCACGCCCTCCTTCTCGGCCGTGACGATGTTGACCTCGGCCGTCATGCCGATGAGGAGCGCGGTATCGGAGGGCAGCGCAATGCGGACGCGGTAGCTGCGCGCCACCGGATCGCCCTTGGGCGTGATGTCCTTCACCTCGCCGCGGAACACGCGCTGCGGGAAGGCGTCGGAGCGGATCAGCACCGTCTGCCCGCGGCGCACGAGGGGGATGTCCTCCTCGTCCACCTCGGCCGAGATGCGCAGCGGCATGCCGGCCTTGGCGAGATAGAACACCGGCTGGTTCAGCGGGATGTAGTCGCCGATCTCGCCGTCGCGCCGGATGACCGTGCCGGCCACGGGCGTGCGCAGGGACATGAAGCCCAGCTGCTCGCCGGCGCGGCGCAGGGCGTGCCGGGCCGCGTTGAGCTCGGCCTGAGCCTGATCGAGCCGCTCCCTGGTGGTGGCGCCGGTGGCGATCAGGCGGCTTGCCCGCTCGAACTGCTGCTCGGCGTAGGCGGCCCGCGCCTCGAGCTCGCCGACGCTCTCGCGCAGGTCCCTGTCGTCGAGCCGCGCCAGCACCTCGTTCTCGGCGACCCAGCTGCCCTCGTCGGCCTTGAGCTCGAGCAGGCGTCCGCCGATCTGCGGGGCGATGCGGATGGTGACGCTCGCCTCGACGGTACCGGTGGCATAGACGGCCTGCACGGCGGGCCCGCGCGCGAGCGGCGCCACGGTGACGACCGGCGGCATGATAAGCCAGCGCGCGAGGGCCACGAGAACGGCCGCCACGACGGCAAGCGTGGCCAGCAGCATCGGCCACGACCCCGTCCATCGCGGCTTCGCCCGGCCGGCGGGGTCTGCCGTTGCCGCAATCGGCTTTGCGAAGCGCTCGAGGTTCATGCCAACGCAGCTCACGGACCCTACAGGGAGGATGCCTGCGACTATGCCACGCCAGCCTGCGCGGCCGAAGCTGTTTCGCCCCAGAGGGCCATTGCAGAGGGGCGCAGGCAGGTGCATTGCGCGGGATCAAAAGCCGCCGCAAAGCCCGAGGCGCTCGGCCCTCCCGCCGCGTGGGCATCCGTGCCTATAGTGCGCGCCCTGATTGACGGGCGCCGACGGCCGGCACCGGCATGCCGGGCCGCCCGGCGCTGCGAAAGGTTGCAACTCCCCGATGCCAGACCAAAGCCACCACGGCACCTTCGCGCCGCTCCGGCACGCCCTGTTCCGCAACATGTGGGCGGCGAGCCTGTTCTCCAACCTGGGGCTGTTCATCCTCGGCGTCGGCGCGGCCTGGGACATGACCCGGCTCAGCGGCTCGGCGACCATGGTCGCCCTGGTGCAGACGGCCCTGATGCTGCCGGTGGCGCTGTTCTCGGTGGCCTCGGGCGCGCTTGCCGACATGCTCGACCGGCGCAAGGTGGCGATGGTGGCGCTGGCGGTGTCGCTGGCGGGATCGGCAGGGCTGACGCTGGCGGCGGGCGCCGGCCAGATCACGCCGTCGCTGCTGCTCGTGCTGTGCTTCGTCGTGGGCGCGGGCACGTCGCTGCTGTGGCCGGCCTGGGGCGCCTCGGTCGCCGAGCAGGTGCCGGGCGAGGTGCTGCCCGCGGCGGTGGCGCTCAACGGCATCAGCTACAATGTGGCGCGCAGCTTCGGGCCGGCCATCGGCGGCGTCATCGTGGCCGCTGCCGGCGGCCTGGCGGCGTTCGCGGTCGCCGCCCTGTTCTACGTGCCTCTGCTCGCCGTGCTCTATCTGTGGCGGCGCCAGGCAGACACCTCGCGGCTGCCGCCCGAGAGCCTGGGACGGGCCATCATCTCCGGCTTCCGCTACGTGCTCAACGCGCCGCAGATCCGCATGGTGATCGGCCGCACACTGATCGTGTCGCTGGCGGGCGGCGCCGTGGCGGCGCTGCTGCCGCTCGTCGCCCGCGACCTGCTGGCGGGCGGGGCGCAGCTGTTCGGCGTGCTGCTCGGCTGCTTCGGCCTGGGCGCCATCGTCGGCGCCCTCAACGTCGCCCGCATCCGGGCGCGCCTCTCGGGCGAGACGGCCGTGCGTCTCGCCTCGATCGGCATGGGGCTGGCCGTGATCGGGGTCGCGCTCAGCCGGTGGCCGGTGCTGACGGGGGCGGCGCTGCTCCTGTTCGGCGTCTCGTGGACCGCCTGCATGATGATGTGCAACGTCAGCGTGCAGCTCGCCGCCCCGCGCTGGGTGGCGGCGCGCTCGCTCGCCAGCTACCAGGCCGCCGTCGCCGGCGGCATGGCGCTCGGCGGCTGGGGCTGGGGCGTGCTCGCCACCGGCTACGGCGTGAAGCTCGCCCTCCTCGCCTCCGCCGGAGCGCTCATCGCCTCGCCGCTGCTCAGCCGCTGGATCCGGGTGCCGGCCGTCAGCGACGGCATCGCGGGAGACGCGGACGTGCTGGCGGACCCGGAGCTGCGCCTGCCGCTGACGCCGCGCAGCGGGCCCATCGTGGTCGAGATCGAGTACCGGGTCGATGCCGCCCGCGCGCGACTCTACTACGCCGTGATGCAGCACGTGCGCTCCAGCCGCATGCGCAACGGCGCCTACGGCTGGTCGATCGCGCGCGACATCGCCGACCCGGAGCTGTGGACCGAGCGCTACCACTGCCCGACGTGGCACGACTACCTGCGCCAGCGCAGCCGCCCGACGCAGCCCGAGCGCGAGTTGCATCAGCGCGCCATCGAGTTCCACAAGGGGCCCGGCCCCGTGCGCATCCGGCGCATGCTGGAGCGGCCGATCGGCTCGGTGCGCTGGAAGGACACGACGCCCGATCTCGGCGACGGTGCGCAGCACATCCATACCTAGCAAACCTAGCGCGCTCGGTGCTGCAGCGCACAAAGGCGACAGCGGCCATGCCCGCCCGCGAGGGCAATTGTCCATATCGCGCTGCACGCGGGCAATTGCGAGGCGGCGCAGGGGTGCTACCTTGCCCTGCACAAGACGATCCAACAAGGAACGCCAAAGGGAGGTACGCATGACTAGGGGTGCGGGACGACAGGACGGCTCGGGTACGACACGACAGGGCGTAGCACGGCGCACCGTGCTCGCCGGCGCAGCGGCAAGCCTTGCCATGCCGTACGTGGCGCGCGCGCAAGGCGCGGGCACGGTGCGCATCGGCGTGCCGACCAAGACCTACTATCCGACCATCATCGCCGAGACGGCGATCCGCCAGAAGCTGTTCGAGAAGGAGGGCCTGAAGGCGGAGCTGACCATCTATCGCAGCGGTGCGGAGGGCTTCGAGGCGCTGGCCGCGGGCGCCGCCGACATCGTCATGAACTCGACGATGAGCGTGGCCGGCGGACTCAAGCGCGGCGTCAACGCGCGCTGCGTCGCCAACGCAGCCAACGGCTACTACGGCTGGCAGCTGGTGGTGAAGACGGATTCGCCCATCACCAAGCCTGCGGATCTTGCCGGCAAGAAGGTCGGCATCACGTCGGCCGGATCGGGCACCGACATCCTGGCGCTGTGGACCATCGCCGAGCACAAGGTGGACTTCACCCGCGTTCCGCTCGGCGGCGGCGGCCTGGTGCCCAACCTGCTCACCGGCAACATCGACGCGACGGTGCTGTACTCGCCACTCACCTTCAAGGTGGTCGACGAGAAGGTCGCGCGCATCGTCATCGACTACGGCAAGGCGGTTCCCGCCCACTCGACGGGCAGCTGGATCGCGACCGACAAGGTGATCAAGGAGCGCCCCGAGGTGGTGCAGAAGGCGGTCAACGCGCTCTACGGCGGCGTCGGCTTCCTGGTCGACGACAAGAACCGCAACGCGGCCATCAAGCTCGTCGCCGAGATCGACGAGATCCCGGAGAAGATCGCTGCATTCGAGCTCGACGGCAACCTCAAGCACATCTCGCGCACGGGCGAGTTCCAGCTCGACTGGGTGGAGCGGGCCCTCGACAACGCACGTCTGATCGGCATGAAGGACCTGGCACCGGCAAAGGACGTGTTCATCGACCGGTTCAAACCCGTGCCCACGAAGGCCTGACGTGGACCGCCGATTGGTCGACACCTCGGGTCCCGCAGGAACGAGCAACCGGCAGCGCGCGGCCCGCCCCGGCGGCGGACCGCGATGCCGCCAGGGACGTGACGCGTCGTGAAACGCTGGCAGCTGATCCTTGCCCGCTCGGTCATGCTGCTCCTGGTGCTCGCCGCCTGGGAGCTGGCGCCGCGGCTCGGCCTCGTCAACGCCATGATCCTGCCGCCGCTCAGCGACGTGGTCGCGATGCTGGGGACGCAGCTGGCGCGGCCGGTGGTGCGGGAGGCGATCCTGATCACGGCGCTGGAGGTGATCGTCTCCTTCGTCATCGCGGTGCCGCTCGGCGCCGCCGCCGGCATCGCGATCGCGGAGTTCCCCTACGCCGGGGCGCTGTTCAAGCCGATGCTGTTCTACGTGTTCAGCATCCCGAAATCGATCTTCCTGCCGGTGTTCATCCTCGCCTTCGGCATCGGCTTCGAGCAGAAGGTCGCCTACGCCGCCTTCACGACCGCGTTCGTCGTCCTGATGAGCGCGACGGCGGCGGTGGAATCCGTGCGCTCGGACTACGTGCTCGTCGCCCGCTCGTTCGGGGCCACGCCGATGCAGATCCTGTGGCGCGTCTACGTGCCCTGCATGATGCCGATCCTGCTCGAGACGCTGCGCATCTCCATGATCTTCAACTTCACGGGCGTGATGATCGCGGAGATGTATGCCTCGCGCACGGGCATCGGCCACCTGATCTCCAACTGGGGAGAGAACTTCCAGATGCCGCAGCTGTTCGCCGGGATCATCATCCTGTCGGTGGTCGCCATCATCTTCAACGAGACCGTGCGCCGGCTGGAGGCACGGGTGAGCACGTGGCGGACATGACGATCGTGAACCCCAAGGACGCCTTCGCCGCCCACTCGAGCCCGGCGCTCGAGATCCGCGGGCTCAGCCACGTGTACGCCGCCGAGGGCGGCGGTGTGCCGGCGCTCGAGGACATCAACATCACGGTCGGCAGGGGGCGCTTCGTGGTCATCGTCGGCCCCAGCGGCTGCGGCAAGACCTCGTTGCTCATGATGATGGCCGGCTTGCGGGCGCATTCGCAGGGAAGCCTGCTCTGCCACGGGCGCCCGATCCCGGCGCCGGACCCCTCGCGCGTCGGCGTCGTGTTCCAGGAGGCGAGCCTCTATCCCTGGCTCACCACCGTCGACAACATCGAGTTTCCGCTGAGCCTGCGCGGCATGCCGCGCAGCGAGCGGCGGCAGCGGGCCGAGGCGATGCTGTCGCTCGTCGGCCTCAACGGCTTTGCGGCGCGCTACCCGCACGAGCTGTCGGGCGGCATGAAGCAGCGCGTGTCGATCGCGCGCGGCCTGGTGCAGGATCCGCCGGTGCTGCTGATGGACGAGCCGTTCGCCGCGCTCGACGAGCAGACGCGCATGACCATGGGGCACGAGCTGCTGCGCATCTGGTCGACGACGAGCAAGACGGTGGTGTTCATCACGCACAGCCTGACGGAGGCGGTCTATCTCGCCGACGAGGTGCTGGTGATGTCGGCGCGGCCGGGCCGCATCATCGATCACATCGAGATCGACCTGCCGCGGCCGCGCACCTACGAGATGATGGCGACCGACGTGTTCGGGCGCCTGCGCGAGCGCATCTGGCAGCAGATCCGCGCATCCCACTGAGGCCCGCCATGCGCCCCCCCTCCCCCACAACGCTGCGTCGCCTCCTCCTGGTGCTCCTGATCGTGCTGTGGGAGGTGGTGCCGCGGCTCGGCCTGCTGCCGGAGCTGTTCCTGCCGGCGCTGTCGAAGGTGCTCGCCGTGCTCGCCAGCGACTGGGCCACCTATGCCTCGGCGCTGCTGGTGACGCTGTACGAGGTCGGCATTGCCATCCTGATCGCCTGCGGCCTCGGCATCACGCTCGGCGCCCTCGTCGGCGGCGTCGCCGTGCTGCGCGAGCTGCTGCTGCCGGTGTTCTCCAGCCTCTATGCCATCCCGATCGTGATCCTCTACCCGCTGTTCACGGCCTGGCTCGGCATCGGCTCGCAATCCAAGATCGTGTTCGCCGGGCTCTACGGCTTCTTCCCCGTCATGCTGTCGACGGCGGCCGGCGTGCGCATGATCGACCCGCAGTTCCTGCTGGCGGCGCGCAGCATGGGCGCCACCCTGCCGCAGCAGATCAGCAAGGTCATCATCCCGGCGTCGCTGCCGACCGTGTTCAGCGGCTTGCGGCTCGGCGGCGCGCTCGCCATCATCGGCGTCGTGGTGGCGGAGATGCTGACCTCGTCGGCCGGCATCGGCTACCTCGTCACGCTCAACCGGACGATCCTCGACAGCCCGCGGGTGTATGCGGCGATCCTCGCCATCCTGCTGCTGTCCATCGCCTACGACATCATCGCCCGGGCCATCGAGCGGCGCGCCGTCGTATGGCAGTCCTCGAGCCGCGCGCAGTCGCAGGCGGCCGCCGGCCGGGTCGCGCCAACCGCGGCTGCCGCAACGGCCGCCTAACCCCTCACAAAGGATCGCCCCCATGGCCCACAAGCTCCTGCCGACGACGGTGGTCGGAAGCTACCCGCAGCCCAACTGGCTGGTGAACCGCGACATGCTGTCGAAGTCGGTGCCGCGCGTGCGCATGGACATCTGGCGCGTGCCCGAGCCGTGGCTGGAGGAGGCGCAGGACGACGCCACGCTGATCGCCATCCGCGACATGGAGCGGGCGGGCATCGACATCATCACCGACGGCGAGATGCGGCGGGAGAGCTACTCCAACCGCTTCGCCACCGCGCTCGAGGGCATCGACACGCACAACCCGGCCATCGTGCGTGCCCGCA
The DNA here is from genome assembly GCA_033764875.1 of Hyphomicrobiaceae bacterium. GTDB lineage: Bacteria > Pseudomonadota > Alphaproteobacteria > Rhizobiales > Hyphomicrobiaceae > AWTP1-13. The sequence continues at coordinate 68,874 of JANRIO010000072.1, read as the reverse complement.
CCGGCCACGAGACACCGGTGCCGCGGGTGACGGGCCGCATCCGGCGCGTGGCCGCCGTCGAGACGCGCGACATGGCCTTCCTGAAGCGCAATACCGACAGGCTCACCAAGATCACCCTGCCCGGCCCGTTCACCCTGGCGCAGCAGGCCAAGAACGAGTTCTACAAGGACGCCGACGAGATGGTCATGGACTACGCGGCGGCCGTGAACGCGGAGGTGCGCGACCTCGAGAAGGCCGGCGCCGACTTCATCCAGCTCGACGAGCCGTGGCTGCGCAACGACCCCGATGCCGCCAAGCGCATCGCCGTCAAGGCCATCAACCGGGCGCTGGAGGGGCTCAAGGTGCCGACCATCGTGCACCTGTGCTTTGGCTATGCGGCGCTGGTCTCGGGCGAGCACAAGTCGACGGGCTACTCCTTCCTGCCCGAGCTCGCCAACTGCACGGCCAGCCAGATCTCCATCGAGGCGGCACAACCCAAGCTCGATCTCGGGGTGCTGAAGGAGCTGGCGCCGAAGACGATCATGCTCGGCGTCATCGACCTCTCGGCCAAGACGGCGGAGACGCCGGAGGAGGTGGCGGGGCGCATCCGTGCGGGGCTGAAGTTCCTGAGCCCGGATCGGCTGGTGCCGGCCCCCGACTGCGGCATGAAGTACATGCCCCGCGACCTCGCCTTCGCCAAGCTCAAGGCGCTCGCCGACGGCGCGGCCATCGTCCGCGCCGAGTTGGGCTAGCCGATACCATGCGGCCGGCGCTCCGCCCTTCGCGGCCTTGCGTGGATTCCCGCCAGCGCGGGGATGACGTCGCGGTGGCGGCAAGCGCCGCGGGCGGCAGCAAGCGTGGAGACGGTGCCGGCCTCTCCCCTCGCACACCCACGTTCGTCGTGCCCGCGCAGGCGGGCATCCACGCCACCCGATCGCATTCCACCTCGCCTGCGCCGGGCGCAGCCTCCGCGGCCTCGACGCAGGCGGCAGCCGCGAGCGGCGCAACGGAAACCCATCCCACGACCGTCAGCTCCAGCAACGGAAAGCTCCCATGAAGCTCATGATGTTCTCGCAGGGCGGCGGCGCGCCGCGCCTCGGCGTCGTCACCGACAAAGGCGTTGTCGACGTCGCCACCGTCGACCCGGGGGCGCCCGGCTCCATCCAGGCCCTGATCGCTGCCGGCGCGCCGGGGCTCGCGGCCGTCAAGGCCGCCGCGGCCAAGGCTGCGCCCAGCGCCGTGCACGCGCTCGGCGCGCTCAAGGTGGCGCTGCCGATCGCGCAGCCGCCGAAGTTCATCTGCGTCGGCCTCAACTACCTGGAGCACGCCAAGGAGGGCGGGCACCCGCCGCCGACCTACCCCTCGTTCTTTGCCCGCTACGACAGCTCGCTGGTCGCGCACGGGGAGCCGGTGATCCGCCCGAGGCAGTCCGAGCAGCTCGACTACGAGTGCGAGCTCACCATCGTCATCGGCACGGGCGGCCGCCACATCCCGGAGGCGCGGGCGCTCGAGCACGTGTTCGGCTACACCATCTTCAACGACGTGTCGGTGCGCGACTTCCAGCGCAAGACGACGCAATGGCTCGCCGGCAAGAATTTCGACGGCACGGGGCCGCTGGGCCCCGTCGTGGTCACGGCAGACGCGCTGCCGCCGGGGGCGACGCCGCTGCGGATCGCGACGCGCGTCAACGGCCGCACGATGCAGGATTCCAACACCTCCGACATGATCTTCTCCGTGGCGCGCACCATCGCGCTGCTGTCGGAGTTCATGACCTTGGAGCCCGGCGATCTGATCGCCACCGGCACGCCGCAGGGCGTGGCGCATGCGCGCAAGCCGCCGGCGTGGATGAAGGCCGGCGACACCGTCGAGATCGAGATCGAGGGCATCGGCATCCTGTCCAACCCCATCCGCGACGAGGGCTGACGCCTGCGCGTCTGCCCACGCCCTCTCCGTTTGCGGTCCCGGACGCCACGTGCAGGCGCGGCGGGCCGGGATCTTTCAGCTCTCGGATCAATCGCCGTCGGGATGCGACGAGCCGCGCCGGCGCGCGGCGCCGGGCCCCACGGCACGCAACCTCACAGGAACGTCGCGATGTCCTCGAGCGGGCGCTTGGCCAGCGCATGGGCCGGAACGGTGGCGCCCTCCGCCGGGTAGCCGGCGACCAGGAGGATGTAGGGCTTCTCCGTCTCGGGCCGGCCGCAGATCTCGTTGAGGAAGCCCATGGGGCTCGGCGTGTGGGTGAGCGTTGCCAGCCCCGCGGCATGCAGGGCCGTGATCAGGATGCCGGTGGCGATGCCGACCGATTCCGGCACGTAGTAGCTCTTGCGCAACACGCCGTCGGGCCCGGCGCTCCTGCGCGCGCCGAAAATGGCGATCAGCCATGGCGCCACCTCGAGAAAGGGCTTGGCCGGATCGGTGCCGAGCGGCTTCAGCGCCTCCAGCCACTCCTGGCCGGCGCGACCGGCGTAGAAGGCGCGCTCCTCCGCCTCGGCCTCGATGCGGATGCGGTGCTTCAACGGGGCGCTGCCGATGACGGCGAAGTGCCAGGGCTGCAGGTTGGCGCCGTTGGGCGCGGTGCCCGCGGCCCTCAGGCAGGTCTCGATGATGTCGCGCGGAACCGGCCGCGGCGAGAACTCGCGCAGCGTGTGCCGGCGGCGGACCAGGGCATGGAAGGCCTGCGCGCGGCGGCGCATCTCCTCGACGGGATACTCCTCGAAATCCGGCAGCGGGACGGGCTGGTAGTCGCTCAACACGGCGGGCTCCTTTCGACACGGCCTGGCAGTCATGGATGTGCAGAAGCGTAGGGCTTCATTGCGCGTTGTCACCGATGCGGATGCCGTCCGACCGTGCAGGCATTGTTTCCATCCACCGGCGTTCCTAGATTCTGCGCCAGATCAGAGATTGCTCCGCGCGACGCGGAACGGAAAGGGCACCACCCCATGCACGGCATCCATCACGTCACGGCGATCGCAGGCCACGCGGCCCGCAACCTCGCATTCTATACGCGCGACCTGGGCCTCCGCCTGGTCAAGAAGACCGTCAACTTCGACGATCCGGGAACCTATCACTTCTACTTCGGCGACGAGACCGGCAGCCCCGGCAGCATCCTCACCTTCTTTCCCTGGGAGCACGCGGCGGCCGGCCGCAACGGCGTCGGCCAGGCCCAGACCACGACGTTCCGCGTGCCTGCGGCCGCAATCGGCTTCTGGACCCAACGCCTGGTCGAGAAGGGCGTGGCGCACGAGGCGCCCGAGAAGCGCTTCGGCGAGAGCGTGCTCGCGTTCACCGATCCCGACGGCATGAGCCTGGCGCTGGTCGGCGTCGCGGGCGCGGAGGCCGAGCCCGGCCAGGCGGCCGGGGGCATTCCGGCCGAGCACGCCATCCGCGGCTTTCACGGCGTCAGCCTGCTGCTGGAAGACAAGGGCCCGACGGCGGCGATCCTCACCGACGTGCTGGGCTTCCGGGAGACGGGCCAGGACGGCACGGTGACGCGCTACGCGAGCGGCGCGGCGCAGGGCGGCGTCGTCGACATCCGCGAGGCCAAGGGCTTCCTCAAGGGGCGCATGGGCCGCGGCTCGGTGCACCACGTGGCGTTCCGCGCGGCCGACGACGCCGAGCAGGCGGAGATGGCGCGCAAGCTCGCCAGCCTGCACGGCCAGCACGTGACGGAGCAGAAGGACCGCAACTATTTCCGCTCCGTCTATTTCCGCGAGCCGGGCGGCGTGCTGTTCGAGATCGCGACCGACACGCCGGGCTTTGCCGTCGACGAGCCGCAGGCGGCGCTGGGCGGGGCCTTGAAGCTGCCGCGCTTCCTGGAGCCGCGCCGGGCCGAGATCGAGGCGGTGCTGCCGAGCCTCGGCGACGCGGCGTGAAGGCCCCCTACTCCGCTACCGTCACGGCCGGGGCACCGGAGAAGCGGCGGTAGCGGAACTCCGGGGGGGCGGATGCGGCCTCCGCGGCGGCCGCGCCCGTGAAGTCCGCATGGTGGCTGGACAGGGCGCAGGCGGGATCGGCATTGCGCGCGTCCCCGGTGACGGCGAAAGCCTGGCAACGGCAGCCGCCCCAGTCGCGCTCGCGCCGATCGCAGCTCAGGCAGGGCTCGCGCATCCAGCCGGTGCCGCGGAAGGCGGCGAAGGCGGGCGACGTCTCCCAGATCTCCTGCAGGGACCGCGCGCGCACGCTGTCGAAGACGAGACCCGGAATGGACTGGGCGGCGTGGCAGGGCAAGGCCAGCCCCGACGGCGTGACGTTGATGATGCCGCGGCCCCAGCCGCCCATGCAGGGCTTGGGGCGCGTGGCGTAGTAGTCCGGCAGCACGAGGTCGATGGTGAGGATGCCCTTGAGCCTGGCGCGCGCCGCCTCCACCACGCGCACGCTCGCGTCCACCTCCGCGCGCGTCGGCATCAGGGCGGCGCGGTTGGCAAGCGCCCAGCCGTAGTATTGCACGTGCGCCACCTCGAGGCGGCGGGCGCCGATCGCCACCGCCAGCTCGATGAAGTCGGCGGTGCGGGCGACGTTGTGGCGATGCAGCGGCGCGTTCAGCGTCAGGGCAAGGCCGGCCTTGCGCACGGCCGCAGCCAGGGCCAGCTTGCGGGCGTGCGCGCCCTGGTAGTGGGCGAGGCGGTCGGCGCTCGCGGCCACCGTGTCCTGCAGCGAGATCTGCACGTGCGCGAGGCCGGCGTGCGCGAGCGCCGCGAGACGGGCCTCGGTGAGCGCCACGCCCGAGGTGATGAGGTTGCTGTAGAGGCCCACCTGGGCGGCATGCGCCACGATCGCCTCGAGGTCGGGGCGCAAGGTCGGCTCGCCGCCGGAGAGATGCAGCTGCAGCACGCCGAGATCGGCGGCCTCGCCGAGCACGCGCCGCCACTCGTCGGTCGCAAGCTCGCCCTTGGGCCGCTCGAGGGCGAGGGGGTTGGAGCAGTAGGGGCATTGCAGCGGACAGCGGTGCGTGAGCTCGGCGAGCAGGCCCAAGGGCGGCGGCGAAGGCGGCCGGGCAGCATCGGTCGGGAGAGAGGGCTCGCTCACGCCTCGATCACCCCCTTGTCGGCGAGATCCTGCAGCATCGGCAGGATATCGGCGAGGATGGCGCCCGCGTCCGCCTCGTAGCTCAGCGCCAACACGCGGGCGATCTCGGCGCAGTCGCGCTGCCCGTCGCACAGGCGCAGAACCTCGATGGCGACCGGATCGGGCGTGAAGACGCGCTCGGGCGCCAGGATGCGCCAGGCGCCGCGCGCCTTGTCCTCGCGCAGCATGACGCTGCGGGCCAACCGCGGGCGCGAGGCCTCACCGATGATGGCGCGCTCGATGGCTGCCATCACGTCGCCTCCGGCCGGAAGGCGCCGGGCGGGATCAGGCCCGGCGTGACATAGGCATGATGCAGGGCGTCGAGCTGGGCCCACAGCACGTCGCACTTGAAGCGCACGGCGGCGATGGCCGCCTGCTGCTCCTGCGGCGTGCGCGCGCAGCGCTTGACGTAGTCGAGGGCGAAGTCGGAATCGCGGTTGGCCTGGTCGAGGCGGCGGCGGAAGTACTGCATGGCCCGCTCGCCGACGAAATCGTAGCTCTCCAGCATGCCGGCGATGCGCTCCTTGTGGATGCGGGGCGCGAACAGCTCGGTCAGCGAGGAGGCGACCGCATCGAGCAGCGGCATCTCGCGCACGAAGCGCACGTAGGCCTCGACGGCAAAGCGCGTCGCGGGCAGCGCGCCCTGCATGGACACGACGTAGCCGCGGTCGAGCCCCAGCACGTCGGTGAGCACGAGCCAGCGCTCGATGCCGCCCTCCTCGCCGCCGAGGCCGTCGTGGTCGTGGATGCGATGCACCCACTCGCGGCGCAGCTCGCGATCCTCCACGCGGCTGATGAGGGCTGCGTCCTTGCGCGGCACGCCCGCCTGGTAGCAGTAGCGGTTGAGGGCCCAGGCCTGGACCTGGCCCTTGCCGAGCTTGCCGCCGTGCAGCAGGTGGTGGAAGGGGTGCTTGTCGTGATAGCGCTCGGCGCCGACGGCGCGAATGGCGGCCTCGAGCTCGGCGGGGCTCATCAGGCTTTCCGTCATAGCTCGATCTCCATGCCGTCCGCGGCGATCTCCCAGCCCGCCGTCTCGACCGCCCGGCGCTCGGGGCTGCTCGCATCGAGGACGGGGTTGGAGTTGTTGATGTGGATGAAGATGCGGCGCGCGATGGCGACGTCGGCAAGCGCTGCCACGGAGCCGGCCGGACCCGCCATCGCCATGTGTCCCATGCGTTGACCCGTCTTGGGCGAGAGGCCCTGGGCGATCATCTCGTCGTCAGTGTAGAGGGTGCCGTCGAAGAGCACCAGCGGCGCCCCGGCCAGGCGCGCGCGCAACGCGGCATCGACACCGGCGCAGGAGGGGACGAAGAAGAAGCGCGCGCCGCCGGCCGTGCCGCGTACCTCGAGGCCGATGGTGTCGCCCGCCCGCGTGCCGAAGTCGGGCGCCTCCGTCTCCAGGTAGAGCGCGGTCTTGCCGGGCACCAGGAACGCCTCCACGGCCAGACCCGGAAGCACCTCGACGGGCCGGCCCACCGGGAGCGGCCTGCGCGGGACGAGGCCCGGTGCCAGCACGTTGAAGATGGCGTTGCCGGCCAGCGCCTCGAGCACCGGTCCGGCGGCGTAGAGATCGAAGGCGAAGCCCTCGCGCAGGCCGAGCAGGCCCGCCACGGCATCGACATCGCCGTTGGTCAGCACCACGGCGCCGATGGGGCTGTTGCGCACGCCCGTGCCGGCCTGCGCCTGCAGGGCCGGTGCCGCGGCGAGCTGGGCGCGCAGATCGGGCGAAGCATTGAGAAGAAGCCAGCGCTCGCCGTCGACGCTGACGGCAAGGCTCGTCTGCGTGCGCGCCGCAAGACCCGCCTCGCCCCGGCGCACGCCGCGGCAGAGGCGGCAGGCGCAGTTGAGCTGGGGGAAGCCTCCGCCGGCGGCGGAGCCGAGCACGCGGATGATCATGACGGGCGAGCTTTGCTGAGCCACATGGGCCTGCGGCATGCGTCAGGCCGAAAGCACAAGCGGCGGCCACTGCCGGGCCGCCGCTTGGAGAAACCACTGGAAAAACGATCCGGTCAGTCGAGCTGGGCCGAGGCGTAGCTCGTCACCTCGAGCCCGACCTCCTGCTCGACCACCACCGGCTTCTGCCATGCCTTCTTCATGTCTTCCTCCTGGACGACGAATTCCGGCCACACCCTGCAATCTGGGGCGGCCAAGACGCCCCGTCAAGGCAGCCCTTTCGCAAAGCACAAGCTCCGCCGAGCCGCTTGCGCGACCGCGCCGCGCCGGGCCATGCACGCTGCCGCCGCGGCAGCGCAAAAAACGCGGTTGGCGCCTTGTGCGGCGCCGTGCGACGGAAAGGGCCGCCCCCCGCCTTCCGCGGCGCGAACAACTTGCGAGGTGCTCTCATGGACGGCGCAACCCGGACGCCCGCCTTCTGCACGCAGTGCCGCTCGCGCTGCGGCTGCGTGGCGGTGGTGGAGCATCGCCGTCTCGTCAGGATCGAGCCGCTGCCGGGACATCCGAGCGGCGAGAAGCTGTGCCCCAAGGGGCGGGCGGCGCCGGAGCTCGTCTACCACGCAGATCGCCTGACGCAGCCCATGCGCCGCACGGCCCCCAAGGGTGCTGCCGATCCGGGCTGGGTCGCGATCTCCTGGGAGGAGGCGCTCGACGAGATCGCGCGGCGCATGGGCGAGATCCGAGATCGCCTGGGGCCGGAGGCCGTCGCCTTCTCGGTGACGACCCCCAGCGGCACCCACATCCAGGACGGCATCGCCTGGGTCGAGCGCTTCATCCGCGCCTTCGGCAGCCCGAACACGATCTACGCCACCGAGATCTGCAACTGGCACAAGGACCACGCCGCGCGCTTCACCTACGGCTCCGACATCGGCACGCCGGACTTCGCCAACACCGACTGCATCCTGCTGTGGGGCAACAACCCGGCCACCACGTGGCTGGCGCGCAACGTCGAGATCCAGAAGGGATTGCGGCGCGGGGCCAAGATGATCGTGATCGATCCGCGCCCGACGATGCTGGCGCGGCGGGCGACGCAGTGGCTGCAGCCGCGGTCCGGCAGCGATCTCGCCGTGGCGCTGGGGCTGGCCAACCTGCTGCTCGGCACAGGGCGCTTCGACAAGGCGTTCGCGCGCCGCTGGAGCAACGGCCCGCTGCTGGTGCGCGAGGACACGGGACATTTCCTGCGCGAGCGGGACCTGGCGCCGGAGGGCAGCGCCGACGTGCTGCTGGCGCGCGAGGAGGCGACCGGCAGCCTCCTGCGCTACGACAGCCGTGAGGGCCGCTGGCTGTCTCCCCTGCCCCGGCCTGCACTCTCCTGGCAGGGCACGATCGAGACGACCTCGGGCGGCGTCGCCTGCCGCACGGCGCTTTCGGCCTATGCTGCCGCCGCGGCGCAGATGCCCCCCGAGCGCGTCGCAGCGCTCAGCGGCGTCGCTCCCGCCGATCTCGCGAGCGCCGCCGACATCATCGCATCTGCCGGCTCGGTCGCCTACTACTGCTGGAACGGCGTCGGGCAGAGCGCGACGGCGAGCCAGACCGACCGGGCCATCTCGACGCTGTACGCGCTCACGGGCAGCTTCGGCCGGCGCGGCGGCAACGTGCCGGGGGCGGCGGCGCCGTTCCGGGACATCTCGGGCCAGGACCTGCTGACGCCGGCGCAGCGGGCCAAGGCGCTGGGACTGGCGGAGCGGCCGCTGGGGCCCGGCCTGCTGGGCTGGGTGACGGCGCGCGACGTCTACCGCGCCGTCCTGGAGGAGAAGCCCTATCCCGTGCGGATGCTCGTGTCCTTCGGCAGCAACATCCTCGTCTCGCAACCCGACACCGAGCTGGCGCGCCGCGCGCTCGCCGCGCTCGACCTCCATGTGCACGCCGACTTCTTCCTCAACGCCACGGGGCGGGAGGCCGACATCGTGCTGCCGGTCTCGACATCCTGGGAGCGCGAGGGCCTGCGCACGGGCTTCGACGCCAGCCTCGATGGGCTGCGGCGGGTGCAGTTGCGGCCCGCCGTCGTCGCGCCCGTTGGAGAGGCGCGATCGGACACCGAGATCGTGCTCGGCCTGGCAGGCCGGCTTGGCCTTGCCGCGAGCATGTTCGAGCTCGATGCCGAGCGCGGGCACGCGGCGGCCCTCGGCGACAGCGGCGTCACGCTGGCCGCGCTCAGGGCGCACCCAGAGGGCGTGGAGGTCGCAACCTCGGTCGCGCTTGAGGCGCACGCGGCCGAGACCGACGGCATCGCGCGCGGCTTTGCGACGCCGACGCGGCGCATCGAGATCTACTCGGAGCGACTGCTGGCCGTCGGGCAGGCGCCGGTGCCGACGCTGGCGGCCGACGATCTTCCCGCAACGAGCCCGCAATTCCCGCTGCTGCTCGGCTGCGCCAAGACGGTTGCATACTGCCACAGCCAGCACCGCAACATCGCGGCCCTGCGCCGGCTCATGCCCGACCCGCAGCTGGAGATGGCCCCCGCCGACGCCGAGGCGCGTGGCATCGCCAACGGCGACTGGGTGACGATCGAGACGGCGGCCGGGCGGGCGGTGGCGCGCGCGGCCATCGTCGAGGGCCTGGCGCCGGGATCGGTGTTCGGCCAGCACGGCTGGTGGGTGGCCGGCGCCGACGGCACGCCCTACGACGCCTCGCGGCCGCTCGCAGCCAACCTCAACGCCGCCTACGGCACACAGCATTGCGATCCGATCAGCGGCTCGATCCCGCTGCGCGCCCACCCGTGCGAGGTGCGGCGCGGCACGGCATGACCGGGCGCGGCCAGGCGCTCACATGCGCGAGGGAAGCCACAGCGCCAGCACGGGGAAGACGATGAGGATGATCAGGCGCAGGATGTCGGTGAGGATGAAGGGCAGCACTCCATAGAAGATGGTCGAGATCTTGGCGTCCTCGACCACGCTCTTGATGACGAAGATGTTCATGCCGACCGGCGGGTGGATCAGGCCCAGCTCCACCGTCATGACGATGACGACGCCGAACCAGATCGGGTCGAAGCCCAGCTGCTTGATGACCGGGAAGATGATCGGCACGGTCAGAATGATCATCGCCAGGGCGTCCATCAGGCAGCCCAGGACAAGGTACATCAGCAGGATCAGGGTCAGGATGCCGTAGGGGCCGAGGCCGAGACCGGTCAGGAACTCGGTGACCTTCTGCGGCGTCTGGGTGATGGTAAGGAAGTAGCCGAACAGGATGGCGCCGATCAGGATGGTGAAGACGGCGGCGGTGGTCCGCGTCGCCTCCAGGAGCGAGCGCAGGATGTCCGGCCTCGAGAGCTTGCCGCGCGCGAGGCCGATCAGGAAGGCGCCGCCCGCACCCATGCCGGCGGCCTCCGTCGCCGTGAACAGGCCGCCGTAGATGCCGCCGATGACGAAGGCAAACAGAAGCAGCGTCGCCCAGACGTCGCGCAGGCCCTCGAGGCGCTCGGTCCAGGAGATGCGCGGCCCCGCGGGGAGGAAGCCCGGGCGCGCATAGCCGATTGCCGTGATGGTGAGCATGTACATGGCCACCGCGAGGATGCCGGGCACGATGCCTGCGACGAACAGCTTGCCGATGTCCTGCTCCGCGATCAGGCCATAGACGGCCAGCACGGTCGACGGCGGGATCATGATGCCGAGGGTGCCGCCGGCGGCGATCACGCCCGTGGCGAAGCTCTGCGGGTAGCCGTAGCGGCGCATCTCGGGATAGGCGACGCGGGAGAAGGTGGCGGCCGTCGCCACGGAGGATCCGCAAATGGCGGCAAAGCCGCCGCAGGCGGCGATGGTGGCGATGCCGAGGCCGCCGCGCAGATGGCCGAGAAAGCCGTTGGCGGCGCGAAACAGCTCGCGGCTCATGCCGGACGTGGTGGCGAAGGAGCCCATGAGCAGGAACAGCGGCACGACGGCGAAATTCCAGTCGGTGACCGTGCGCATGGAGGTCTGGCCGACCATCTTGAGCGCGGGCCCCATGCCGACCAGGTAGCCGAACCCCGTGACGCCGACGAGCCCCATGGCCATGCCCACGGGCACGCGCAGCAGCATCAGGGCGAACAAGGCCACGAAGCCCACCACGGCGACCAGGTCTGAGCTCATCTGATCCTTTCCTCTACTCGAAGGGCCGGCTGTCGGGCGCCGCCTCGGCCATCGCCTCGGGGTGGAAGATCAGACGATAGGTGCGCACGGCGATGAGGAGCACGGCCGAAACGTCGCCAAGCCAGGCGACGAGGAAGAAGGGCCAGGTCGGCAGCCTCAGATCGAAGGTGAGGACGTTGTCGTTGTAGGTGCCGACCACCTTGTCGAACAGCGTGTAGGTCTGCACCGTCACGACGAAGAGCAGCACGAGCGTCGCGAAGATGTCGATCATGCGCTTGTGGCGCGGCCCGACATTGGCCCAGAGGATGTCGACGGTGATGTGGGTGCCGCGGTAGGAGGTCGCCGCGATCCCCCAGAAGATCAGGATGCCGAGGAGGAGCTGGCCGAAATCGTAGCTGTCGGGAATGTTGATCCCGAAGTAGCGCAGGATGACGGTGACGAAGACATCGGCCGCGACGATGCCGATGAAGACGGCGGCAATGAGCTCGATGCGATCGATGAACCGGTCCATGCGGCCGCGCGGCCTTGCCGGGCCGGCGCCCGACGCCGCAGCTTCCGAGCCCGCTGCCATGCGAGCACCCCCTCGCGCAAGTTGGCGGCCGTTGCCGGCCGCCGGTTGCCTCACAAACCTACGTCCGCGCCTCAGTACGCGGCCTTGTACTTGGCCAGGCTGTCCTTGAGCTCCTTCATGATCTCGTCGGGATTGCCGTTGGCCTTCTTCACGTTGTCGGCCCAGGTCTTCTGCAGCGGCTCGGCCGCCTTGCGCCACTCAGCAAGCTGCTCGGCGCTGATCTTGTAGACCTCGCGCGCGCCGTCGGCCTTGAGCTTCTCGACGCCGGCATGCTCGAAGTCGGCCCAGGGACCGGCCACCCGCAGCGACCACTCGTTGGTGCAGTGGTCGTCGATCACCTTCTTCTGCGCCGCCGACATCTGGCCGTAGGTGCCCTTGTTGAAGACGAAGGCGAAGGTGGTGGCGTAGAGCGGCACGTCCATGTGGAACTTGGTGACCTTGTCGATGCCGAACAGCGGAACCGAGCCCCAGGGGAAGGTCACGGCCTCGGCCACGCCCTTCTCGAGGATGTCACGCACCTCCGGCGCGCTGGACTGGACGTTGGTGCCGCCCAGCAGCGTGATGAAGGTCGCCATGGTGGCATGGGCGGGACGCACCTTCATGCCCTTCACGTCGGCCGGCACCATCACCTTCTTGGCCTTCAGGTGGAAGGAGCCGGGATCGTGCACGAAGGCGAGGCAGAACTTGACGTCGCGCATCTCGCGCTCGGCGTACTTGCGATACCAGGCGTCGAGCGCCTGCGAGCCGCCCTTGGCGTTGCTGAGCAGGAACGGCAGCTCGCCTGCCCCGATGACGGGGAAGCGGCCCGGCTGGTAGCCCGGATTGATGTAGGTGAGGTCGGCGATGCCGTCGCGGGCCATATCGTAATGGTCGAAGGCCTTGCCGAGCTGCTGGGCGGGGAACACCTTGTACTTGACGGTGCCGCCGCTCGCCTTCTCGACCGAGGAGCCCCAGTCCTCCAGCGCCTTCTGCAGCGGATGCGAGGGCGGCACCCAGTGCGACAGCTTGAGCTCGAAGGTCTTGTCCTGGGCCTCAGCCGGCTTGACTGCGGGGGCGAGAAGTATCGCCAATGCCGCGGCCGACACGTGCCAGAGACGGGTGTGCAAGAGACGCTTGCGCATCGCTTCCTCCTTTGCGGTTCCTCTTGGCCGGCGCCGTTTTCTTTTGCCTTGGCGCTTCGGACGAGACGATTGAGCCTCAGTCCGGCTTTGTTGTAAAGAGGAATGGTGGGATATAAAACGATCTCGACAACGCCATGACGTCCCGAGCGCACACACGAGAAGGGCGCATGCAAAGGGTGGCAAACGCGAGGAACCGCGTGGAGCAGGCAGGGAGCCGCACGCCCCGCCCCGGCAAGCGGCCGCCCGCGCGAGGGCTGCGCCGGCCCGCCACGGCCGGCCAGGGGTTCGGCGACATCGATCTCGGCCCCTTGCGCGACTGGATCGGCTTCAACCTGCGCATGGCGCAGGCCTCCGCCTTCCATGCCTTCGCCCGCCGCACGCAGGAATTCGACATCCAGCCAGGCCGGTTCGCGGTGCTGGTGCTGATCGGCAGGAACCCGGGCATCAGCCAGACGGCGCTGAGCCGGGCGACGGGGCGGGACAAGTCCACGCTGACGCCTGCCCTCGCCGATCTCGGCCGGCGCCGCCTCATCGTGCGCCGGCGCGTGGCGGAGGACCGGCGCAGCTACCGCCTGTTCCTGACGCCGGCCGGCGAGGCCATGCTCGCCAAGCTCACCCAGCGCGCCGCGCTGCACGAGGAGCAGCTTGAGCGCCTCGTCGGCAAGGCGGACCGGGACCGCTTCATGGACATCCTGAGGCGCCTGATCAGCGACCTCGCTTAGAGCGCGGAGCAGCACATGGCCGAAGTCTCATTCGCCAAGGAGATCGAGCACCTGAAGCTCGGCGACGGCGAGACCTTCTACGGCGAGGGCATCCTGGCGGTGACGAAGGCGCTGCTGCAGTCGGGCGTCGCCTACGTCGGCGGCTACCAGGGCGCGCCGGTGAGCCACCTGCTCGACGTGCTGGTGGAGGCGGAGGACGTGCTCTCCGACCTCGGCATCCACATCGAGACGTGCACCAACGAGGCGGCGGCTGCCGCCATGCTCGGCGCCTCCATCAACTATCCCCTGCGCGGGGCGGTGACGTGGAAGTCGATCGTGGGCACCAACGTGGCGGCGGATGCGCTGTCCAACCTCGCCTCGCCCGGCGTGATCGGGGGGGCGCTGATCGTGGTCGGCGAGGACTACGGCGAGGGGGCGAGCGTGATCCAGGAGCGCACGCACGCCTTCGCGGTCAAATCGCAGCTCTGGCTCATCGATCCGCGCCCCAACCTGCCGAGCCTGGTCAAGGCCGTGGAGATGGGTTTCGAGCTGTCGGAGGCCTCCAACACGCCGGTCATGCTCGAGTTGCGCATACGCGCCTGCCACATGTTCGGCAGCTTCCCGGCGAAGACGAACGTGGCCGCCCCGCACTCGGCCAAGCACCGGCTCGGCGCGGCGCCGTTCAACTATGACCGCCTCAGCCACCCGCCCGTGACCTTCAAGCAGGAGGTCGACAAGGTGGCGCGCCGCCTCCCGGCGGCCCAGAGGTTCATCGTCGAGCACGGCCTCAACGAGCGCTTCGGGCCGACTGCGGGCGAGGTCGGCATCATCGTGCAGGGCGGCCTGTTCAACGTCCTCAACGGACGCATGACGCTGGCCGGCCTCAGCGACGCCGACGGCAACGCCGGCCTGCCGATCCTGTGCCTCAACGTGGTGCACCCGCTGGCGCCGGAGGAGATCGTGCGCTTCTGCGCGGGCAAGCGCGCGGTGCTCGTCGTCGAGGAGGGCGGGCCCGACTTCCTCGAGCAGGCCATCGGCCAGATCCTGCGCAAGGGGGACCTCAACGTGACGCTGCACGGCAAGGACGTGCTGCCCATGGCGGGGGAGTACACGCCGGCCGTCGTCGGCAAGGGCCTCGCCGACTTCTGCCGGCGCTACGGCATTCCGACGCCGGCCCTGGACGGCTGGCTCGGCCGCGTCGCCGCGCAGCGGGCCGAGGTCGAGACGCTGCTCGGCGCCCCCCTTCCCGCGCGCCCGCCCACCTTCTGCGTCGGCTGCCCGGAGCGCCCGGTGTTCTCGGCCATGAAGATCCTGCGCCGCGAGATCGGGCCGGTGCACGTCGCAGCCGACATCGGCTGCCACGCGTTCGCGACCTTCGAGCCCTTCTCCCAGGGCAACTCGATCCTGGGCTACGGCATGTCGCTGGCCTCGGCCGCCGCCGTCTCGGGCACACAGACGAACCGCCCGGTAAGCGTCATGGGCGACGGCGGCTTCTGGCACAACGGCCTCATCACCGGGGCGGCGGGTGCCGTCTTCAATCGGACCGACAACGTGCTGGTGGTGATGAACAACGGCTACTCCAGCGCCACCGGGCAGCAGGACATCCTCTCCTCGGCGCAGGCCAAGGACAGCCGCGGCATCGGCCTCGACATCGAGGGCGCGCTGAAGAGCATCGGCGTGCCGTGGATCCGGCGGGTGCGCACGTACGGCATCGCCGGCATGGTGAGGACGCTGCGCCAGGCGATCACCGAGCCCGGAAAAGGCCTGCGCGTGATCATCGCCGACGGCGAGTGCCAGCTCGCGCGCCAGCGCCGCATCAGGCCGGCGGTGGAGAAGCAGGTCCGCGAGGGCAAGCGCGTCGTGCGCCAGCGGTTCTGGGTGGACCCGGAGGTGTGCACGGGCGACCACTCCTGCATCCGCCTGTCCGGCTGCCCGTCGCTGACGGTGAAGCCCAACGAGGATCCGCTGCGCAGCGACCCGATCGCGCACGTCAACAACGACTGCGTGGGCTGCGGCGTGTGCGGAGAGGTGGCGCACGCGGCGCAGCTGTGCCCCTCGTTCGCGCGCATCGACATCGTGAGGAACCCGACGGCCTTCGACCGCCTGCGGCGGCGGCTCGGCGACTGGCTCATCGCCCGTCTCGGCGGGCCCAGCGCTGCACCGCAGCGTCTGCAGCCGGCGGAGTAGACCATGAGCAACGCAGGCATCGACAGCAGCAGGCATCCCGCGCCCATCAAGGTGCTGATCGCCGCGCTCGGCGGCGAGGGCGGCGGCGTGCTCGCCTCGTGGCTGCACAGCGCCGCCATCCTCGACGGGCATCTGGCGCACGGCACGTCGATCCCGGGCGTGGCCCAGCGCACGGGCGCCACGACCTACTACCTCGAGATCGTGCCGGGTGCGGGCCAGCGTCACGCCAGCACGGCGCCGCCCGTTCTCGCGCTCAATGCCGCCCCGGGCGAGGTCGACCTCGTCGTCGCCAGCGAGCTGCTCGAAGGCGTGCGCTGCGTGCAGGCCGGGCTCGTGACGCCGGAGCGCACCACGCTGATCCTGTCGACGGCGCGCGTGTACACGGTCAACGAGAAGGCGGCGATGGGGGACGGGCGCCTCGACGGGGAGCGGCTGCGGCAGGTGGCCGAGAGGTTCGCGCGCGCCTCGCTGATCGCCGATCTCGGCGCCACCGCCCGGGAGCTCGGCTGCCCGATCAGCTCGGTGCTGCTGGGCGCCATCGCCGCCAGCGGCGTGCTGCCGATGCCGGAGGCCGCCTACCGGCAGGCCATCGCGCAGGAGGGCAAGGCGGTCGAGGCCAACCTGCGCGGCTTTGCGGGCGGGCTCGCGGCCTTCCGCCCGCGCCCTGCCGTCACGCCGGAGCCCCGCCGCGCTCCGGCGCCCGATCCGCGCCTTGCCGACCTGCCCGTCGCGGCGCACGCCGTTCTCGCCGAGGGCCTGGCGCGCCTTGCCGACTACCAGGACGAGGCCTACGCGCAGGACTACCTCGGCATCGTCCGCCGCTTCGCGGCAATGCCCGGTGCCGATGCGGCGCTCGTGTGCGAGCTTGTCCGCCACCTCGCCTTACGCATGAGCGTGGAGGACGTCATTCGCGTCGCGCAACTGAAGCTGCGCGCGGCGCGGCTTGCCCGCGTGCGCGCCGAGGCCAAGGCCGAGGCCAGCGACATCGTCGACATCACGGAGTACCTGAAGCCCGGCCCGGAGGAGATCCTGGGCCTGCTGCCGCCGCGGGCCGGCCGCGCCCTGCTGGCGCGCGTGTCGCATACGCGCGCCTTCGCCATGACCGTCAGAACGACGCGCGTCTCGGGCTTCCTGCGCCTCAGGGCGCTGGCGGCCCTGCGCGGCTGGCGGCGCAAGACGCTGCGCTTTGCCGAGGAGGAGGCCTGGCGCAGGCGCTGGCTCGGCCTCATCGAGCGGGCGCTGGCTGCCGACCCCGCCGCCGCCCGCGAGATCGTGGCGCTCGCGGCGCTGGTGCGCGGCTACGGCGACACCTACCGGCGCGGGGCGCAGAACTTCGAGCGCATCGTCGCGGAGCTGATCGAGCCCAAGCTCGCCGGCGGGCTGGCGCACGTGTCGCTGGCGGATGCGCTCGTGCAGGCCCGGGTTGCGGCAAGCAAGGACCCCGAGGGCGAGGCGCTGGGCGCCACGCTCGCCGCCATCGCGGATGCCGCGGCTCGTCCGCGCGCGGCAGCCGCCGAATGAACCCGCCGCCACCGCCAAGGACCGGCCCATGAGGCAGCTCACGCAGGACGGCCTGCTGGATGCGATCCGCGCCTGGGTCGACATCGAGAGCCCGACCAACGATGCCGCCGGCGTCAACACGGTGGCGGACCATGCCGAGGCCCTGCTGCGGGCGATCGGGGCCGAAATCGAGCGCACGCCGGGCCGGGACGGCTACGGCGACATCCTGATCGGGCGCATCGCAGGCGCCGGCGAGGGCCCGGGCATCCTCGTGCTCGGCCACATGGACACCGTGCACCAGCGCGGCACCTTCGCCTTCCGCGCGGAGGGCGGGCGCGCCTACGGGCCCGGCATCTACGACATGAAGGGCGGCAACGCCATCGCGATGGCCGCGCTCGCCCATCTCCACGCCCATGGCGTCGCGCCGCGGCTGCCGGTCAGCGTCATGCTGATCCCGGACGAGGAGGTGGGCAGCCCCTCCTCGCGCGCGGCGATCGAGGCGGAGGCGCTGCGGCACCGCTGCGTGCTGGTCGTGGAGCCCTCCGGCGAGGGCGGCAAGCTCACCGTCGCCCGGCACGGCATCGCCCGCTGGAGGATCACGACCACCGGCGCGCCCGCACACGCTGGCGCCTATCACGCCGACGGCGCCAGCGCCGTGCGCGAGATGGCGCATCACATCCTGGCGCTCGAGGCGCTGACGGACTATGCCCGCAACTTCACCGTCAACATCGGCACGGTGGCGGGCGGCACGCACGAGAACATGGTGCCGGCCCTGTGCGGGGCCATGTGCTACGCGCTGGTGCCGACGGCGCGGGAGGCGGCGGAGCTGCGCCAGGCGGTGCTCTCCCTCCCCCAGCACGACACGCGGGTTGCGACGGTGGTCGCCGAGGGCCGCGGCCGGCCGCCGTTCGAGAAGACGCCGCAGATCCAGGCGCTCTACGACCACGCGGCGGCGCTGGCGGCAGAGATCGGCGCTCCCGTGCGCGGGGAGCGCGTGGCGGGCGGCGGCAGCGACGGCAACTTCACGGGCGCGCTCGGCGTGCCGACGCTCGATGGCCTCGGCGTCATCGGCGGCGGGCCGCACACGCTGCAGGAGTTCGTTGAGCTCGACTGCCTGGTGCCGCGCACGCGGCTGCTCGCGCGCCTCTTCGAGACGCTGGGGCCCGGCACCGCCGGCCTGTGAGCGGCGGCCGGCGCTACGGGCTTGCGGGGAGAGGCCGCTACAGCTGGCGCAGCCACTGCGCGAGCGTGCGGCGCTCGGCGTCGGTCATGTGCGTGATGTTGTTGGGCGGCATGGCGCGCGTCATGACGGTGAACATGCGGATGCCCTCGCGGTTGCGAAATATGTGCTCGGGCGCGTCGAGACGCACGCCCTTGGGCGGCACGACGATGCCGCTCCAGACCGGCTCACGCGCATGGCACATGGAGCAGCGCGTGGTGAGGATGGCATCGACCTCGTCGGGAAGCCTCGGCAAGCCTGCCACCTTCTTCTCGCGCGGCAGCTTGCGCCATCCGAGCTCCTCGCGCACGGCCGGCGTCGTCGCGGCGGAGATGACCGCGGCGAGGGCAAGCGCCAGCGCCGAGGCGCCCCACGTCCACCAGAGATTGCCGCGCCCGGCGTGACGCTGGTTGTAGAAATGGCGGATGAGCGCGCCGGCGACCAGCACCAGGCCGACGATGACGTAGGCATAGGGGCTGCCGTAGACCATCGGGTAGTGCGCCGACAGCATCAGGAACAGCACCGGCAGGGTCAGGTAGTTGTTGTGCGTCGAGCGCGTCTTGCCGGCCTTGCCGAGGCTCGGATCCGGCTGCCGGCCGGCCGTCAGGTCGGCGATGATCTTCCTCTGGTTCGGGATGATGATGAAGAACACGTTGCCCGACATGATGGTCGCCATCAGGGCGCCCGTGTGCAGCATGGCACCGCGGCCGGAGAACACCTGCTGGAAGCCCCAGGCGGCCGCGACCACGAAGGCGAAGCCGACGGCGCCGAGCCCCACCGCGTTGTCCCTGAGCGGCGACTTGCACAGGGCGTCGTAGACGATCCACCCCAGCGCCAGGCCGCCGATGCCGATCGCGATCGCGGCCCAGGCCGGCAGCGCGCGCACGGCGGGGTCGATGAGGTAGAGGTCGGCGCCGAGGTAGTAGATCCACATCAGGAGGGCGAAGCCCGACAGCCAGGTGGCGTAGGATTCCCACTTGTGCCACATCATCTCGGACGGGAGCCTGTCGGGCGCGACCAGCCACTTGCGGACCTGGTAGAAGCCGCCGCCGTGCACCTCCCACGCCTCCCCGCCCTTGCCCTCGGGGATGTCGGGAGAGGGCTTCAGCGCCGCGTCGAGGTGCATGAAGTAGAACGACGAGCCGATCCAGGCGATGCCGGCGATCACGTGCAGCCAGCGCAGGATCAGTGCGGCCCATTCCGTCAGAAGTGCGTCCACGGCTTCCCCCGCTGGCAGATCAATGGCGCAAGCCCGCAGGGGCTTGCGAATGCGGCTTTCGGATCGCGCGCCATGCGCCGGTCTGATGTCGCTCATGCCGCGCGGTCGCCGTTGGCAAGCGCGCGCGCCAGGCGGCCGTGCCGCTCCAGCACCTTCGGCAGATCGATGGTCGCAAGCTCGCCGTCGCGGACCACGACGCGACCGTTGACGACGGTCGTCGCGGCCTTCTGGGGCCCGCAGAACAGGAGCGCGGCGACCGGGTCCCACTGGGCACCGCCCGACATGTCGATGGTGTCCGTGCGGAAGGCCGCGAAGTCGGCGGCCATGCCGGGCCTCAGCACGCCGATGTCGTCGCGGCCCAGCACGCGGGCGCCTCCCGACGTCGCGATCGCGAGCGCCTCGCGCGCCCTCAAGCCCGCCGGCCCCTCGAGCAGCCGCTGCACGAGAAGCGCGTGGCGCGCCTCGTTGAGCAGGTGGCCGCTGTCGTTGGAGGCCGAGCCGTCGACGCCGAGGCCGACCGGCACGCCGGCATCCAGCATGCGCCTGACGGGGGCGATGCCGCTGGCAAGCCGCATGTTGGAGGACGGACAGTGGGCGACGCCCGTGCCGGTGCGGCCAAACAGGGCGATCTCGTCGGTGTCGAGCTTCACGCAGTGGGCGTGCCAGGTGTCGGCGCCGGTCCAGCCCACGGCCTCGAGGTAGGCGCCGGGGCGCATGCCGAACCGCTCCTGCGCGTAGGCGATGTCCTCGTCGTTCTCGGCCGTGTGGGTGTGCATGCTGACCTTGTAGGCGCGGGCGAGCGCCGCGCTCTCGCGCATCAGGTCCTGCGAGACGGTGAACGGCGAGCAGGGCGCCACCACGACGCGCAGCATGGCGTAGCGGGAGGCGTCGTGATAGGCCTCGAGCACGCGCTGCGTGTCCTTGAGGATGAAGGCCTCGTCCTCGACGAGGCTGTCGGGCGGCAGGCCGCCCTTGCTCTCGCCGATGCTCATGGCGCCGCGGGCGGCGTGGAAGCGCAGGCCGATCTCGCGCGCAGCCCTGATCTCGTCGTCGAGGCGGGCGCCGTTGGGGAACATGTAGAGATGGTCGGAGGAGGTCGTGCAGCCCGATAGCGCCATCTCGGCCAGCGCCACCAGCGTCGAGACGTAGATGTGCTCCGGCCCGATGCCGGCCCAGATCGGCATCAGCACCTTGAGCCAGTTGAACAGGGTCGCGTCCTGCGCGGCGGGCACCGCCCGCGTCAGGTTCTGGAACATGTGGTGGTGGGTGTTGACGAGGCCGGGGATCACCACCTGCCCGCGC
Source organism: Hyphomicrobiaceae bacterium (assembly GCA_033764875.1). Taxonomy (GTDB): domain Bacteria; phylum Pseudomonadota; class Alphaproteobacteria; order Rhizobiales; family Hyphomicrobiaceae; genus AWTP1-13. Next base: position 47,994 of record JANRIO010000072.1, on the reverse strand, counting down.
AGGTCGAGCACCGCGTCGGCCTCGGCCGGCAAAGCTTTCGAGGGACCGACCGCCTCGATGACGCCGTCGCGGCAGAACAGGCCACCATCCCGGATGTCGCCCAGCGCGGCGTCGAAGGTGGCGAGCACGACTGCGCCCTTTGCAAGAAGCGTGGGCATGCCTTCCTCCGCACGATCTCGACCGGCCCGGCACTCAGGGATTCATGATAGCGCCTCGGCGAAACGGTGGCACCGCAAATAGAAAGTGGGCGGCAACCGGGACGCCGCCCACCTCAGCGCTGGAGACGCCAAACTCAGAAGTGCGTGCGGACGAGCAGCATGGGAACGCGGTCGAAGGCGCCGTCGCCGGCCGGTCCGCTGTGATCGTTGCCGAACTTGTTCACCCAGTAGTCGTAGCGCACACCGGCCTCAAGGAAGCCCTTGCGCGCGCCGAAGACGTGGCCGACGTCGGCCATCAGCTCCATGCCGAGGTAGTGCTCGGTCACCGTGCTCTCGCCCTTGGGCGCCACGATGCCGTAGAAGCCGGAGAAGGCCATGCTGACACCGGCCACCGTGAAGGGCACGCCAAAGCTCGAATTAAAGCAGAACGTCGGATGGTAGTCGGCGGCGGCGCCCGTGCCGTTGACGTTCCATTCGCGGCAGACCTCGAAGGAGGTGCGCAGCCGGGCGCCAGCGGGCACGGCCCAATCGAGGTAGAGACCGGAGGTCAGCAGCCGCTTCTCGGAGCCGAACGAGTCGTTCTTCGCATTGGCGTGGCCGCCGACGGTCCAGCCGAAGTCGGCGATCGGGCCGAAGCCGCCCTTGGAGCCGGTCAGCTTATTGTAGCTGAACGTGCGCACGTAAATGCCGTAAAGCTCGGAGGCACCGACCGGATTGGCCGTGCCGGCGGTGTTGCCCGTCGGGTCCTTGCTGTCGGAGAACTTGGCGTCGAGCAGGAAGAAGTTGCCGCCCCACTTGTCGCCGGAGACGTGCAGGTAGCTGACCCAGCTCTTGGTGATGTCGTTGGTGTTGTAGGGCTCGTGGAAGCGCGTGCCGAACGCGTAGGTGATCGAGTTGTCCTGGAAGATCTGGGCCTGCGCGGCGGTCGCGAGCGCCCCTGTGCCGATGCACGCTCCCAGCACGGCCAGCGCGGCTTTCAGTCTGAATGTCATGGAAAATCCCCCGATCCCGTCTCGTCGTGCCCCAATTGGCGGCGGCACCGCGCCGGCGGCATCCTGTCCACAGGTGCTGCACAGCTCCACCAAAGGATGGCCTCCATTTTAACGATCGGTCAACAGCAACGGCCACGGCCTGGCACGAGTACAAGGGCGCGTTGCGCCACTGTCACATGACGCGGCTGCTGGCACCGAAATATGCCTGACGCGCCGTCGAAATAGGCATCCTCCGCGGAGGCGAGGCGTCGACCATGCGTGAGACCAATCGTCTTGATGCCCGAGCGTACCTTGATGCTGCCAACCGAGGTCGGTATTCGTGGTGCCCAAAAAATAAGCGCCGATGTCCGCGCGTCGGCACGCCAGCAGAAGAAGCGACCCTGACATGAGCAATGGCGGTTCTGCCCGCAGGGGCAGCGATCAGCGCAAGCGGGCAGAGAAAAGCCTGCCGGCAGAGGATGCAAGCCAGATCCGCGACAAGATCCTCGCAGGCGCCGAGGAGGTCTTCGCGCGCTACGGCCTGCACGGGGCGACGACGGCCATGATCGCCTCGGCGGCGGGCATCTCCAAGCCGCACATCTACTACTACTTCTCCAGCAAGGAGACGCTGTACAACGCCGTGCTGGAGCGCACGCTGACGCTGTGGAACAGCGCCATCCCGACGTCCACCAGCGGGCTCGAGCCGCAGGCGTTCCTCAGGGAGTACATCCGCGCCAAGCTCGAATTCTCCCGCAGCTCCCCGAAGCTGTCGCGCATCTTCGCCAACGAGATCCTCAACGGCGCGCCGATCCTGAGGGGGCGCATCAAGACCGACGCGGCGGCAGCCCTCGGGCGCCTCGTGAAGCTCTTCGACGGCTGGCAGGCGGCGCGCAAGATCAAGCCCATCGACAGCGCGCATCTCGTGTTCATGATCTGGGGCATGACGCAGTACTACGCCAACTCGGCCTCCGAGCTCGAGATCCTGCTCGGCAAGCGGCAGCTCGACGACGACGATTTCCAGGCCGCACAGGAGACCATCACCCGGCTCGTGTTCGCAGCCCTTGGCCTGAAGGCCTGACGCGGCCCGCCGCCACAACTGCTGCCGACGCGGCGCCGGCCTCAGGGGGCGCGGACGTGGGCCTTGCGCCCGGCGACATAGGTGGCGCGGACGGCGCGGTCGTCGGCGAGGATCATCTGCAGGAACAGCGCCCCGAAGATGTCCTCGACCTGGCCGAGACGCCGGGCAATGAGCGGCTGGGAGGCGAGGTCGAGGACCACGATGTCGGCATCGTAGCCGGGGCGCAGGTTGCCGAGCCGGTGGCCGAGCCGCATGACGGCGGCGCTGCCGACGGTCGCCAGATAGAACGCCTTGGCGGGGTGCAGGTTGTAGCCGTTGAGCTGGCAGATCTCGTAGGACGCCTTCATGGTCGCGAGCATGGAGAACGAGGAGCCGCCGCCGACGTCGGTGGCGAGCCCGACGCCGACGGGCTTGTCGCAGTCGCGCAGGCCTCGCATGTCGAAGAGGCCCGAGCCGATGAAGAGGTTCGAGGTCGGGCAATGGGAGATGCCGCTTTTGGTCTCGCACAGGCGGGCGATCTCGCGGGGGCTCAGGTGGATGGCGTGGCCGAAATTGGCGCCGGGGCCCAGCAGGCCCTTCTTGTCGTAGATGTCGAGATAGTCGCACGCGTAGGGATGGAGCCGGCGCGCGTGCTCGATCTCGTAGACGTTCTCGGACACATGCGTCTGCATCAGCGTGCCGGGGCTCTCCTTCCAGAGCACGCCGGCGGCCTCGAGCTGGGCTTCCGTCGAGGTGACGGCAAAGCGCGGACTGACGACGTAGGTGAGGCGGTCGACGCCGTGCCAGCGCGAGATCAGCGCCTTGCTCTCGTCGAAGCCCGACTGGGCCGTGTCGGCGAGATCGGCGGGCGCGTTGCGGTCCATCATCACCTTGCCGGCGGCGAGCGCGACCCCGCGTGCCCGGGCGGCCGAGAACAGCGCGTCGACGGAGGCCGGGTGCACGGTGCAATAGACCGAGGCCGAGGTGATGCCGTTGCGCACACACTCGTCGAGGTAGCGGTCGGCGGCGCTTGCGGCGTGGGCGGGATCGCCGAACCGCGCCTCGGCGGGGAAGGTGTACTTCTCGAGCCACTCGAGAAGCTGCTCGCCGTAGGAGGCGATGATGTCGATCTGGGGATAGTGGACGTGGCAGTCGACGAAGCCCGCCATGATCAGGTCGCCGGAGTAGCTCTCGACCGCGGCGCCGGGAAAGCGGGCGAGGACCGCACCGCGCGGGCCGACCTCCAGGATGACGCCGCCGCGGATGGCAACGGCGCCGTCGGTCTCATGCGCGACGGCCGCCTCGGGCCCGACCTCGAAGGGGTCGGCGCGGAAGGACAGCGTCTGTCCCGTAAGGATGGTGACGTCGGCGGCGGGAGAGGTCATGGCACGGGGCAGGTGATGGCGGCGAGATCCTGGGCTGGGGACGGGAGAGGCCGGGGCCCCTCCCGCACCAGCCCTCACTTGGGCACGGAGCCTTCCATGCCCGCGACATAGAAATTCATGCTGGACAGGTCCTTGTCGGTGGCCTTCTCGCCGGCCTTGAGCCACGGCGTGCCGTCCTGCTTGTTGACCGGACCGGTGAAGGGATGGCGCGTGCCGGCCGCGATCTCGTCGCGCGCCGTCTCGGCGAGCTTGACCACGTCGGCGGGGATGGCCTTCGACCAGGGCGCGAACACGACCGTGCCCTCCTTGATGCCGTCCCAGGTGTCGCCCGACTTCCAGGTGCCGTCGAGCAGCGCCTTGACGCGCGCGATGTAGTAGGGGTTCCAGTTGTCGATGATGGCGGTCAGGTGTTTCTCCGGCGCGAACTGCGTCATGTCGGAGGCCTGGCCGAAGGCGAAGATGCCTTTCTCGGCCGCGTACTTCACGGGCGCGGGGGAATCCGTGTGCTGCATCAGGATGTCGGCGCCCTGATCGACGAGCGCCTTGGCGGCGGCGGCCTCCTTGCCGGGGTCGAACCACGTGCTCACCCACACCACCTTCAGCTTCACGGCCGGGTTGACCGACCTCGCCGCGAGGTAGGCCGCGTTGATGCCCATCACCACCTCGGGGATCGGGAAGGAGGCGATGTAGCCGATGGTGTTGGTCTTGGTCATCTTGCCGGCGATCAGCCCGATGACGTGGCGGCCCTCGTAGAAGCGGGCGTTGTAGGTGGCCACGTTGGGCGCCTGCTTGAAGCCCGTGGCGTGCTCGAACTTCACCTTCGGATGGCGCGCGGCCACCTTCAGGGTCGGGTTCATGAAGCCGAAGGAGGTGGTGAAGACGAGGCTCGAGCCGGTGGCGGCAAGCTGGTCGATGACCCGCTCGGCGTCGGGGCCCTCGGGCACGTTCTCGACGAAGTTGGTCTCGATCCGGTCGCCGAACTCCTTCTTGATCGCCTCCAGGCCCTGGTGGTGCTGGTAGCTCCAGCCCATGTCGCCCACGGGGCCGACGTAGACGAAGCTCACTTTCGGCTTGGTCTGCGCGAGGGCCGTGCCGGCGGCCAGCACGAGCGAGGCCGCGAGGCCAGCCGCGATTTTACTGAACGGTCTAGACTTCATGCTCAGCTCCTTTGGGTGACAGTGTTGCTCGGTGATGGGGCCGGTCAGGACGAGGCGTGGAAGGACTTGCCGAGGCAGGCGGGTGCCGCCAGGCGCGCGCGGGCACTGTCGCGCGAGATCAGGACGAGGACGACGATGGTGGCGAGATAGGGCACCATCGACAACAGCTGGGCGTCGACCTCCAGCCCGAGCGCCTGGCTGTGCAATTGCAGGATGGTGATGAGGCCGAACAGGTAGGCGCCGAGCAGGGCGCGCCACGGCCGCCAGGCGGCGAAGACGACGAGGGCGAGCGCGATCCAGCCGCGCCCCGCGGTCATGCGCTCCACCCACAGCGGCGTCTGCACCAGCGACAGGTAGGCGCCGCCCAATCCCGCCATGGCGCCGCCGAACATCACGGCAAGGTAGCGCACGCCGACGACCGAGTAGCCGATGGCGTGCGCCGCATGGTGGTTCTCGCCGACGGCGCGCAGGACGAGGCCGGCGCGGGTGCGGGCCAGCACGTAGGCCACGGCGGCCACGAGCGCGAGCGAGAGATAGACGAGGCCGTCCTGGCCGAACACGAGGCGACCGAGGATCGGCAGGTCGCTCAGCCCCGGGATGGAGAGGCGCGGGAAGGGCGGCGCGGAGCGGCCGCTGTAGCCCTGTCCCCAAAGGGCCGAGAGACCCAGGCCGAACATGGTCAGCGCCAGGCCCGAGGCCACCTGGTTGGCGCGGAAGGTGAGCGTGAGCACACCGAACAGGAACGCCATCAGCGCGCCGCCCAGCATCGCCGCCAGCAGGCCGACGAGGACGCTGCCGGAGGCGAGCAGGGCCGCGAAGCCGGCGATGGCGCCGATGATCATCATGCCCTCGACGCCGAGGTTGAGCACGCCCGAGCGCTCGGCGACGAGCTCGCCCGTCGCGGCGAGCACCAGCGGGGTCGCCGCGATCATGGCGCTGATCAGGATGTTGGCGAGCAGCTCCATGCTCACGCCTCGACCTTGGCAGGGGGCTGAAGCGGGCGTCCGGCGCGCGCCGGACGCGTGGCGATCCAGCGCGGGCGGTAGGCCACGAGCACATCGGTCGCAAGCAGGAAGAACAGGAACATGCCTTGAAACACACTCGTCGTCGCGCTCGGCAGGCTCATGCTGATCTGCGCCGTCTCCCCGCCGATGTAGGTCAGCGCCATCAGCAGGCCTGCAAGAACGATGCCCGCCGGATGCAGCCGGCCCAGGAAGGCGACGATGATGGCCGTGAAGCCGTAGCCCGCGGGCAGCGCCGGCACCAGCTGGCCGACGGGGCCCGCGGCCTCGAACAGGCCCGCAAGGCCCGCCGCCCCACCGGAGACGAGGAAGCAGGCCCAGATCAGCCGCTTCTCGGAGAAGCCGCCGAAGCGCGCCGCCCGCGGCGCCTGGCCCAGAACCTTGATCTGGAAGCCCGCCATGTGCCGCTCGAGCAGCAGCCAGGCGGCGCCGGCGACGGCAAGCGCCACGAGGAAGCCGACATGGGCACGCGTGCCCGGGATCATGACGGGCAGCGCCGTCTGGAAGAGGCGGCTCTCGGGGAAGTTCATGCCGTCGGGGTCGCGCAGGGCCCCGTGCACGAGCGAGCCCAGCAGCAGGACGGCGACGTAGGCGAGCATCAGGCTGACCAGGATCTCGCTGGTGTTGTAGCGCGTGCGCAGGAGCGCGGGGATCGCCGCCCAGGCGGCACCGCCAGCGATGCCGGCGAGGCTCATCAGCGGCAGAAGCCACCAGCCGGTGGCGGGATAGACGGCAAGCGCCACCGCGCCGCCCGACAGGGCGCCCGCCGCGAACTGGCCCTCGGCGCCGATGTTCCAGACGTTGGCGCGGAAGCCCAGCGCCAGGCCGCAGGCAATCAGAATGAGCGGCGTCGCCTTGACGAGAAGCTCGGAGACGCCGCGCAGGGAGCGCAGCGGCTCGATGAAGATGAGCTGCATCGCGGCGACGGGCGGCTTGCCGAGAATGCGGAACAGGAGAAGCCCCGCGGCCAGCGTCAGGGCGATGGCGAGGAAGGGCGTGACGTAGAACATCAGGGCCGAAGGCTCGCGCCGCGGTTCGAGCTTAAGCATGCGCGCTCCCCGTGCCGTCGCTGCCCTGGTGCGCGCCGCCCATGCCGAGGCCGATGGCCTCGACGGTCAACTCCGCCACGGGCCGCGCCGGCGACAGCTGGCCGTCCGCGATGACGGCGATACGGCCGCAGATGGCGAACAGCTCGTCGAGATCCTGCGAGATGACGAGGATGGCAGCACCCGCACGCGCCAGCGCCAGGAGCGCCTTGTGGATGGCGGCGGCCGCGCCCGCATCGACGCCCCAGGTCGGCTGCGAGGCGACCAGCACGGCGGGGCCCTGCAGCACCTCGCGCCCGACCACGAACTTCTGCAGGTTGCCGCCCGAGAGGGAGCGCGCGGCGTGCTCGACGCCGGCCGTGCGCACGCCGAACTCGGCGACGACGCGCTCGGCGAAAGCCCGCGACCTGGCGCCGTCGATAAGGCCGCGGCGGGCGAGACCGAGCCGCGCCTCGCCCGTCAGCACCGCGTTCTCCCACAGCGCCATCTCGGGCACGGCGGCGTGGCCCAGCCGCTCCTCCGGCACGAAGCACATGCCGAGCGCCCGGCGGCCGACCGGACCTGTCGCCCCGACAGCCTCGCCGTCGATGGAGACGGCGTCGGCGCGGGCTGCAAGACGCTCGCCGATCAGGGCCTCCATCAGCTCGATCTGGCCGTTGCCGGCGACGCCGGCGATGCCGACGATCTCGCCGCCCCGCACCTCGAGGTCGACGTCGGCGAGATCGACGCCGAACGGCTCAGCGCTGGCGAGGCTCAGGCCCCTGATCGCCAGGCGCACTGGCCCGGGAGCCACGGCCTCGCGCACGGGCGGGGCCAGTGCGGTGCCGAGCATCATCTCGGCGAGGCCGCGGGCCGTCTCCCTAGCCGGATCGCAGCTGCCCACGACCTTGCCGCCGCGCAGGATCGTCGCCTTGTGGCAGAGCGAGCGGATCTCCTCGAGCTTGTGGGAGATGTAGAGGATGGAGCAGCCCTCCGAGACCAGCCGGCGCAGGGTCGCGAACAGCACCTCGATCTCCTGCGGCGTCAGCACCGAGGTCGGCTCGTCCATGATCAGGAGCTTGGGGCCCTGCAGCAGGCAGCGCACGATCTCCACCCGCTGGCGCTCGCCGACGGAGAGCGTGCCCACGTAGCGGTCCGGGTCGAGCCTGAGGCCGTAGGCGGCCGAGACCTCGCCGATCCTCTCCTTCAGGCCGCGCTTGGCAAGCTTGGGGCTGAGCCCGAGCGCGATGTTGTCGGCGACGGTCAGCCCCTCGAACAGCGAGAAATGTTGGAAAACCATGCCGATGCCGCGGTCGCGCGCGTCGGAGGGCTTGTGCGGGGCGTAGCCGGCGCCGGCGAGGCGCATCTCGCCCGTGTCGGGGCGCAGGACGCCGTAGATCATCTTGACCAGCGTCGACTTGCCGGCGCCGTTCTCGCCCAGCAGCGCGTGGATCTCACGCGCCCCGACGGAGAAGGTGACGCCGTCGTTGGCCACGACGCCGGGGAAGCGCTTGGTGATGCCGGAAAGCTCGAGCAAGGGACCGCTCATGCGCCGGGCACCTTCGCTGTCAGGTCACGCTGCTGCACGTGCCGGCCCATGGTCTCGATGAGCTGCGCGGCGACCGCGACGGCGATGACGGGCGGCTCCTTGCCGCGCAGCGCAGAGATGCCGATGGGGCAGGTCAGACGGGCGAGCGCCGCCTCGGCAACGCCCGCCTGCCGCAGGCGCGCGCGGAAGCGCGCCGCCTTGGTCTCGGACCCGATCAGCCCGAGGAAGCGGAAATCCGCGCGCCCGAGAAGCGCGTGCACGATCGCAAGGTCGAGGGCATGGGAGTAGGTCAGCACGAGGTGCAGGGCTCCCGCCGGCGCGGCCGCCGCCGTGGCGGCCGGGTCGGGCGATACGAGCGCTGCGGCATAGGCCGGGATCGCCTCGGGGAAGCGCTCGGGCCTCGTGTCCACCCAGCGCACGTCGAAGGGCAGCCCGTTGAGAACGTGCACGATGGCGCGGCCGACGTGGCCGGCTCCGTACACGAAGAGCGGCGTGCGCGCGCCGGCTACGGGCTCGATGAACCAGGCCGGCGCGCCCCTGCCGGGCGCGACCAGCAGCGGGCCGCGCGGGCGGGCGCCCGACAGCATGTCGCGGGCCGCACGCAGCACCGGCAGCGGGCAATCAGGCACGTCACCTTTGCGATCGGCAAGAAGGGCGACGGGGGCGCCGGACTGGGTCGGCCGCAGCGCCAGCGCGCCCGGGCCCGTGCCCTGCAGGCGGCCGGCAAGGTCGGCCAGCTCGCGCCGTGTCAGGACCTCGAACAGCAGGCGGGCGCTGCCGCCGCAGCACTGGCCGAGCGAGGGACCGAGCGCGAAGCTGCGCACCTCGCGCGGCCAGGAGCCGGCGGCCGGGGCCGCCGCGAGCAGCGCGCGGGCGTGACCGATCGCCTCCAGCTCAAGCCTGCCGCCGCCGACGGTGTCGGCAATGCCGCCTCGCTCGACCAGCATGGCAGCGCCGGCCTCGCGCGGGGTCGAGCCGTCGGTGTGCAGCACGACGATGCGGACGACGGGCTCGCCGGCACCCGAGGCGGCAACGGCGGCGAGCGAAGCCTCGAGCCGGGCGGCCGTCATGGGGCTCCCCTAGCGCGCGCAAGGCGCGTGACGGCGGCCAGGACGCGCTCGGGCGTGGCCGGCGCATCGAGCGCCGGATAGGTCCGGTAGTCGCCCGCGGCCGCCACGGCATCCGACAAGGCCAGCAGCACCGAGATGCCGAGCATCAGCGGCGGCTCGCCCACGGCCTTGGAGCGGTAGATGGTGTCCTCGACGTTGCGTCCCTTCTCCCACAGCCCGACACGCAGATCGATGGGGCGGTCGGAGCAGGCGGGGATCTTGTAGGTCGAGGGCGCGTGCGTGCGCAGACGCCCCTCCCCGTCCCAGACCAGCTCCTCGGTGGTGAGCCAGCCCGCGCCCTGCACGTAGCCGCCCTCGATCTGGCCGAGGTCGATCGCGGGATTGAGCGATTTGCCGACGTCGTGGAGGATGTCGGCGCGCAGGATGCGGTTCTCGCCGGTGAGCGTGTCGATGGCGACCTCCGAGACGGCGGCACCGTAGGCGAAGTAGAAGAACGGCCGGCCGCGGCCGGCGGCGCGGTCCCAATGGATCTTCGGCGTGGCGTAGTAGCCGGCCGCCGACAGATGCACGCGGGCGCGGTAGGCGTCGGCGATGACGGCGTCGAAAGGCAGCTCCTCGCCCTTCACGCGCACGCGGCCCGGCAGGAAGGCGACCTCGTCAGGCGCGCACTGGTGGCGCTCGGCGAGGAAGGCCGACAGGCGCTGCTTGATGGCGAGGCAGGCGTTGCGCGCGGCCATGCCGTTGAGGTCGCTGCCGGCGGAGGCGGCCGTCGGCGACGTGTTCGGCACCTTGCCGGTGTGGGTCGCGGTGATCTTGACGCGGTCGAGATCGACCTGGAGCTCCTCCGCCACCACCTGGGCAACCTTGACGTTGAGCCCCTGCCCCATCTCGGTGCCGCCGTGATTGAGCGCAATCGAGCCGTCGGTGTAGACGTGCACCAGGGCGCCCGCCTGGTTCATCATGGTGTTGGTGAAGGAGATGCCGAACTTGACGGGCGTCAGCGCGATGCCGCGCTTCAGGATGGGGCTTGCCGCATTCCAGGCGCGGATCTCGGCGCGGCGGGCGGCGTAGGACGAGGTCTCGACCAGCTCGTCGACGATGTCCTGGATGACGCAGTCCTCGATCACCTGGTGGTAGGGCGTCAGGTTGCGGGCGACGGCCGGCCGGGCCAGCATGTGATCGTAGAAATTGGCGCGGCGCACCTCGAGCGGATCGCGACCCAGCGCCTGCGCGATGTGGTCGATGATGCGCTCCATCGCCACCATGCCCTGGGGGCCGCCGAAGCCGCGGAAGGCGGTATTGGACACGGTGTGCGTCTTGCAGCGGTAGGAGGTAATGCGAGCCGCGGGCAGGTAGTACACGTTGTCGGCGTGGAACATGGCACGGTCGGCAATGGCCGGCGACAGGTCGGTGGACATGCCGCAGCGCACGGCCTGGACCACGTCGATGCCGGCGATGACGCCCGCGGCATCGAAGCCGACGCGGTAGTCGATGCGGAAGTCGTGGCGCTTGCCGGTCAGCACCATGTCGTCGTCGCGGTCGTAGACGCACTTGGCCGGGCGGCCCGTGAGCCTGGCGACGAGGGCTGCCGCCGCCGCGGGCAGGTTGCCCTGGCTCTCCTTGCCGCCGAAGCCGCCGCCCATGCGCCGCATCTCGACGGTGACCGCATGGTTGGCGATGCCGAGCACGTGCGCCACCTTGTGCTGGATCTCGGTCGGATGCTGGCTCGAGCAGTAGATGGTGACGTCCTCGTCCTCGCCCGGCACGGCGAAGGCCGCCTGGCCCTCCAGGTAGAAGTGCTCCTGGCCGCCGACGCGGACGCGACCGTCGAGGATGTGCGGCGCGGCGGCAAGGGCGGCCTCCACGTCGCCGCGGCCGAAGGCGTAGGGCGGCTCGATGAGCGAGCCCGCGGCCAGGGCGGCATCGATGTCGAGAAAGGCGGGCAGCACCTCGTACTCGACGATGGCGCAACCAGCCGCCTCGCGCGCCAGCTGCAGGGTCTCGGCGGCAACGGCAAACAGCGACTGGCCGTGGTACTCGACGAGGCCGTCGGCGAACATCGGGTCGTCGCCCTTGAAGGGGCTGACGTCGTTGACGCCCGGAATGTCGCGCGCCGTGGCGACGCAGACGACGCCCGGCACCGCGCGCACCGGCGCAACGTCGAGGCGACGGATGCGCGCGTGCGCGTGGCGGCTCTGGGCGATGTAGACCTGCAGGGTGCCCGGCGGCTCGGGGATGTCGTCGACATAGACCGCCGCGCCGGAGACGTGCTTGTGGCCGCTGTCATGCCTGACGGAGAGATGAACGCCGCCGGAGATGCTGCTCTTTGCTGGCGGCGAGGCCGGACGCTGCATGGCCACCCTCACGCGAACGCGGCGCTGCGCCCGACGAGGCGCGTCTGCGCGAGCGGATGCTGCGTCTCGTGGAAATACCGGCGCAGCAGGTTCATTGCGACCTGCATGCGGTAGCCGGCCGAGCCGCGCATGTCGGAGATGGGGGTGAAGTCGTGCGCAAAGAGCGGCAGCGCGGCATCGACCGTCGCAGCGTTCCAGGGCCGGCCGACGAGCGCCGCCTCCACCGTGCCCGCGCGCTTCGGGGTCGCCGCCATGCCGCCGAAGGCGATGCGCGCGGACCGCACCTGGCCGCCCGCCACCTCGATGTTGAAGCAGCCGCAGACGGCGGAGATGTCCTGGTCGAAGCGCTTGGACACCTTGTAGGCCTTGAAGCGCGCGGGATCGTCGATCACCGGCAGCTCGATGCCGACGACGAGCTCGCCCGGCGCCCGGTCCTGCCGGCCGTAGGCGATGAAGAAATCCTCGAGCGCGATGGTGCGCGTCGCCGCGCCCTTGCGCAGCACGAGGCGGGCGCCGAGCGCGATGAGCGCGGGCGGGCCATCGCCGATGGGAGAGCCGTTGGCGATGTTGCCGCCGATGGTGGCGCCGTTGCGCACCTGCGTTGCGGCAAAGCGGCGGATGAGCTCGCCGAGGTCGGGATAGATGGCGCCGAGCGGCGCCTCGAGATCGGTCCAGGTGGTGCCGGCACCGATGCGGAGCACGTCGCCCTCGCGCACGCAGCCGCGCAGCTCGGCCACACGCGCCGTGGCAATGAACGTCGGGATGCGACGGTGCCGCTTGGTGATCCACAGGCCGACGTCGGTGGCGCCCGCGAGAATGACGGCCTCGGGATGGGCGGCGGCAAGCTCGGCCAGCGCGTCGAGGCTTGCGGGCAGCAGGCAGCGCCCGCCCTCGCCCTCGCCCTCGAGGCGCACGGTGTCCGCGTGGGCGATCGCGGCGAGCGCGGCAGCCTCGTCTGGCGCAGCCACAGGCGGCAGGTCGTACATGGCCGTGGCGGCGCGAGCGATGGGGCCATAGCCCGTGCACCGGCACAGGTTGCCGGCGAGGAGGTCGTTGACGCGCTGCCCGGAGGGCCTCGCCTCGCCGACATAGGCGGCATAGAGCGACATGACGAAGCCCGGCGTGCAGAAGCCGCACTGGGAGCCGTGCTGGTCGACGAGAGCCTGCTGCACGGGATGCAGGCCGCCGCCGGCGCCGCACACTCCCTCGACGGTCGTGACGCTCTTGCCCTCCAGCATCGGCAGCAGCAGGATGCAGGCGTTGACGGCGCGATAGCGGACGCTGCCGGCGACAAGCTCGCCCACGACCACGGTGCAGGCGCCGCAATCGCCCTCGGCGCATCCCTCCTTGGTGCCGGTGAGGCGCAGCGACCTGCGCAGATGCTGGAGAAGGGTCGTGGACGGAGAGACGTCGCGGACCACATGCGTGGTCCCGTTGAGAACGAACGTCACGTAATCGCGCATCTCGTCAACGTCCTCGCGATCCAGCGCGCCGGGCACTCGGTCGGACCGGATCTCAAACCTGGATCTCAAACCGTGGCATCCCTGGCGCGTTGCGTGCACGCGCCAGCTCATCGGGTCATGCATACGCCTCGGCCGCGGCCATGCGCAATCGGCAAAAGCGGTGGCCTGGCAAATTGCCGATCCCGGGCGCGAGGGGCGCTGTGGAATGTCTGACGCTTGCGGTGCGCAGGAATTGGGCGCGTGCCGTTGGTCGCTGCCCACATCGTCAGCACGCTGTGGCGCGATCCGATTCGTCCGCCGCCACAGGCAGGCCCGGCACGCAACGCGAAGGCGCACCGGTTGCCGCGCCATCGCGGTGCCCGGCGTGCATGGCGCTGCCCGCGCGCGCTTGGCACGGCCCTTGCGGTTTTAACGATCGGTCTGACGGCGCCGCACCCCGGTGCGCGGCGGCGCAGATGGCGTACGCTCGCCGCCGGCGTCCTCGGGCCGCCGCCGGCATAGCCTCCCTCGAGCCAAACACGAAGGCGCAGATGATGCCCCCTGTCAGCGAAGTCGACCGTCTCGAGCCGCCGCACAAGCTGATCGCGCTTGGCCTGCAGCACGTGCTCGTCATGTACGCGGGCGCCGTGGCCGTGCCGCTGATCATCGGCCGGGCGCTGAAGCTGCCGCCGGAGCAGGTGGCGCTGCTCATCAACGCCGACCTCTTTGCGTGCGGGATTGCGAGCCTGATCCAGTCGGTGGGGCTTCCCGGCGTCGGCATCCGCCTGCCCGTGATGATGGGCGTGACGTTCGCCTCGGTGGGGCCGATGCTGGCCATGGCGGCGAACCCCGACGTGGGGCTGCTCGGCATCTACGGCGCCGTGATCGTCGCCGGCCTGTTCGGGATCCTGGTGGCGCCTTTCGTGAGCCGGCTGCTGCCGCTGTTCCCGCCCGTGGTCACCGGCACGATCATTCTCGTCATCGGCATCTCGCTGATGCGCGTCGGCATCAACTGGGCCGGCGGCGGCCTGCCGAGCCTGACGCGCGTGGTCGACGGGCAGACGATGAGCTATCCGAACCCCGCCTACGGCGCGCTCGAGGGGCTCGGCATCGCGCTGTTCGTGCTAGTCGTGATCCTGCTGATCACGCGCTTCCTGCGCGGCTTCCTCGGCAACGTGGCGGTGCTGCTCGGCATCGTCGCGGGATCGTGCCTTGCCGCCATGCTCGGCAAGATGGGCTTCGACAAATTCCACGCCGCGCCCTGGTTCGGCGCGATCCTGCCGTTCCAGTTCGGCACCCCGCGCTTCGACATCGTCGCCTCGCTCACCATGTGCCTGGTGATGATCGTGGTGATGATCGAATCGACCGGCATGTTCCTGGCGCTCGGCGAGATGACGGGCAAGTCCGTAGACGAGGTGGCGCTGACGCGGGGCCTGAGGGCGGACGGGCTCGGCACGCTGATCGGCGGCGTGTTCAATACGTTCCCCTACACGTCGTTCTCGCAGAACGTCGGCCTGGTCGGGGTGACGGGGGTGAAATCGCGCTGGGTGACGGCAACCGGCGGGGTGATCATGATCGCGCTCGGCCTGGTGCCGAAGCTCGCCGCCCTCGTCGAGGCGGTGCCGGTCGTGGTGCTGGGCGGCGCCGGCCTCGTCATGTTCGGCATGGTGGCGGCAACGGGTGCCCGCATCCTCGCCCACGCCGACTTCACCGGCAACCGCTTCAACTTGTATGTCGTCGCCATCTCCGTCGGCTTCGGCATGATCCCCTTGGTGGCGCCGAACTTCTTCTCTAAGCTGCCGCACGCGCTGCACCCGCTGCTGGAATCGGGCATCCTGCTGGCGGCGATCGTCTCGGTGCTGCTCAACCTGTTCTTCAACGGCGTCGGCAGCGCCGACAGCGCGCGCGAGGGGGCCTCGGCGAGCGCCGCGGCGGCCGAGCACGCCTGACGACCAAGGCCCGCACCGGCGCGAGCCCTCGCAATGGACCTCCCGATGACGGCGCCCCGCCACACGCTTGCCGAGCTCAACGCCGCCGACGCGCGCGACTTCGCCGCCGCCCTCGGCGAGATCTTCGAGCACGCCCCGTGGGTGGCCGAGGCGGCCGCCGCCGGCCGCCCCTACGCCACGGTCGCGGACCTGCATGCGGCGATGTGCGCGGCCGTACGCGCCGCCGACAGAGACACGCAGATCGGCTTCCTGCGCGGGCATCCCGAGCTCGGCGGCAAGGTGGCGCGCGCCGGCGCCATGGCGGCGGCCTCGCGCCAGGAGCAGGGCGCGCTCGGCCTCGACCGGCTGAGCGAGGAGGAATTCCAGCGCTTCGAGCACCTCAACGAGGCCTACGGCCGGCGCTTCGGGTTCCCGTTCATCATCTGCGTGCGCCGGCACACGCGCGATTCGATCCTGGCGCGCTTTGCGGCGCGGCTCGCCGGCAGCCAGGACGACGAGATTGCCGCCGCGCTCTGCGAGATCGGCTTCATCACCCGGCTGCGGCTTGCCAGCCTGGTAGACGGTCCCGGGGCGCCCAAGGTGGCGGGGCGGCTTTCCACCCACGTGCTCGACGTCGCCGCCGGCAAGCCGGCGGCCGGCATCCCGGTGGTGCTCAAGGAGATCGGCAGCAGCGCCGAGGGCGTGCTCGCGCGGGCCGTGACCAACCACGACGGCCGCACCGACGCACCGCTGCTCGGCGGCGAGCCGCTCAGGATCGGGCACTACGAGATCGCCTTCCACGTCGGGGGCTATTTCGCGGCCCAGGGGAGCGCCGCGGCGAGCCCGCCGTTTCTCGACGTAGTCCCGATCCGGTTCGCCATCGCGGAGCCGGAGGGGCACTACCATGTGCCGCTCCTGGTGAGCCCGTGGAGCTACTCCACCTACCGCGGCAGCTGACGCCCGCCCGAGTTAGAGTGGCTCAGAGAAAGGCGGAATCAGACCTGGCGGCGATCTGCCTTGCGCGCTACCTGTTTGCTCTTGCCTTCCCGGACGTCGTGCGCGAGCCCGACGATCTGGGATCCTCCAGCTGTCGGATCAACCGCGACCGGGAAGATCCCGGACTGGCGCTGGCGCGCCATCCGGGACTGCAAATCTTGAGAGTGTGGGCGCTCTGAAATGATCTATTGCGGCGGCGGCACGATCACCATCCAGCTCACTCCGAACTTGTCGGCGACGGAGCCGAAGCGCGGGGAGAAGAACGTCTTGCCCATCGGCATCTCCACCTTGCCGCCCTCCGACAGCGCCTCGAACACCCGATCGGCCTCGGTCTCGGTGGGCACCGACAAGGACAGCGCCATGCAGGAGAAGTCGAGCGAGCCCGAGCGCATGCCGTCCGACATCATGATGTCGGAGCCGCGGATGCGCAGGCTCGCGTGCATCACCCGGTCGTCCATGCCCGGCGGCATCATGCCGGCCGGCGGCTGCTCGGGGCTGTCCTTGAAGCGCATCAGCATCAGCACCTCGGCGTCGAGCTTGTGCTTGTAGAACTCGATCGCCTCGGCGCAGCGGCCGCGGAAGAACAGGTAGGGCTGCAGGACGGGCTGCGGCAGGGTGCCCATGAACGGCTTGAAGCCGCCGAAGATCATGCGCTTGCCGTCGAAGGGCATGGCACCCGGCCCCATGGCCGCCATGCGCGGATCCTTCATCGCCTTGCCGCTGACCGCGTCGCGGTGGGCGCGGTCGCGGTAGTGGACCACGCCGAGGAACACCGTCTCGTCCTCCTTCAGCGCCACGGCGCGGGGAAACGACGTCAGCGTCCCCATCGGCACGTCGTCGCCCTCGACCTCGACGGCGCCCAGCGCACCGTGCTCGCGCCAGACGGCGTGGAAGGTCTCCGCCACCTTCCTGTAGGCCGCCGCGTTGCCCTTGGGGACCGGCACCACGAACACATCCAAATAGCCTGTCATCGCTCCACTCCCTTGCTTTGGCGAATCCATCGAAACTCAGGCCGCATCGGCCGCCGCCTGCAGCTCGGCGACGACGATCTTCTGCATCTCCATCATGGCCAGCATGACGCGCCGCACCTTGGCCTCGTCGGGGCTGGCTAGCAGCTCCGGCAGCTGCCGCGGCACGATCTGCCAGGCCAGGCCCCATCTGTCCTTCAGCCAGCCGCACTGCACCGGCCTGCCGCCGTCGGCGGTGAGCGCGGCCCAGAGCCGGTCGACCTCGGCCTGGTCCTCGCAGCGCACGGACAGCGAGACCGAATCGTTGAACGCCTCGTGCTTACCGCCGTTGAGCGCCTGGTAGCTCTGCCCGGCAAGCGTGAACGAGACCAGCAGGACGTCTCCCTGCCGGGTTCCCGGCGTATCCGTGCTCGCGCGCATGACCTGGTCGATGCTGCCGCCGAGCACGGAGACGTAGAATTGTGCCGCCTCCATGGCCTGGCTCTCGAACCAGAGACAGGGGGTGATCTTCTGCGGGGCCGTCATGGCTGCCTCCTTCGCCGCCGTTGTCGAGCCAAGGACGGACGGCGGAGCGAGGCTCCGACAGGCAAGGGGCCGTTTTTTGTCGGCCGACGGCGGCGGGCTATGGCGCCCCCTGCAGCGCGAATGCGAGAAAGCTCTCCACCGCGGGCGAGGCCGTGTGGCCGGCGCGGGTGAATACCGCCACGCGCCACCTGACGGTGGGGCGCCGCAGCGGCAGGAAGGCGAGCCCGAAGCCGCGCGCGAGAGGCTCGGCCATGGCCGGGGAGAGAACGGCGCCGGGCTGCACGTTGAGCATGGCCAGGGCGGTATTGACGCGGTTGACGGCCAGGATCTCGCGGGGATGGTGGCGGGCCGGCACGTGGGCAAGAATGTTCTCGCCCAGGTTGGGCATGTAGTTGATGAGCGGGCGCGCGCGCAGGTCGCTCCAGGTGAGGCTCTGACGCGCCGCCAGCGGATCGGCCTGGCTCAAGGCGACGAAGATCGGGTCGGCGACGAGGCCGTGGGCAGCGATCGCCTCGTGGCGCGTTGCCGAGCCGGAAGGCCCCAAACCGATGTCGGCGCTGCCGGCCTGCAGGCTCTCCAGCACCGCTGCGATCGGCACGTCGAGGAATCGGACCTCGACGCCGGGATGGCGGGCGCGGAAGGTGGCGATGAGGCGCGGCACCAGCGTGCACGACAGCGGCTCGGGAGCCGCCACCCGCACGAGACCGCGGCGCAGCGCCTTCAGGTTGCCGAGGCCGTCGAGCGCCTCGTCCAGGCTCGCCAGCACGCGGCGCACCATGGGATCGAACGCGGCCCCGACGGCGGACGGGCGCACGCTGCGGGTGGTGCGGTCGAAGAGGCGCAGGCCGATGCGCCCCTCGAGCTCGCGGACGAGGCCGCTCAAGGCCGCCTGCGACAGGTGCATGGCCTTGGCGGCATCGGAGAAGGAGCCGGTGTCGATCACGGCGGCGAAGGCGCGCAACTGTCGGACCGTCACATCCCGCATGGCATTTCCCCGCCCCGGCCGTCCCTATTCATAGGGTACTCTTATGAATAATGAGGAACAATCGATTTGTGTGATGAAAAGCCGGTGCGTAGCGTCCTGCCAAAACAAAACCACCACACGGCAGGGAGGCCCGCATGCCCGTCACACGCAGATCGTTCCTCGGTTTCGTCTCGGCCCTGTACGCAGGCGGCATCCCGCAGGCGCTCGCCCAGGCCGACTGGCCGGCCCGCCCGGTCCGCGTCGTCTCGCCCTACGCCGCCGGCGGGGCCAACGACATCTCCGCCCGGCTGCTGGCCGAGCACATCGGCCGCGAGCTCAAGCAGCAGTTCTTCATCGAGAACAAGGCCGGTGCCGGCACCCGCATCGCCAACGAGGCGGTCGCCAAGGCGCAACCCGACGGCTACACTTTCCTCTATGCCGCCGCCCCCTACGCTACGGCGGAAGCCCTGTTCGGAACGCTGCGCTACGAGCGCAAGGACCTGGTGCCCGTGGCCATGGCGGCCCTGGCGCCGCTGTTCCTGATCGTCAACGCGAATGCGCCCTACAAGACCGTGCAGGAGTTCGTCGCGCACGCCAAGGCCGCCCCCGACGGCGTCACCTTCGGCTCCCCGGGGGCGGGCTCGCAGCCCCACCTCGCCGCCGAGCTGCTGTTCAAGGACGCGGGCTTCAAGGGCATCAACGTGGTGTTCCGCGGCGACGCGCCGGCCTACACCGAGCTCATCGCCGGGCGCATCGACGCCACCATCACGGCGATCACGTCGGCGCTGCCGTTCGTGGAGGAGGGCAAGCTGCGCGTCCTCGGCGTGGCGTCGGCCCAGCGCAGCAGCCTCTACCCCCAGGCCCCCACCTTGCGCGAGCAGGGATTCGAGCGCATCGTCGCGGCGGGGTGGTACGGGGTGCTGGCGCCGGCTGCGACGCCCGCGCCCATCGTCGAGCGGCTGCAAGCCGCGATCGTGCGTGCGCTTGCCGACCCCGACGTGAAGCAGAGGTTCCTGAAGCTCGGGCTCGAGCCCAGGGGCAGCACGGCGGCCGAGTTCGGCGCCTTCATCGACGAAGAGACAGCGAAGTGGGGCAAGATCATCCGCGAAGCCGGCCTCAAGGGCGAGCAGTAGCGCGGCGCAACGCCTCCCCGCACACAAAGTGAGAAAATCCAAATGAGTGGACCGCTTGCCGGCCTGCGCGTGCTCGATATTGCCACGATCATCGCCGCGCCATTCGCGGCGACGCTGCTTGCGGACTACGGCGCGGAGGTGCTGAAGATCGAGATGCCGGGCAGCGGCGACGGCGTGCGCGGATTTCCTCCGTTCAAGGAGGGCAAGCCGCTGTGGTGGAAGGCCGCCAACCGCAACAAGAAGCTCGCCACGCTCGACCTGCGCAAGCCCGAAGGCGTGGCGCTGCTCAAGAGGCTGCTGCCGCGCTTCGACGTGCTGATCGAGAACTTCCGCCCCGGCACACTCGACCAATGGGGACTGTCCAAGGAGGTGCTGTGGTCGATCCAGCCCCGGCTGGTGATCCTGCGGGCGACGGGCTTCGGGCAGGACGGACCCTACCGCGACCGGCCGGGCTTTGCCCGCATCTTCGAGGCCATGGGCGGGCTCACCTACATCACGGGAGAGGCGGACGGCGAGCCGATGCACCCGGGCTATCCGATCGGGGATTCCATCGGCGGGCTGTTCGGCGCCGTCGGCGTGCTGGCGGCGCTGTGGAAGCGCGCGCGGGACCCCGAGGCGCCCGGCGAGGAGATCGACCTTGCGCTCACGGAGGCGACGTTCCGGCTCCTCGACGTGCTGCCGATCGAGCACGACCAGCTCGGCACGGTGCGCGGGCGCATCGGCAACGGCAACGCCTACTCGGCCCCGGCCGCCGTCTACAAGACCGGCGACGGGCACTGGGTGACGCTGGCCGGCTCGACGCACCCCCTGTTCTGCGCCAATTGCCGGGCGATCGGCCGGGCGGACCTGATCGAGGACGCGCGCTTTGCCAGCAACGGCCGGCGCGTCGAGCACGCGGCCGAGCTCAACGCCATCTTCGCCGAGTGGTGCAGCCGACACACGCTGGAGCAGGTCCTCGCCGCGTTCGAGACGCACGGCGGCACCATCGCCCCGATCTACGCCATGGACCAGATCGCCGCCGATCCGCACTTTCGGTCACGGCAAATGATCGTGTCGGCACCCGACGACGATTTCGGCGCGGTGGCCATGTCGAACGTCGTGCCGCGGTTCGCGTCGGACCCGGGACGGGTTCGCCATGCCGCCCGCGCGGTCGGCCAGGACAATGACTTCGTCTACGGCGAGCTGCTGGGGCTTTCCGCGCACGAGATCGCACATCTCAAGGAGCTCAAGGTCATCTGATGGTGGGCAGATGAATTGCCAAGGCCGCTCGCCACCGAAACAAGAAGCGGCTGATCACACCAAACCCGGGAGGACGACCATGCAAGCCACGAGACGCCTTCTTCTCGCATCCGCCGCAATCCTAGCTGCCTGCGGCGCCGCAGCGATCGCCAAGGGTCCGACCTCGACATCCGATGCGCGCAACGGCTTCTCGGAAGCCCGGCTCGCGAACCTCGAGGCGTACATCAGGAACGACATCGACAAGGGCCTCATCCCCGGCGCCACGATCACCGTGGTGAAGGGCGACAAGGTCGTCTTCCAGAAATTCCTTGGCGTGCGCGATGCCGCCACGAAGCAACCGATGACGGCCGACACGATCTTCCGCATCTATTCCATGACCAAGCCCATCACGACGGTGGCCGCCATGATGCTGGTCGAGGAGGGTCGCCTTGCGCTTGAGGATCCCGTCGCCAAGCACCTGCCGGAGTTCAAGGACGTCAAGGTCGGCGTCGAGAAGCCGGACGCGAGCGGCAAGCCAAGCCTCGAGCTGGTGGCGCCGCGGCGCCCCATGACGGTCCACGATCTCATGCGCCACACCTCGGGCCTGACATACGGGTTCTTCGGCGAGGGGCTCGTGAAGAAGAGCTACGTCGAGGCCAATCTCGGCGCCGGAGATCCAACCACGGCCGAGTTCGTCAAGCGTCTCGCCGCGCTCCCGTTGGTCTACCAGCCGGGCACGACATGGGACTACAGCCAATCGACGGACGTGCTCGGGCGGATCATCGAGGTCGTGTCCGGACAGACGCTCCTTCAGTTCATGAAGGAGCGCATCCTCGATCCGCTGGGCATGAAGGACACGAGCTTCTACGTCACGGAGAAGGACAAGCACGACCGGATCGCCGAGCCGTTGCCGAACGATCGCGCCATCGGTGCGGGCGCGCAGGTGAACGACCCGCGCCAGGTCCGCAACTACGAGAGCGGCGGCGGCGGGCTCGTCTCGACCACGGCGGACTATCAGCGCTTCCTGCAGATGCTGTTGAACGGCGGCGCCTTGGACGGCAAGCGCTATCTGAGCCCGAAGACGATCGAGACCATGGCGGCAAATCACATCGGCCCAGCAGCCGGCGTGCAGCCGGGCCCCTACTATCTGCCAGGCCCGGGCTACGGATTTGGCCTTGGCTTCGCCGTCCGCACGGAAACGGGCGCCAACGGGGCCACGTCCAGCGTCGGCGAATACTACTGGGGCGGCGCTGCCGGCACGGCGTTCTGGGTGGATCCGAAGGAAAACCTCTTTGTGCTCTACATGATGCAATCGCCGTCGCAGCGGGTGCGCTTCCGGCCCGCGCTGCGCAATATGGTGTATGGCGCCATCGAACGGTGAAGCGGGAAGCCTCCGCCGGCGGCAGCCGTCAGCCGGCAGCCGTCGAGCCGGGGGGAGGATGCCATCGTCGCGTCCATGCTGAATGCCCCTCCCCGAGCCCCTCGGGGACACCCTGAGCTGCGACCACTGTAGCTGCCGCGCAACAGGCGCGTGCCCACCGCCCCACCCCGCGCGACGGGTCCTGCCGTGGCCGTCGTTTCAGTCCATGCGCGGCCCGCGGGCAGATGGCGTGCGGGCCGCGTGGACCGAGACGCCCCTCTCAACCGCTGGACGCTCTGCGCCGCAAGGAGAAGCATTGCGTGTGTCGCTGCCGCCGAACCTGCTCCCGTCCGATGCGAGGGCCGGCCGATGCCCAAGCCCGACGCACCTCGCGGGCGCCTTGTGGCACGTCGGCAACGGACGGATGCAATTCAGGCTTGCACGAATCCCGGACTCGGAAGAGCCACTATCATTGACGATCGACTGCGCGGTGCCAGGGACGGAGTGCATTGACCCCGCCGCACTGCAACCCACCAGGCGCAGAGGACATCGCCCCTTCCATGATGCCGGGCCTTCTACGCGAACAGCGCCGCGGCCGTGCGGCGGCGGCCCGAAACCGCGGCCGGGCGATGCCGGCAGCCGCGCTTGCGGCGGCGCTGACGCTCGGACTGCTCGCAGGCTGCACGTCGGGGCCCAATCCGCTGGCGGATGCCGCCAAGGTGCCGGAGACGTTCCAAGCAGCCCGCACGACGCAGGCAACCGACATCAGCCGCTGGTATGCGCGGTTCGGATCCGGCGAGCTCAACAAGCTCGTCGGCGAGGCCAACATCGGCAACCTCGACGTCGCCATCGCGGTCGCGCAACTGATGCAGGCGGACGCCCAGGTGCAGATCGCCGCCGCGGCCCTGTTTCCCACGATCAACTACAGCGACACCTCGCAGCGCGCGCAATCCTCCGGCACGACCGTGCCGGGCACGATCGCGCAGCCGGTGCAGCGCAACTCCTTCAGCAAGGTCATCAGCGCCAGCTACGTGCTCGACATCTGGGGCCAGAACCGCGACGCGCTGCAGGCGGCGGTGCGCACGGCAACGGCCTCCGCCTACCAGATCGAGACCGTGCGGCTCACGGCGCTGGCGAGCGTGGTCAACAACTACCTGACCTACGCGGCCAACCGGGAACGGGTGGCCGTGGGTGGCGAGAACCTCGCCAATGCCGAGCGCGTCCTGCGGGTGATCCGCGACCGGCGGGCGGCCGGAACGGCGAGCGAGCTGGACGAGGCGCAGCAGCAGTCGCTCGTCGAAGGGCAGCGCGCCTCCATTGCAACGCTGCGCCAGACCGCGGAGACGTCGCGCATCGCCATCGCGCTGCTGCTCGGCCAGCCGGCCCAGACCGTGGACCTCAAGGTGCGGCGTGTGCGGTCGCTGACCGTGCCGAGGATCGCGCCCGGCATTCCCGCGACGCTGCTTGCCCGGCGGCCCGACATCCGCGACGCGGAACGACAGCTGGCGGCAGGCGAGGCCAACGTGGAGGTGGCGCGCAAGGCCTTCCTCCCGACCATCCAGCTCACCGGCCAGGCCGGCTATCAGAGCGCGGCGCTCAGCACGCTGCTCAGGCCGGAGTCCTTCATCTATTCCATCGCCGCCGGCATCACCCAGCCGATCTTCGACGGCGGCCGGCTGCGCGGCCAAATGGCCCTCAGCGAGGCCCAGCGCCAGCAGCTCCTCGAGACCTACCGGCGCGCCATCGTGACGGCGCTGAGCGATGTCGAGACCGCGCTTGTCGCCGTGCGCGAGACGCGCCGGCGCGAGGCGGCCCAGCGCCTGGCGGTGATCGCAGCCCGGCGCGCGTTTACCCTCTCGGAGGAGCGGCTGCGGGCCGGAACCATCGACCTGACCACGCTCTTGACCACACAAAACACGCTTTTCAGCGCTGAAGACACACTGATCCAGGTCCGTCTGGCCCGGTTGCAGGCAGCCGCCGCCCTGTTTCAGGCCCTGGGCGGGGACTGGGACGAGGCGCTAATCTACACGACGGAATAGTCCGAGCGTCTGTGGCCTGGCACGCGAGAAGAGCAGCATGCGATACGGTTCAGTACTTGCGGGCCTTGCCATCATCGGCGTCGGGGTCGCCGGGTGGTACTGGTTCAAGGAGGGCCCCCCCTCGCAGGCTCCCGGCGGCTTCGGCGGCAAGCGGGCGGCGTTCAAGGGCAACCCGAACGCGCCGGTGCCGGTCAGCGTCGAGCCGGTGCGGCAGGAGACCGTGCCGCTCTACCGGGAGGGCATCGGCAACGTCCAAGCCCTGTCCACCGTCACGGTGCGCTCGCAGATCGACGGGCGGCTGATCGCGGTCGAGTTCACCGAGGGACAGATGGTCAAGAAGGGCGACGTCCTCGCCCGCATCGATCCCGCCATCTACAAGGCGCAGTACGATCAGGCCGTGGCCAAGAAGGCGCAGGACATGGCGAGCCTGGCCAACGCCCGCATCGACCTGCAGCGCTACCAGCGGCTCGCGCAGTCGAACGCGGGATCGCAGCAGCAGGCGGACCAACAGGCGGCGCAGGTGACGCAGCTCGAGGCGCAGGTCGCCGCCGACCAGGCAGCGATCGACAACGCCAAGGCCTATCTCGACTACACGGTGATCCACGCGCCCATCGACGGCCGCGCGGGCCTGCGCCAGGTGGACCCCGGCAACGTGATCCACGCCAGCGACAGCAGCGGCCTGGTGTCGATCACGCAGCTCGATCCGATCGCGGTCGTCTTCACCCTGCCGCAGCGCGACCTGCCGGTCGTCAATGCCGCGCTCGCACGCGGGACGGTCCCGGTCGAGGTGCTCGAGGCCGGCGGCAAGGGCGTGCTCGCGGCCGGCCAACTGCAGACGATCGACAACCAGATCGACACCACGACCGGCACGATCAAGCTCAAGGCCGTGCTCCCCAACGACACCCGCGTGCTGTGGCCGGGCCAGTTCGTGTCGGCGCGGGTGGTGGTCGATACGCTGAAAGGCGTCACCGTGGTGCCGACGCCGGCGGTGCGGCGCGGGCCGATCGGCACGTTCGTCTACGCCGTCGGCGAGGGCAAGGCGGTGCTGCGCAGCATCGAGGTGGTGTCGCAGGACGAGACGCGCGCCGTCGTGAAGGGCGCGATCGCGCCGGGCGACAGCGTGGTGACGGTGGGCTTTGCGCAGCTCTCGGACGGACGCGCCGTGCGCATCAGCGGCGGACCGGCCGCAATGCCGGGGAAGGACAGGGCGGGCCAGCGCAAGGACGGGGCGCCCGAGGCGAACGGCACCGAGGAAGGAGCCGGCAAGGGCAAGCGCCCGCGACGCGAGGCCACGCAGTGAGCGTCTCTGCCCCTTTCATCGCCCGGCCCGTTGCGACCTCGCTGCTGGCGGTGGCGGTGCTGATCCTCGGCATCCTCGGCTATCGCGCGCTGCCCGTGTCGTCGCTGCCGCAGGTGGATTTCCCCACCATCGCCGTGACCACGAGTCTGCCGGGCGCCAACCCGGAGACCATGGCGGCCTTGGTCACCGGCCCGCTCGAGCGCCAGCTCGGGCAGATCCCGGCGCTCAGCCTGCTCACCTCCACGAGCTCGTTCGGGCTGAGCCAGATCACGCTGCAGTTCGACTTGAGCCGCGACATCGACGGGGCGGCGCAGGACGTGCAGGCGGCGATCAACGCGGCCGGATCGACGCTGCCGCGCACGCTGCCCTACCCGCCCGTGTACGCCAAGATCAATCCGGCGGACACGCCGATCCTCACGCTGGCGCTGACCTCCGACACGTTGCCGCTGCGGGATCTGTCGGACCTCGCCGACACGCTGATCGGGCAGCGCCTGAGCGAGGTGCCGGGCGTCGGCAGCGTGAGCATCCAGGGCGGGCTCAAGCCAGCGGTCCGGGTGCAGGCCAACCTCGAGGCGCTCGCCTCCTTCGGCCTCAGCCTGGAGGACATCCGCTCGGCGGTGGCCGCCTCGAACGTCTCCTCGCCCAAGGGCTCGCTCGACGGAAAGACCCAGTCGCACGCCATCGCCGCCAACGACCAGATCACGAGCGCCGCCGAGTACGCCAAGATCACCATCACCTACCGCAACGGCGCGCCGGTGCTGCTGCGCGACGTCGCGCGCATCACCGACGGCTTCGAGAACGAGCGCATCGGCGCCTGGTACAAGGGCAAGCCTGCCGTCGTCATCGACGTCCGCCGGCAGCCGGGCGCCAACATCGTCGCCACCGTCTCGCGCATCAAGGCGGAGATGCCGAAGCTCGCCCAGGCGCTTCCCTCCGATGCCAGCTTCGTCGTGGTCAGCGACCGCACGGGCATGATCAGCGCCTCCATCCACGAGGTGCAGTTCACGCTGGCGCTCAGCGTCGGCCTCGTCGTGCTGGTGGTGCTGCTGTTCCTGCGCACGTGGTCGGCGACGCTGATCGCCGGCACGGCGCTGCCGCTGTCGCTGATCGGCACCTTCGCGGTGATGTGGCTCGCGGGCTTCAGCCTCGACAACCTGTCGCTGATGGCCCTGACCATCGGCACCGGCTTCGTCGTCGACGACGCCATCGTCATGATCGAGAACATCGCCCGCCACCGCGAGAGCGGCGAGGACATGAAGACGGCGGCCTACAACGGCGCCTCGGAGATCGGCTTCACGGTGATCTCGCTCACCGCCTCGCTGCTCGCCGTGTTCATCCCCTTGCTGTTCATGAGCGGCCTCGTCGGCCGCATGTTCCGCGAGTTCGCGCTGACGCTCTCCATCGCGGTGGTGGTGTCGGCCGTCGTGTCGCTGACGCTGACGCCGATGATGTGCGCGACGCTGCTGAAGGGCGGGCCGCACGGGACCCGCGGCGACGGGCGGCCGGGCGTCATCGCCCGCCTCGGCGACTGGCTCGTGGCCGCCTACGAGAGGAGCCTCAACGGCGTGCTGCGGCATCGGGGGGCGGCGCTCCTGGTGGTGGCCGTGACGCTGGCGGCGACCATGTTCCTCTACGTCGCCATGCCGAAGAGCTTCCTGCCGATGCAGGACACGGGGCTCATCGCCCTCGCCATCAAGGGCGACCCGGACGTCTCCTTCACCGAGATGACGCGGCTGCAGGCGGCGGCGACCGAGCGCGTGCGCCGCATCCCCGAGGTCGCCGACGTCGTCGGCGTGGTGGGCTCGGGCGCGCTCAACCCGACGCCCAACGTCGCCTCCCTCACGGTCGTGCTCAGCCCGCACGAGGCGCGCGGGCGCAACGCGGCGGCGATCGCCCAGGACATCGAGCATCTGCTCAGGGAGGTCCCCGGCATCACGCCGTTCGCCCGGCCGGTGCAGGACGTGCAGATCGCCACGCGCAGCAGCTTCAGCCAGTACCAGTACACACTCGTCGGCAGCCAGGGCGCGGAGGTGCGCCAGTGGGGGCCGCGGCTGACGGCGCAGCTGCGCCAGGATCCCCGCTTCCGCAACGTCAACTCGATCGAGGAGGACGAGGGGTTCGCGACCTCGATCGTCGTCGACCGGGTGCGCGCGGGCCAGTACGGCGTGACGCTGCAGACGGTCTCGGATATCCTCAACGATGCCTTCGCGCAGCGGCAGATCTCGACCATCTACGGGCAGGCCAACCAGTACCGGGTGGTGCTCGAGGTGGAGCCGCGCTTCCGCACCGACCCGACGGCGCTCGCCCAGCTGCGGCTGCCCGGCACCAGCGCCAGCCAGACGCTGACCTCGACCAACACCCTCACCACGGCCTCGGGCACCAGCGCGGTGCTGGCAACCGCGGGCTCGAACAGCACGCAGGTGCCGCTCGCGGCCATCGCCAGCATCTCGCGCGAGCGGGCCCCGCTCGCCATCAGCCACCAGGAGCAGTTCCCCTCCTTCACGATCAGCTTCGACACCGCCGAGACGGTCTCGCTCGACGAGGCGGTGGGCGCGATCGGCGAGGCGGAGGCGGCCATCGGCCTGCCCGGCTCCATCAGTGGCTCGTTCGCCGGCGAGGCGGCCGAGTTCCGCACCTCGCTCGAGGGCCAGCCGTGGCTGATCCTCGCAGCCGTGGTGGCCATCTACATCGTGCTCGGCGTGCTCTATGAGAGCTACATCCACCCCATCACCATCCTGTCGACGCTGCCGTCGGCGGGCATCGGGGCGCTGCTGGCGCTGCTGCTGGTCGGCGAGCACCTTACCGTCATCGGCGTCATCGGCATCGTGCTGCTGATGGGCATCGTGAAGAAGAACGCGATCATGATGATCGATTTCGCCATCGAGGCGGAGCGCACAAGGGGGTTGAGCCCGACGGCGGCCATCGTGGAGGCGGCGCGGCTGCGCTTCCGGCCGATCATGATGACGACGCTTGCCGCGCTGTTCGGCGCGCTGCCGCTCGCCGTCGCCACGGGGCCGGGCGCGGAGCTGCGCATTCCGCTCGGCGTCAGCATCATCGGCGGGCTGCTGCTGAGCCAGCTCCTCACGCTCTACACCACGCCCGTGATCTACCTGACGCTCGACGAGATCCGGCTGCGCTTGGCAGGGCCCGCGCCGCGGCCCGCCGGCGCCGGCGAGGTGTCATGAACCTCGCGGAGCCCGCCACCCGCCGGCCGGTCGCCACGACGCTGCTGTCGATCGGGCTCCTGCTGCTCGGCGTTGTCGCGTTCCGGCTGCTGCCGGTCGCGAGCCTGCCCAGCGTCGACCTGCCGACGCTCAGGGTGTCGGCCAACCGGCCGGGCGCAGACCCGGAGACGATGGCCTCCAGCGTCGCGGCCCCGCTCGAGCGGCGGCTCGGCGCCATCGCCGGCGTGACCGAGATCACCTCCATCAGCTCGCTCGGCAACACCACCATCTCCCTGCAGTTCGACCTCTCGCGCAAGGTCGACAAGGCGGCCCAGGACGTGCAGGCGGCGATCAACGCGGCCGCCGCCGACCTGCCCTCCGACATGCCGACGCTGCCCACGATCCGCAAGGCCAACCCGGCGGCAGCGCCGATCCTGGTCATCGCGCTGACCTCGCGCACGCTGCCGACCAGCGCCATCTACGATGCGGCCGACACGGTGCTGGTGCAGCGGCTGTCGCAGGTCAGCGGCGTCGGCGAGGTCGTGGTGAGCGGGGCCGAGCAGCCGGCGGTGCGCGTGGAGATCGATCCGGCCGCCATCGCGGCCTCCGGCATCTCGCTCGAGCAGATCCGCACGCTCATCGCCAACGGCGCGGCGCTAGCCCCGGTCGGAATGTTCGAGGGCGGCCGCCAGGCCGAGATGATCAGGGTCAACTCGCAGTTCCAGAACGCGTCGGAGTACAGCACGCTGGTGCTGCGCACCTCGAGCGGCGCCGTGGTCAGGCTCACCGACATCGCGCGCGTGACGGACAGCACGCGCAACACGCGCGCCGCCGGCACCTACGACGGCAAGCCGGCGGTGATCATCACCGTCACCAAGGCCGCCGACGCCAACGTCGTCAAGACGGCCGATGCGGTGCGCGAGCTGCTGCCCGAGCTCAGGCGCTACATCCCGGCCGACATCGAGGTCTCGATCATGTCCGATCGCACGACCACGATCCGGGCGAGCCTTGCCGACATGCAGATGACGCTGCTCGTCTCGGTGGTGCTGGTGATGGGCGTCGTGCTGCTGTTCCTCGGGCGGGTGGTGCCGATGGTCGCGGCGGGCCTCACCATTCCGCTGTCCTTCGCCGGCACGTTCGCCGGCATGTGGCTCATCGGCTTCTCGATCGACAACCTGTCGCTGATGGCGCTCGCCATCTCGGTCGGCTTCATCGTCGACGACGCCATCGTCGTGATCGAGAACATCGCGCAGAAGGTCGAGAGCGGCATGCGTCCGCTGCAGGCCGCCATCGAGGGCGCCGGGCAGATCGCGTTCACTGTCATCACCATCAGCCTGTCGCTGGTCGCAGCCTTCCTGCCGCTGATGTTCATGGGGGGCATCATCGGCCGCTTCCTGAAGGAGTTCTCGCTCACCGTCGCCTTCGCCATCGCGGTGTCCACGGTGGTCGCGCTGACGCTGACGCCCATGATCTGCGGGCAGTACCTGCGTGCGGACCCCGGACGGCGGCGCGAGCCGCTCGTCTCGCGGCTCATGAACCGCGGGCTCGACCGGGTGATCGCCGTCTACCGGCGCTCGCTGACGGTGGCGCTCAACCACAACTGGCTCGTGGTGATGGTCATGATCGTCACCGTGGTGCTGACCGTGCGGCTGTTCATGACGCTGCCCAAGGGCTACTTCCCGCAGGACGATACCGGGCTGGTGTTCGGCATGACGCAGGCCTCGGCCGAGGTCTCCTTCGAGGAGATGCGCCGGCTGCAGGAGCGCGCGGCCGCCATCGTCTCGGCGGATCCGGCGGTGGCGCACGTCGGCTCCTTCATCGGCAGCTCGGGGTGGATCGCGTCGATGAACACGGGCCGCATGCTCGTGGCCCTCAAGCCGCTCGAGGAGCGCAAGATCTCGGCGCAGGCCGTGGTCGGGCGCCTGCGTCCGCGGCTCGAGAGCGTGGCGGGCCTCAACGTCTTCCTGGTGCCGACGCAGGATGTGCGCGCGGGAGCCCGGCAGGGCCGCTCGGAATACCAGTTCACGCTGTGGAGCGCCGATCTCGCCGAGCTTCGGCGCTGGGCACCGCAGGTCGCCAACCGCCTCAGGACGCTGCCCGGTCTCGTCGACGTGACGACGGACCAGGAGGCCGGCGGCCTGCAGGCCGACGTGATCATCAACCGGCAGGCGGCCTCGCAGATGCGCGTTGGCGTGCAGGACATCGTGGCCGCGCTCAACGACGTGTTCGCGCAGCGCCAGGTGGCCGTGATCTACGGGGAGCGCAACCAGTACCGCGTCATCATGAGCGTGCAGCCCGAGCTCGGCCGCGCGCCGCAGGACCTGACCAAGATCTACGTGCCGAGCCGCGCGGGCGGGCAGGTGCCGCTCTCGGCCGTGGCCCAGACCGGGGTGTCGCTGGCGCCACTGGTGGTCAATCACCAGGGGCAGTTCGCCGCGATCACGATCAGCTTCAGCATCGCGCCCGGCACCACCGTCGGGCAGGCGACCCGCGACATCCAGGAGGCGGTGCGGGGCATGGCGCTGCCGGAGGGCATCCACGCCGCGTTCGCCGGCGACGCGGCGGCCATCGCCAGCTCGGCCGGCGACCAGGTGATCCTCGTCCTCGGCGCGCTCGTCGCCATCTACATCCTGCTGGGCGTGCTCTACGAGAGCCTGCTGCACCCGCTGACCATCCTGTCGACGCTGCCGTCGGCCGGGCTCGGCGCGCTGCTCACCCTCAAGCTCACCGGCACGGACCTGACGCTCGTCGCCTTCATCGGCGTCATCCTGCTCATCGGCATCGTCAAGAAGAACGGCATCATGCTCGTGGACAGGGCGCTGGTGCTGCAGGACGAGGGCACGCCCTCGCGCGAGGCGATCATCGCGGCGGCCTGCGAGCGCTTCCGGCCGATCCTGATGACGACGCTGGCCGCCATGCTGGGCGCCCTGCCGCTGGCGCTGGGCACAGGTCCTGGAGCGGAGCTGCGCCGGCCGCTCGGCATCGCGGTCATCGGCGGGCTGTTCGTGTCGCAGATCCTGACGCTGTACACGACGCCGGCCATCTACCTCGCCTTCGAGAAGCTGAGCGGCCGCCGCCGTCGCCAGCCGCTCGGCACGCCGCCGGCCGGAGCTGCCGCGGCGGAATGAGCCCGCCGCGCCTGCGGCCCCGGCCGCGGGCGACAGCACGGGGTGAGGCCGTTATGCTGGCGCGGGTGGCGGCGCCGGCAGTCCGGCAGGCCGCCGGCAAGCGAGGTCGCGCACGTGTTTCCGCTTCGTGACAACGTCTATCGCACGCACGACCCGATCGTCGTCTGGCTGCTGATCGCGGCCAACGTGGCGGCCTTCCTCTACGAGCTGACGCTCAATCCGCAACAGCTCGAGGTATTCATTGCCCAGCACGGGCTGGTGCCGGCGCGCTACTTCGTGCCGTCCTGGGGCTGGCGCATCGGGCTGTCGCCGCTCGATGTCACGCCGTTCCTCACCAACACGTTCCTGCACGGCGGCTTCCTGCACATCATCATGAACCTGTGGACGCTGTGGATCTTCGGCCCGGCGCTGGAGGACCGGCTGGGCCCGATGCGCTTTGCCGCGCTCTATCTTCTCGCCGGGATCCTGGCGAGCCTCACCCACGCCGCCTTCAACGCCACGTCCACGATCCCGGCGCTCGGAGCCTCGGGGGCCATCGCCGGCGTGATCGCGGCCTATGCGGTGCGCTTCCCCTTCGCCTGGATCCGCGTGCTGGTGCTGATCGTCATCATCCCGGTCTTCTTCAGTGTGCCGGCGATCGTGTTCGCTGGGATCTGGTTCCTCACGCAACTGCTGCAGGGCACCAGCGAGCTGTTCATGCCGTTCGCAGGCAGCGGCATCGCCTGGTGGGCGCACATCGGCGGCTTCCTCGCCGGCTCGATGCTGCTGCTCGTGCTGGAGGACCACCGCACGCCCGCCGTGCGCTATCACGGCGGGCCGTGGGAGCGATGAGCGGGCCCGGCGCTCGCGGCGCCCTCGCCATCCGACCGCTCAATACAGCTTCGGCACGTAGAGATCGGGCGGGATGGGCTTGGGCACGTAGCCTTCCACGCCCGGCGCCGCCGGCAGGGCGACAGGCGCTTGCGGCACGTCCGAGTAGGGCACCTGGGCCAGCAGGTGCGCGATCATGTTGAGGCGGGCCCGCTTCTTGTCGACGGCCTCGACGATCCACCAGGGCGCCTCGGGCATGTGGGTGCGGGCCAGCATGTCCTCCTTGGCCTTGGTGTACTGCGCCCAGCGATTGCGGGACTCGAGGTCCATGGGCGACAGCTTCCACTGCTTCAGGGGGTCGTGGATGCGCATCTGGAAGCGCAGGTGCTGCTCCTCGTGCGTGATCGAGAACCAATACTTGATGAGGCGGATGCCGGAGCGCACGAGCATGCGCTCGAACTCGGGCACGCTGCGGAAGAACTCCTCCACATCGGCCTCCGAGCAGAAGCCCATCACGCGCTCGACTCCGGCCCGGTTGTACCAGCTGCGATCGAACAGCACGATCTCGCCCCCCGCAGGCAGATGCTCGATGTAGCGCTGGAAGTACCATTGCGTGCGCTGGCGGTCGCTGGGCGCCGGCAGGGCGACGATGCGGCAGACGCGCGGGTTGAGCCGCTGGGCGACGCGCTTGATGGCGCCCCCCTTGCCGGCAGCGTCGCGGCCCTCGAACAGCACGACCACCTTCGACTTGGTGTGAACGACCCAATCCTGCAGCTTCACCAGCTCCTTCTGCAGGCGCAGCAACTCCTTGAAGTAGAACGCTCGCCCGCCGACGAGCGGCTCCGGCTCCTGCGCCATGTGGCCGACGAGCTCGGCCAGGCGCTGGTCGTCCATCTCGAGCTCGAGCTCCTCGTCGAGGGTGTCGGCGATCTCGGCCTCGACCTGCTCGCGTTTCGAGAGCTTGGTATCAATGGAGGGGGGCTGCTGCTTTGTGCTCAAGGGAACCTTCTCCTTCGGCTGCCGCCGGCGGCTCGGCGCAACGTTCCGCACCCACACGGCCGCGAGACCCTTCCAAGCCAGGGCACGTGTCAAGGGTATGACATGGGGCGCGCCGCCGCCGCGTGCCAGGGCGGTTGCGCCGCAGGCTCAGCGCCGCGGCAAGGCCTCGTAGGGCACCACCATCTTGCCGATCGGCCAGAGCGCCAGGCGGGCGAGCTTCAGGTGCGCCCAGGCAAACGGCAGGCCGATGATGGTGATGGCGAAGGCCAGCGCCAAGACGACGTGCAGCAGCGCCAGCCACCAGCCCGCGAGCAGGAGCCAGACCAGGTTGCCGATGAAGCCGAGCAGGCCCGTGCCGATGTCGCCGCGCCCGAGCACCTCCTGGCGGGGGACAGCCGTCTGCCCGAAGGGCAGGAAGGTGTAGATGGCGATGTTGAAGGCGGCGCGGGCCCAGGGAATGCCGATGATGGTGATCGCCATGATCACAGCGGCCAAGCCCCAGGCGACGGCGGCGGCAAGGCCGCCGAACACGATCCAGAGCACGTTGAGCGCGAACGCGGGCAGGCTCATGCCGGGTGTCCTCCTGCAAGAATTCCCAGGCCCGGCCGGCGCGGCGCGCCGGCGCGCGCAGGGGCTACGGCTCAGGACGCCGGCGGCGTCCACCAGCGGCCGGCGACCACGGCACCGTGCGAGGTGATCTTGCGGTCGCCGGTGACATGCTCGCCGACCACGTCAACGTAGTCGAAGCGTCCCTCGTCGACCGTGAGGAGCGTCGCATCGCCGGCGCTGCCGGGCTTGAGGCTGCCAAGCTCGGGGCGCTTGAGGGCAAAGGCCGCGTTCACCGTCGAGGCCGCCACCACCTCACCGAGGCTCATGCCGAGGCAGAGGAACTTCGACATGGTCGTCACCTGCTCGAAGGCCGGCCCGTCGATGCACAGCGCGTGCACGTCCGAGGAGATGGTGTCGGGCAGGAAGCCGTTGGCCAGCATGGCGCGTGCCGTCTTGAAGGAGAAGGAGCCCTTGCCGTGGCCGATGTCGAACAGCACGCCGCGGTCGCGCGCCTCGCGCACCGCCTTCTTGACGGTGCCTTGGGCGGTGGCGGGCGAATTCGGGAAGGGCCGGAAGGCGTGGGTGAGGACGTCGCCCGGGCGCAGGCGCCCGATCACGTCCTCGTAGCTCGGCGGGGGATGATCGATATGGGCCATGAGCGGCATGCCAACCTCCTCGGCGACCTCGAGCGCCATGTCGAGAGGGGCAACGCCCGAGGCGCCCGAGGCGTGCGCGCCGACGCGCACCTTGATGCCGACGATGACGTCGCGGTTGGCCTGGGCGACGCGCACGGCATCAGCCGGCGCCATCAGGCGCATGTCCTCGCTCTCGCCCACCATGATGGTGCCGGAGAAGGCGTAGATGCCGGCGAAGGAGATGTGCAGATAGGCAAGGATGCGCACGCTCGAGGTCTCGATGACGTGCTTGCGGAAGCCCGCGAAGTTGCCGGGCCCGGCGCTGCCGGTGTCGACGGAGGTGGTGACGCCCGAGATGCGGCAGAGCTCGTCGGCACTGACGCTGAGCGAGGTGCCGCCCCAGTAGACGTGCGTGTGCAGATCGATCAGGCCCGGCGTGACGATGTAGCGGGAGGCGTCACGGACATCGGTGTGCGGACCGGCGACGAGCCCCGGCGCGACCTTGGCCACCTTGCCGCCAGCGAAGGCGACGTCACATACGGCGTCGAGCTTCTGCGAGGGGTCGATGACCCGGCCGCCCTTGAGGATGAGATCGAAGTCCACGTGCCTGCCCCCGTCTGAATCGCGCTTGGGTGTTTATAAGGGAGAGGCGCGGCGATGGGAGACGAAGCCGCGACATGGCGCGAATGCCTGCCTTGCGGAGGACGCAGGCGCGATGCGTCAGCCGCCGCGCGGAACCTGCACGAAGCCCATCCGGCGCATGCACGCATCATGGGCAGCGCGAAGGCGTCCGTTGTCGAAGTCCATCTCCTCGGCATCATCCTCGCGCCCGCTGCGGCGCATGTAGGCGCGATGCCAGCACTGTGCGGACGCGGCTTTCGCCTCGGCGATCATTGCAGCCTCGGCACGGCTGACCGGGGGACCGTAATTATCCGTTCCCGACGCACACCCGGACACGAGCAGCACGCATATTATCGCAGCCCAGCGATAAACCATTGCACGCCCTACGCAATTACCCAACCCCCTGCCCGGCGACGCTATAGGCGCACCCCGGCGACGGCAACCTTGTTTGCTTGATCCGGCGCCGAGTTGTCCAGACCTGTTGCCGGGCCACCACGTCATACGGGCAGCGATCTGTGGATGACACGCGTGGAATCGCGCAAGTGCGGGGATGCTCGCCCCGGATTGATGCAATTGCGCAACATCTCGGGCGATTCGCGCTCGCTCCCAGTCCGGGCCTCCCAAATCCGTTCGCCGGCGATTGTTCGTGTGACAACAAACCGCCTCCCGGGCCGCTCGCCGCCACGCTTTGATCCCGCTGCGTCGCAGGCCGCCGGCGCGCACGCGCCCTTGCGCAGACCCTCCGGAGGACCGAACACGTGAGCGCCCTTGCCACCGAAACCGTGCTCGACGTCCACCACTGGACAGACAGCATGTTCAGCTTCACGGCGACGCGCAGCCCCGCGTTCCGGTTCTCGAACGGGCAGTTCGTCATGATCGGGCTGGAGCTCGAGGGCAAGCCGCTGCTGCGGGCCTACTCGCTGGCCTCGACCAACTACGACGACCGGCTGGAGTTCCTGTCCATCAAGGTGCCGGACGGGCCGCTGACCTCGCGCCTGCAGCACATCAAGCCCGGCGACCGCATCCTGGTCGGACGCAAGCCGACCGGCACCCTCGTCCTCGACAACCTGACGCCGGGGCGGGTGCTCTACCTGTGGAGCACGGGCACGGGGCTCGCCCCGTTCCTCGCCATCATCCGCGATCCCGAGACCTACGAGCGCTACGAGCGGATCGTGCTCGTGCACGGCTGCCGGCAGGTGGCCGAGCTCGCCTACGGCGACCGCATCCGCAACGAGCTGCCCAAGGACGAGCTGGTCGGCGAGATGATCGCGCAGAAGCTGATCTACTATCCCACCGTCACGCGCGAGCCGTTCTGGCACCAGGGGCGGATCACGGAGCTGGTCGAGAGCGGCAAGCTGTTCACCGACACCGGCATGCCGCCGCTCGAGGCGGAGCACGACCGGGTCATGATGTGCGGCAGCCCGCAGATGATCGCCGACCTCAAGGCGATGCTCGACGCCCGCGGCTTCGCGGAAGGCTCCAACCACACGCCCGGCCAATACGTCGTCGAGCGCGCCTTCGTCGAGAAGTAGCGGCGCGGCCCGTCAAGGACCGCGACTAGGCCGCCCGCGCGCGCGTGTCGGGCAGGAAGAAGGTCAACAGGCCGAGGGCCGGCAGCCAGGCGCAGACCTTGAACATGGCGACGATGCCCCAGGCGTCGGCCACCAGCCCAAGCGCTGCTGCCGAAAGCCCGCCCAGACCGAAGGCGAGCCCGTAGAACAGCCCTCCCACGAGCCCCACACGGTGCGGCACGAGGTCGATGGCAAAGATCAGGATCGCCGAGAAAGCGCTCGCTATGATGAAGCCGATGAAGATGCTGAGCACGCCAGTCCAGAACAGGTTGGCGTAGGGCAGCATCAGCGCGAACGGCAGAGTGCCGAGGATCGACAGCCAGATCACACGGTCGCGGCCGATGCGGTCGCCGATCATGCCCCCGACGATCACGCCGACCGCGCCAACGACGAGGAACAGGAACAGCATGATCTGCGAGGTCTTCACGCTGACGCCGAACACCTCGATCAGATAGAACGTGTAGAACGAGGTGAACCCCGCCTGGTAGGCGCTCTTGGACAGGAGCAGCACGATCAAGAGCACCATCGCGAGCAGAACCGTGCGCGCGGGCAGGTGCGCGCGCTCGGCCGCCGGCCGGCCCTTGCCGCTGGACGCCTGCTGGGCCCGGCGCATCTCGGCATAGCGCGACCCGGTCCAGGCCATCAGCAGCATCGCGATCAGGGCGACGATCGAGACCCAGGCGAGGCTCGTCTGGCCATTCGGCATCACGAGCGCGGCCACAAGCAACGGCCCCGCCGCGTAGCCCGCGTGCCCGCCGATCTGGAAGATGCCTTGCGCGAAGCCCTGCTGGCCGGCCGCGGCGTGGCGCGCCATGCGCGTCGCCTCGGGGTGAAAGACGGCCGAGCCCAGGCCGACGAGGGCCGCCGCCAGCACCACCATGGCGTAGCTTTGCGCGAAGGCGAGCGCGAGCAGGCCCGACAGCGTCGCCCCCATGCCGGCCACCATGGCGTAGGGCCAGGGCCGGCGGTCGGTCACGAAGCCGAATGCCGGCTGCAGCAGCGAGGAGGTCACCTGGAAGGCCAGCGTAATGAGACCGATCTGCGCGAAGTCCAGCCTGAACGTCTCCTTCAGGAGCGGGTACATGGCCGGGATCATCGACTGGATGACGTCGTTGAGGAAATGCGCGCCGCTCAACGCAACGAGGATCGGCAGCAGCGGCCGGCGCGCGGCCTGGCCGGCGAGGGAGGATGCGGGGCTGACGGTGGTCATGGCGCAGGCACCATGACCGCGTCACGAGCAGGCGTCAATCGCGCCCGGCCCGAACTGCCCGGTTGGCAACTCTGCATTTTGAGATGGGCAAGGCTCACGCCGAAGTGAAGGCACGATCAGCGATCTGACGGCTGCCGCGGGGGCCCCGAACCTTGACAGGGGATGTGCCGCGCCACCTTGTGGCTGCGGGCGACGAAAAGCGCGCGCCCGTCCACGCCCCAAGGAGATTTTCCGGATGCTCAAGTTCTATTTCAACGGCTCGCCCAACCCGACCAAGATCGCGCTGTATCTCGAGGAGGCGGGGCTGGCCTACGAGCCCGTCGCCGTCGACACGCGCAAGGGAGAGCAGTTCAACCCGGCGTACCTGGCGCTCAACCCCAACGGCAAGGTGCCGCTGATCGTCGACGACGGCAAGGTCGTGTTCGACAGCAACGCCATCCTGCTCTACCTCGCGGAGAAAACCGGCAAGTTCCTGCCGCCGCCCGCGGCGCGCGGCGAGCTGCTGTCGTGGCTCATGTTCGTCGCCACGGGCATCGGCCCCTACGGCGGGCAGGCGGTGCACTTCAAGCATTTCGCGCCGGAGAAGATCGCCTACGCCAACACGCGCTACCAGTACGAGGCGAGCCGGCACTTCGGCATCGCCGACGCGCGTCTGGCCAAGCAGCCCTACATGGTGGGCGATGCCTACTCGATCGTCGACATGGCGCTGTGGGGATGGGCGCGCATGGTGCCCTTCATCCTCGGCGAGGAGGCTTGGGCGAAGCTGCCGAACCTCAAGCGGCTGCACGACGAGATCGACGCGCGGCCGGCCGCGCAGCGCGCCAAGACGCTCAAGGACCGCTTCACGTTCAAGACCGAGATGGACGACGAGGCGCGCCGGCACATGTTCAAGCATATCTGAGGGGGCCTCCCCCTCAGTCGTCGCGGCCCGGCACGTAGGTAAACAGCGTGTCGGGCGCGACCGGATCGGCGACCTGCCACACCCGGTAGCGGCCGAGCACGACGCCAGCGAACTCGCGCGTCACCACGGCCACCGGCCGCACGGAGCGGAAACGCGCCGTAAGGGTTGCGCCGTCGAGGCGCTCATCGAGCTCGACGACGAGGCCCGCGGACGCGGCAAGCCGGGCCTCCACCGGCGGCAGGTGCACGTAGCGCAAGCGGTCGTTGACCTGCATGACCGGGGCCGTGCCGCGCAAGGCGAAGGCGAGCTGGCCTTGGGTCGTGTAGTGGCCCGTGCCGACCCAGGCGGCGCCCGTCTGGCGGCGCAGCTCATCGATGCGGCCGGCGAAGTCCTGCCAGCCGCGCATCTGCGAGGTCGGGTCGCGGCTGCCCGGCAGCACCACGAAGGGGTGAAGCGCGTGCGCGTAGACCAGTGCGGTGAGCGCGGCGCCGACGGCGAGCGCGGCGCCGAGCCAGCGTCCCCTGAAAGCCGACGACGAGCGCGAGAGCTGGTAGCCCGCCAGCAGCGCCATGACCGGGTAGAGCGGCGCCAGCCAGTTGGCCTGCACCCGCGCGTGCAGGGCGTGAACTAGGAAGTAGAGGAGCACGGGGGCGAGCCCCGAGACGATCAGGATGGCGCGCTCGTCGCGCGTCCGCACGGCCTCGCGGAGGATGCGGGCCAGGCCGATCAGCCCGATGACCGCGATCAGGGGGCTCGCCAGGCCGATGTAGCCGCCCAGCATCTCGAGGAGGAACTCGAGCGACCAGTCGGCGCCGCGGGCGGCGCGGCCGAGCTGCTTGTCGAAGGAGGCCCAGTGATAGCGGGCGTTCCAGACGATCACGGGGGCCGTCAGCAGCGCCGCGAGCAGCCCGCCCGCCCAGAGCTGCCAGCTCGCGAGCCAGGCCCGGTTGCGCGGCACTGCGAGCAGCCACAGGAGAATGCCGGCGCCGACGAAGAGGTTGGTGTACTTGGAAAGAAGGCCGAGGCCCGCGAACAGGCCGACGGCCAGCCACCAGTTGGCGTTGCGCGACACGTGCAGCTCGGCGAGCGCCCAGGCGCACAGCCCCCAGAAGAACACCGAGGGCGCGTCCGGCGTCAGGAGGACGCCGCCGACGGCGAGCAACGGCATGGCGAGCGAGAACAGGACGGCTGCGACCGCGACCTCGCGGCCGAACAGGAGAGCGGCCGTGCGCCAGAGCAGGAACGGCCCCGCCAGCGAGATCAGCAGCGCGGGCAGACGCAGGCCGAATGCGGTGTCGCCGGCGATCGCGCGGCCCGCCGCCATCAGCCATCCGACCATGGGCGGATGGTCGAGGTAGGAGATGGCGGGCGCCAGCGCCCACAGGCGGTAGTAGCTCTCGTCGTCGGTGAGGCCGGTGGCGGCGGCGACGACGGCGCGCAGCAGCGCGACGGCGACCACGGCAGCCAGCAGCAGCCCCGGCATCGACGGTGAGGCGCGCCTTGATGCGGCGGCCTCGATCATGCGTCCCGCCAGGTGAGGGCAGACGAGGCTGCGTAGTTGAACACCACGCCCATGATGGCGCCGGCGGTGCCCGCCAGCCACCATAGCGGCTGGGCGCCATAGACCCAGGTGGCGACGCCGACGTTGGCGATCGTGCCGACGCTGCACACGAGGTAGAACGTCAGCAGACCGATGACGATGGAGAACCCCTTGAGGCGCTTGTCGCGGTAGGTGAGCTGGTTGTTGAGGAAGAAGTTCCAGGTCATGGCTGTGAAGGCCGCGGTGGTCTGGGCCCAGTTGAAGG
This sequence comes from Hyphomicrobiaceae bacterium, assembly GCA_033764875.1. Classification (GTDB taxonomy): domain Bacteria; phylum Pseudomonadota; class Alphaproteobacteria; order Rhizobiales; family Hyphomicrobiaceae; genus AWTP1-13. Next base: position 6,980 of record JANRIO010000072.1, on the reverse strand, counting down.
GCAGCGAGAAGGCCAGCGCCTGCTGCAGCGCGAGGAGATGCACGGCAAGACCCGAGGCGCCGACCAGGGCGAACAGGACGAAGCGGATGGAGATGCGGTCGCCCGACAGCTTGGCGAGGAGGAGGCCCAGGTACTCGAGCACCACCATGTTGTCGAGCTTGCTCTCGCCGTGCTGACGGGCGCCGAACACGAAGGGCAGCTCCACGACCTTGAGGGTGCCGTCGCTGGAGGCCATGATGTCGAGCAGGATCTTGAAGCCGCGCGTCGAGAGCCGGGGCGCGAGCCGCTCGAACGCCCCCCGGTCGATCATGAAGAAGCCGCTCATGGGATCGGTCAGGGTGACGCCGAACAGCCGCTGGGCGAGGACGGTGGCGAAGGCGCTGCCCTGCTGGCGCACCCGCGAGAAGCCCTGCTCGGAGCTGCCGCCCTCCAGGAAGCGCGAGCCGATCGCCAGATCGCTGCCGGCCTCGATGCTCTCGAGCATGCGCGGCAGCAGCCTCTCGTCGTGCTGAAGGTCGCCGTCCATGATGGCGACGGCGCGGGCCGACGACGACAGCATGCCCTCGATGCAGGCGCCTGCCAGGCCGCGACGGCCGATGCGGCGGATGCAGCGCACGCGCGGGTTGGCGCGGGCAATTTGGCGCACGGCGTCGGCCGTGCCGTCCGGGCTATCGTCGTCGACGAAGATCACCTCCCACTCGCGGCCCGCGAGCACCTCGCTCAGGCGTGCCACGAGGATGGGAACGTTGCGCACCTCGTTGAAGGTGGGGATGATGACGGACAGCACGGGGGACGGGGCGGTGCCGGCGCGCGGATGAGCCGCTGACGTGAGATCGTTTAGCATCTGCTGATCGTCACCTTGCGCTAGTACGCTCAAGCCCCGCCCGACCCGAGGTTGCCGGTCCCGATGGAATTCGGCTTATGTGCCAAAACCATGGGCAATTCAAGGCTTGCGGCAGACGAGGTAAAGCACGGTGCAGATCGACGCGCGGCCGGTGGCAGCAGCTCTCGACTTCGAGGCGCGCACGCGCACCGCAGTCGTCGTCCTGATCGCCGCCACGACCCTGCTGCGCCTGGTGTTCGCGGCCAGCCTCGGCCTCGGCATCGATGAGGCGTATACGGTCGCGACCAGCCGACAGTTGCAGATGAGCTATTTCGACCACCCGCCGCTGGCGTGGTGGCTGACGTGGGTCATGCGGACGCTGACGGGCTCGGAGAGCGCGCTCGCCGTGCGCTTTCCGTTCGTCGCGGCCTTTGCGCTGACGACATGGTTCACCTACAGCCTGGCGCGCCTGCTCTACGGGCTGCGGGCGGGGCTGTGGGCTGCGATCGCCGTCAACCTGCCGCCAGTGATCGCCTGGACCAGCGGCACCTGGGTGCTGCCGGACGGCCCCCTCTACGCGGCGCTGACGGGAGGGGCCTACGCCGTGGCGCGCGTGCTGTTCGTGCCCCGGCAGAGCCCGCTGCTGTGGCTTGCGGCGGGTGCGGCGGCGGGGCTTGCCATGCTGTCGAAGCTGCACGGCGTGTTCCTGCTCGGGGGCGTGTTCCTGTTCCTGCTGACGGCGCCGCGCTACCGGTTCTGGCTGCTGTCGCCCTGGCCCTACGCGGGAGCCCTGCTGGCGCTCGCCATCTTCTCGCCGGTGCTGCTGTGGAACGCGGAGCATCACTGGATCTCCTTCACCTTCCAGGCCGCGCGCGGCCAGGTGCGGCGGCTGGCGCCCGCCGGCCTGGTGCAGGTGGTCGGCGGGCAGATGGCCTACCTGCTGCCGCTCGTGTGGGCGACGCTCGTGGTGCTGTGGATCAGGGCGCTGCGCGCCGGCCCGGCGCAGGCGCGCGACTGGCTTCTCGTGTGCCTCGCCTCCGGCCCGGTCGTGCTGTTCACGATCAGCGGACTGTGGGCCGGCAAGGTGCTGCCGCACTGGGCCGCGCCCGGCTACCTGATGCTGTTTCCGCTGGTCGGCAGGGAGCTTGCCCGGGCGCTGGCGCTGTCGCACCGCTGGGCCCAATGGTGGATCGGGCTGTGCGCCGGCACGACGGCGGTGCTGATCGTGGCCGTGCTGGCGCTCGCGCACCTGCCGTGGCCGGCCGTTGCGCTGGCCGGCAAGGCGCTTCCCGACCCGCTCATCGAGACCATCGACTGGCACGACGTGCCGCGCGAGCTGTCGCATCGCGGACTGCTGGCCCGGCACGATGTCGTCGTCGTGTCGCCGCGCTGGCACGAGGCCGGCAAGCTCGCCGTGGCGCTCGACGGCCTGGCACCGGTGCTGTGCCTGTCGGACGACCCGCGCGGCTTCGGCGTCAACATCCGCGCCGCCGACTTCATCGGCCGGGATGCCGTGGTGATCGGCACCGGGCTCGACCTCGCCGCCGTGCAGGGCCTCTACGGGCGCTACTTCGACCGCATCGAGGAGGCAGCACCCATCACGCTGACGCGGGCGGGGCGGCCGGCGGCGACGGCGCGCGTCTTCCGGGCCCAGCGCCTGCACGCAAGCGGCCAGGCCCCCGATCTCTTAGATCCGTACGGCGTGTGGAGCCGAGGCAGACCCTAGCCCGGACCCGCCCGGCCGCGTTGGCTTACGGCCGCGGCACGGGCGGGGCGCCGCCGAACAATCGGCGGCGCAGGCCCGGCATGATCGGCGGCCCGAACATCAGCCGCCGCACGATCAGCACCGTGAGCGCCATCAGCACGCCGGCGTAGATGACGTCGGAGAGGAAGTGGCCGCCCTGCGCCATGCGCACGGTACCTGCCGCCAGCCCCATGACGGTTCCGGTGACGACGAGCGGGACGGCCGCCTGCGGCAGCATCACGGCCGCCGCGTAGAACGGCAGGTAAGTGGAGGACGCCTCGCCGCTCACGAACGAGCAGTTGCGAGGGCATTGGCTGGAGAAAAGGATCGGCGGCGTGAAGGTCTTGGTGCCGCCGAACTCGACGACCTGCTTGGGCCGCGCGCGTCCCCACTGGTCCTTGAACATGACGTTGGCGACGAGCCCCGGCCCGACGCCCAGGCAGATGGCGAGGAACAGCCAGTGCCGGGCCGTGAAGCCGAGCCAGCTGGCGCCCGGCTCGCGCGTATGCACGAGGCCGGCGATGGCGAGCGCCACGCAGGCCCAGAAGAAGATGATGAAGATGTTGCGCACGATCCTGATCCACAGGTCGCTCTGACCGATGAACTCGCCGCCGCCCTTGTAGAAATAGGCGCTCGCGATCAGGTCGATATCGGGCTTGGACAGGAACACCACGGCCGCCACCAGCGCCACCGCGCCGATCAAGGCCAGCGTGCGCCAGCTGGCCGGGCGCTCCGGCAGGGGCCGGGGCGGGATCTTCAAGATGTCGTCGTCCGCGGACAGCCACGGAAGGGGCCAGGTGTCCGGCCAGATGTGCGCCATGGTTTGCCTTCGTCCTGAGCTGCGACGCGCGTACCCGCAGGGCTACTGATAGCGCATTTTCGCAGCCGCATTGCAGCGCGTTCCTTCGCCGCGCAGAAATTGGCCTCATCCGCGGCGTTTCCACAACTTCGACGCGCAGAAGGCGCGGCATACTGCCCTTGGCGGCCCCTGTCCGAGCGCCCGGGCCGGCGCAGCGGGCCGCGATTCGCCCCGCCGGAGGGCCGATCCACATCAGCTTTGGCAAGCCCTGCCACATGCACTAGCTTCGCCCGGCCAGAGCCCCGGGGGACCCATGTCGCAGCCGCAGCGCCCGTACCAGTACTACGAGTTCGTGATGGTGGCCTTCGTGGTGGTGCTGGTGTGCTCGAACCTGATCGGCCCCGCCAAGATCGCCAGCATCGATGTGCCCCTGTGGGGGCCCTACGTGTTCGGCGCCGGCGTGATCTTCTTTCCGATCTCCTACATCTTCGGCGACATCCTGACCGAGGTCTACGGCTATGCGAAAGCGCGGCGCGTGATCTGGGCAGGCTTCGGCGGCCTGATCTTCGCCTCGGTCATGGCGAGCATCGTGGTGGCGCTGCCGCCGGCCCCGTTCTGGAAGCACCAGCAGGCCTACGAAATCGCCTTCGGCAATGCCTGGCGGGTGGTCGGCGCCTCCATGATCGCCTACTTCTGCGGCGAGTTCGTCAACTCGTTCGTGCTCGCCAAGATGAAGATCTGGACGGAGGGCCGCGCGCTGTGGACGCGCACCATCGGCTCGACCGTGTTCGGCGAGGCGGTCGACAGCGCCCTGTTCTATCCGCTCGCCTTCTACGGCACCGGCATCATCCCCAACGAGGTGCTGCCGCAGGTGATGCTGGCGCAGTTCCTGACGAAGACGCTCGTCGAGGTGCTGTTCACGCCGGTCACCTATGTGATCGTCAACTTCCTGAAGAAGCGCGAGCACGAGGACTACTTCGACCGCGACACCGACTTCAATCCGTTCAAGCTGGAGGCGTGATGGTCGCGCGCGACGCCGAGGGACGCCTCGCGCCGAAGCTGATGTCGTTCGACGTATTCGGCACGCTGATCGACGTGCGGGAAGGCTCCTACGCCGCCTTCCGATCGATGCTGGCGGACGCGCAGGCGCCGCAGGTGGACGTCAAGGCCTTCTGGGAGCACTGGGAGGAACGCAACATCGCGCACTACTGGGAGCCGTGGCGGCCCTACAAGGAGATCTGCGCCCTCTCCCTCGCCGAGACCTTCGCGCACTATGGGCTCGAGGCGCCGCAAACGCTGATCGCGCGCTATTTCGAGGCCTTCGCGAGCTTCAAGCTGTTTCCCGACGTGACCCCGACGCTCGATGCGCTCGCCAAGCGCTATTCACTCGCCCTCGTCTCCAACATCGACGACGATCTGCTGGCCGCAACGCCGCTGGCTCGCGCGTTCGATGTCGTCGCGACCGCCGAGCGCGCCCGGGGCTACAAGCCCAACGGCGATCTGTTCAAATATCTCATCGCCAACGCCGGTTGCGCCAAGGACGACATTCTGCACTCCGGCCAATCGCAGCACACCGACATGGTCGGCGGCAAGCCGCTCGGCCTCACCATCGCCTGGATCAACCGCCGCGGCGTCGCCTTGCACGGAAACGTGCCGAAGCCGGACTATGTGCTCGCGGACGTCGCGGCGCTGCTGGGGCTCGTCGCCTAGTCGCGCGAGGCGAAGGCCTCGGGCCACAGCTTGACGTCGGTCCAGGTGAAGCCCGCCGTCACGACGCGCCCCGGGAAGAGCAGCGTCGCGGGATCGATGTGGCGGCCGCTGGCGTCCTTCACCTCGTAGTGCACGTGCGGGCCGGTCGAGTAGCCGGTGCTGCCGAGCGCCCCGATGCGCTCACCCTGCGCCAGCACGACGCCGGGCTTGGTGCTGACCCCGCTGAGATGGCCGTAGAGATGCATGCGGCCCTCGCGGTCGCGCGTGATTACCGCTTTGCCGTAGCCGCCGTACCAGCCCGCGAAGGTCACGACCTGCCCGCGGCTCGTCGCCATGACCGGCGTGCCGTGGCGGCCGGCGAGGTCGATGGCCGGGTGGATGCGGCCGCGGTTGTAGGTGCTCGAGACGCGGCCGTTCTCGAACGGCATGATGAAGGAGGGGCTGCGGCGCGCGATCCGCGGCACGGGCGGCACGATGGGGGCGTCGAAGACGACGCCGGCGGAGGCGCCGGGCGGCGGCAGCATGGCCAGACGCGCGCGGGCCAGGACCTCGGCGCGGGCCTCGCGCCACTCCTGCAGCTCGCTCGCATCGGGCGGCGGCGCGCCGGGCCTGCGGGCCGGAACGGGAACGGGCACGGGGATGGGAATGCGCAGGGTATCGAGGGCGCCGGCGTGGCCGGCTGCGAGCGCTGCCCGATCCGACGGGATCTCGGCAGCCGCAGGAGGCCCGGGCATGGCGAGCGCCAATGCCGCGAGCGTGCCGAGCCGCAGCCCTGCTCCAACCGAGGTCATCCTGACATCCCCCGTTGCCGCGCTCCCCTCGAAGCGCGAACGAAATGCTTACCTCAACGGGGGTTAAAGCCGTGTTGCGTGGCGAGACAAGGGCATACTTAGGTTAAGTGGCGAGCATCAAATACGAATCGCCCCGTCACCGCCGGCTTGCCGCAGCAACGACGGTCTTGGCGCTCGCCAGCCCGGTGCCGGCCCAGGCGTAGCCGTTGCGGACGCCGCGCGGGAACAGCAGCGTCACGGGGTTGATGTGCACGCCGCGCCGGTCCTTGACCTCGTAGTGCACGTGCGGGCCGGTGGAGTAGCCGGTGCTGCCCAGCAGCCCCAGCCGCTCGCCCTGCGCCAGCACCCTGCCGGGGCGCACGTGGATGGCGCTCAGGTGCCCGTAGAGATGCTCGCGGCCCTGCGCGTCGCGGGTGATCACCGCATTGCCGTAGCCGCCGCGCCAGCCGGCGAAGGTCACCGTCTGGCCGTGACTGGTGGCGAGCACCGGCGAGCCGTGGCGGCCGGCAAGATCGATGGCGGGATGCCGGCGGCCCTGGTTGAAGAGGCTCGAGACGCGGCCATTCTCGAAGGGGAGGATGAAGGCGGGCCCGGCGGCGGGCCTGGGCGGCTCGGCAGACGCGGCGAGCGGATCGTGCGCGGGCCTTTGCGAATGCGGCAGGCTGGCAAGCCACAGCGGCTCGACGCGACGGGAGACGCGGGGCTCGTGCAGCGTGCTGGCGCGCGCGGGCTCGCTCGCGAACGGAAGCAGCACGCGCTGGGCCGAGGCCTCGGAAAGCGGATCGGCGGCCGGTGGCGGCGCCGGGAGCACCGCGAGAGCGGGTTGGTTGTGGCTCGGGACCGCCCGGCCGTCGCGCGCCCTGGACAGCATCCGGGGAAGCTGCGGGGTCGCGGCCCAGGGCAGGCCGGGCCCATCGTCCAGGGTCGCCGACGGCGCCGCGCGATCAAGCGCGGCAAGCACGACGGCGGCGCCGCCGGGAGCAGGGGCAAGCGCCCTGCCCTCGTCGATGCTCAGGGGCCGCTGCAGCGCGTCGTGGACGAGCGGCCACTGCCGATCCGGGGGCGGCGCCGGCGGCGCGGCCGCCGCGGGCTGCGCGGGCGCGGCGCCGGCCG
>JANRIO010000046.1:0-1856 GCA_033764875.1 Hyphomicrobiaceae bacterium | reverse complement strand
ATTCTGCGCGCGGCTCTGGAGGATCACTTCTGCGGCAAGCTGATGGGGCTGCCGATGGGTGTCGATGTCTGCTACACCAACCACGCCGAAGCCGACCAGGACGACATGGACATCGTGCTGACCGCGCTCGCCGCGGCAGGCGTGACCTACATCATGGGCGTGCCGGGCGCCGACGACATCATGCTCGGATACCAGTCGACCTCGTTCCACGACGCACTCTACGTCCGGGAGGTGTTCGGCCTCGCGCGGGCGCCCGAGTTCGAGGCCTGGCTCAGCGAAATGGGCATCACCGATGCGGCGGGCCGATTGTTGCCGCCTCTGGCGGGCCACCGGCTGATCACCGATACGACCGCCACGGCCGACCTCCAAACTCCATGAGCGCCAATCCGCGAGATCCCTGGGCACTGCTCGCCGCGCGAACTCCCGCACGCATCGCGATCGGACGCGCCGGCCCAGCGCTGCCGACACGCGAAGTGCTCGCGTTCGCACTCGCACATGCCCGGGCGCGCGATGCCGTGCAAGCGCGATTGGATTGGACAGCCCTCGCGGAGCGGCTCGGCGGACTGGGATTGTCCACGATCCAGGTTGCGAGCGAGGCACGTGACCGCGCGACCTATCTGCGGCGGCCGGATCTCGGACGGCAGCTCGACGGAGACTCTCGCGCGCGCCTCGAGGCCGCAGCCGCCGGCACGACCTGCGATCTTGCGATCTTGATCGGCGACGGCCTGTCGGCAACGGCCGTCGCCGCGCAGGCGCCCGCCCTCGTCGAAGCCTTGTTGCCCCACGTTGCCCGACTGCGGCTATCGCTTGGCCCCGTCGTGCTGGCGGAAAGCGCGCGCGTCGCCCTCGGTGACGACGTCGGAGCGCTGCTCCGCGCCCGGCTCGTCGCCGTCCTGATCGGCGAGCGGCCAGGTCTCTCGGCCGCCGACGGTCTCGGCGTCTACCTCACCTTCGATCCGAAGCCCGGGCGCACGGACGCGGAGCGCAACTGCATCTCGAACATTCGCGCCGGCGGGCTCGTGCCGTCGGCCGCCGCGACCAATCTGGCCTGGCTGATCGAGGCGTCGTGCGCCATGCGGGCGACCGGCGTGAGGCTGAAGGATCGGAGCGACGGCGGCCAGCTCACGACGCTGCCGCAAGATCTCCAATGACTATTGTCAGGTGCATGTGCCATCTCCGCAACATGCGTGTTCGGATCCTCGCGGATCCCCGCGTCAAGCAACCCGAGGCAGCACGGATCGCCAAGCTGTTCTATGGCGACGCCTCGGCATCCACATCCAAGAAGGAAGCCTTTCGGCGTATCCAAGCGCGGCATGATTCGCTCATGGACTTCATGGCCAAGTCGCGTGCACAGAGCGGTAAGTCGGCAGCGTAGGCCCGGGCACGCTTGAGCGGGGGCGGGCGACGCGCCATATTCCGTCCATGGCCCGAACCACGAAGCCCGATTCCGTCCCGAGGCCGCGCCCGTCCCGCGGCAAGTCCGGCAAGCCCGCCCCGCCGCCGATCGAGACGGCGGCGCAGACGCCCGGCTTCGGCGAGGCGCCGCAGTCCGCTTTCACCGCCTCCGGCCCGCTTGGCGCCGTTGCCGCGCCAGCTTTCTCCACTTTGCCTGCCCTGCGCTCGAGCGGCCCGCGCCCGCCCATGGGTGGAGAGAGCCTGTCCGACAGCCTCAATGCGCTTCTCGCCAAGCCCGCCGAGCGCTCCGACCGCGCCATGGCCCTGCTCGCACGCCAGCCGCTGATGGCCTCGCATCCGATCGTCGCCGGCACCACCCGTGAGTACGTCCCCCACCGTCCCGATCGCCCGGAGAAGAGCGAGGGCGGGCAGCCGTTCAAGCTCGTCTCCGAGTACGAGCC
>JANRIO010000023.1:0-11233 GCA_033764875.1 Hyphomicrobiaceae bacterium | reverse complement strand
GCCGTCTCGCCGCCGCGCCGCGCCAGGCCGTCGCCGCCGATCACCAGCGTCGGCACGCCGCCCGTGTGGCTCTTGACGGTGAACACCTGCGTGTTGGGGCGCCGCCCCTTGCGCAGCTCCGATACGGCGACACCCGCGCCGGCCATGCGGGCGTGCAGCCGCGCAATGTCGGCGGCACGCCAGGACAGCCCCCAGAGCGTGTCGGGCCCGTCGGACACGCCCTGCTTGAGGTCGTGCGCGATCTCGACCACGAGATCGCCGCAGACGAAGAACAGCAGGCGCGCGCCCCAGTCGGCATTGCTGCGGTCGAGGCGCAGGTCGAGACCAAGGCGGCCCGCCCAGAAGGCAACCGCGCGCTCGGGATTGGGCGTGCGGATCACCACGTGGTCGAGGCCGGCGACCGCTGCGGGATCGGCCGGCGCCGACGCCGCCGCGGCCGGTCGGGCGCCGATCAGGACCGGCACCCCGTGCGAGGACGCGGGCGAGACGGCAAGCCCGTCACGCGTCCGCTCGAAGGCCACCGCCCGCCTGGACAGCACGCGCTCCGCGCGCGCCAGGTCAGGGCAGTTGAAGGCGAGCCGGGACAGCCCGGTCGCGGTCGTGCCCGGCTCGCCGCCCGGCTCGATCAGCAGCGCCATGTTGGCGAGCTGGAAGCGCGCACAGCAGGTGTCGGGCCGTTCGGCCGTGTGCCCGAGCATCGTCGCGAGGTCTGCCACGGCCGCGTCCCACGCGCCGGCCGGCACGCGGATGGCGATGTGCTCGAGGGTGCCGATCATGCAGGAGAGACCTCTCGCTGGCTGTTCCGCTTCCTGTCGCCGCGGTCGAGTGTCGTTCTGACAGGTGGCCGCGCAAAGCACCCGCCGCCGTGGCGTCATCCGACCTCGATCGGCAGCGAGGCATCCTTGGCCCACTCGCTCATCGATGCATCGTAGACGGCAAGATTGCTGTAGCCCAGCTGATGCAGCAGGAAGGCATCGAGCGTCGCAGCGATGCCTCCGCCGCAATAGACCAGGATGCGCTTCGACTTGTCCGCGCCGACGTCCCGGAAGATGGCCGCCACCTCGCTGGCCGGTCGCACGGCAAAGGTCGCCGGGTCCTGCAAGGCTGCCGCCGGCACGTTGACGCTGCCCGGGATGCGCCCGGGGCGGCCATAGCGGGCATTGGCGCCGCTGTGCAAGTCCGGCGCCAGCGCGTTGATGGAGCAGGTGGCGCCGTCGCCGATGGCAGCCTGCATCTCCGCCTTGCCGACGAACAGGTCCGGACGCGGTCGGGCCGTCAGCTGCGCGGCGGGGTACGCATGCGGCACGGTCGAGACCGGGAGGCCCTCCGCGCTCCACTTGTCGAAGCCGCCGTCGAGGACCGCTGCGCCGTCGAACCCGACCGACCTCAGCATCCACCAGACGCGTGTCGCCCACTGCATCGCCTTGCGCGAGTAGAGGACGACGCGCGCGCCATCGCCGATGCCCTTCGCGGCAAGCCTCTGCGCCAGCTCCTCGATGGGAAGCATCATGAAGCTGGTCTTGGCGGCCTTGTCCGACAGATCCTCCTGCAGGTCCAGGAACGCCGATCCCGGGATGTGCCCGGCCATGTAGTCGGCGCGCCCGCTCTCAACCCGGTAGGGGCGCCCCGTTCCGGTCTCGTAGATGAGGCTGGTGGTGCAGTCGAAGACGCGCAGGTCCTGGTCCTCCAGGTGTGTGGCAAGCCACGCCGTCGAGACGAGCTGGTCGGGGTGGAGATAGCGTGCGCTGTCGCTGGTCATGGGCCTGCCTTTCGCTGCCCTGGGAGCTTAGCGGCCGCTGCCCCTGTTGCGAAGTGCAGCCTGTGGCCGTCGCCGGAGGCGCCTCTGCATGGGCGGAGGCCGATGCGCCGCCGCGGGGGGCCGCCCCGCGGCGTGGCAGCGGGCGCCCGCATATTGACTTGGCTCAATACATGCAGGTATGTGAATATATATGATGTGTAGCTGGGCCGCCGGTGCAAGCCAGTGCCGGCAGGCTGGGAGAGCTCGGAAGCGGCGCGCCAGGTGGCTGCGCCGACCCGGGATGCATCGGGCCGAGCCCTGTGAGGAGGCAACCGACATGGCAACTGCAGAGACCTTTCCGCCCTTGCGGGAGGCCCGCCGGATCGACTGGTCGCCCTACCTGGTGGGCGCCGGCATCGGCATCCTGAGCTGGATCGCCTTTGCCGTGATGAAGGATCCGATCGGTGTCACCACCGCCTATTCGCGCATCGCATCGTTGTTTGCGAAGCTCTTTCTCGGGGCCGACGCCGTCGCCAACAACACCTACTGGAAGTCCATGCCGCTGGCCTGGGACTACGGCGTCTGGTTCCTCGTCGGCATACCGCTCGGGGCGCTCGCCGCGGCACTGATGTCGGGGACCTTCCGGGTCGAGCTGGTTCCCCAGGTCTGGCGGGAGCGCTTTGGGGATAGCATCGGCAAGCGCTTCCTGGCGGCGTTCCTGGGCGGCATCGTCATCATGTACGGCGCGCGGCTCGCCGGTGGATGCACGAGCGGCCACGGCATCTCCGGCGGCCTGCAGCTCGCCGTGTCGAGCTGGGTGTTCCTGATCGTGATGTTCGCAACCGGCCTGATCGCGTCGGCGATCATGTTCCGCAAGTCGTGAGGAGGCAGACATGAGCGTCATGGCGATCCTGGGCCCGGTGCTGATGGGCGCCGCATTCGGCTTCCTGCTGCACAAGGGCCGGGTCACGAGCTGCAATGTCATCGAGAACCAGTTCCGTCTGAGGGACTGGACGGTGCTGAAGGTCATGGGCACGGCGATCGTCGTCGGCGGCGTCGGCGTTCTGGCCCTCGCCGATGCCGGCGCGGCCAAGTACGCCGTCAAGGACGCCAACCTCCTCGGCGTCACGCTGGGGGCGGCACTGTTCGGCCTCGGCATGGTCGTCTACGGCTATTGCCCGGGCACGGGCCTCGCCGCCATCGCGACGGGCAGCGTGCACGCCCTCGTCGGCGGGCTTGGCATGATCGTGGGCGCCATCCTGTACGCCTTGAGCTTCGACTGGGTGAAGGCGCACGTGCTGAGCGTCGGGAAGCTCGGCAAGGTCCGCTTGCCCGACGTGACCGGCATTCCCGACGTGGCCTGGTTCGCCGTCCTTGCCATCGGCGCGCTGGCTTTCTTCTGGTGGCTGGAGACGCGCAGCGGTCGCGAGCGTGCCTGATGCTGGCGCTCAGGCGCGATTGATGGCGAGGAGGCCGGTCACGACCAGCACCAGCGCCGCGCCGTGGTACCAGGCGAGCGCCTCGCCGAGCAGCACCATGGCCTGCAGCGCGGCATAGATCGGCGTCAGGCAGATCGAGGCGGCCGTCAGAACGGGGCCGTTGCGCCGGACCGAGATGTTGTAGCCGAGATAGGCGCCGATGCCCGCGAGCAGCACCAGCGCCAGCAGCCAGGCCAGCGTACGCGGGCCGAGGACCGGCCATCCGATCTGCGCCACCTCGATGCCGGCCAGCGGCAGGAAGGCCAGGGCCGCGGCCGCGCTCATTGCCGTGAACTGCGCCAGCGGCGACAGCGACGGCGGCATCCGGCGCAGCGCGATCGTGTAGAAGGCGAACACGAGCATGCCGGCCGCCGCCCACAGGTCGCCGGCCGCGAACGACAGGTCGCGCAGCGCCTCGGGATGCCCCTTGGTCAGGGTCAGCAGGACGCCGAGCAGGCAGGCAGCGATGCCCGCGAGCAGCAAGCCCTTCGCCGACTGCCGCCCCGCCGCTACCTCCCAGGCAGCCACGAAGGCCGTGGTGCAGCCGTAGATCAGCCCGATGTTGGCAGCTTGCGTGGTCCGCGCGGCCTCGTAGGCCGCGTAGGCGCAAAATCCCATTCCGAGCACGCCGAGGAACGAGATCCCGAGCAGGCTCCGCGCCGGCGCCCGCCAGCCGCTCTGCTGCCCGAGCCACAGCGCGCCGAGAGCGATCAGCAGCGCCGATAGCAGCCAGCGGATGACCGACAGCGTCGCCGGCCCGAACTGATCGATCACCGCCCGCGCAATGACCGGGTTGAGCGCAAAGCAGGCGGGCACGAGAACGAGCAGGAGGAGGTTCATCGGTGAGCTTTCGCGGGACCGGGGTGGGTATCGCCCGGATCGTCGCGACGGTCCACCGTGCCGTCGCCACAATGGCCGTGACCGTCAGCGACAGATGGCAGCCGACGCGGGGACGCAGGCCGCTGGACGGGTCACCCGGCCGGGCCACCCGCCTCGACCAGCATCGTCGCTTCCTTCAGCATGTAGTCCTGGATCAGGCCGCGCTGCAGCGCGTCGCGCAGCTGCGCGAGCGGCACCGTCCGGATGTCGCCGACGGCTCCCCGGCACTGCGCCGCGCCGCAATGGCACGGCAGCCTCCAATGTCGCGTGAACAGCGTGCTGCGGACGGTCATCGCGTAGTCGTAGGTGATCTCCTCGCCGTCCGCGATGTCGCGCAGCGCCACGGCATCTGCAACCCCGACGATCGCGGTGTTGGGGGCGCAGCTGTGGTTGAAGCTCCTGGAGATCTCGTCGAGCAGGATGTACTCGAACGTCGCGATCTGCAGCGGGTCGTCGACGTGGACGCGGCCCATGACGATCTCGAGCGCGCACCGCGCGAGCGAGACCCGCTTGCCGCCCATGCGATAGACGAGCTCGCCTTTCGCGAACCGCCGTCGGGAGAACACGCCGTTGCCCCCGATGCTTGACCTCTTGACCTGTAGATCCACGTTCGAGCTTGCGCCGTCGATGATGGCTGTTGGCATGCCGTATTGACGCGCCCGCTGCAGGCGGGTTTGCAATGGTTTTCGTCGCACACGGTTAGTGGGTGCGGCAACATGGCCGGAAAGTGCGTCCGGGGTGCCCTGTCCGGTGCGGCGGCCCGCCTAGGTCGGGCCCCTCCGCCCGCCGTACGCGACGACGAGCGCGATGCCGCCGAGGATGGCGATCGAGGCGATGGCGAGCCGGAGGGTGACGGGCTCGGACAGCACAAACACGCCGATGGCGGCCGTGATCACGGGCGCGCTCAGCTGCACGGAGGACGATTGCGCCCGGCTGAGCCCGGGCAGGGCCGCGTACCAGATGGTGTATCCCAGCCCCGATGTGACCGCCCCGGACAGCAGGGCCCAGGCGACCCCGGCCCAGGTGAAATTCAGCCCGAGCACGGCGGCAACAGCCCACAGTGCCGCGATCGCCGGAACCGACCGCAGGAAGTTGCCGGCGGTGTCGGCGAGGGGATCTCTGACGCCGCGTCCGAGCAGCGAGTAGGCGCCCCACGCGAGGCCTGCCACGATCATCAGCACCGCCCCCGCGGGCTCCGGGCGGGCGAGCCCCGGCGAGACCAGCACGGCAAAGCCCGCGAGCGCAGAGGCAAATCCCACCCACTGGATTGCAGCCAGGCGCTCTCCCTTGGCAAGCCCCGTCGCGATCATGGTGATCTGCACGGCGCCGAACAGAAGCAGTGCGCCGGTGCCGGCCGACAGCGTCACGTAGGCGCAGGAGAAGGCGAAGGCGTACGTCAGCAGCGCGGCAGCGCCCTGCCAGGAGCCCTGGATGCTCCGGGCGGGCCCGCCGCTCCGCAGCAGCAGCCACAGCGTCGCCGCCCCCGCGGCAAGGCGCAGCAGTGTGAAGGACGCAGGATCGATGGCGTCGTGGGCCAGCGCCAGGCGGCAAAGGAGATTGTTGCCGGCGAAGGCCAGCATGGCGCAGGCGGTAAGCGCGATCGTGCGGGCCGAGGGGCGGGCCGTCGACGTCTCGTCCGTTGAGGCCATCCCGCCGCCTTCCGCCCTGCCGCCTGCATCATTTCTCGACGAAGGCGCGCTCGACCACGAATTGCCCCGGCGTGTGGTTGGCCCCTTCCGCGAACCCCCGGCTCTCCAGCATGGCCTTGAGGTCCGCAATCATCTGCGGGCTGCCGCACATCATGACGCGATCGTGCTGTGCGTCCAATGCCGGCATGCCCGTGTCCTGGAACAGCTTGCCCGTCTCGACCAGCTCCGTGATCCGCCCCTGGTGCCAGAACGGCTCGCGCGTTACGGTGGGATAGTAGATCAGCTTCTCGCGCACAAGGGCCCCGATGAGCTCGTCCTTGGGCAGCTCGTCGCGGATGCGGTCGCCGTAGGCGAGCTCGGCCACCTGCCGGCAGCCGTGCACGAGCACGACCCTCTCGTAGCGCTCGTAGGTCTCCGGATCGCGGATGATGGCGAGGAACGGGGCAAGGCCCGTGCCCGTGCTCCACAGGTAGAGCGCCCGCCCCGGCGTCAGGTTGTCGAGGACGAGGGTGCCGGTCGGCTTGCGCCCGACCAGGATGCGGTCGCCGGGTTGGATGTGCTGCAGGCGCGAGGTCAGCGGCCCGTCCGGCACCTTGATCGAGAGGAACTCGAGCTTCTCCTCGTAGTTGGCGCTCGCGAGGCTGTACGCTCTGAGCAGCGGCTTCCCCTCGAGCTCCAGCCCGATCATCACGAACTGCCCGTTCGAGAACCGGAACGCGGGGCTGCGCGTCGCCGTGAAGCTGAACATGCTGTCTGTCCAGTGGTGGACGTCGAGCACGGTCTCGGTCGCTAAGGCGCTCATGGACGGATCTCCGGGTGGAAAGCAGCGAGGGGCGGGGCGATCTCGCCTCGCTAGCCGAAGGACCATCCGGCCGCCGTCAATTTCTTTGCGGGATCAGGCTTTTCCGGTTGTCCACGGTGCGGCGGTCGCGCTGGCAATTAGTTGCTATCGACGCCCCGGGGGGCGCGACATGCTGGGATCGAAAGATGCCCCGGGCTCGGCCTGCGCGGCCTCGGGAGAGAAGCAGTCATGCAGCCGGCGACAATCCGTATCGAGAACGACGGGCAGCGCATCGCGATCGTGCTCGCGGACGGCGCGCTGGTGCGGCTCGAGGCGGGCGTACTCTGGTGCGCATGCCCCTCGGCGGTCCGCCGCCGTCGCCGGCTGTCCGGCCTCGACCAGTCGGCACCCGCCGGTATCGCCGTGCTGCGCGCCACCCCGGTTGGCAACTACGCCCTCAACCTCGCCTTCAGCGACGGCCACGACCGTGGCGTCTACCCCTGGTCCCTGCTGCGCGAGCTGGCGTCCCGTCCCACCCTCGCCGACTTTCTGATCCCGGCCGCCGGCACGGCCGTCCCCGCTTCCAACCCCGCGTTCTAGGAAGATCCCATGACCCTCGATGCCATCGTCGACGGAACCAGCGAAGTCTCTTGCGACGTGCTCGTCATCGGCGGCGGCACGGCCGGCCCCATGGCCGCGCTCAAGGCCAAGCAGAGGAACCCCAAGGCCAACGTCATTCTCCTCGAGAAGGCGAACGTGAAGCGCTCGGGTGCCATCTCCATGGGCATGGATGGGCTCAACAACGCGGTGATCCCGGGCTACGCCACCCCTGAGCAGTACACGAAGGAGATCACCATCGCCAACGACGGCATCGTCAACCAGAAGGCGGTGCTGAAGTACGCCCAGAGCTGCTACGGGATCATCGAGGAGCTCGATGGCTACGGCATCCGCTTCCTCAAGAACGAGAACGGCGACTTCGCCGTCAAGAAGGTGCACCACATCGGCACGTATGTGCTGCCGATGCCCAACGGCGAGACGGTGAAGAAGGCGCTCTACCGCCAGCTGCGGCGCGCGCGCCTGCTCATCTCCAACCGCTACATGGCGACCCGTCTGCTCACCGGGGGCGACGGCCGGATTGCCGGCGCCATCGCCGTCAACACGCGCACCTCAGAGTTCCTGGTTGTGAAGGCGAAGGCCGTGATCCTGTGCCTGGGCGCCGCCGGCCGCCTGGGGCTGCCCACCTCGGGCTACATGTACGGCACCTATGAGAATGCGGCCAACGCGGGCGACGGCTACGCCATGGCCTATCACGCAGGCGCCGCGCTTGCGAACCTCGAGTGCTTCCAGATCAACCCGCTGATCAAGGACTACAACGGCCCCGCCTGCGCCTATGTGGCCGGCCCCTTCGGCGCCTACACCGCCAACAACGAGGGCGCCCGCTTCATCGAGTGCGACTACTGGTCGGGCCAGATGATGCTCGAGTTCTTCAACGAGCTGCAGTCCGGCAAGGGCCCGGTGTTCCTGAAGCTCAACCACCTGCACGAGGACACGATCAGCGAGATCGAGACCATCCTGCACAAGGTGGAGCGGCCGACCCGCGGGCTCTTCCACGAGGGCCGCGGCACCGACTATCGCCGCGAGATGATCGAGATGCACATCTCCGAGATCGGCTTCTGCTCGGGCCACAGCGCATCCGGCGTGTTCGTCGACGAGTTCGCCCGCACCACCATCCCCGGGCTCTATGCCGCCGGCGACATGGCGAGCGTGCCGCACAACTACATGCTGGGCGCTTTCACCAACGGCGCCATCGCCGGCGAGGATGCGGCGGACTATGCCAAGGGCGTCGACTTCGCGGCCTTCGATGCCGGCGCGATCGCGCTGGAGAAGGAGCGCGTGCTGGCGCCGACCAGGCGCGAGGACGGCATCCCGCCGAGCCAGATCGAGTACAAGACCCGCCGCCTCGTCAACGACTACCTGCAGCCGCCCAAGGTTACGCGCAAGTACCAGCTGGCGCAGGCGCGGCTCGCCGAGGTGCGCGAGGATCTCGAGAGCCGCATGATGGTGCGCAACGCCCATGAGCTCATGCGTGCGCTGGAGGCGCACTCCATCCTCGATTGCGCCGACATGGCGGCCTTTGCCTCCCTCTACCGCACCGAGAGCCGCTGGGGCCTCTACCATCTGCGCCCGGACTACCCCCAGAAGAACGATGCGGACTGGTTCTGCCACACGCTGCTGTCGAAGCGGAACGGCCGCATGGCCTGCGAGAAGCGCGCGGTCGATCCCTACGTGGTCCCCATCGCCGACGACGAGCGCGATCTCTACGACAAGCAGCGCATCCGCGCCTCCGCCTGAGCCAGCATTCGAGACCAGGAGCACCGTTCATGCCGCTCGCAACGACCTTCACCACGGTTCCCGTCGTCGTCGACGGCGACAAGTGCATCGCCGAGAAGGGCTGCACCGTGTGCGTCGACGTCTGCCCGCTCGACGTGCTGCGCATCTCCGACACGACCGGCAAGGCCTACATGGCCTATGACGAGTGCTGGTACTGCATGCCGTGCGAGGCGGATTGCCCGACGGGTGCCGTGAAAGTCAACATTCCCTACCTTCTCAAATAGCGGCGACACCCATGTCGGACCCCTTCGAGAGCTACAGCGACCTTGCCGACCTGGAGGCGCAGCTCGCCTCCGGCGATGCCGGCGAGCGTCGCGTCGCGGTCATGGAGCTTGCCGATCTGGGCGATCCGCAAGCCGTGCCGCTGCTCGCGCGTGCCATGGCCGACCGCGATGCCGGCGTGCGCCTGCAGGTGGCGCGCGCGCTCGAATCCTACGACGGCCCGGAGGCCGCCGCCGTGCTCGTCGCGGCCCTCACGGACCCCGAGAGGGAGGTCGCCGCGGCCGCCTCGGAGAGCGCCGCCGAGCTAAAGGACCCCGCCGCCGCCGATCCGCTGTTTCCCCTCGTCGGTCATGCCAGCGCCTTCGTACGCGCCTCCGCCCTGCGCGCGCTGAAGGAGCTGCGCCGGAAGGAATCCCTCAAGCCCGCCCTGCAGGCCCTGCGTGATGCCGATCCGCAGGTGCGCGTGCAGGCCGTCGGCGTCGTCGGCTTCCTGAAGCTGGAGGAGGCCGTGCCCGCCCTGAAGAGCGCCGCTGCCGATCCGGACCCCCTGGTGCGCCGCGCCGCCATCAGCGCCTTGACCTTCTCGCAAACGCAGACGGCGACGGAGACCATTGCCAAGGGCCTCCTGGACGCCGACTGGATGGTGCGCGAGATCGCCGCTGAGACGCTGGGGACGGCGCAGGGCGAGGGCGCCGCGGCCCAGCTACTCGCCACCCTGCCCGATCCCTTCTGGCAGGTTCGGCTGAAGGTCATCAGGAGCCTGGGCAAGCTCAGGTACCGGCCCGCCATCGGCGGCATCGTCGAGGCCCTGGGTCACCCCCAGGCCAACTTGCGCAAGGAGGCGGCGGCAGCCCTTGGCGAGATCGCCGATCCGAGCGCCAAGCCGGCCCTCGAGGCCGTAGCCGACGATCCCGATCCCGATGTGCGCAAGAACGTCCGTTGGGCCTTGCAACAGATCGCCGCTTACGATACCGCGAGCGCTTGAAGGACGCGCCGGGCTGGCACGCTGGTTGCAAGCCTGTTCCCTGCATGATCCGCACGATGGCCAAGGTAGTCGCCCCTTCAGGCAAACCCAAGCGCGCCCCCAAGCCGGCGCGGCAGCCCAAGTACGCGGTCATCGGCGACTGGCTCGCGGGCCGCATCGCGGCGGGTGATTTCAGCGCCGGCGAGCAGCTGCCGAGCGAGCACGACATCATGCAGAGCTTCGCCGTGAGCCGCGTCACGGCCCGTCAGGCGCTGGACAAGCTGAAGGCCTGCGGCCAGATCGAGAGCCGGCACGGCAAGGGCTATTTCGTCCGGCGGCCGCAGGCCGTCGCCCGCCTCGAGCGGCTGCAGAGCTTCGGCGAGATGATGGCGCCCCTCGGCATCGCGACGCGGTCGAACGTGATCGAGCTGATGGAGGTGCCGGCGACGCGCGAGGTGGCCGAGGCCCTGCGCCTGGAGCCGCGCACGCCCGTGACCCGCATCGTCCGCCAGCGCATCGCCGGCGAGGCGACGCTGTCGCTGGACATCAGCTTCTTTCCCACGGACGTCGGCAGAAAGCTCGTCCTGCTGGACCTCCAGAAGGAGGATGTCTTCATCCTTCTGGAGCGCAAGCTGGGTTTCGAGCTGGGTTACGCCGACCTCACCATCGACGTGGTCGAGGTGGATCCCCGCCACGCCCGCTTTGTCGGCGCCAGGCCCGGCGAGAACGTGCTGCGCATCCAGCGCCTCACCATCGACAACGACGGCCGGCCGATCGACTACGAGCGCCTCTACGCCCGCTTCGACGCCATGAAGTTCAAGGTGCGCATTCCGCGCGGCTAGTGGTGCGAGCCTTGCGCCCGGCCCCCTGGTCGTCATGGTCGGGCTTGTCCCACGCCTGTCCAGCTTGGAATTTGCCGGCCGTAGGTCAATCCAAGTCATGGCCCTGATGGAGGAGTGAATTCAGGCCGGAGCGAACCGAGTTGGTGCGGCTCGATCTCGACGTGACGTGGATGCCCGCCTGCGCGGGCATGACGGACGAGATGGGGCGTCCGCTTGCCAATTCCTCAACGTCATGCCCGCGGAGGCGGGCATCCAGATACGCTTGCCCTTGATCGCGTCGGGTTGGAAA
>JANRIO010000016.1:0-7600 GCA_033764875.1 Hyphomicrobiaceae bacterium | reverse complement strand
GCCGATGCTGTTGCGATAGGTGCGGCGATCAACGCAAAGAGGAAATACGCTCCGAACCGGGCCTGCATGCGATACCACCTAGGGTTACTCACGAACTTGTACCACCCCGCCTTCGAGGAGTTGCACGGCTTGGCCGACAGTGCGCACTTCTGAAGGTTTGACACCATTAGTAAGCCCTTAACTTTAATGAGCGGTTACCGTGGCGCGAAAAATCCGACGCAAGCGGTGCTCATAGGTTCAAACGTCCGACGTGGCCCCGAATTCCCGAAGGCTGCGATCACGACGGTGGCCTTGGGGGCGACGCATCGGCCGACAGCCTCGTCACGACGGTGTTGCGGGTGGCTCCCTCGAGCCGGCCGCCGCAATCTCAGGGAATCGCAACGGCCTAGCGCCAGTTTGGCGCGAGCTTTAGGGCGCCAGTGAGGGGAGGCTGTGGCGCCTTCAAGGCAAGATCCGGATCTCGAGGCCTTGGTTCGGGCGCGCTTGCGGCGTGGGGTGTTTGAGCAAAAGGCCCGAAATCAATAGCTTGAAAGGAGTTGTGGCGTCGGGCGCAGATGCGGCCGCAGCACCTCCGGCAACGCCCGCGACGATCAATCAGCGTGTGCGTTCAATTTCGATCCCGACGCTGCGCACCTGGGGCAGCACGTCCGGCTTTTCGATCTTGACCTTGACCGCGAGTACGCGGGGGTCGGCGAGGCACAGGGCGGCGATCCGCTCGGCCAGCGTCTCGATCAGGTGCACGTGTTCCGCCTGCACGAGGCGCACCGTCCCCTCCACCACGGCGGCATAGTCGAGCACATGCTCCAACCGGTCACTGCGCCCGTCGTAGTCATCGGCGACGTCGAGTTCGAGCGACACCACGATGCGCTGCTCGTAGCGCTTCTCGTGCTCGAACACGCCTACACTCGCCACGATCTCCATATCGCGGATCAGCACGCGCCGACGTCCGCTCGACGGAAGAGGGGTGCGCTGGGCCAAAGACTTGGGTGAGGTGGCGAAGGTCATGTCTGGTCGGATGTCCCGAGGCCGGGTGGGGGCACCAAAGCGGTGCGGCCGCCGTCGAGGGCGATCATCTGGCCCGTCAGGGCGGGCGCGTCAATCACGAAGCGCAGGGCTGCGGCGATGTCCGCCTCGGGCGTGCCCTGGGGAAGCTGCGGCGAGCCTGGCAGAATGCCGATGGCATTGACCCGCAGGCGCGGTGCGAACGTCAAGGCGAGCAGCGGCACGGCGGCCTGCAGGCTGCGAAGCACCAGGGCTTCGGCGAAGGGGGCCGGCGGCTCGCCCGCGCGGACCTGGACAGGGCTGAGATCGAGGAGCAGCACGATGCCGCCGCACGGCCCGGGCGCCGCGCGCTGGGCGAAGGTGTGCAGGCCGGCGAGGATGGGCGTGGCGTCGGCCTCGCGGCCATTGGTGACGTGGACGAGCCAATGGGCCTCGGCTGCGTCTGCCGCCAGCCTCCAGCCCTCGGCGCGCAAGGTCCGGCCGATGAGTTGCGCAACGACGCCCTCGCCACGCACCAGGCCGATGCGCGGCGGTTCAGGGTTCGGCGTGGAACTCGGGTGGTTCGGCATGTCGCTCCCGCGGTGGTCGCGAAAGAGTAGCGACATGGGTTAGTTCGGCAAGCCGCGCGAAGACGTTGGCCGTGCTGCCGGTCATGACGAGGGCGCGGGCCTACTTCGCCACCGTTTCCTTGCCGGCGACCAGCACGGGTGTGCCGGCGCACGGGCGTGTGCTGGTGGTGCCGCTGTCACGATCGATGGCGAGGGCGATGCAGGACGGCTGCAAGGCGCCACGCGCGTTCCCCGGCTGTTCCGTCGATGCCAGCCACAACGTGGCCATTCCCGTCACCAGTGCCGCACCGCTGATGGCGACGATCGCCACCGGCTTGCCCAGCGTGTCACGCAAGCTCTCGAGCCCAGACATGTTCAGCCCCGCAAAAGTCCGCAGGTGAGAACATCCTGCGGCAATGCGACGACTTTGCCGTCTTTTCCGTGTCCTCCTAGGCCGCCCAAGACACGGCCGATCGGGGAAGCGGCGTTATCCACAGCTTGTCCACGAAAATGCGGCGTTCGCCTGTGGACGAGTGGCCCGACAGCCGCTGAAGGCGCCGTGACGGGCGCGGCGGCGCCGCCCTACCGGCCTTTGTAAACCGGCTTGCGCTTCTCATTGTAGGCATTGATGCCTTCCTGCCGATCCTCGGTGCCCACGGTGCGGTAGTAGGCCTCGAGCTCGAAGGCATAGCCCGCGGCGCGGTCGAGTTCGGCGCCCTTGTCGATCGCCTTCTTGGCCTGGCGTACGGAGATCGGTGCGTTGCCCGCGATGCGCCGCGCGGTCGCGAGTACGGCGTCCATCAGCTCCGCGTCCGGGCACACCTTGTTGAGCATGCCCCAGGCGTCGGCGTCGGCGGCGGTGAAGGGCAGGCCCGTGAGGATGATCTCCTTGGCCCGGCGCACGCCCACCGCGCGCGGCAGGTTCTGCGTGCCGCAGGCGCCGGGCAGGATGCCGAGCGTCACCTCGGTGAGGGCAAAGCGCGCCGACTGCGCCGCGTAGATGAAGTCGCAGCCGAGTGCGAGCTCCATGCCGCCGGCGTAAGCCGCGCCGTTGACCGCCGCGATGATCGGCACCGGGCAGTCCATCAGCGCCCGCACCATCTGCTCGACGATGGCGTGCTGGCGCGCCCAGGCTGCGTCCGTCATGCCGCGGCGCTCCTTGAGATCGGCGCCCGAGCAGAAGCCGCCCGCAGCGCCGGTGAGGATCAGGCAGGCGGCGGCGCCCTGGTCGACGTAGAAGCCGGCGAAGCAATCGCGCAGCTCCTCCATCATCGCCGTATTCATGGCGTTGCGGGCCTCGGGCCGGTTCATGGTGATCACGCCGACGCCGTCGGCCCCGATCTCCACCTTGAGCGTCTCGTAGGGCATGGGATCTCCGTGGGCGGGAATGCGCCCCTCCCCTCAGTTCTCGGCCCGCTCGCGCCGGGCCCGGCCGCCGAGCTTCTCGAGCAGCTCGAACGTCGGGTAGCTGTCGGCCGGCAGCCCGAGCTTGAGTTGCGCCGCCTTCACCGCCTTGCGCGTGCCGGCGCCGATCTTGCCGTCGGCCTCGCCCTCGAGGAAGCCGCGCTTGATCAGCAGCTGCTGCAGCTCCTTGGCCTGCTGGAACGACAATTCCTCGATCGGCTTGCTGCCCTTGTTGAAGGCCGGCGCACCCTCCAGCCGCGTGGCCAGATGCGCGGCCGTGATGCAGTAGTTCAGCGACTGGTTCCACTTCGGGTAGATCTGGAAATTCGGATAGGCGAGGAACGCCGGCCCGAAGCGCCCCATCGGCAGCAGCAGGGAGGCGGGAAGAGCATCGCGCTTCACCGGGTTGCCGTGGATATCCTTCACGCCCCATTCCGCCCACTTGGAGCGCGGATGCTGGATGGCGAGATCGGCCTGATCCCAGGCGAGGCTCTGCGGCACGCGCACCTCCTCCATCCACGGCTCGCCCGGCCGCCAGCCCAGCGACTTGATGAAGCTCGCCGTCGAGGCGATCACGTCCGGCACGCTGCGCAGGAGATTGCGCTTGCCGTCGCCGTCGTAGTCGACCGCGTACTTGAGGTAGTGCGAGGGCAGGAACTGCGTCTGCCCGAGCTCGCCGGCCCAGGCCCCGATCATCTCGGAGGGCTGCAGGTCGCCCGCCTCGACGATGCGCATGGCGTCGAGCAGCTCCTTGCGGAACATCTCGCCGCGGCGGCAGTCGTAGGCGAGCGTGGCCAGCGAGCGCAGCACCGACTGGTCGCCCATGCCGCCGCCGAAGTCGCTCTCCAGCCCCCAGAACGCGGTGATAACGGCGCCCGGCACGCCGAACTCCTTCTCGACGCGCTCGAACAGCTCGCGGTGCTGCTTGAGCTTCGCCTGCCCGTTCTTGATGCGCCCCGCCGAGATCAGCTTGCCCGAGAAGGCGGTGAACGTCTGCGAGAAGAAGCCCTGCTTGCGGTCGCGCGCGATGATGGAGGGGTCGAGCGTCATGTCGTCGAGCACCCGCGTCACCGTCTGCCGCGAGATGCCGGATGCCAGCGCCTCCTTGCGGAACTCGCCGAGCCAGCGCTCGAAGCTTTGCGTGTTCTGGCAGTTGGCGGCGGCCGGCGGTGGCGGCGGCGGCGTCTCGGCCCGGGCTGGGACGCTGGCTGCGAGCGCGGCGAGCACCGCGGAGGCTGCAACGAGGCTGACGCGCGCTGATCGCATGAAAGTCGTCCGTGTGATGGTAGGTTGACTGGGGACCCGTCCGCAAGCGGCCAGATTGCGCGTCCGGCGACAACCGTCAAGGTCGTGAAGGCGCTCTTGTCGAGCAAAATCGGGCCTGATTTGCGGCGCCGTCCCGCGCAGGCCCCGTCACGACGGCCGCGGGCACAGCTCGAAGGCGCGCGCGAAGGCCTGCTCGGCCGAGCCGTAGCGGCCGACCATCTCCCCTCCCTGGGCGTGGGTCCGCACGAAGGCGTCGACTTGCGCCGCCTCGTCCTCCGCCTCGACCTGCAGCACGGTGTAGTTGGTGGTCGCTCCGGTCACCGAGCGGATCAGGAAGGCGACGGAGCCGCCATAGCTGGCCGTCCAGATGCCGCAGCCCGCCGGCGAGGCGGCAAGCTGCGTGCTGGTTTCGGCCGCGCCCGCGCCGCCTCTGGGCGGCCGGCTCGCACGCGGGCCCGCTGCGGCCTCCACCACGCTTTTTGCCGGTGCATCCTCGGCCGGGTCGGGCGAGGCGGCGAGCGGCTGTCCGTCGTCGCGGCAGTAGGCCTTGCGGTAGCGTTGCGCCACGTACTCGATGCTGCGTCCATAGCGCCAGTCGACGGCCCACCGCCGCGCCAGGTCCGAGAAGCGCACCGGCCGCTTGAGCTTGCGCGACAGCTCGATGATCTCGTCCTGCTTCTCCATGGTGCGTGCCGCCACCGGGTTGGCGATACGCTCGCCCGAGTAGGCGACGAGGTGCTGCATCTGCCCCAGCACGCCCGTCGACACGTCCTTGAAGCTGTCGCCCGGCACGCCACCGCCCGTGGTGCCGATGCCGGCGAAGTTGTTCTGCTTCGGGTCGACGTCTCCCCAGCGTCCGGAGCCTGTCTTGTAGCTGAGGTAGTTGGTCTCGATCAGCATCTGGAAGAAGGCGTAGTCCCAGCGCACGCGCAGCGCCTCGCCGTGCTGCTTGTAGTAGGTGGCGATCCGGGCAAAGCGCGGATCGAGCCTGCCGTTGCGCTCGCGCACGTGGGCCATCAGGCGCGCCGGCGTCACGCACGCCGGCACGCTCTCGCCCGGCGCCAGCCTGATGTTGACCGAAGCCGGCGGCGAGCTGCCGCGCTCGGCATGCGCCGGCCCCGCGACGACGCCGGCGGCGAGCACCGGGGCGAGCAGGGCGGCGGCAAGACGAGAGCATTGCGCTGGCATCAGCGGGCACGTCCATCTGTCGGTGAAGGGAGGCAGGGCCGGCGCGCGTCGCACGCCGGCTTCGTCATGTGCGGAGGTCTTGCGGCTAGCCCTCGGGGCAGAGCTCGAACGCCTTGTCGAGCGCGTTCGTCTGGCTGGCGAACTCGCCCGCCACCGTGCCGTTCTTGGCATAGGCGGCGATGAACGCGTCGGCCTCCCGCTTCTCCGCGCCCTCGTTGACGTCGAGCACGGTGAAGTTCACCACCCTGTCGATCACCGAGCGGATGATCAGCGCCTTCTGGCCGCCGTAGCTCGCGGTCCACACGCGGCACTTCTGCCCGGGCGGCACCACGGCGGCGGTGGCCGCGGAGGCAACCTTGGTCGGTGGCGGATCCTTGCGCGGCGCGGCCGGTGGCGGCGACTTGGCCTGCTGCGCGGGCGGCTGCTGCGCCGGCGGCGGCGCGGCGGCAGAGGGCTGCACGGGCGGCCGCGCCTCGGGCGCGCTCGTGCGCGTCGGGGGCAGCTGCGTCTCGGAGGCGGCCGGCAGCGCCGGCGGCGGCAACGAGGTGCTATCGCCGTAGAATGCCGGCGGCTTCTGCGGCGCGGGCATGTTGAGCATGCCGGAGCGGAATGCGGGCGAAGGCTCGCCGGCCCAGGCGCTCGGCGTCGGCTGCGCGGCGGCAGGGGCCTCGGGCTGCGCCGGCGGGCTGTTGAGGATCTTGAACGGCGTCGGCGGCACCTTGCCGCCGAGGCTCGCCGTCAGCGACGGCGACACGGTCTCGGTCGTGACCAGCCCGGCGCGGCGGTTGTCCTCCTCGGCCTTGCCGGTGTCGATGGCGCGCTGGGCGAGCACGTTGCCCGGCCGCTCCTCGCGACGCTCCTCCTGCGCCGGGGCCCTCGGGGCCTGCTCGGCCGCGAGCCGGCTCCGGCGCACGGCGGCGAGCAGCTCCGGCTTGGGATCGGGACGCCGGCAGAAGTCCTGGAAGCTGTGCGCGATGCTCTCCAGCATCCGCGAGTAGACGTTGGAGCCGGGCGCCCACTTGGCGGCGAGGTCGGCGTAGGTGATGGGCCGCGTGAAGCCGGCCTGCCACTGGTTCAGCACGCCCCACTGCTGCACCTTGCGGGTGCGCTCGGCGACCGGGTTGTCGAGGCGCTGGCCGGAATAGAGCAGCAGATGCTCCAGGTGCGCCTGCACGCCGGTCGCGATGTCGGGGAAGCTCTCGCCCGGCTCACCCTTGCCCGTGGCACCGAGGCCGGCAAAATTGTTCTGGGTGGGCTTCACGTCGCCGGCGCGGCCGCCGGACTTGAAGGCGAGCGCGCCCGTCTCCAGCACCATCTGGTAGAACGCATAGTCCCAGCGCACGCCCAGCGCCTCGCCGAGGCGCATGTACTCGCCCGGCACGCTCTCATAGCGCGGGTTGAGCTCGCCGTTGCGGGCTTTCAGGAAGGCGAGAAGCCGGCCCGGCGTCACGCATTGCGGGACGCTGTTGCCCGGCCCGGCCTTGATGTCCGGTAGCGGACCGGCTGCGGCATTTCCAAGTGGCGCGGCGAACAACGCAATCAGAACGAAAGCTCGAAACCGGGCCTGCATGCGACTACACCCTGGGTTACTCACTAACTTGAACGACCCCGCCTTCTTTGATCCGCCATAGGCGTTCTTCGGAAGGTTTGCCACCATTAGTAAGCCCTTAACTTTAATGAGCCGTTACCACGCTGCCGGATTTTTTCCGGCCGTGGCACAGGCGCCCATTCGTTAAACCTCCGCCAGCCCCCGTCGGTGCACCGGCCCCGGCATCCTTCTGGCGGCGTTGGGTTGTCCGTGGCCATGCAACCCGCGTGGTTGGGTCCCCGAATTGCCCGGCCTGACGCAGGGATTTAGGGTGAAGGTTTGGGGCGCCAGTGAGAAGCCCCTGTGTCCGCTTTGTGGCAATCTGTCGTAGACGGACCTCACGACCAGCCTGGCGCCAGCCTGGGTGACGGCGACGCGCTCTGAAGCACACGGGATTCACCGGTCTTCTAGGGCTTTCAGCTCGTGCAAGGACGCTGCGAATCTCGCGGCCGGGCGCTAGCCCCCGCGCTCGATCTCGACGCCGACGCTGCGCACGGACGGCAGCACGTCGGGCTTCTCGATCCGCACCCGGACTTTCGTCACGGTTGGGCTGGCCAGGCACAGCTCCGCGATCCGCTCGGCCAGCGTCTCGATGAGATGCACA
>JANRIO010000015.1:0-22202 GCA_033764875.1 Hyphomicrobiaceae bacterium | reverse complement strand
CGTGGGCTCGATGGGCACGGACACACCGGTGTCGGTGCTGTCCAACAAGCCCAAGCTGCTGCACACCTACTTCAAGCAGAACTTCGCGCAGGTGACGAACCCGCCGATCGATTCGATCCGCGAGGAGCTCGTCATGAGCCTGGTGTCGTTCATCGGGCCGCGGCCGAACCTGCTCGACCTGGAAGGCATGTCGAAGGTGAAGCGGCTGGAGGTCTACCAGCCGATCCTCTCCAACGAGGACCTGGAGCGCATCCGCCAGATCGGCGCGGTGAAGGACAACCAGTTCTCCTCCGTCACGATCGACATCACCTATCCGGCCGACAGGAACGCCATCGGCATGGCGGCGGCGCTCGACGTGGCGTGCGCGGAGGCCGAGGAGGCCGTGCGCTCGGGCGAGTACAACATCGTCATCCTGTCCGACCGCAACACGGGCCCAGACCGCATCCCGATCCCGTCGCTGCTGGCGACCTCGGCCGTGCATCACCACCTGATCAAGCAGGGGCTGAGGACGTCGGTCGGGCTGGTCGTGGAAACGGGCGAGGCGCACGAGGTGCACCAGTTCTGCACGCTGGCCGGCTACGGCGCGGAGGCGATCAACCCCTACCTCGCCTTCGAGACGCTGGAGCAGCTGCTGCCCGAGCTCGACGAGAAGCTGACGCTGAAGGAGGCGCAGAAGCGCTACATCAAGGCGATCGACAAGGGCCTGCTCAAGGTGATGTCCAAGATGGGCATCTCGACCTACCAGAGCTACTGCGGCGCGCAGATCTTCGATGCCATCGGCCTCAAGTCGAGCTTCGTGAGGAAGTACTTCACGGGCACGCACACGCAGGTGGAAGGCGTCGGCCTGCGCCAGATCGCGCGGGAGACGGCGGAGCGGCACCGGCAGGCGTTCGGCGACGTGCCGGCGCTGGCGAGCAACCTCGACGTCGGCGGCGAGTACGCCTATCGCGTGCGCGGAGAGGCGCACGTGTGGCGGCCGAGCGTGGTTGCAGACCTGCAGCACGCCGTGCGCGGCAACCTGCCGGAGAAGTACCGCTCCTACGCGCAGCAGATCAACGACCAGCACGAGCAGCTGATGACGCTGCGCGGCCTGTTCCGCCTGAAGAGCGCGGAGGAGCTCGGCCGCAAGCCGGTGCCGATCGAGGAGGTGGAGCCCGCCGCCAACATCGTCAAGCGGTTCGCGACGGGGGCCATGAGCTTCGGCTCGATCAGCCGGGAAGCCCACACCACGCTCGCCATCGCCATGAACCGCATCGGCGGCAAGTCGAACACGGGCGAGGGCGGCGAGGAGGCCGACCGGTTCGTGCCGCTCGCCAACGGCGACAGCCTGCGCTCGGCCATCAAGCAGGTGGCCTCGGGCCGCTTCGGCGTGACGGCGGAGTACCTCGCCAACTCGGACATGATGCAGATCAAGATGGCGCAGGGCGCAAAGCCCGGCGAGGGCGGGCAGTTGCCCGGGCACAAGGTGGACGCGACCATCGCCAAGGTGCGCCACTCGACGCCGGGCGTGGGCCTGATCTCGCCGCCGCCGCACCACGACATCTACTCGATCGAGGACCTGGCCCAACTCATCTTCGACCTGAAGAACGTCAACCCGCGGGCGCAGGTGTCGGTGAAGCTCGTGTCCGAGGTCGGCGTCGGCACGGTGGCGGCGGGCGTCGCCAAGGCGCGCGCCGACCACGTCACCATCTCGGGCTTCGAGGGCGGCACGGGCGCGTCGCCCTTGACCTCGCTCAAGCACGCCGGCAGCCCGTGGGAGATCGGGCTGGCCGAGACGCACCAGACGCTGGTCGCCAACCGGCTGCGCGGCCGCATCGCGGTGCAGGTCGACGGCGGCCTGCGCACGGGCCGCGACGTCGTGGTGGGCGCGCTGCTGGGGGCCGACGAGTTCGGCTTCGCCACGGCGCCGCTGATCGCGCTCGGCTGCATCATGATGAGGAAGTGCCACCTCAATACCTGCCCCGTGGGCGTCGCCACGCAGGATCCTGTCCTGCGCCGGAAGTTCACGGGCACCCCCGAGGCCGCCATCAACTACTTCTTCTTCGTCGCCGAGGAAGCGCGCGAGATCATGGCCTCGCTCGGCTTCCGCACGATCGACGAGATGGTTGGCCAGAGCCAGGTGCTCGACACCGAGCGCGCCGTCGGCCACTGGAAGGCGCGGGGGCTCGATTTCTCGCGGCTGTTCCACAAGCCCGACGCGCCGAAGGGCGTGGCGATCTACCACTGCGAGAGCCAGGACCACGGCCTCGACAAGGTGCTCGACAACAAGCTGATCGCGGCCGCCATGCCGGCGCTCGAGGCGGGCAAGCGGGTGAAGGCGGAGTTCGACATCTGCAACCGCGACCGCACGGCCGGCGCCATGCTGTCGGGCGAGATCGCCAAGCGCTTCGGGCATGCGGGGCTGCCAGAGGACAGCATCTGGCTGACCTTCAAGGGCACGGCCGGGCAGAGCTTCGGGGCCTGGGCCGCGAACGGGCTGACGCTGGAGCTCGTCGGCGAGGGCAACGACTACGTCGGCAAGGGGCTGTCGGGCGGCAAGATCATCGTGCGGCCCGATCCCACGTCGGGCATCGTGCCCGAGGAGAGCATCATCGTCGGCAACACGCTGCTCTACGGCGCCATCACGGGCGAGGCGTACTTCCGCGGCATCGCAGGCGAGCGCTTCGCGGTGCGCAACTCGGGCGCCATCGCGGTGGTGGAGGGCACGGGTGACCACGGCTGCGAGTACATGACGGGCGGCGTCGTGGTGGTGCTGGGCCCCACGGGGCGCAACTTCGCGGCCGGCATGTCGGGCGGCATCGCCTACGTGCTCGACGAGGACGGTACGTTCGAGAAGCGCTGCAACCTCGCCATGATCGACCTCGCTCCGGTCGAGGCCGAGGAGGAGGTGATGCGCCGGCTCGAGGGCCAGGGCGGCGACCTGCAGAGCATGGGCCTCGTCGACGTCATGGGCGACATGACGCGGCAGGACGCCGAGCGCCTGCACCAGCTGATCGCCCGCCACGCGCACTACACCAACTCGGCGAAGGCGAAGCTGATCCTCGAGAGCTGGGCGGTCTACCAGCCCAAGTTCAAGAAGGTGATGCCGGTCGAGTACAGGCGGGCGCTGGCGGAGATGGCAAAAGCGCAGGCCGTGGTCGAGAACCCGCTCGAGAAGATCGAGATCGGGCTGCGCACGGCGAAGGGTTAGCATAACGGACGCGTGGTTTCGGCCGCGCGTGCCGCGGCCGAGAGAGTAACGTGATGAACATTTTCGGGGACCTGGGGTCCGGGAACTGCCTGAAGGTCAAGTACACGGCCGACAAGCTGGGGCTCCCCTACACGTGGACGCACGTCGACATCATGAAGGGGGAGACGCGGTCACGAGAGTTCCTCGCGCGGTTCCCGCTCGGCCGGATCCCGGCCGTGGAGCTCTCCGACGGCCGGCAGCTGGCGGAATCCAATGCCATCATCCGCTACCTGGCGCGCGGCACGCCGCTGCTTCCCGAGGACGGCTTCGTGCAGGCCAAGATCGACGAGTGGATGTTCTGGGAGCAGTACAGCCACGAGCCCTACGTGGCGACGACGCGCTACCATGTCGTCTACCTCAAACGCCCGCTCGAGCAGCGGGAGGGGTGGCGGGTGGAGCGCGGGGAAGCCGCCCTCGACCTGATGGAGCGCACGCTCGTGTCGCGCGACTGGCTGGTGGGCGAGGCCATCACGGTTGCGGACATCGCCCTCCTGCCTTACACGCGGCTGGCGCACGAGGGCGGTTTCGACCTGTCAGGCCGCAGCAGCGTCCGAGCCTGGATCGGGCGGTGCGAGAAGGAGCTCGGGCTCGACCGGGCAAACGGATAATGGCGACGGGATAGAGATAGACCACGATGGGCAAGATCACCGGCTTCATGGAGTTCGACCGCAAGGACCGGCATTACCGGCCGGTCGAGGAGCGGCTCAAGCACTGGAAGGAGTTCGTCGTCCCGCTGGAGCCCGGCGAGGTGAAGACGCAGGCCTCGCGCTGCATGGACTGCGGCATCCCCTACTGCCACAACGGCTGTCCGGTGAACAACCAGATCCCGGACTGGAACGACCTCGTGTACCGCGGGCACTGGAAGCAGGCGAGCGAGAACCTGCATTCCACGAACAACTTTCCCGAGGTGACGGGCCGCGTGTGCCCGGCACCGTGCGAGGCCTCCTGTACGCTCAACATCGACGACAAGCCGGTGACCATCAAGACCATCGAGTGCGCCATCGTCGACAAGGCCTACGAGGAAGGCTGGGTGGTGCCGCAGCCGCCCCAGCACAAGACGGGCAAGAGGATCGCCATCGTCGGATCGGGCCCGGCGGGGCTGGCGGCGGCGCAGCAGCTGGCGCGCGCCGGCCACGAGGTGCACGTCTACGAGAAGAACGCGCATCCCGGCGGGCTGCTGCGCTACGGCATCCCCGACTTCAAGATGGAGAAGGGCATCATCGAGCGGCGCGTGAAGCAGATGGAGGCGGAGGGCGTCACGTTCCACTGCAACGTGCACGTGGGGCGGGACGTGTCGAGCCTGGAGCTCGAGACGGGGCACGACGCGCTCTTGCTGGCGGGCGGCTCGGAGGCGCCGTTCGACTTCTTCGCCAGCGCGCCGGGGCGGGACCTGAAGGGCCTGCACTTCGCCATGGATTTCCTGCCGCAGCAGAACCGGCGGGTCTCGGGCGAGGCGCTCGCGGGCGTGGCGGAGATCTCCGCCAAGGGCAAGGACGTGATCGTGATCGGCGGCGGCGACACGGGCAGCGACTGCATCGGCACGTCGCTGCGCCAGGGGGCGAGAAGCGTGACGCAGCTCGAGATCATGCCGATGCCGCCGGAGAAGGAGAACAAGGCGATGAGCTGGCCGCACTGGCCGCTCAAGCTGCGCGTGTCGTCGAGCCAGGCGGAAGGTGCACGGACCGAGTACTCGATCTCGACGGTGGGTTTCAAAGGCAGCAACGGCCAGGTCGAGAAGCTCCTCTACACGCGCGTCGACGGTAGCCTGAAGCCGGTGCCGGGCAGCGAGGGCGAGCTGCCGGCGGACCTGGTGCTGTTCGCCATGGGCTTTGCGGGGCCCGTCGAGGGCGACGTGGTCAAGGAGCTCGGCGTGCCGGTGGTGCCGCGCGGGCGCTTTAAGGGGCTCGATGCCAACGAGCGCGACTATCGCGTGAAGGCGCGCGAGAAGGTGTTCGCGGCGGGCGACATCCGGCGCGGGCAGAGCCTCGTGGTGTGGGCGATCCGCGAGGGCCGGCAGGCCGCGCACGCCATCGACCGCTTCCTGATGGGCCGCACGGACCTGCCGCGGTAGGACGGGACGCGGGCCTGCGCCGCACCCCCCGAGCCCGGGTGGATGCACAGGGCGTGTCATTGCGGGAGGCGCGCACCGCGCGGATCGGGAAAAGCGCGAAGGCGAGGCCCGGCTGCCGAGGCGCCGGGCTTGGCTCAACGTGACCGACCGGCCGGTGCGCCCGGCCGATCGCTCAGTCGGCGTACTTCACCGCGCAGCCGTAGGGCCGGGTCGAGGCCGGGTCCACGGGCTTGCCGGCGGCGATGGCCGCCAGCGCCTCGCGCACGTAGGGCTTGGCGCCGGTGAGGCTCGCCGGGCTCGCCGACGGCTTGTCGTCGATGCCGCCCATGTAGCGCAGCATGCCGCCCGCATCGATGACGTACATGTGCGGCGTGGTCGACGCCCCGTAGAGCTTGCCGAGCGCGCCCTTGGGGTCGAGCAGCACGGCCGTCGGCTTGGCGCCGCGGTCGGCGGTGAGCTTGTCGGCCTCGAGGCCATTGACGTGGCCCTGCGTGCCCGGCGCCGAGGAGATCACCGTCAGCCACACGGCGCCATCGGCCGTCGCGTCCGCCTGCAGCTTCTGCATGGTGCCGCTGTTGTAGTGCTTGCCGACGTAGGGACAGCCGTCGTTGCTCCACTCCAGCACTACGGTCTTGCCCTTGAGCGACGACAGCGTCACCGGCTTGCCGGCCGAGTCGGTGGCCGTGAAATCGGGCGCCGGCTTCCCGGGCTGCAGGTTGTCGCGGGCGAGGACCGGGCCGCTGAGTCCGGCGGCGAGCACAAGGGTCGCGAGCGTGGCCGCGGCGCGGCCGGTACGGAGGCGGGAAGCCGTGTGCATGAAGCTGCTCCTTGGCTGATCTCGGTCGAGTATACGGTTGCGATCGTGCGTGTTCGATTCCGCGAGCGGCCCTTCAGGTCAAAGTGCCCGTCTGTGGCGCTGCGCGTTGCTGTTTATCGCACGGCTGTCGCGGGCTTGCCGGTCAAAGCCGCGTGAGCCCACCCCCGGTCTGCCTTCCCGGACATCGCGTGCGAGCGCGATGATCCGGATCCTTCCCCCTTGCGGCTGGACGCGACGGGGAAAGATCCCGGCTCTCGCTGCGCTCGGCCGGGAGCGCAAGGGGAGGGGGCGGCGGCTGGCCGCAATGGGCCTGCTGCAGGCTGCGCGGCGGCCGATGCCCTTGCGTGCTGCGCCCCGCCGGCAACCTGGCGAGGCTCAATGGAAATCCCGGCTCTTGGGGCGCCATGAGCCCTCCTGCACCTGCCGGCCCTCGTGCGCCAGCGGCCCGCCCTGGGACAGCCTGGCAAGCTCGTGCGAGAGATCGACGAGATCCTCCGCGATGATGTGGATGACGAGCCCCTGTCGCTCGATGCGCCCGCGCACCATGAGGAGCCGCGCGCTCATCACCACGCGCCGGAAGCGCTCGAACATCTTCGGCCAGACCACGACGTTGACGACGCCCGTCTCGTCCTCGAGTGTCAGGAAGATGACGCCCTTGGCCGTGCCGGGGCGCTGCCGCACGAGCACGAGGCCGGCAACCTTCGCCCGCCGGCCGGCCCGTCTCTCCTCCCAGTGCTCGGTGCTGGTAATGACGCCCATCCGCTGCAGGCGCTCGCGGAAGAAGCTCACCGGATGCGCCTTGAGCGACAGCCCGAGCGCGGAGTAATCCTCGACCACGTGCTCGGGCAGGCTCGTCTCCGGCAGCCTGACGCCGGCCTCGGCGAACAGGTCGCCCGTCTCGGCGCGCGCAAACATCGGGGCCCGCGCACGGCCGCTGCGCTTGTGGCCGGCCTTGAGCGCGCCGCCCTCAAGCCCCTTCACCGCCCACAGCGCCTGCCGGCGGTCGAGGCCGAGCGAGCGGAAGGCGTCCGCGTCCGCCAGCCGCTCGAGCAGGCCGGCGGGGGCCTGCGATCTCAGCCACAGCGTCGTCATGTCGGTGTAGCCCGCCCCGCGCTGGCCGAGCACCGTCTCGCGCGTCGCCGCCTCCTGCAGCCCCGACACCAGCCGCAGCCCCAGCCGCACCGCGAGGCGCCGGCTGCGGGCAGGCGTGGGGTTGAGCGTCGCGCGGAGCGCCGGCAGGCTGGCATCGGCGGGCGCAGATCTCGGCCTGCGCAGAGATGGCGTTGCACTTGAGGCTTGCCACTCGCCTTCCCCACCATCGTCATGCCCGGTGGTGACGGGATCCGCCGGGGAAGGATCCCGGATCATCGCGCTCGCGCGCGATGTCCGGGAAGGCAGACCGGAGGGGGCGGTGCGCTCCGCCGGTGCCTCCGACGGGGCCGCGTTCTCCTCCAAGGCCACAGGCGCCGTCCCCGCCGGCTCCAGCGTGCAGTCCCAGTCGCTGGCGTTGACGTCGGGCGGCAGCACGCACACGCCGTGCTCGCGGGCGTCGCGCACGAGCTGCGCCGGCTGGTAGAAGCCCATCGGCTGGCTGTTGAGCAGCGCCGCGCAGAACACCTCCGGATAGTAGTGCTTGATCCACGCCGAGACGTAGACGAGGAGGGCGAAGCTCGCCGCGTGGCTCTCGGGAAAGCCGTACTCGCCGAAGCCCTCGATCTGACTGAAGCAGCGCTCGGCGAACTCCTCCTGGTAGCCGCGCGCGACCATGCCGTCGATGAAGCGGGCGCGGAAGGTGTGGATGGTGCCGACGTGGCGGAAGGTGGCCATGGCACGCCGCAGCTTGTCCGCCTCTCCCGGCGTGAAGCCGGCGCCGACGATGGCGATCTGCATCGCCTGCTCCTGGAACAGCGGCACGCCGAGCGTCTTCCTCAGCACCGCCTCCAGCTCGCTCGAAGGGTACGTGACCTCCTCGATCCCGTCGCGCCGGCGCAGGTAGGGATGCACCATGTCGCCCTGGATGGGCCCGGGCCGCACGATCGCCACCTCGATCACGAGGTCGTAGAAGCAGGCGGGCTTCAGCCGCGGCAGCATCGACATCTGCGCCCGGCTCTCGACCTGGAACACGCCGACGGAATCGGCCTTCGACAGCATGTCGTAGACGGCCTTGTCGGTCGGCTGCATGGCGAGCGAGGGCCGCCAGCCGTAGTGCCTCTCGATCATGGCGAAGCTCTTGGCGATGGCGCTCAGCATGCCGAGCGCCAGCACGTCCACCTTGAGGATGCCGAGCGCGTCGATGTCGTCCTTGTCCCATTCGATGTTGGTGCGGTCCTCCATGGCCGCGTTGAGGATCGGCACCGTCTCGTCGAGTCGCTCGCGCGTCAGCACGAAGCCGCCGACGTGCTGGGAGAGATGCCGGGGAAAGCCCAATAGCGTGTTGGCCAGCGCGAGCGCCTGCTTGAGCTCCGGATTCTCCGGGTCGAGGCCCGCCTCGCGGATGTGCGCCTCCGGGAAGGCGCCGTCGCCGTAGCCCCACACCAGGCCCGAAAGCGCCGACGTCACGTCCTCGGTGAGGCCCAGCGCCTTGCCGACCTCGCGGATGGCCATGCGCGGGCGGTAGTGAATGACGGTGGCGCAGATGGCGGCGCGGTGGCGGCCGTAGCGGTTGTACAGGTACTGGATCACCTCCTCGCGCCGCTCGTGCTCGAAGTCGACGTCGATGTCGGGCGGCTCGCCGCGGTCGGCGGAGATGAAGCGCTCGAACAGCAGGTCGATCTCGGTCGGATCGACGGAGGTGATGCCGAGGCAGAAGCACACCGCGCTGTTGGCGGCCGCCCCGCGCCCCTGGCACAGGATGCCCTGCGCGCGCGCATAGCGGACGAGGTCGTAGACGGTGAGGAAGTACTGCGCGTAGCCGAGCTCGGCGATCAGCGCCAGCTCCTTGTCGATCAGCGCCTGCACCTTCGCCGGAATGCCGGCGGGATAGCGCTCGTGCGCGTGGACGCGCGTGATCTCCGCGAGGTAGCCCTGGGGGGTCTTGTCCGGCGGCACCGGCTCGTCGGGATACTCGTAGCGCAGCTCGTCCAGCGAGAAGCGCACGCGCTCCGCGATCGCGAGGCTCAGCGCGACGGCCTCCGGCGTGCGGGCGAAAAGACGCGCCATCTCGGCCGCCGGCTTCAGGTGCCGCTCGGCGTTGGCGGCAAGGCGATAGCCTGCCTGCGCGATGGTGCACCTCTCCTTGATGCAGACGAGGATGTCGGCGAGGGGCTTGCGCGAGGGGTGGTGGAAGAGCGCATCCGTCGTGGCCAGAAGCGGCGCCCCGGTGCGCTCCGCCAGCTCGGTCAGATCGGCCAGGCGCTGCTTCTCGCGGCCGTCGAAGGCGAGCGCGAAGGCGAGGAAGACGTTGCCCGCGCCGCGGCGCCGACTGCCATGATCACGCTTGCCGCTGTCATCGGCATGGCACGCGTCGCCATCCGCTCCTTTGCCTTCCCGGCCGAGCGCAGCGAGAGCCGGGATCTTTCCCCGTTGCGGCTCTACCTCTGCCGGGCAAGGTCCCGGATCGCCGCGCTCGCGCGCGACGTCCGGGAACGCAAACAGAGAGGGCTTCGAGGATGCAGACGCCGCGTCGCATTCAGTGGCCGCGGAAGTGGCCGCGCACCCCTCCCCATGCGTTTCCGGAAGACGCGCTTGGCGCGGCTGTCCGGGACCTTGCCCGGCCGCGCCGGCGGACGAGGCGGGCGATGCATCCGCACGCCCGGCCTGCGATCCCGGAAACGCGACGATGGACGAGCTGCTGCTTGCCGCAGGCGCAGAGGACGCGCCGCCCGCGACCAGCGCCGCCAGGGCCTCGGCGAAGGCCGGTGTCAGCGTGCGCGGCGGCATCGCGATCAGGATCTGCCCTTCGGCATGGGCGAGGATGTCGGCGAGCGTGATGTGGCATTCGCCCTTCGCTGCGCGCCGGTTGCCCAGCGTCAAGAGCCGGCTCAGGCGGCCGTAGGCCTTGCGGTCCTGCGGGTAGCACACGATCTCGAGCCCGTCGGTGGTGACGAGCCGGGCGCCGACCAGCAGCTTGATGCCGGCCGCCTTCGCCGCCACGTGCGCGCGCACGACGCCGGCGAGCGTGTTGCGATCGGCGATGCCGATGGCGGCAAGGCCGAGCTCCGCCGCCTGCCCCACCATCTCGTGCGCATGGCTGGCACCCGAGAGGAACGAGAAGTTGGTCGCCGCCACCAGCTCTGCGAAGGCTGTTGTCATGGCGCGTTGACTTGGTCGATAATACTTATTATTATACACACTTTAGATGCAAAATTGGCCGTCTCCGAACCCGAGCGACACTCCACCAGAACTCGTTTCCGACCTCGGGAGAGCGAGCCATGGAGCGGAACAGCCGCAAGCTGATGCGGATGCTGGAAGACGACGGCTGAGTGCTTGATCGCGTGAATGGCGACCATCACACGTTCAAGCATCCCGAACGGCAAGACATCATCACCCTCACCCATCCCCGGCGAGATCTGCCGACCGGCCTCGTCCGTCGAATCTACAAGCTTGCCGGGTGGCGTCCTTGACGAGAGAGCGAGCCGCAGGCGCAAAGGACCACTATCAAGCCCATGCACTATGTTGCTGTGATTGAAAAAGAGCCTGGCAGCGCGTTCGGCGTCTGGTTTCCCGATGTCGAGGGGTGCTTCTCGGCCGGCGATACCTTCGAGCAGGCGGTTGGCAATGCCGCCGACGCGCTCCGCCAGCATGTGGAGGCCGTCGAGAGCGCGGGCGGCCGGGTGGAGGCGGCCCGCGCAGCCGATGCGGTCTTGGCTCTCCCCGAGGTTGCGGCGGCCGTCGAGGCTGGCGCGGTTCTGTTCGCCGTCCCCCTGCTGGCCGACGCCGGCCGGACGGTGCGCATCAACATCTCGCTCGACAAAGCGCTGGTCGATCTCATCGATGCTGCAGCCAAGGCCCGCGGCCTCACACGCTCCGCCTTTCTGGCGCAGGCCGCGCGCGAGAAGATTGCCAGCTGAGCGACTTCCGAGTTTGCGCGCCTTTCCTTTCTTGCTGTCCCGGAAGCCGCGGGCGGGCGCGGCTGTCCTGGATCTTTCCACGCAGCAGGAGATCCGCGGCGGGACAAGAGCCCGGCTCTCGCTGCGCTCGGCCGGGAAGGCACGAGAGGAGATGGCGGCGGGTCCTGCGTCCCTCATGCGAATACCCCGTGGATGAACCAGGCGGGCGTCTCCTCGGCGCCGTAGAGACCGGCGCGGTAGATCCAGAAGCGGCGGCCGGCGCCGTCCTCGACGAGGTAGTAGTCGCGCGCCGCCTCGCCCGTGCGCCGCCACCATTCCGGCGTGATGCGCTCCGGCCCCTGCGCCTCGGCCACCTGGTAGAGCACGCCCCGCCAGCGGAACTGCCGCGGCGGCCCGTCCGGGATCAGCGCCAGCACCTCCGCCGCCTCGGGCCGCGCCAGCAGCAGCGGCGGGCGCGGGCCGACGGGCATGTCGGCCCCCCACGCCTGCGTCGCCTCCTCGGCCAGCCCCGGCGCCGGCGTGACGGGCCGCTGCGCCCGCTCCGGCAGGTGGCTGTGATGCGGAATGAGCGCGCGCACGGCGGCCGGCCCGAGCCGCTGCCGCAGGCGGTCGACGAGCCCGGTCACGGCGTGAGGGTCGTGTTGGCGTGCCGCGAGCCGCAAGGCGCCCTGCGTCTCGGCGAGCGGCTCGGCGACGCGCACGTGCAGGGCTGCCGCCTCGAAGCCGAGCTCCGTCTCGAGCGCGCCCTCGCCCAGCCGCTCGAGGCGCAGCGCGAGAAGCCGCGCGATGTGGGCGGCGTCCCGGCTCGGGGCCGCAAGCCCGATGTCGAGGCTGACGATGCCGTCGCTTGCCTGCTGCCTTGCCGC
Source organism: Hyphomicrobiaceae bacterium (assembly GCA_033764875.1). Taxonomy (GTDB): domain Bacteria; phylum Pseudomonadota; class Alphaproteobacteria; order Rhizobiales; family Hyphomicrobiaceae; genus AWTP1-13. The sequence continues at coordinate 10,210 of JANRIO010000015.1, read as the reverse complement.
GACCGGAAACAGCAAAAGCCGCACCAGCCGCGCGCCGGTGCCGTGGCCGAGCATCTGCCCGCCCACCTCCTCGAGCAGCCGTTCCGCCGCGACCAGCACGTGCTCGCTCGAGAAGATCGGCTCCGCGAAGGCGGCATGCGCGCGATAGGCGGGCGGCGGCTCCACGGCAGCGAGCGGCTCCGGCCGCCGCGCAAACGCCTGGTCCAGGCGCAGCAGCAGATCGGCCTCGAAGCGGGCCGCGAACGGCGCGCGCGCCTCGTTGGCGATCTCCCCGATGCGCCGTAGCCCCAGCCGCTTCAGGAGGCTCAGGGCCTCGGGCGGCAGCCGCAGCGCCGCGAGCGGCAGGCCGTTAAGCGCCTCGGCCTCCGCCTTCGGCGGCACAATGCTGCCGTCGGCGGCATGGTGCGAGACGGCCCACGCCGCGCCGGCCGTATCGGCGATGCCGAGCCGCGGCGCGAGGCCGAATGCGGTGAGCCGGCGCCGGATATCCGCGAGCATGCGCTCCTCGCCGCCGAAGAGATGTGCTGCCCCCGTGATCTCCAGGAACAGCCCGTCGGCGCCGCTCCCTGCGTCGTAGACGGCAACCGTCGGCGTATAGCGCAGGGCCCATACGGCGAGCCGCGCCAGCGCCGCGGCATCGGCTGCAGGGTCGGCCTCGCGTACCTGCAGGTCGAGCACCTTGGCGCGTGCATTGGAGAGGAGCTCGTCCTGCACGATACCTGCGCGCTGGGCTGCCCGATTGAGCGCCGTCACCCGCGGCCCACCCTTGCCGGGCGCCACGAGGACGAGCGGACGCGTGCGATCGACGAGATCGGTCTGCCTGTCGGGCTCAGCCGGTCCGTCTGAGGCTCGCGGGCCCTGCGCGCGCGCCGACGCCGGCTGCAGCCCCGGCTCCGGACCTGCCCCCTGGCTGCGCAACAGGCGCGCGATGGGCCAGGCTCTCAACCAGATGGAAACGATGCGCGACATGATCCCACTCGATCAGCCAGTGTCCGGGACGGCCGTTGCGGCAGCGCTCGAGGCTTGCCTGCCAGCGCCAGCGATGGAATGCGCCGCCGCGATCCTTGGCCGCCGGCGCCGTCGTGATGCGCCAGCGGGTGGCGGCGGGGCCCGCATCCGCCTTGCCGGCGCGCAGCAGCGCCAGCGGCGTGCCTGTGGCCTGCGCCGCGAGGTTGAGCCGGCGCGCCTGCGTGAGATCGACGCTGCCGGCGATGGCGCCCGCGACGATGGCGGCACAGCCGTGCGCACGCAGCGCCTCCTCGATCGCCCACAGCGCATCGTCATCCTTGTTGGCCTCGACCAGGATCAGCTCGCTGACGTCGAGGCCGAGCTGGGAGAGGCCGTGCCCGTAGGGGTGGCCGAAGTCGCACAGCGCCCGCCGCGACAGCACCAGAATGGCCGGCCCGCTGCGCGCCTTTTGCGCCTTCGCCATCAGCGCGAAGGTAAAGCCGTAGGCGGCCGGGCGATGCGCGTACTCCGCCGTGATCTCGTTGAGCACGCCGACAGGCAGCCCGCCGCCCGGCAGATGCGCGTCGAGGTCTCCGAGCGGCAGCACCGGCCGGATGCGATCAGCATCCGCCCCGCCATGGGCGCCGGGATCGGTACCTGGCGCCGCATGCCGGGCCTCGAGCCGGTCGAGCACGGCCCGCAAGGCCTCGATCTCCTGCGCCCGCCCCGGCCGCGCACCGCCATCGCCGGGGCCCGGAGCCGCCGCAGGCGCCGTCCCAGACCTGGCAAGAGGCATGGCAAGACCAGCAGAGAACATGTGTTTAGACATGCCTTTCCAGACACTTGAATGCTTCGGCTTAGGGTTTTTGGAGCTGTCGAGATGCCCCTGGGACGCGCATCGGGAAACGCCCCGTCAGTGTAGTGCCTTTATAAGAACAAAAAGCGAACAAGTCAAGATGGGCGGGTGCGGCTGAGCCCATGCGCTGATTGCCCAGCAGTGCCGCGATGAGTCAGGCTCGCGCCCACCGTCTTCTCGGGAGGATGCGGTGCACTGGGAATGGAACCAGCTGATGATGTTTGCGGCCACGTGGATCGGCGGTGCCATAGCTTTCGCTTCGCCTCGAGGCTCACGCGCGGCACTTGCAGGACAAAGCGTATCCTGGTCTGCGCCTTCGTCCTCGCAACGGCATTGACGCCAAGCATCATCGTAGCCCACGGCCCGGCCCTCGCGCCTGCCGTATTCATCCTTGCAAGGGCGTAGTTCGTGCCTCCCGCCGGCCTTGCCTACGGGGCGCTGCTCGGCGCGCTGCCCATTGCAATTGCCTGGGTGGCCATCGCCGCCGTCTGGATGGCTGCCGGGCGGCAGCGTGAGCCATCAGAGTCAGGACGCCGGTGACGGCGCGTCGCGCTCGACACCACTGATCAAGAGACCCCGCTCGTCGGCATCGCGGATCATCCGCACCCGAAGGGCGGCTGCCGGCTCCCGTCAGTGCGCCAGCCGCGTGTCACCTTGCGCCTGACGCTCGGCCATCAGCCCGGCTGCGCGAACCTCCCGCTCCGCGCTGCCGATGTCGGACGCCAGCCCGCCGCGGGCGAAGGGCTCCGTGTAGTAGCGCCAGAAGAAGCCCCGCTCGTTCCCCGCCACCACCGAGCCGACGGCCATGTGGGGATCCTCGTCGGAATAGAAGTTCACAACCCCCGTATAGGGGCAGCGACGCTTGGACAGCATTTCAAGCTCCCTGGATTTTTAAGGGTTGAGCCGCATTCTCAGATTATCCGAGGAATGTATCCGTTCGACGGCAAAATGCCAGGACGCACCCAGCGTGTGCATAAGCCAAGGTCGCGAATATTCACAGCCATCGATCCTGCACACGCTCTGCTGCATTGCACCGCAGCGGCAAAGCCGTTCTTGCCTGCGACACAATCCTGATCTCACATCATCCTGCATCTGTTAACGTGGCCGCCGGTGTGATCCGGCGCCCAGCATGAGGAACGATCCCGTGAAGAGATTTGCAGCCATCGGTCTCGTGGCTCTGCCGCTGGCGACGGGCGCAGCGCTCGCGCAGCAACCGGCACCGGATCCAGACCTTGCGGCATTCCGCACCGCCTACACGAGCGGCGATGGCCTCGCCTACGTCGTCATTGCCGAGGAGAAGGGCGAGAAGATCTATCGCTACGGCGACGCCTCGCGCCAGGCCGCCAAGAAGGACGCGCGCGGCTACATGCTGTTCACGTGCAATCTGCCGCACGTCTTCGTGGTCCAGGATCCGAAGGCGAAGGCGGCGCTGCTCAAGGCCAAGGTGGTGAAGGCGAGCGAGCCGGGCTTTGCCGATCTCGACGGAAAATACATTGCCGGCTGCAAGAACCCGCTCGTCAAATCGGCCATTCCGGCCGCGAAAGCGCCGGCGACGAAATAGGCCTCGCAGAAGTCGTGCAAATCGTAGCGGGACGCACCCCTCGCCGGCTGCGTCCCGATTTCATTTTCCGGCCTGTCTCAGAATGCGCGCAGCGGGAAATAGCGCAGCACCATCTCCTCGTAGCGCCCGTTCTCGCGCAGGCGGCGCAGCGCGCCATTGATCTGCCCCATGAGCTGCGGATCGGCGCGGGCGACCGCGATGCCGACGCCGTCCCCGAAAAACCTCGGCTCCATGAACGGCCCGCCCTTGAACTCGCAGCACGCCTTCGACGCCGTGCCGTTGAGCCAGAACGCCAGGCCGATGCCGTCGTCGAACAGCAGGTCGACGTTTCCCGCCAGCAGCCCGTCGCGGGCCAGCTCAACCGTCTCGAACACGCGCACGGCGCTGTCGCGGAAGAAGGCGCGCACATAGGCCTCGTGCGCCGAGCCCTTGGCGACCCCGATCTTGCGACCTTCGAGGCCCTCCGGCGTGACGTCGAGCTTGGGCAGCGTCCGCTTGCCGACGAAGCGGCCCGGCGTGAAGTAGTAGCGGTCGCTGAAATCGACGCCCTTCAGGGCGCTGGCGCTGACCGCGTGCGAGGCGATCACCGCGTCGGCCTCGCCCTTCTGCAAGGCCGGCAGCAGCTCCGCCCACGGCCGCACCTTGATGTCGCAGGCGAGCGCCAGCTCGACGCAGATGGCGCGCGCCATGTCGACGTTGAAACCGGTCAGCGTGTTGTCCTCGTCGAGGTAGTTGAAGGGCGGAAAGTCGCTGTCGGTGAGGAAGCGCAGCTGGGTGCGTCGCGCCGAGGTCTCCGGCTCGGCCTGCCCGCCTTGGGCCAGCGCCGTCCGCGCCGTCCCGGCCGCCGCCGCCACACCAACAATAAGTAGGAGCAACGCCGCCGCGATCTTCTGTAGCATTCGCGCCATTGATCCAGACCCTTGCTTTACGGAGTTGGCGGTGCCCCCTGTCGATCGGTCCCAGGTGCGCGCCGCAGGAGCCGCCCCGGGCGAGAGCAGGCCGCCGAGTCGCGAGCCGATACTACCCTTCCCGCAGCGCCAGGCAAAAGCCATCGCCCCGGTGCCGACGCGGCCCGCGCTCAGCGCCATCCATTCGGAAACGGCTGCCGGGCTCTGGCTCAGGCATCTGGTCGGCGAGCAGGCCTTCGAGGCTGCCGCCAGCGCCGCCGCCCGCCACGGTACGCGCGTGCACACTGAGCTCCTTGCCGCCGGGCGGCTGGAGCCCGCGCGCTACGCACAGGCGCTGGCGCAGGCATTGGACGTGCCGTGCGCTTTGCATCTCGAGGCGCTGCACGCGCCGGTTGCGCAGTCGGACGCGGCGGCCCCGATCACCGCCTGGATGGGACGCGCGGGGACGGCCCGCGCCGTCATCGACGCGACAACGCACGCGCCCGACATCGTGGCCGCTCATCTGGCGCGCCTGCGCGCGCGCGGCATCGCCTGCTGCCTCGCGCCCCGGTCCGCCATCGAGCAGGCGAGCGAGAGCCTGGCACGGGCCGCCCGCATCGACGCGGCCGTCAACGAGCTGCGCCGCACGCAGCCGGAGAGCTCCGCTGCCAGCGGCTGGCACACCTGGCAGGTCCTGCTCCCGATCATGGCGCTGGGTGCCGCCGCCGGCAGCATCATGGTCGTGCCCGAGGCCGCCGTCGCCGGCATCGGCACGGTCGTCGCGTTGCCCTTTCTGGCGGTGACCGTTCTGCGCCTGCTCGCCCTGCGCGAGATCGTGCGCATCCGCCGCAAGCGGCGCCACGAGCGGCGCGCGCTGCCGGCGTTCGCCCTGCCCCGCTACTCGGTTCTGGTGCCGCTGTTCCGCGAGAGCGCGGTGATCCCTGATCTCGTCGCCGCGCTTGGTGCGCTCGACTATCCGCGCACCAAGCTCGAGGTGCTGCTGCTCATCGAGAGCGTCGATCTCGAGACCCAGGCGGCCTTGCTGAAGCAGCGGCTGCCACCGCACTTCAAGGTGATCGAGGTGCCCGATTGCGCGCCGCGCACCAAGCCCAAGGCGCTCAACTATGCGCTCGGCTTCGCCTCCGGTGATCTTCTCGTCGTCTACGATGCCGAGGACCGTCCGCAGCCGAGCCAGCTGCGCCACGCCGCAGAGGTCTTCGCCAGCGCCGCCGCCGACGTCGGCTGCGTCCAGGCCCGTCTCAACATCTACAACCCGGGCCAGAGCTGGCTCTCGCGCCAGTTCACCATCGAGTACTCGGCCCTCTTCGATGCGATCCTGCCCTCCCTCGAGCGGCACGGCCTGCCGATCCCGCTCGGCGGCACCTCCAACCACTTCCGCGGAATTATGCAGCAAGCACACCTTGCTAAGCAATTCAAAAACTTAGCTTTCCTCGATTTGCATAACCTGCAAACGCGATTTGCGCAAATCAGAGGATGTCGTCAGTAATCCGTACGAATTATTGACGGGGCACACGCGGAAGCACAAGTTGGATCAATACACTAAGTGGAAGCTTAGGGCTTTCGCCACGGTTCTCGGTGGATCGTTAACAAAGGACGGTAGCTTTCTTGTTGAATCGATAGTACAAGGACGCATGCCATCCGATCTCCTACAGCGAATTTTGGCCGACCTGCGCGCCAAGCGCCACTTGGCACAGTCAGCGGCAGAGCGCATCGCTATTGATGGTGCTATTGCGGACGTTCTCGACGGCATTTTCGCCTCGGGTGGCTCGCTTCCGATTCCTACAAATGCTCCAGAGCCAGATCCAGCCGCAGTCACAATCCAACACGTAGTGGCTGAGCGACCAATGTCTGAGCACAGCCCGTTCTATGGAATGGGCCTGAAGGAGGCTTGCCCTAAGCTGCTTCGGCTCATTGAGAAGAAGCGCGGCAAAATCCCCCAAACCGCTCGCGAAATCTGGGACCAGTTGCGGGCGGAAGGCTGGACTTCTAACCACGGCAAGCCGGCCCATTCTGTAAACGACGCCTTGCGCCGCCGCGCCAAGACCCATCACGACGTAATGCTGGTTGGCTCCGGCAAGTGGGGCCTCGTTGACTGGTATAGCGACGCCGAACTCGAAGAGATCAGGAAGTCCATGGGTGGCATGGGCGGCCGCGATAAGGGCGCACACATTGAGCGCACAAAAGCAGGCATGGCCACTGCCCGCGCGCGTGGCGCCACATTGGGGGCCGCACGAAAGCTCACTGACGAGCAAGGTAAGCAAATAGTGGAACTAGTGCGGACCGGAGTAAGCAAAGCGAGGGTCGCTAGGCAGTTTGGAATCTCCCCTGCGTCGGTCAACAATTACTTGGCTCGGGCCGAACCGGACGAGCCAATCGACGAGGAAGCGGGAGAGACGAGGCACTAAAAGAATTGGGCCAGAGCTGGCGGCTCTGGCCCTTAACGGCGGTTCGCGACCGCTACACGAGCCCCTGAACCGGGCTGACCCGAAAGGCAGGTGGTATCAGTGCGGAAAGACCGCGCGTTAAAATCCTAGCGGTTTAGCTCGCGTGCCGGGATCGCTTCCCGGTGCGCGGGCGACCGCCCATTTCCCGAAAGAGTATCATACTTGGCGATTTGCGACCAGCACGCCTAACCTGCTGTTTTAATGGGGCCACTGACAGAGTCGGCCGTGATCTTCATGCCAGCGTCTTCTAATGCGCGCCGGATCGCTTCCACGTTGTTCGCGATTGGCGTGCGCTTACCTGACTCAAAATCTTTGATTGTCGACAAGCCAACGCTAGCGCTGGCCGCAAGCTCTTGCTGCGTCCAGCCCAACCAGCTTCGCGCTGCGCGGACTTGTTCCGGGCTCATGGCCCGACGTTCGGCGATTTGTCGGCTCACGTCAACTATTTTGGTTGACATCACCCATATCAGCCAATACAGCTTAGGTCAGCTAATTTGGTTGACCTTGGTGCTATGGCCGTTCACTTCCTCCTGTCAGCTCGTGCAAGGACGCTCTCCGTAGCGACCGTTGCACGTATGTCTGACGAGGAAGCCCACCAGAAGTTCGTCGAGATCCGCTGGGCCGACAACAACGGGGAGCCGGTCTGCCCACGCTGCGGTGGCGTCGTGCTCTACACGTACAAGGCCCGACGCATCTGGAAGTGCAAGGCCTGCACCCATCAGTTCTCGGTCACGTCCGGGACGATCTTCGCCAGCCGCAAGCTGCCGGTTCGCGACCATCTGCTGGCGATCGCGATCTTCGTCAACGGCGCGAAGGGCATCAGCGCTCTGCAGCTCGGCCGTGATCTCGACGTGCAGTACCGCACGGCTTTCGTGCTTGCGCACAAGCTTCGCGAAGCCATGGCTTCCGAGTATGCAGGCATGACGGTTGAGGGCACTGTCGAGGTCGATGGCGCGTACGTTGGCGGCCATATCCGGCCAGCGAATGAGAAGAAAAACCGCGTCGATCGCCGGCTGGCCGAGAACCAGACGGGCAAGCGCCGGGTTGTGGTCATCGCCCGCGAGCGCAAAGGTCGCACGCTCACCACCGTGACGAAGGCTGAAGCTGAGGGCGTGGCGTTCGTGGCAAAGGTCGTGAAGCCTGGTTCTACCGTCCATGCTGACGAAGCCGCTCATTGGGACACGCTGCACGCCCGCTTCCCCACGAAGCGGATCAATCACCAGATCGCCTACTCGCTCGACGGCGCGTGCACCAACCAAGCCGAGTCGTTTTTAGCTCGCCTGCGTAAAATGATTGACGGACAGCACCACCACGTCAGCCCGCAATACCTCTACCAGTACGCCAACCACGCGGCGTGGATGGAAGATCATCGTCGCGTTGATAACGGTTCGCTTGCAACGATGACACTAGATCTAGCGCTTTCCCACAAGGTGAGCCGCAACTGGAAGGGGTATTGGCAGCGACACAAAGAAACGTAGCTAGATCATGGCGCTAGCTCAAAATTTCTTTGTGTAGTGTGGCGGTCGTCTGCTTGACTTTCGCGATTCGCAAGCCTAATTGTTGGGAACAGCCTCCCGGCAGCATTCATGCTGTCGCCAGCCGTGGGCCCCTCGGGCTCACGGCATTCATTTTTGGTAATAGAATAAATGGTTAATGTTTGTTGCTACATCGATGGCTTCAATATTTATCACGCCATAGATGACGCTAGCCGCGCAAGGCGTGGGGCGCTGAATCATCTGAAATGGGTCAACCTACGCGCCCTGATGGCGCAGTTCACAGACCCCAATGTGCATCAAATCGTGCGAGTGAAGTTCTTCACGGCTTACCCGACGTGGAAGCCTGACAGCGAAGCCCGCCATCGTGAGTACGTAAAGGCGCTCAACCATTACGGCGTTGAAGAGATACTGGGGCAGTTCAAACCTAAGGACGCCTACTGCAAGATCTGTCGGAGCACTTACAAGGCGCGGGAAGAGAAAGAATCAGACGTCAACATCGCCATGCATCTAGTCAGTGATGCCCATGAGAACTTGTTCGATCAGGCATTCTTGGTGACGAACGATTCCGATCTGCTTGGTCCCGTTCGTTTGGTGAGGGAAAAATTCCCTAACAAGCGCATTAAAATTATCTCTCCACCATTCAGGCGGCATAGCAAAGAGCTATGGGCTGCGGCGACCCATCGGGCGACCGTTGGTCAAAACCATCTAGAGGCCTCTTTGATGCCTGCTTCGGTGCAAGATGCAAATGGCGTCAACATCTTCACTAGACCACAAGCTTATGATCCTCCCGTTTGACCGTCCAAGAAGTCTCACCGCTACGCCTTTTACTACTCGTCACTAAGCCTTCGTCGCGCATAGGCCTCAGCGCTTTTCCTATACGGCGCGTTAGATCGGCGACGTACCGTTGATCTCTGGGGTCATCCCCCTTCACCGCGACGATAGCCTGCGCGATCTCCCTACTGGTCATTGGCGCGTCTGCGCCCCGCAGCTCGTCAATGATCGCCCGCAGCAGCTCCCCACGTCCAAACACCACCTGACGCTTCTGGCGGGGCATCATGCCTTCCAGATCGCCTTTGAAGCCCAAGGTGGAGAGGGTGCGGTCTAGGGCTAGAAGGTCGTTCCTGATCTCTGCGATACGGTCTCTTAGGCGTTCGGCCTCTGTGAGAAGGTCGCGCCGTTTCGATAGCAGCCCACTAATGGTATGCTCGAACGAGTCTGTGCGCGCCGGGCGATCGCTGAGTTTCATCGCCGTACTCCCAATGCGGAGAGGGCCATGGCCAGAAAACCAAAGTTCGGAATGTTCAATGCGCCCACGCGGCAGGCCAAGCCTGAGGAACCGCCAGCGCCCCGTCGCACTGAATTCGAGGCCACGCTTTGCGAGGCAATCCGCAGGCGGCTGCGGGCCATCCTCAAGTATGAGGACGATGCGCTAGAGCGCGAGTTTGAGCCCGCTGCGGTGTATTGGAGCGAAACGGGCCGCGTCTGCGCGTCCGGGGTGCAGGTGAAGAACGGCAACAAGCCGATGGAAGCTTCACGTCCGCACAATTTCGAGGTTGGGCTTATGCGCTCCGTCCGTCTCTCCGATGTCAGCTTTGTCCCCGATCCTCGCTTCGACCGGAACAATCCCAAGTACGCGCGTGGCATCATCTGTTCGGTCTAGGTAGTCCAACAACGATTGAAGATCGCCCTTGGCATTGGCGATCGCCGTCTCGACATCCAACGTGTCGAAGCCACCAAGGGCGCTTTGCACCCACCACCTGATTTGGTCGGGATGGGGCACCAGCTTGACGATCATCGGTCTAACCCTTTCTGCGGTCTATGCTTTCAAAGGTGTGTTTGCTGCATAATGCCGCACTTCCGCCGCCGCACGCTGCTGGCCCTGTCGGGCTGGGATCCCTTCAACGTCACCGAGGACGCCGACCTGGGCATCCGGCTGGCGCGCCGTGGTCTGCGCACGGTGGTCCTGCCCTCCACGACCTGGGAGGAGGCCCCGACCG
>JANRIO010000004.1:0-163792 GCA_033764875.1 Hyphomicrobiaceae bacterium | reverse complement strand
CCTCGCCGCCGTCGGTGCAAGTCCGCGGCGACAGAGATCAGTAAGTGCGAGCTCATGCCCAAAATCCTGCGCGGACGGCGCGGTGGCGCCGATCTTGAACGTTCGATTTGGCGCAGCCGTGCCGTCCGCAGCCCCTTGCATGCCCGCGCGCCGATGGCCCGCGGGGTGATGGCGCGTGGCGCGTGGTGACATCGAAAGACATTCGCGGGACAGGGAGACCGGCGCATCCAGCCCCAGCGCCGCCGCTCGCGGCTCTGTCCTCTCCAATTGCGGTCCCGGAAGGCGCACAGCGCCTGTCCGGGATCCGCGCGGTCCTGCCGAACCGGGCAAGACCCCGGAAGCCGCGCTCGCGCGGCTTCCGGGACGCAAAGAGCTTCGCTGCATGGGGAGAGGGGATCCGGGCGTACGCGTCGCGAGTGGCGCACCCACATTCCCCAAGTGCCGCCGCAGGCACTGCGCGCCGCGCAGTGGCGTTGCCCGAAGGCGCGACAGCGTCTGTCCTGATCTTGCCACGCGATGGCTGTTGCGGTCGGGGCCCGGGACGGTGGAGACTGCCGCGAGCCAAGACGAGGAGACCACCCCATGCAGCTCGGCTTCTTCACCATGCCGATCCATCCGCTGGGTAAGGACTGGCGCCAATCCCTGCGCGAGGACCGGGACGCCTTCATTCTTGCCGATGAGCTGGGCTTCGTCGAAGGGCTGGTCGGCGAGCACGTGACCGACCTGTCGGAGAACATCACCTCCGGCATGATGTTCCTGGCGACGCTGGTGGACGTAACGAAGCGCATCCGCCTCGGCACCGGCACCGTCAACATGCCCAATGCCCATCCCGCGCAGACGGCGGCCAATGCCGCCATGCTCGATCACCTGCTCGACGGCCGCTTCATCCTGGGCATCAGCCCGGGCGGGCTGCTGTCGGATGCGGAGATTTTCGGCAACCTCGACGCCGACCGCAACGCCATGTTCCTGGAGGCCATCAACCAGGTGCTCGCCATCTGGAGCACCGACGCGCCCTACGACATCGAGGGCAAATACTGGAAGATCTCGACGGCGAGGACGATCATGGCCGACATCGGTCAGGGCTTCGTGCCGCGTCCGCTGCAGACGCCGCATCCGCCGATCGTCGTGACCGCCGTGGCACCGTTCTCCAAGGGCGTGACGGAGGCGGCCGCCCGCGGCTGGGACCCGATCTCGGCCAACTTCCTGCTGCCGCAGTGGGTGAAGACGCACTGGCCCCGCTACGTGGAAGGCTGCGAGCGTGCCGGCCGGCCGGTGGATGGCGCCAACTGGCGCGTGGCGAAAAGCATCTTCGTTGCCGATGACGACCGGACGGCCGAGGCCTACGCGACCAGCGCCAACAGCCCCTACCGCCAGTACTATGGCAATCTCTCGCGCAAGCTGATCAAGAACGGCCGCTCGGAGCTGTTCAAGGCCGACCGCAGCATGCCCGACGCGGACGTGACGGTCGACTACGTCTGCGACAAGCTCGTGATCTGGGGCTCGCCGGCCAAGGTCGCCGACGAGATCCTCAAGTTCCGCGAGGAGGTCGGCCCCTTCGGCACCCTCTACTACGCCGGCCACGACTGGCAGGACGTGAGCCTGGCGCGGCGCTCCATGGTGCTGCTGGCGGAGAAGGTGCTGCCGGCCGTCAACGCCGCGCTCAAGGGCTGAGCAGCGGGCTTGGCAGGGTCGTTCAGACGCGACCCCGCGCACTCGCGCGTGCTTGGTCCCTCTTCGGCCGACTACGGAAGAAGCCCGCGACCCTGCACGGGCACGACGGCAATCGGAGGGATGACGCGGGTAGTGCGTCATCCTGCGATGGCGGCGGTTGCGCCGGTTGGTGCTGGCCGCCGCACAGGTGGATCATACATCCTCCGCGTCGCCACTTTTTGCTGTTGCGCTGCGCCGACTGAGAGGAGATACCAAGCCGTCGCGGCGCACGGGATGGCACGCGGCGACAGCACGACAGAAGCACATCCCGCGCGGAGCGCGTATGCCATACTCTCCCTATCGCCCGGATCTCATGGGCAGCGCCGTGCTGGAGCCGTCGGGGGCCTTCGAGGCGGGCTCGATGCAGAGTTTCACGCTCACCTACACGGCGGGCGCCTTCGGCGTCGATGACACGGGCTCCATCAAGATCGGCTTCCGCTTCGCGACCGACTTCGGCCCCGTGCAGTTCACCGACCCCAAGGCGCAGGGCTACACGACGGTCGAGGCGTCCAACGGCGCGGTGCTGGAGACCAAGTGGGAGTTCAAGCGCAACATCAGGCCGTGGAGCCGCTCGCTCTATATCGGCGTCGCCAAGGATTTCCTGAAGCCCGGCGACACCATCACGGTCCGCTTCGGCGATCGGCGCTGGGGCTCGCCCGGCATCCGCCTGCAGACCTACTGCGAGAGCGCCTTCGAGTTCCGCGTCTTCGCCGACCCGATCGCGACCTACGACTACGTCGCGCTCGCCGCCAGCCCGCAGATCGCCATCGTGCCGGGGCCGGGTGTCAGGTGGCGCGCCGTGCTGCCGACGCAGGTGCGCACGGGCGAGCGCTTCCGCCTCGCCGTCAAGGCCGACGACAAGTGGGGCAATCCCTCCGACCGGCTCGACGTCGCGCTGCGGCTCGAGGCGGAGGGCCCCCTGAAGGGGCTTCCCCCTGAGATCCGCTTCAAGCCCGGGGACTTCGCCGCCTTCGTCAATGATCTCGTCTGCAACGCGACGGGCGACGTCGCCGTGACCGTGCGCGACACCGAGGGCCGCGAGCTCTGCCGCGCCAACCCGCTGCAGGTCGTGCCGGAGAGCGCCGCGCGCGTCCACTTCTGGGGCGACACCCACGGCCAGTCCAACGAGACGCTCGGCACCAACAGCGCGCGGGAGTATTTCGCGTTCGGGCGCGACAGGGCCTTCCTCGATGTCATGGGGCACCAGGGCAACGACTTCCAGATCAGCAAGGCGTTCTGGGAGGAGCTCAACCTGCTGTCGGCCGAGTTCGACGTGCCTGGCCGCTTCGTCTGCATCCCGGGCTACGAATGGTCGGCCAACACTGCCGTCGGCGGCGACCGCAACGTGCATTTCCGGCACGAGGGCGAGACCATCCATCGCTCCTCGCACGCCCAGCTCGTCGAGCCAGTGGATTTCGCCGACGAGGCGACCGACGCGCACGACGCGCACGCGCTTTTTGCCAAGCTGAAGGGCCGCGACTGCGTGGTCATGGCCCACGTCGGGGGCCGCTACGCGGATATCAAGTACGCCCACGATGCCCTGGAGACGGCGGTGGAGGTCCACTCCGCCTGGGGCACCTTCGAGTGGATCCTGCACGATGCGCTCGAGAAGGGCTACCGGGTCGGCGTCGTCGCCAATTCCGATGGTCACAAGGGGCGGCCGGGCTCCTGCTATCCGGGCGCATCGTTCTTCGGCAGCTATGGCGGCCTGACCTGCTTCCTCGCCGAGCGCCTCGACCGCGACGCCATCTTCGAGTGCATGCGCCGCAGGCGGCACTACGGCACCACGGGCAACCGCATGCTGCTCGACGTGACGGCGCAGACGAGCACGGACGCGCAGGTGTTCCTGCGCGATCCCGCCTACGGGGCCTCGGACGCCTACGCCGCGCGCACGCTGCTGATGGGCGATATCGCTCGCGTCGCCGAGGGCGCGACAGTCGAGCTGCAGGTGAGCGCCGTGGGCTCGGCGCCGATCGAGCGCGTCGACATCTTCAGCGGCCGCGATTGCCTTGCCACCCATCGCCCGTACGCCCGCGACGACCTCGGAGCCCGCGTCCGCCTCGTCTACGAGGGCGCCGAGTACCGCGGCCGCGCCCGCACCACGACCTGGGACGGCAGGCTCGCCATCGCAGGCAACGCCATCAAGGCGGCCTCGGTGTTCAACAACTGGAACCTCGACCGCGGCATCAGGGAGCAGAGCCCCGGCGGCATCGCCTGGAAGGCGGTGACGACCGGCAACTACGGCGGCATCGATCTCTGGCTGGAGCAGGCGAGGGGCGGCGCGCTGACGTTCGAGACGGCGCTGGTCCAGGGCACGGTGCCGCTGGACGAGATCGGCCTCGAGCCGAGGCTGTTCGACGCCGGCGGTCTCGCTCGCACCGTTTCCCTGCAGCGGCTGCCGGAGCGGATGACGCATGTCAGGCTCGCAATGCGGCTCCCGGTCGCCCTGCGCGACCGCGGCGACACGGCGCTCTACGTCCGTGTGCAGCAGGAGGACGGGCACAGGGCGTGGTCGAGCCCGATCTATCTCTTCCGTTGAGCGATCCGCGCCCGCGGCCCACACCGTTGTCGCGAGGCTCGTGCGTGCGCTTTGCGAGCGCGCTGGAGCAAGGCTATGCTTCCCCATGTCATCCTCGGGCTTGTCCCGAGGATCCAACCCGCCACGCGCACCGGAGCATGTGGATGGATGGATGGTCGGGACGAGCCCGACCATGACTTCCTGCAGAGACAATGAATGCGCAGGAACGCTGGAGCAGATCGCGATCACGCGTCAGAGTGTGTCGCGTGAAGATGCGCGCACAATCAAGTGCATAGCGCGCGCATCCGGTTCCCAAGGAACGGAAAGCGCTCTAGCGCAGCTCCGGATACCCGAGGGCGCGCGCTTGCGTCTCGTAGTCGAGGAGATCGGCATACGCCGACGCATCCGCGATGGGGACGATGTCCTTCAGCAGCAGTCCCTCGCGCACGGATGCCCACTCAGCGGCCCGCGCGACGCGCAGAAGCGCCGTCCTCAGGGCCTCCTGCAGCGCAGGGGGCGCGCCGGCCGCAGTGACGAACGGGATCGACGGGCTGGGCGGCGTGGCGCCGAGGACGCGCGACTCGGCCGTCGCCGCCGGCCGATAGCGCTCCAGAAAGGCGTACGTCACGCAGTCGACGCACGTGGCATCGATCTCTCCTCTCGCCACGCGCTCGATGTTGGCGGGATGCCCGTGCGTCTCGACGATCGAGCCGAAGAAGGGCCGGCCTCCGGCGATGTCGGCGATGGCCCGGCGCGGCAGGTTCATGCCGGAGTTGGAGTGGATGCTGTTGAAGGCATAGCGGCAGCCGCGCAGATCCTCGAGCGTCCGGAACGGCGCGTCCTTGCGGACGATGAAGATGCCGCGATGCGTTGGCCCGTCGCTGTAGTCGTCGGCATACACGGGCGCCGCGAGAAGAACGGCCTGTCCGCGGTAGATGGTCTGCAGGGGATAGCCGCAGACCTGCGTCAGCAGGGTGTCGGCCTCGATCTCGGACGGCACCGGCTTGCGCTCGAAGTCGAGCTCGTCCGGCGCCTCGTCCACCCCGCACCTGCTGAGCTCGACGCGCATCGCGTGCCAGAACGCGGCATTCTGTGCGCGCATCTCCGGCAGATTGTACATCGGCAGGCTGACCCGGGCCGGGGCGATGCGGGGGCGGGCTGCGTCCATTGGGGCTCACAATCTGGCTTGTTGCATCTGAGCTGGTTGCATCTGAATTGTGCAGGCCTGGGCGCTGGCCGCGAGCGTCGTCTCGTTCCACCGCATCTGGCGAGCGGATCTCGCGAGCCGATGGATGTGTGGGGCTTCATCGAGCCGGTGTGCTGAGACCGGGACGGCATCTCTGCCGCTCCAGCCGGCAGCGTTGCGCGCGCGGCCCCGGTCGGCACTGTAGCTGCGCCGGTCGAAGCCTGTCCAACCAATTGTCCCTGCAAGGCGCCCCGTCGCGGCCCGCTATCGGGCTGCCGCAACCCGGCCTGCATGTCGGCCGCGCGCAGACAAGGCTTAAGATCTGTTAACAGAACAGTTTCTTAAAGTGATCTGTGCATTCTGCCTCGCGCAGTTTCGTGTTGGATGCTTGTGGGGCGTGTGGCTTGGATCGCGTGTCAGCCAATCCGGGATCCGTGGCCTTCCGCGGCGAGGCCCTTGACGCCCGCGGGCGCGTGGAATCGCTGCCGAGCGCCATGCGCGTGACGACGACGTGGACTCGGGCAGTCGTCCTTGGCCTGGCGGCCGTGATGCTGATCGTCGTCATTGCCAGCGCCCTGGTCGTCGTCCCCGTCCAGGTCTCCGGTGGCGGCGTGCTCATCGACCGGTCGGGCGTGCTGCTCTCCTCCGTGATCTCGCCGAGCTCGGGCTACGTTGAGGGGTTCTCGGTCAAGGCGGGCGACAGGGTTGAGAAGGGACAGGCGATCGCGCGGCTGTCGCTTCCCGAGCAGGCCGCATCGATCCGCAAGCTGAGGAGCATCGTCTCCGGCTTCGAGACCGATGGCGCGGCGATGGATGCGCTTGCCGAGCAGGAGCGCCGTGAGGAAGGCTCGCTCCGCAAGCGTCGGAATGCCAACATCGAGCGGCAGATCTCCGATCTCGAGCGCCGGCTGGTCTGGCTCAAGGAGCAGCAGTCCGCCGCCGACGGTCTGTTGCGCGACGGGCTCACGACCCAGGCGCGCGCCGTCGATGCGCGGGTCGCCGTCCAAAACGCCATATTCCAGTTGGACCAGCTGCGCACTGAGCAGGTCCAGGTCGAGCAGCGGGCTCTCGAGGCCGACATTCGCCGCGAGCGTGAGCGCCGGGCCCGCATTCTGCGGATCGACCAGGCGCGGCTCGAGCTGGCGGCCGCCGAAGCCAATCTCGCCGCCGAGAACACGCTGCGCGCGCCCGTCTCCGGCCGGGTCACCGATCTGCTCATGGAGACCGGCGCGCCGCTGACCGCGGGCCAGCCGGTCGCGATCGTCGCCGCCGACGAGCAGGACCGCGCCGACGAGCTCGAGGCCATCCTGTTCGTGCCGCAGTCGGCCGGTAAGCAGATTGTCCCGGGCGCCGCCGTGCTCCTCGCGCCGTCCTCGCTGAAGACGCGGGAGCACGACAGGCTCCGCGGCCGCGTCAGCAGTATCTCGGGAACCATTGCCACCAAGAGCACCATCCTGAAGGCGCTCGGCAGCGAGCAGCTCTACGACCTGGTATCCCGCCAGGGGCCCGTGTTCGAGGTCGTCGTCTCCCTTGAGCGGGACCGGACGGCGCCGTCCCGCTTCGCCTGGACCTCGGGCCACGGCCCCGACGCCTCGCTCACCAGGGGCACGCCCGTGAGCGGCAAGGTGGCGGTTGAGCACGTGCCGCTCCTCGGCCTGGCGCTGCCCGCCCTGCGCGGCGTTCTCGTGCGCGACCGCTCCGTCTGGACGGACGACCGCACATGATCTCCCGCGGCCATCGGGTACCGGTCGTCCTACAGATGGAGGCGGCCGAGTGCGGGGCGGCTTGCCTGGCGATGGTCCTGGGTGCCCATGGCCGCCAGGTCTCGCTGGAGGAGGCACGCATCGCCTGCGCCACCTCTCGCGACGGCGTCGACGCGGCCCGCCTGATCGAGGCGGGGGTGAGCTTCGGGCTCGCGGGGCACGGCTTGCGGCGCGAGCCCGCCGATCTCGCCGAGCTGCCGCTGCCTGCGGTGCTGCACTGGAACTTCGATCATTTCGTCGTGCTCGAGCGCGTCGCGAGGCGCGGATACCTGATCGTCGATCCCGCCGTCGGCCGGCGCTGGGTCGACCGCACCGAGCTCGGCCGCTCGTTCACCGGCGTCGTGCTGGCCTTCGCCCCGGGCCCAGGCTTCGTGCGCTCGGCCGCGCGGCGCTCGACGCTCGGCCAGCTCGTCGACGAGGCCTTCCGGTCCAAGGACGCCATTGCGGTGGGCGGTGCGCTCGGGCTGCTGGAGATCGTTCCGGCCATCGCGCTCGCGGGCGCCATCGGTGCCTTCACCGACCAGGTGGCCGCCATGGGCCGGCAGTCGTGGAGCCTGTGGATCGTCGCCGTGCTGGCGGCCACCTGCCTGGCCCAGGTCCTGATCGCGGCCGTCGGCGCGCGCGTGGTCGCCGCGCTGCGCGCCAAGGTCGCGACGCACATCGCGGTCAGCGGGTTCTGGCGTGCGCTGCACCTGCCGATCTCGTTTTTTGCCGAGCGCAGCGCCGGCGAGATCGTGTCCCGCCTGCGGTTGGGCTCCGAGCTTGGCGGCATCGTCGCCGGCCCGCTGGCGCGCATGCTGCCGGATTTCGTGGCCGCCCTGGGCTTTCTTGCCGTGCTGGCGGCGCTCGCTCCGCCCGTGGCGCTGGCCGTCGCCTGCGTCGCCGGCATCAGCGTCGTCGCCATGATCGGGCTCAGCCGGCGCGTGTCGACGGCGAACGCAGCCTGGCAGGTTGCCGAGGGTGCGGCGTCGGGCGCCATGATCGCCGGCTTCGATGCGCTGGCAACCTACAAGCTGCACGGTCGCGAGCAGCTGTTCATCGAGCGCCAGGCGGCGCTGGAGGACGTGGCCCTCGACCGCGAGCAGCGCGTGGGCCTCCTCCGCGCCCTGGCGGAGGCAGCGCCTGCCGCCTTCGGTCTTGCCGCCGCCGTGGCGGTGCTGGCGGCCGGTGCCTGGCTGGTGATGGACGGCAGCCTGACGCTGGGCGGCCTCATCGCCTGCCAGCTGATCGCGGGGCTGCTCAATGCTCCTGTCGTCGCCCTCGCCGGTGCCGTTCCGCGCCTTCAGGAGGCAGCGGGCGCCTTCGCGCGCATCGACGATCTGGCGCGCCACCCGCTCGCGCATGGCTTCGCGCATGCGCCCCGCGCGCCGCAGGCGGCCCCGGCGACACCGCGCGCCGGCCGGCTCGTGCTCGACCGGCTCAGCTTTGCCTTCGATCCGCAGCGTCCGCTCTTCAGCGACGTCTCGCTGGCGCTCGAGCCGGGCCGCGTGGTTGCCATCATGGGGCCCTCCGGGGCGGGAAAATCCACGGTGGCGCGCATTTGCGCGGGCTTTGAGACGCCGGCGGCAGGCCGCGTCCTGCTCGGCGACCTGCCGCTGCAGGACTGGACGCCGGAGGCGTTGCGACAGGCGCTGCAGTACGTGCCCCAGCAGGCCGGGCTGTTCTCGGCAAGCATCGACGAGAACGTGACGCTGTGGGCCGAGGATGTCTCCCACGAGGCGGTGGAGACGGCCTTGCGCGCCGTCGGCCTGCAGGACCTCCTGCACGCGCGCGCCGGCGGCGCCGCCGCGCGCCTTGCCGCACACGCGCCGGCCCTGAGCGGGGGGGAGGTGCAGCGCCTTGCCCTGGCGCGTGCGCTCGCACGCCGGCCCGCCGTGATCGTTCTCGACGAGGCCACCAGCGCCCTCGATGCGGAGGCGGAGGCAGGGATCTTCGCCGGCCTGCGGGCCCTCGGCGCGACCGCCGTCGTCGTGACCCATCGCCTGGACACGGCCGCGCGTTGCGACGAGGTCTACGTGCTCGAGCCGGGAGGCCTCGTCCGGCAGGCGGGCCCATCCCCTGTGGAGGATGCCGCCGGCAGCGCGGAGAGGAGCGCCGCATGAGCGAGCAATCCGCACGCCCCGGTGGCGCCCGTCTCGACGATGCCTTGCGACGCATCGAGCGCCTGCTGCAGGCGCACCCGCGCCATCCCGTTTCGGGGCACGATCTTGCCTCCTTGCTGCGCGTCGCGGCGACCCATCTGGGTGTGCCGGCCGTCGCCGCGATGGCGCCTGCGCCGGGCGAGCCGCTCTCGGCCGCCGTTCCGCGACTGGCGGAGGAGGCGGGCCTGGTGGCCCGTCGCATCAAGCTCGACGCGGATTTCCTCGAGGCCGGCGAGGGCCCGGTGCTCTGCAGCCTCGCCCCCGATGGCCCGCTTGTCGTGCTGCTGCGCGAGGGGCGGCGCTGGATGGTGTGCGTGCCCTCAAGGGAGCCCGCCAGGCTCGACGAGCGGACCCGCGAGTGCCTGCCGGCCGAGGGCCACCTGCTGCTGCCAGCATTTCCCGCCAAGGCGCTCACCCGCAAGGAGGTGCTGCTGTTCGGCTGGAAGCGGGCGCAAGGCAGCATCGTTGCCAATCTGCTTCTCAATACCCTCGCCGGGCTGATCCTCGTCCTGTTCCCGATGCTGACCAGCGCCGTCATCGAGGTGGCGCTGCCGGGGCGGGAGGCCGCGCTCCTCGGCGCCATCGTCGCCTTCATGCTCGTGCTGTGCACGCTGCACACGGTGGTCAAGGTCGCCTCCGATCTCACCGTTCTGCGCGTCCAGGGGCTCACCGGGTCCATGCTGCGCAGCGCCATGATCGACCGCGCCGTGCGCATTCCGCAGGCTGATCATGCCGGCGTTCCTCCTGCCTTCATGGCGCTTGCCGTCCGCGCGGTGGAGAGCTGGCGCCGGGCGGCCTGGGGGCTCGGCCTCAAGGTGGCGGCGGCCCTGACGATGTCCCTGCCGAGCCTCGTCATGATGCTGGTGCTCGCGCCGGGGCCCGCGCTGTGCATTGTCGCGGCGGTCCTCGCCGCTTTGGGTCTCGCGCTCCACATCGCCCTGCGGCAGCGCGCCGCCATGCTGAAGGGCGATGCCGGGCCCGGCAGCTGGATCGTGACGGCCTACGAGACCATGCTCAACATGGAGACCGTGCGCGCCTCCGCCGCCGAGGCGAGCCTGTTCGCCCGCTGGACGGAGAGCTTCGCGGCGCTGCAGGAGCGCCAGCTCGCAGCCGGCCGCATCGGCGCGCTGTCGCTCGGCGTGCTGGCAGGCCTCGAGGGGTTTCTCATCCTCGTGGCCATCGCCGCCATCGTCGTCTCCGGCGCGGCGATGTCGGCGGAGACGGCCATCGCCTTCGTCATGGCGACCGGTACGGTGGTGTCGGCCGTTGCGGCGCTCATCGTTGCGGCCGGCGAGATTGCGGGGCTTTCGCTGCAGCAGCGGATGGCGCGCCCCCTGCTGCAGGCGGCTCCAGGCGCCGCGGGGAGGGGCCAGCACCTTGTGGACCCGCAAGGAGCAGTGCAGGCGGTCGGCGTGACGTACCGGCACGCCCCCGATCAGGTCCCGGTGCTCGAGGACGTCGAGATCGTCGCCGCGCCGGGGGAGTACGTCGGCATCACCGGTGCCAGCGGCTCGGGCAAGACGACGCTGCTCGAGATCCTGCTCGGCCTGCGGACCCCGCAGGCGGGTGCCGTCTATCTCGACGGCGTCGACATCCGCAAGCTCGACATGCGGCGCGTCCGCCAGTCGATCGGCGTGGTGGGGCAGGGGGCGAAGCTCTTTCCCGGAACCTTGCGCGACAACGTCTGCCTCGGCACCGCGCTTGCCGACGCGGAGATCTGGAGCTTCCTCGCCATGGCCGGCGTTGGCGCCGAGATCGCGGCGCTTCCCCTGGGGCTCGGCACCGTCGTCGGCGACAACCATCAGATGTTCTCGGGCGGCCAGATCCAACGCATCCTTCTCGCGCGGGCCATGGCCATGCGCCCGAAGCTGATCGTGCTCGACGAGGCCACCAGCGCCATCGACGCGGCAACGCAGGCCGACGTCGTGCGGCTCGTCCGTAGTCTGGGTATCACGGTGGTCGCGGTGGCGCATCGCCTCGAGACGCTGCAGACCTGCGACCGCATCTACGTGCTCGATCGCGGCCGCGTCGTGCAGGCCGGTACGTTTGCTTCCCTCGCCGTTGCGAGCGGGCGCTTCGGACAGCTCGTCGAGGCAGCCCGCTGCGCCTGAGCCCGTCGGCGGCAACGGTTCTTTCACCCTCGCGCCGACTTTTCTCCCGGATGAAGCTTCGCGATAGCGCTTCTGTAGAGGATTGCCGGCTAGGCTCGGTGCCACATTTCTCTCACCAAGGGGTTCATGGATGGCTGCCGCATCAACTCAGAACGTTCGCAAGCAGGACGAGCTGGATCTCAATGCACTGAAGTCTGTCGTCGGGGGAGCGCGCGCGCAGGTGCCTGCGATGGACCCTGCAGCGATGCATGACTTGCCGGCGTTCCACGTCGGCCCGCCCGAGAGCTTCACAGATCCCGGCTTCGCCCCCGCGAACCTCGGCCACGGGCCGGTGGTGATCGGTCACGAGGGGCCGCTCGGTCCCTTCCACGGCAATCCGGGCGTCGCCCCCGAGAACTTCGGCCACGGGCCGGTGGTGATCGGTCACGAGGGGCCGATCGATCCCTTCCACGGCAATCCGGGCGTCGCCCCCGAGAACTTCGGACACGGACCGGTGGTGATTGGCCGCGAGGGGTCGCTCGGCTCGTTCCACGGCAATCCGGGCTTCGCTCCCGGGAACTTCGGCCACGGCCCCGTGGTGATCGGCCATGACGTGTCGCTCAACCCGGTGCACGGCCAGCAGGAGTCGCTGCGCGAGCGCCTCTCCGGCGAGGTCTGCCTCTCGAGCGTATCGGCCGAGACATCAGGCTCCGTGGGAGGCGATCATCTAGGCGCCTCCGGCACGGCGAGCGCGCACGACGGCGTCAGCGGTCATGCCAGCGGCGGCGACGCCTCGGGCTCCATCGGCATGCAGGCGAGCGCCAGCGGCGAGGCCCACGCGTCCTACGGAAATACCTCGGTGAGCGTGCAGGGACAGGCGACCGTCATGGACGGGGCCTCGGGCAGCGTGCACTCGAGCCACGCCGACACGTCGGCGACGGCGACCGCGGGCGTCGGCGCCACGGCCTCGGCAGATGCCACCGTCACGGTCGGCAACGCCAACGGCACGCACGTGTCCGAGACGGGCGGCGCCTCGGCCTCGGTCGGCGCCATGGCCAACGGCAACGTGGACATCCAGCACGGACACGGCGCCTACGGCGTCGGCGGCCAGGGCGGCGCCATGGCGGGTGCCGGCGCCGAGGCCCATGGCGGCGGCGATGTGGGCCTGGGCCGCGTGGGCTCCGTAGGGGGATCGGGCGGCGCCGATGTGGGCGAGGTCGGCGTCAGCGCCGGCGGTCACGCGGGCTTTGCCGATCATCACCTCAACCTCGGCGTCAGCGGGGCGCTTGCAGCCGGGCTCGGCCTCAAGGTCGACCTGAACGTGTCGATCGACACGCGCGGCATGGAGGAGGCCGGCAAGGCCGTCGGTCACGAGGCGGTGGCGTTGGCGCATGGCGCCGAGCACGCCGAGCAGGCCGTGGCCCACACGGCCGAGCACGCCGCACACGAGGTCGACCAGGCGGCGCACGCCGCCGAGCACGCGGTTGGCCAGGCCGCGCATGCGGCCAGCCATGCCATCGGGCAGGCGGCGCACAAGGCGGGCAGCGCCATCAAGCACTTCTTCCACCACTGGTAGGAGTGCAAGGCTCAGCGGCAGGCCAGCTTGCCGGGGGCCATGACGCCACGCGGATCGAGCGCATCGGCGATGCGCTCGACCACCGCCGCATGGCCATCCGGGGGCGCTGCCGACGCAATCGTCGCGTGGCCGAGCCGGAAGGGCAGGAATCCGGCCTGTCGCAGGCGCGCGGCGAGCCCGTCGTGGACGTCGAGCGCCACGCCGTCCGTGGTCTCGTCGTCGCGGTCCCAGGCGACCGACACGTATCCATGCAGCGCCCGCGCCGAGACCGCCTGCAGGCCGAGCGCACCGAACATCGCCGGGCCCTGCGTCGCCGCCGTGATCATGGCCTCCACCGCAAGCACGGCGCCGGCGTCGAAGGGCACGGCGGGGCACAGCCAGAACAGGCCGCACCGGTCGCGATCGGGGTCGAGCGGCTCGGCCCCGACGAGCGTCTTCGCCGCGTAGGCGCTGACGATGTTGCCGCCGTGGCTGAAGCCCGTGAGATGCGTCTCGGCCCGCGCCCCGCCCTCGTCCCGGTCGCCCGCCGACAAGGCGCGCGCCGCCAGCGGTCCGAGCGCCCGCTCGATGATGGCGAGGCGCACGTCGAGCAGCTCGCGCTGCTCGGCCGCGACGATGATCGACATGCCCCAAGCCATCCCGGGGGCCTGCATGGCCTGCGCCACGGCGGCCGCCCCGCGCTCCATCGAGGAGACGCGCTTGGCCTTGTTCCAGAGTGCGACGTCGTGCGGGCTGCTGACGCCGGTTCGCACCAGCTCGCGCAAGGCCGGGACGGCCGCCGCGAACGGCCCCTCGCCGTCGAACTCGAACATCAGCGCCCGGCTCCACTGCAGGGTGGGCGCGAGCGTGACGCGCCCGGAGAGAACCAGCCCGAGCGAGGACTGGCTGAACAGCCCCTCGAGCAATGGGCCAGCCGGCCGCCCGTGCAGGGCCGCGATGGCGGGCTCGCCGTAGCGTCCGAAGCCGGTGCGGAGTCGCTCGCCTGTCGACAGCGCCACCTCGAGGTCGAACAGCCCGCCGTAGCGGTCGCCGGCGATCCCTGCGCCTTCGCCGCGCTCGAGCGCATTGGCGAGCACGCTCGCGTCCACCGGGCCGCCGAAGCTCGGCAGGTGATGGGCGAGGCCTTCCCGGGCCAGCGCCTGCTGCAGCTGGGCGAAGGTGACTCCTGGCTCGATGCGCGCCGTGCCGGAGACCATGTCGATGTCGAGAATGCGGTCGAGACGGGAGAGGTCGACCAGCACGGCATCGCGCACCGGCAGCGCCGAGCCGAGTCCCCAGTTCCTGCCGCGCGAGATGGGGAAGATGGGGCAGCCGTGCGCGCCCGCGATCCTTGCCACCAGCGCGGCCTCCTCCCGCGACGCCGGGCGCACGTGCGCCAGCACGCGCGCGGGCCAGGCATGCGTCGCCCGCCGCGCGGCATCGCTTCCCCGTTCGATGCCCGCCCGCGCAAGCTCGGCAAGAAATCCCTCGAGCCCCGGCCCCACTTGTGCTGCAGCGCTCATGCCCCGTGCCTCCGGCCAGTGGTCCACGCGTCCTTGCACCTGTTGTTGGCCCGTCATACGCCGATCAGCGCGGCGACGAGCAGGGCCGCGAGCATCACCACCGAGGGATAGAAGGTCAGGCTGAACCCGAGCGCGCGGGCCGGCGCCCCCTTGCCGTAGCCGAGTGCGAACAGGATCCGTCCCAGGAGGAACAGGGATGCCGCGATCGGGATCGCGGCCTGCCAGCGCCAGGGCATCATGGCCGCCCACACGAGGTGGGTGGCGATCGCGAGCAGGGCCTGCTCGAGCGTGTTCTGCAGCATCGATTGCAGGATCTGCGCGCCCTGCGTTCCCTTCGCGAGGCCGCCGCCGTCGATGTCGTCCGGGCTGAAGAAGCGGTGCCGCGCCAGCGCGCCGATGCTGGCGGCCAGGCACACGATGATGAGCAGGTCCCAGCGCAGCGCGTGCGCCACGGCCGCCGCCGCGGACACCGGCAGCAGCGGGCCGGGAGAGGCGAGAACGGCCATCGAGAGCGCCGCAACGGTCGTGGCGAGGCCCGCGAGCATACCCTTCAGCACGCCTCTTTGCTTGTCGGAGAGCATGAGCGGGATCCCAGGGGTGACACGGCCGATCGCGAATCGAACTCGGTGCCGATTGTGCGGCCGCACCTCCGGGCGCGCAACGTCACGGTCGCGCGCCCGCCCTCATCGCGCCGCGCCCCGTGCCTGCCTCCGCCTCGGGGTCACGTTCGCCACGGCAGCGATGCGCCGAGCCGCGCCGCCAGCGCGCCGTCGGGCGTTGTCGCATTGGAGGGCTCGGCTGCCGGGCCGCCGCCGCGCGGCAGGAACTGTCCGGAGCCGGGCTTGGCCTCGAGCCGGCCGTCGCGGACGATGACCTCGCCGCGGCGCAGGACCGTCTGCGGCCATCCTTTCAGCCTGCGGCCTGGAAACGGCGTGTACCCCGCCTTGTCGTGCATCATGGCGTCCGAGAGCGTGACCTCCGCGTCCGGGTTCCACAGCGCCAGGTCCGCATCCGTGCCGATGGCGATGGAGCCCTTGCGCGGGTGCAGGTTGTAGATCTTGGCGGGCGCCGCGGCCGTCAGCTCCACGAACTTGCAGAGACCGAGGCGGCCCCGCGACACCATCATGTCGAACAGCAGCGGCAGCCGCACCTCCAGCCCCGGCAGCCCGTTGGCGATCTGCTTGAACGTGGGAGACGGCCCCGCCATCAGCTTGCCCGTCACGTCGTAGGCATAGGGCGCGTGGTCCGACGAGATCACCTGCAGGTCCCCGAGCGAAAGCGCGCGCCACAAGGCCTCCTGGTCCGAGGTCTCGCGCGGCGGCGGCGAGCACATCCACTTCGCGCCCTCGCTGCCGGGCTTGTCGAGATCGCGGGCAGCCAGCGTCAGGTATTGCGGGCAGGTCTCGGCGAACACCTTGACGCCGCGGGCGCGCGCGTCTCGGATCAGCGCCGCACCCTCGGCGGTGGAGACGTGGAAGATCATGATCGGCTGGTCGACGAGCTCCGCGCAGGCGATCAGCCGGTGGATCGCCTCGGCTTCCGAGCCGCGCGGGTGGCTCAGCGCGTGGAACTTGGGCGCGGTGTGGCCGGCCTCGATGAGCCGCTTGGACATCCACGCGATCATGCCGTGGTTCTCCGCGTGCACGCACACGAGCGCGCCGGCGCGGCGGGCCGCAAGCAGGATGTCGAGCAGCTGCTCGTCGTCCACCTTGAGCCGGTCGTAGGTCATGAACACCTTGATCGAGCCGTGTCCCTCGCGCACCAGCGCGGGGATGTCCTGCGACAGCGTCGTCGGTGTCGGATCGGCCACGATCATGTGGAAGGTGTAGTCGACGATCGCCCCCTTCCGCGCCAGCGCCATGTAGTCGGCGACGACGGCCTTGAGATCGAGGCCCACGTGCTGGGCCGCAAACGAAATGACCGTGGTCGTGCCGCCGAATGCGGCAGAGGCGGTCGCACTCTCGAAGGTGTCGGCATTCATGATGCCGGCGGCCGAGAGCTGCTCGATATGGCAGTGGGCGTCGATGCCGCCCGGCAGCACCAGCCTGTCGCGCGCATCGATCTGGACGTCGCCCTGCGCGAGGCCGTGGCCGATGGCAGCGATTCTGCCGTCTTTTATGGCAACGTCGGCCGAAAAGTCATCGCTCGCCGTGGCCACGCGCCCCCCGCGGATCACGCAATCGTAGGCACGTGCCATCGCATCTGTCCTCTTGCCAACGCTATCTGTGCATCGCAATGATAGTTGACGTCCCTGGCAACGGGAAGCTGGAGCAGCCTTTGACCGCCCACCGCCGACGCATCCTCGTCATCAATCCGAATTCCAACACGGAGGTCACGCGCGGCATCGACGAGGCGCTCGAGCCCTTCCGTTTCGCGGCCGGCCCGCAGATCGCGTGCGTCACACTGGCCGAGGGGCCCGTCGGCATCGAGACCCAGGCCCACGTCGAGAGCGTCGCCATGCCGCTGCGGGCGCTTGTCGCCGAGAGCCGGGACGTCGACGCCTTCGTCATCGCCTGCTATTCCGATCCCGGCCTCGCCGTCTGCCGGGAGGCGACCCCCCGGCCCGTGCTCGGCATCAACGAGTGCGGGGTGCTGACGGCGCTGTCCCGTGGCGACCGCTTCGGCGTCATCGCCATCCGCCAGGCGTCCGTGCGCCGGCATCTGCGCTACCTGCGCCAGATGCGGCTCGAGGCGCGGCTCGCCGGCGAGCGCCCGCTCGACATGAGCGTCGCCGAGACGGCGAGCGGCGAGGGCACGCTCGGCCGCATGATCGAGGTGGGCCGCGCCCTGCGCGACACCGACGGCGCCGATGTCATCGTCATGGGCTGCGCCGGCATGGCGCGCCACCGCGGCCATCTCGAGGCCGAGCTCGGCATTCCCGTCATCGACCCCACCCAGGCGGCCGTGGCCATGAGCCTGTCCGCGGTCCTGTGCGGCGGATGACGGCGCGCGCGGTCCCCGCGGCCGCGTGGTCCCTGCGACGTGCCGCCGAATCCATCCTGCCTTCCATCCGAGGTCCCCGTCCATGCCCCGTATCGTCAACGTCGCCGGCGCCCAGCTCGGTCCCATCCACAAGGCTGACACGCGCGAGGCCGTCGTCGCGCGCATGATCGCGCTGATGGACAAGGCCAAGGGGGCGGATTTCATCGTCTACCCCGAGCTTGCGCTCACCACCTTCTTCCCGCGCTGGTACCACGAGGACCGCGCCGAGGCCGATCACTGGTTCGAAAGCAGCATGCCGAGCGCGGCCACGCAGCCGCTGTTCGACCGGGCAAGGCAGCTCGGGCTGGGGTTCACCTTCGGCTACGCCGAGCTGACGCCCGATGGGCATCACTTCAATACGTCGATCATCGTCGACAAGGCCGGCAGGATCGTCGGCAAGTACCGCAAGGTGCACCTGCCGGGCCATGTCGACTACGATCCTGACCGCACCCATCAGCACCTCGAGAAGCGCTATTTCGAGCCGGGCGACCTGGGCTTTCCCGTGTGGCGCACCATGGGCGGCCTCTTCGGCATGATGATCTGCAACGACCGGCGCTGGCCCGAGTCCTACCGCGTCATGGGCTTGCAGGGCGTGGAGATGATCACTCTGGGCTTCAACACGCCCTCCACCAACTCGCAAAAGCCCGGCGAGGGCCCCGAGGCGCGCGCCTTCCATCACAAGCTGTCGGTGCAGTCCGGCGCCTACCAGAACTCGACGTGGGTGGTGGCCGTCGCCAAGGCTGGCGTCGAGGACGGCTTTCCCATGTTCGGCTGCAGCCTGATCGTCGATCCGGACGGCCGCATCGTCGCCGAGAGCACGACCGAGGAGGACGAGCTCATCATGCACGCCTGCGACCTCGACGCCACGATCTTCGGCAAGGAGACCGTGTTCGACTTCAAGCGCCATCGCCGCATCGAGCACTACGGGCCGATCACGGCGCAGACCGGCGTCGTGCTGCCGGGCGATTGAGCGCCAAGCCATGACCAGCGACTTCTACAACTTCTCCGAATTGAAGCCGATCGAGCGCTACAAGCTGCTGTGCGGCATCGTCGTGCCCCGCCCCATCGCGCTCGTCACGTCGCTCGACGAGGCCGGCCGCGTCAACGCCGCGCCGTTCTCGTTCTTCAACGTCTTCTCGGAGGAGCCGGCGCAGATCGTGCTTGGTCTCCAGCACAAGGCGCCGTCCGCGCCCAAGGACACGACGCGCAACCTGGCGCGTGCCCGGAGCTTCGTCGTCAACATGGTGGACGAGGCGATGGCCGAGACCATGAGCCTGTGCGCCACCGATTTCCCCGCCGAGATCAGCGAGACCGAGGCGCTCGGCATCGAGACCGCGCGGTCGACGCTGGTCGAGCCGCCGCGCATCGCCGCCGCCCCCTTCGCGCTCGAGTGCCGCAAGACCATGTCGCTCGTCTTCCACGAGACGCGCGAGCTGCTGATCGGCGAGGTGCTGGCGATCCATGCGCGCGCCGACCTGACGGATCGCGAGACCCTCTACACGGATGCCAGCCGCTACCGGCCCATCGGCCGCCTCGCCGGCAACGCCTACTGCCGCCAGGGCGAGGTGTTCGAGCTGCGCCGCCTCACCTACGAGCAGTGGCGCCGGGAGACCGGGCGCTAGAGGCTTCAGGGGAAGGGCCGCCTCAGGCGACCTCGCGCATGGGGATCGCGGCGACGAGCTCGCGCGTGTAGTCCGTCGCCGGCGCATCGAACAGGGCGCGGCTCAACCCCTCCTCCACGATGCGCCCGTTCTGCAGCACGATGGTGCGCTCGCACATCATCCGCACCACGTTGAGGTCGTGACTCACGAACAGGAACGCGAGGCCCTCCTCGCGCCGCAGGCGCTCCAGGAGCTGCAGCGTCACGGCCTGGATGGAGACGTCGAGCGCCGCCGTCGGCTCGTCGAGGACGAGCAGGCGCGGCCCCACCGAGACGGCGCGCGCGATGCCGACCCGCGCCTTCTGCCCGCCCGAGAGCTGGTGCGGGAAGCGCTCCAGGAGATCGGCCGGCAGCCCGACCTTTTGCGCACAGTCGAGAACCCGCGCCTTCAAGGCCGCGCCCTCAAGGCCGCCGAGCCGCCGCAGGGGATGCGCGATGCTGTCGAACGCTGTGAAGCGCGGATTGAGGCTCTCGTGCGGGTCCTGGAACACGATCTGGATCTGCCGGCGCAGGGGAGAGCGGTGGAACGCGCGCGCCGCGATGCTGCCGATGGGCTCCCCGTCGAACAGGATGCTGCCGTCGGTCGGGTCGATCAGGCGGCAGATCAGGCGCGAGATCGTGCTCTTGCCCGAGCCGGATTCGCCCACGAGCCCGACGCTCTCGCCCGCCGCGACGGTGAGCGACACCCCGTCGACGGCCGTCGACGCACCGTAGCGCTTGACGAGGCCTTGCACCTCCAGCAGCGGCGGCGTGCCGGGCGCAGGCTTGGGCGCCGGCCGCAGCGGCGGCAGGGCGACGGCGGCGCCGTCCGTGACGAGATCCTCCACGCGCGAGGTGGCCGTGGGCGAGGCCGCGACCAGCCGGCGCGTATAGGGGTGCCGCGGCGCCGTGAACAGCGTCCCCGGCGGGGCGCGCTCCACGACGCGGCCTTGCTCCATCACCACGATGTCCTGGCAGTATTTCGCCGCGAGCCCGAGGTCGTGGGTGATCAGGAGCACGGCCATCCCGCGCTCGGCCGTGATGCGGGCGACGAGGTCCATCACCGTCTTCTGCGTCGTCACGTCGAGGCCCGTGGTCGGCTCGTCGGCGATGAGCAGCGCCGGCTCGCAGGCGATCGCCATGGCGATCAGCACGCGCTGGCACATGCCGCCGGAGAGCTCGTGTGGATAGGCGTCGAGCCGCTGCTCGGGCTCGCGGATGCGCACCTCCGCAAGCAGCGCGCAGGCCCGCGCCCGGGCCTCGGCCGCGCTCATCGTGCGATGCGCCCGCAGCGCGTCGGCGATCTGCAGGCCGACGGTGCGGACCGGATTGAGGGCCGCGCGCGGGTTCTGGAAGATCATCGAGATCGCCGCCCCGTGCAGGGCCCGCATGTTGCGCGCGGGTGCCCGCACCACGTCCTCGCCGCGGAACAGGATGCGGCCCTGCGTGATGCGCCCCGAGGCATCGAGCAGCCGGGTGATGGCGTAGGCCGTCACCGTCTTGCCGGACCCGGATTCGCCGACGATGCCGAGCGTGCGGCCCGGCGCCACCGTCAGGTCGATGCCGCGCACCGCCTCCACGAGACCCCGGCGCGTCGCGAACGTGACGTGCAGGTCCTCCACGGCGAGCAGCGGGGTGGCCTCGGCCGTCACGTGCGCATCCTCGGGTCGAGGATGTCGCGCAGGCCGTCGCCGAGGAGGTTGAAGCACAGCACGGTGAGCATCAGGGCGAGGCCGGGGAAGGCGACGAGCCACCACTTGCCCGTCGAGATGAAGCGGGCGCCCTCCGCCACCATGATGCCCCATTCCGGCGTCGGCGCCTTCACCCCGAGCCCGATGAACGACAGTCCCGCCGCGTTGAGGATGGCCCAGCCGAGGTTGAGGCTGATCTGCACGGCCATGGCCGGCAGCACGTTCGGCAACAGGAACTTGAGCACGATCGCAAGGTGCCCCTCGCCGCCGGCGCGCGCCGCCTCCACCCAGCCGGCGTCCCGGCGCACGTTCACCTCGGCGCGGGCGAAGCGGATGTAGAAGGGCAGGTTGATGATCGCCGTGGCGATGACGATGTTCTCGACGCGATTGCCGAGCGCCACCACCATGGCCATGGCGAGCACGAACAGCGGAAAGGCCATCAGCACGTCGACGAGCCGGCCCACGGCGCGGTCGAGGCGGCCGCCTGCGTAGCCGCAGAAGCCGCCGATCAGCGCGCCCGCCACGAACGACAGGCTCACGGCCGAGGCGGCGATGGCAAGGTCGAGGCGCGCGGCGTAGACGATGCGGGCGAGAACGTCGCGGCCGAGCTGGTCGGTGCCCGCCCAGTGCGCCGCGCTCGGGGGCTGCAGCGCGTTTGCCACATCCGAGGCCACCGGATCGTAGGAGACGAGCGCCGGCCCGGCCAGCGCGATGAGGCAGAGCAGCGTTGCAGCCCCTGCCGCAACCGCCGTGACGGGATTGCTGCGCAAGATCCAGCCGACGTGTCTCATCTGGGCCGCGATCATTCGACCGACACCCTCGGGTCCGCCATGCCGTACAGCACGTCGACCACCAGGTTGACGAGCACGAAGATCGACGCCATCAGCAGCACGAACCCTTGCACCGGCGCGTAGTCGGAGGCAAGCAGCGCGTCGAGCGCGTAGGAGGCGACGCCCGGCCAGGAGAACACTTTCTCCACCAGCACGTTGGCCCCGAGCATGGTCGAGAACACGATGCCGGTGATGGTCAGCACCGGCAGGATGGCGTTGCGCAGCGCGTAGACCACGACCACGCGCCAGTTGGTGAGACCGATGGAGCGTGCCGTGCGCACGAAGTCGCTGCCGAGGGAGGCGAGCATGGCCGCCCGCGTCATCCGCGCCAGCGGCGCCATCACGAACAGCGCCATGGTGATCGCGGGCAGCAGCAGTTGGCGCAGCGCCGCCCCCCAGCCGTCGAGGTCGCCGGCGATGAGATAGTCGATCAGCAGGAAGCCCGACACGCGCGGCGGCTGCGCCGTGAAGATGTCGATCCGCCCCGTCGGGTCCGGCGCCACGCCCAGGAGGTAGTAGAACACGTAGATCAGCAGCAGCCCGGACACGAAGGTCGGCACGCACACGCCGAGCGAGCAGAAGAAGCGCACGGCGTGGTCGATGAGGGAGTTTGCCCGCAGCGCCGCGAGCACGCCGAGAGGGATGGCGGCGACCAGGGCGAGGATCAAGGCGGCGAAGGTCAGCTCGAGTGAGGCGGGAAGCCGCTCGCGCAGGTCCGAGAGCACCGGCTGCCCCGTCAGCAGCGAGCGGCCCAGGTTGCCGCGCCCGATGTCGTAG
The DNA here is from genome assembly GCA_033764875.1 of Hyphomicrobiaceae bacterium. GTDB lineage: Bacteria > Pseudomonadota > Alphaproteobacteria > Rhizobiales > Hyphomicrobiaceae > AWTP1-13. Next base: position 141,387 of record JANRIO010000004.1, on the reverse strand, counting down.
AGGTAGAGCACGAGCTGCGTCGGCAGGGGCTTGTCGAGCCCCATCTGCCGCCGGATCATCTCGATGTCCTCCTGGCTCGAGTTGGGGCCGGAGGCGAAGAACACGGCCGGGTCGCCGGGCAGCACCCGCATCAGCACGAAGGTGAACACGAGCACGCCGAACAGGGCGGGGAGGGAGGTGAGAAGGCGCCGTCCCGCCCGCCGCGTCGTGTGGGCAAGCCCGCTCACTTCCGGCTCAGGTCGCGGTAGTCGACCTGCCGGTGGAACTGGTAGGTGTAGCCCTCCACGGTGGGGGCCATCACCGCGTCCTGGCTCGGCTGCCACAGCGGGATCTGCGGCATCAGCTCGAAGTGCATGGTGTTGAGCTCGCGGCCGATGGCCTCGTACTTCGCCTTGTCGGGCTCGAAGCGGGCGGACTGGGCGAGCTCGGTCAGCTTGGCATCCTCCAGCGAGGAGTAGTTCCAGCGGATCGCGCCGATGTAGAAGTTGCGATAGAAGTAGTCCATCGACGGCAGCCAGGCGACGATGCCCTCGGTGAAGAACGGCAGCTTCTTCTCGTTGATCGCCGTCGACATCTGCGCGTCCGGCATCTTCTGGATGTCGACCTTGATGCCGATCTTGGCGAGCGATTCCTTGATCAGCGCCGACATCGGCTCGGCAATTCCCGCCTGCCCGACGTTGAACGAGAACGTGGTCGAGAAGCCGTCCGGCTTGCCGGCGGCCGCGAGGTATTCCCGGGCCTTGGCAAGATCCGTCTTCACCGGCTGCGGGATCGGGAAGGTACCGGCCGGCGCCTTGCCGTCGGGCCACGTGGCACCGTAGAGAGGTGCGCCGCGGCCGAACAGGGCCGCCTTGAAGATGTCGTCGTAGGGGATCGCGTAGGCGATGGCCTTGCGCACGTTCGGATTGTCGAACGGGGGAATCTTGTTGTTGAAGGAAACAAAGGTGATGGCGTTGTACTGCGGCGTCGAGATCACCTTCAGCTTGCCCTTGGCCTCGAGCGCCGCCGCGTCCGTCGGCTGCAGGTCGATGACGATATCGGCGTCGCCGCGCTCGACGAGGTTGGCACGCGTGGCCGCCTCCGGCACGCTCTGCAGGATGATGCGCTTGAAGAACGCCTGCTGCCCGTTGGGCCCGCGCTTCCAGTCCTCGTTGCGTTTGGCGATGGCCTGCTCGCCTGCCTTGAAGCTCTCGACCATGTAGGCGCCGGAGCCGGCGGTGTTCTCCTTCGTCCACTGCTGGCCCCACGGGTCTTCCGCAGTGGCTTTCGACTTGACGAGCTTGGAGTTGAAGATGACGGGATAGACGGTCGCCAGGTTCGGCAGTGCCAGCTTGTCGGGCTTGGGCAGCGTCACCTCGAAGGTGTGGGCGTCGATCACCTTGAACTGGTCCGGGCTCGTCAGCGAGCCGGTCAGGAGCTGCGCCTTGGCGAGCGAGTTGGCGGTCACGGCGCGATCGAGCGACCACTTCACGTCCTCGGCCGTGACCGGCGTGCCGTCGTGGAACTTGGCGTCCTTGCGCAGCTTGAAGGTGATCTTCAGCCGGTCGGGGCTCACCTCGTAGCTCTCGGCGATCTCGCCGCGGATCTGGTCGAGGTCGAACACCCACCGGCCGTTGAGCTGCTTGCGGCCGAACGAGACGAGCCGGTCGTAGGTCGAGAGGCTGAGCGCGAACGCCTCGCGCGTCGAGCCCGGCATCGTCGGGTCGAGCGTGTTGATGCCCGCGCCCGTCACGTAGCGAAGCGTCTCCGCGCGCGTCTGGGCCTGTGCGGGGGAGGAGAGAGCCGGACTCAGCGATAGCGCGACGGCGACCGCCAGTGCACCGAAGGATCTGGATGCAGCGTTTTTGTTCAGATGGCGCATGGCGGTGCTCACCGTGGCTCCCGGTTGACGTTTCGATGCTTCTGCCGCGTTAGCCGACCCCTCGGCCGGCCGCGGCAGCGCGCAGCCGAAGCAAGTTGCGGGCCAGACCTCAGTCGCCCGCCCTGGGCACGATCGCCTGCGGAACGTCGTAGGCCTGCAGCGCCTGCCAGTGCTTTTCCGCGTCGCTGCGAAAGAGCCCGCGCGTGAGACCATAGACCAGCTTGGGGACCGCTGTCGTCATGCCGTTGATGGAGGAGCCTGAGGGGCCGAAGCTCATGGTCGAGGCGATGGTGAAGAGGTGGATGTTGCCGAGCCACGGTGTCGATCCGGGCACCTTCTCGGTCAGCGCGAAGTCGTCGCCGAGGTAGGGGAAGCGGGCAAGGCGCGCGTCACGCTCGCTCTCCGGCGGCGTGTAGCGGTCGCCCCAGGTGGCGATGTTGGCGGCGCAGCGGGCAAGCTCCGGCCGGCACGAGAAATCCATGTCGATGCCCGTGGCCGCGATCACGAGGTCGGCGACGATCGGCCCCGCCGTCGTGTCGAGGTGCGCGCGGCCTGCCGCCTCGTAGGCGCCGCCGATGCCCGCGCCGCGCACGAGCACGAAGTTGGCGTGCCGCGCGCAGCGGTCGTAGGTGGCCTGCGGGAACCCCTCGCGCAGCTCGAGAATCCTCTGCATGAATCGCCATCGCCACGCATCGTCGAGGTCGCACAGGTGGCGCAGGAAGCCGCGGAATGTGAGCCAGCGGTAGGGCTGGACCACCTGCGGCTCGCTGCGGCGGCAGAGCAGGAGCACTTTGGCTGCGCCCGCCTCCAGCGCCGTCGCCGCATTGTCGAAGGCCGAGGCGCCGGCCCCGACGACGGCCACCGTCTTGCCCGCAAGCTTCGCAAAATCGATCGGATCAGAAGTCACCGCCCGCAACCCGGCCGGCAGCGCCGCGAGCGGCTCGGGCAGCGACCAGTGCCCGAGCCCCTCCTGTCCCGTTGCCAGCACCACCTTGCGCGCGTGCAGCGTCTCCCGGCTGCCGTCCGGCCCCGCAACCGACAGCGCGAGGAGATCGCCCTCGGGCCGGATGTCGACCAGCTCCCGCTCGTTTGCGACGGGCAGGCCGAGCACGTCGCGGTACCAGAGCAGATAGTCGGCCCAAAGCTCCTTCGGGATCAGGTCGAGCCGCTGCCAGCTGTCCCTGCCGAGGCGCGCCTCGTGGTAGGCTTGGTAGGTCAGGCACGGGATGTCGAGGTCCGGCCCCGTGAAATCCTTGGGGCTGCGCAGCGTGTGCATGCGCGCGTAGGTGCGCCAGGGCCCCTCGCGGTCGCGCGGCGCCTTGTCGATGACGAGGATGTTCGTCACCTGCGAGCGCAGCAGCGCAAACGCCGTCACGAGCCCGCTCTGCCCCGCGCCGACGATGATGACGTCGTAGGCCGTGCCGCCGCCCGGCGCCGGCAGTGGCGTCAGCCACGGCGCACGCGGGTGCGCGATCGCGGCGAGGTCCTCGCGCACGCGCCGCGCAAGCTCCTCGAGGTCGGCGTTGGAGGACCCCTGCATCATGCCGCGAGCCAGCCTCCGTCGACGACCAGCGTCGTGCCCGTCGTGAAGGCCGCGCCGTCGCCGGCGAGATAGAGGGCGGCCTCCGCGACCTCGCGCGGCGTGCCGAAGCGCTGCAGCGCGTGCCGGCGCCGGGAGGCGTCGCGCACCGTCTCGGGCTCGGCATGACGGGCGAAGCTGCGCGCCAGCATCGGCGTCTCGATGGCGCCCGGCGCGATGGCGTTGACGCGGATCCGGTCCGGGGCGAAGTCGAGCGCCATGGTGCGGGTCAGGCTGAGGATGGCGCCCTTGGCGGCGATGTAGGCGCTGTTGCCCCGTCCGCCCGCCACCGCCAGTTGCGAGGCGAACGTCACGATGGAGCCCCCGCCGCGCTGCTGCATGGAGGGGATGGCGGCGCGCGCCCACAGCCATGTGCCGCCGACGTTGGCGCGGAACACCGCGTCCCAGTCCTGCACCGAGGTCGTCAGCACCGTTCCGCCGCAGGAGAAGCCGGCGGCCGTGACGAGGATGTCGATGCCGCCCTGCGCGGCAAGGATCTGCGCGGCCGTGGCTGCGACGGCTGCGGGCTCGCCCACGTCGCACGCGTAGGCCTGCGCCGGGTTGCCCGCCGCGGCGATGGCGTCCGCCGCCGTCGCCCGCGCGCCGGCCTCGTCGCGGTCGACGACGGCGACGCGCGCGCCTTCCGCGGCAAACAGCATCGCGATGGCCCGGCCGATGCCGGAGCCGCCGCCGGTGACGACCGCGGATTTGCCTTCGAGCCTCATGCGTCCTTCCCGTGTTGCCGCCACCAGCCGGCGAGGTCGTGTGCGCTCGTCTCCAGGTCGAAGCGGGCGGACCAGCCGACGTCGCGCTGCAGCAGGTCCGCGGCCAGCGACGGCCTGTCGACGTTGGAATGGAGATCGACGTTGGGCGCTTCCTGTGGGCCTGCCAGCCGGCAGGCGAAGCCCGGCACGTGCCGGGCGAAGGCCTGGCCCCAGGCGAGCGCGCTCCACCGGCGGCCGGAGCCGACGTTGTAGAGTGGCGCAAGCTTCGATTTCGCCGTGGCAATGGCAAGGACCGCCTCCGCCACGTCGCCCGCGTAGATCCAGTCGCGCTCGCCCGGGCGCGGCAGGAGCGCGGCCCGGCCTGCGGCCGCCGCCGCCAGGATCTGCGCCTGCGGGCTCAGCGTATCCCGCACGCCGGTGTCGCGCTCCCAGCGCCCGAACACGGCGCTCAGGCGCACGCTGACCAGGTCGAGGTGCCAGTGTGCGGCGAGCCGATGCCCCACCCGCTCGGAGGCGAACTTGGTCACGGCATAGAGGCTCTCGGGCTCGGCAGGGGTCGTCTCGCGCAGCAGGCCGTCGACGGCGGGCGCTGCCCCGTAGGCAGCCGCCGAGCTGAGATTGATCACGCGCGACACGCCGCGCCTGCGGCAGGCCTCGAGAATGGGCGGCAACGCCATGAGATTGACGGCCAGAATGCCTCCGGGGTCGGCCGCCTCGCGGGCCGCGCCCGCCGTCACCGCCGCGCCGAGGATCGCGATGTCGACGTCGGCAACCGCCGCATCGACGGCGGTCGCATCGCGGACGTCTCCCTGCACGAAAGCGGCCCCCGTGCCGAACGCGGGCGGTGGCGGCGACCTGTCGAGCAGGGTGACGCGGTGCCCGGCCTCGAGACATGCAGCAGCGATGTTGAGGCCGACGAAGCCCGCGCCGCCGAATATCAGGATGTGCACCCGGTCCTCCGCGCCTGCCCTCATGCTGCCGCCGATGCTAGACCGCCGGCCGAGGGGCAGCAATCTTCCCCGCGCGCTTCCTTGCCGCGCGCATGGGCGCTATGAAGCCTGTCGTGACCGGAACGGGGAGCGGTGCGCGCGCAGCGGCCGATCTGCCCTGAGTTCGGGCAACATCTGCCCAACAGAGCGTCGAGGAGGCCTGCCGTGCTGAGCGAAGCTGCCCGTGGCGTCTACGTGATCGCCGTCACCCCGTTCGATGACGGCGGCCGCATCGACGAGACCTCCACCGACCGCATGGTCGATTTCTACCGCGACTGCGGCGTCGCCGGGCTGACCGTTCTCGGCATGATGGGCGAGGCCCCCAAGCTCGACACCGACGAGGCGATCGGCTTCTCCCGGCGCGTGGTGAGGCGTGCCGCGGGGCTGCCCGTCATCGTCGGCGTCTCGGCGCCGGGATTTGCCTCCATGCGCACGCTTGCAACCGCCGTGATGGAGGCGGGCGCCGCCGGCGTCATGATTGCCCCGCCGGGGACCGTGCGCACCGACGACCAGATCTGCGCCTACTACGACCAGTGCGTCGCCGCCATCGGCAGCGACGTGCCCTTCGTGATCCAGGACTATCCGCTGGCGAGCGGGGTGCAGATGGCGCCCGGCGTCATCCGCCGCATCGTCATGGCGCACCCCTCCTGCAAGATGCTCAAGCACGAGGACTGGCCGGGGCTCGAGAAGATCAGCGCCGTCCGCGCCTTCGAGACGGACGGCTCGATGCGGCACATCTCGATCCTGACCGGCAACGGCGGCCTGTTCCTCGACTTCGAGATGGAGCGCGGCGCCGACGGCGCCATGACCGGCTATGCCTTCCCCGACATGCTGGCAAATGTCATTCGCCTGCAGGGCGAGGGTCGCCGCGATGCCGCCCACGACCTGTTCGATGTGCACCTGCCGCTGTTGCGCTACGAGCAGCAGCCGGGCCTGGGGCTGGCGGTACGCAAGTACGTCCTGAGGCGCCGCGGCGCCATCGCCTCGGATGCCCAGCGCGCACCCGCGTCCCGGATGTCGCGGGCCGCCCAGGCCGAGGTCGACTATCTCTTGCAGCGCCTGGCCGTGCGCGATCCCCGCGCCGCCGGGCTCGCGGGCTGACCCGTCAGCGCTGCACGATCTGGATGCCCGTGGCGCAATCTGCGCAGTCAGCCAGCGCGCCGGCCTCTACGCCTTGGCCTTCGGCGCCAGGCCGAGGATCTGGCGGGCCTCGGCGACGGTTGCGATCTTGCCGCCGAGCTCGGTGAGGATGCGCACCGCCTTCTCGACGAGCGCGGCGTTGCTGGGCGCCGGCACGCCGCGCGCGATGTGCACCGTGTCCTCCATGCCGATGCGGCAGTGGCCGCCCAGGATGTAGGCCTGCGCCAGCATGGTGAAGGCGTGCCGGCCGGCGCCGAAGGCCGCCCACTCGCACCCCTTGGGCAGCAGGTTGCGCGCCAGCACCATCATCTCCGGGCTCGAGACCATGCCGTACTTGATGCCGGTGACGATCTGGAACAGCGTCGGCTGGCGCAGCGTGCCGTCGGCGAGAAGATCGTGGGCGAGCGCGATGTCGCCGGTGTCGAACACCTCCAGCTCCGGCTTGACGCCCGCGGCGTACATCTTCTCCGCCATGATCTTGACGTTGCGCGGCGAGTTGATCACGGCGCCGCCGCCGAACCACATCGTGTTGAGGTCGAGCGTGCAGATCTCCGGTCTCAGCGCGACCACGTGCTCGACGCGGATCTCGGGCGTCTTGAGCAGCGAGCTCGGCGCCGGTTTCTGCGGATCCTCGTCGCTCGGCACGTAGCGGCCGCCCGGGCCCGTCGTCAGGTTGATGATGAGATCGGTGTCGCTCGCCCGGATGCGCTCGACCACCTCGCGGTAGTAGGCGAGCTCCATCGAGGGCAGCCCGGTCGAGGGATCCCGGACGTGGATGTGGCAGATGGCGGCCCCGGCCTTGGCCGCGCCGATGCAGGCGTCCGCGATCTCCTGCGGTGTCACGGGCAGGTTGGGGTTGTGCTGGCGCGTGGGAAAGTTGCCTGTGACGGCGCAGGAGAGAATGGTGGGCTTCGAGATCGAGGACATGGGCGTCTCGCGTTCCGGTCTGTGGTGGGCTCGTTCGGGCTCGGTCGACTTGCGCTGGCGCACGTGTTGCGGTGCTCGGCGGGCTCCCCGGTGAGCGGGGCGAGCGGCGTCTGTGCGGCGCATATTCGGCCTTCGTGGGCCCCTCGGCAAGCAGCTCGTCCATCCCGAGACCGCTGCGCCTGAGGCGTGGCGCGCCGCTGCCGAGGTTGCGCGCGGCGGCCCCGGTGCTGCACCGCACGCCCTCGTGTCGATGCGGACCTTGCACACGGCCACGCGACGGCAGCCTTTTCCCGAGCCGATGTTGACATTGCGCCGGTCATGCCCAACGCTCATCGCAAGCAACGACTGCCCGGACAGGGCGGCATCCTGGGAGGCGTTCCGTTCAATGACACGGCGCACTGGCGTCGGGCTCGGAACGATCGTGGTTCTTGCGCTCGCCTGGTACGTGCTCACCACGCTGACGGGCGCAATCAGCGGCGGTCGCTTTCCGTCACCCCAAGAGCTCTGGCTTGCGCTGCGCCAGGCCCTGACGACGGGCTATGCCGACGCGACGCTCCTCGTCCACGCCCTGCACAGCCTGAGGCTGGTGGTGTCAGGCTTTCTCGTCGCCATCGCGGTGGGGGTGCCGCTCGGCCTGCTCATGGGATGGAGCCGGCGGGCGGAGGCGCTGATCAATCCGGTGTTCCTCCTCATCCGTCCCATTCCGCCGCTCGCCTGGATCCCTCTCGCCATCCTGTGGCTCGGCCTCGGCGACGGCGCCAAGATCATGGTGATCTTCTTTGCCGCCTTCGTGCCGTCGGTGATCAACACGGCAACCGGCGTGCGCAACATCGAGCCGGCCATGATCGAGGCGGCGCAGATGCTGGGCACCCGCCGCGTGCGCTTCGTCCTGGAGGTGCTGTTTCCGGCCGCGCTGCCGATGATCTTCACCGGCCTGCGCCTGTCGCTGCAGGCCTCGTGGACGACGCTGGTGGCCGCCGAGCTCGTCGGCGCGCTCGCGGGCCTCGGGCGCGTGCTCAACGTGGCCCAGCAGGACATCTTCCCCGCCATGATCCTCGTCGGCATGCTCGCGGTGTCGATCCTGGGCTGGGGCACCACGCGGATCCTGGCGATGGCCGAGGGCCGAGTCATGCCCTGGCTCAACGTCGAAGGGGGGCGGTGATGGGGCCAAGGCCGCTCATGGCGGTCGAGCGTCTGCTGCTCGGCATCGCAGGCTTCTCCGCCTTCGTGTGCGTGTGGAGCGCGCTCTCCGTGACGGGCGCCGTCCCGCGCCAGTTCCTGCCGGCCCCCTGGGACGTCGTCTCCCGCGCGCTCGCCCTCACCGCGCAGCCCTTTGCCGGCAGCACGCTGCAGGGCCATCTCGCCTCCAGCCTGCAGCGCTTCTGCTACGGCTACCTGCTCGCGGCCGCCATCGGCATCCCGCTGGGGCTGGCCATGGGCTGGTACCGCTGGCTCGACAACGTCGTCTCCCCGATCTTCGACGGGCTGCGCTTCGTTGCGCCGATCGCGTGGGTGCCGTTCGCGGCGCTCTGGTTCGGCACCGGCATCGGCGGTCCCATCATGATCATCTTCTCGGGCGCCTTCCCGCCCTGCCTGATCAACGCCTACCGCGGCGCCCGCTTCGTCGACCGGCGCCTGATCGAGGCGGCCCAGATGCTGGGAACGGGGAGCTTCCGCACCCTCACCGAGGTGCTGCTGCCGGCCTGTGTCCCCTCCATCGTGGCGGGTCTGCGCGTGAGCGCGGGGCTCGGCTGGCAGTCGCTGATCGGCGCCGAGCTGATCGTGGCCTCCGCCGGGGTCGGCTACATGATGGTCCAGGGCCAGAGCAACGTGTCGACGCCGACGGTGATGGCCGGCATGATCGCCATCGGCATCGTCGGCTTCCTCATCGACGTTCTGCTCCGCCAGACCGAGAGCATGATCAACCGGAGGCGGGGCCTGGCATGAGCGGGATCAGCTTCGAGAACGTCACCCGCGTCTTCACGCGCGACGGCAAGGACTTCCTGACGCTCGATGACGTCAGCCTCAGCGTCGCCGAGAAGGAGTTCGTGGCCATCGTCGGCCCGTCCGGCTGCGGCAAGACGACGTGCCTGCGCATGGCCGCGGGCTTCGATGCCCCGACCCGCGGCGCCGTGCGCGTGGGCGGCGAGACCGTCGCCGGCCCCGGTCCCGACCGCGCCGTGGTGTTCCAGCAGTTCGCCCTGTTCCCTTGGAAGAGCGTCGCCGACAACATCGCGCTCGGCCTGCGCAACAAGAGACTGTCGCGGGGCGAGATCGACGCGAAGACGGCCGATGCCATCAAGCTGATGGGCCTTGCCGGATACGAGACCGCATTTCCGCATCAGCTGTCGGGCGGCATGCAGCAGCGGGTGGCGATCGCCAGGGCCTACGTGCTCGAGCCGCAGGTCCTGCTCATGGACGAGCCCTTCGGCGCCTTGGACGCGCAGACCCGGGTGGTGATGCAGGAGGAGCTCGTGCGCATCGCCCGCCTCAACCCGCGCACCGTGCTGTTCATCACCCATGCCGTGGAGGAGGCGGTCTACCTCGCCGACCGCGTGGTGATCATGACGCGGCGCCCGGGTCGCATCAAGGAGATCATCGACGTCGCCTCGATCCGGCGGACGCAGGCGTGGGACCGGCACGCCAACGTGGAGGACGTCATGGACCTCGAGAGCTTCGTGCACCTGCGCAGCCACATCTGGAGGTCGCTGCGCGAGGAGAAAGGGGGCAGCGAGCGCTGAACTGCCGGAAGGATGCCAGCAAAAAAAGCAGTCAGAGACCCAGGGAGGAAAGGAGAACTATCATGAAAAGCCAGCGCACAACGATGGCAGCCCTCGCACTCGCCATCTTCGCGTCCGCCGCGGCCGGCCCGACGGCCCAGGCGCAGACCCCGATCAAGATCAGCTACCAGCCGGCCGTGTATTGGGCGGTGCCCTTCTACGTCGCGACGGAGAAGAAGTTCTGGGCGGACGCTGGCCTCGTGCCCGAGTTCTCGACCTTCCCGGCCGGCGCGCCGCAGGTCGCGGCGGCGCAGGCCAAGTCCTGGGATGTCGGCGGCACGGGCTCGGTGCCGGCCGTGCTCGGCGCCGCGCGCTTCGGGCTGGTCACCATCGGCATCACCAACGATGAGTCGAAGGCCAACGCGCTGATGGTGCGCGCGGACAAGTACGACGCCCTGAAGGCGAACCCCGCCTCCATCAAGGGGCAGAAGATCCTGCTCACGACCAACTCCACCGTCGACTACGCGACGCAGAGCTGCCTGAGGAAATGGGGTCTGGCCAAGGCCGATGTGCAACTCGTCAACCTCGGCCAGGCGCAGATCATCTCCGCCATCACCTCCAACAACGGCGACCTCGCCGGCGTCTGGGCGCCCAACACCTATACGCTCGAGGAGAAGGGCGGCGCCAAGTATCTCTGCAGCGGCTTCGACGCGGGCGCCATCGTGCCCGGTGCGCTGGTGGTACGCTCCGACTTCGCCAAGCAGAGCCCCGACACGGTCGCCAAGTTCCTCGCCGTCTACCTGCGCGCCTGGTCCTGGGCGAAGGCCAATCCCAAGCAGGCCCGTGACATGCTGAAGAAGTTCTACGCGCAGGGCGGGGTGGAGATCTCGGACAAGGCCGTCGACGCCGAGTTCAATCTGCGTCCGGTGTTCCTGCTCGACGAGCAGCTGAAGATCATGGACCGGGCGAAGGGCAAGTCGGACGTCGACAACTGGCTCGGCGCCATCGGCGAGTTCATGAAGAGCGTCGGCACGGTCTCGGACGCCCCCGATACCAAGACCTTCGTCGATCCCAGCTTCATGCAGCGCGTCGCTGCCGACGCCAAGCTGAAGGCGATGGCGGGCAAGTCCGATTGAGCAAGACGCGTGCATCGAGGATACTGGATCGGGCCGGAATGGCGGCCCGATCGCAAGCGCGGAGCGAACCAGAGCATGGCCGTCAGCTATCTGAAAAAGGCACCCAGGACTGCCGAAAGCAACACCGGCGAGGCGCAGCGCGTCGTGGCGGAGATGCTCGGCGCCATCGAGGCCGGCGGCGAGGCGGCCGCGCGCGACTACGCCCGCCGCCTCGACGGCTGGAGCGGCGACATCATCCTGTCGCCGGAGGCGATGGCGGAACGCACGCGCCTGGTGCCGGAAGGGACCAAGCAGGACATCCGCTGGGCGACGGCGCAGGTCCGGGCCTTCGCCCAGAGGCAGCGCGAGAGCGTGCGCGAGTTCTCGACCGAGGTGGCGCCGGGCCTGATCGCCGGGCAGCGGCTGGTGCCGTGCAACGTGGCGGGCTGCTACGTGCCCACGGGCCGCTACGCGCACATCGCCTCCGCCTACATGTCGATTGCCACCGCCAAGGCGGCCGGCGTCAAGACGGTCATCGCCTGCTCGACGCCCTACAAGGCCGAAGGGATCCACCCCGAGGTGCTCTACGCCATGCAGGTGGCGGGCGCCGACGTCGTCATGACGCTGGGCGGCGTGCAGGCCATCGCCGCGCTCGCCTTCGGGCTGTTCACGGGCAAGCCGGCCGACATCATCGTGGGGCCGGGCAACAAGTTCGTGGCGGAGGCCAAGCGGGTGCTGTTCGGCAGGGTCGGCATCGACGTCTTCGCCGGCCCCTCCGAGATCTGCATCATCGCCGATGAGGGCGCCGACCCGGCCGTGGTGGCCTCCGACCTCGTCGGCCAGGCCGAGCACGGCCACGAGAGCCCCGCCTGGCTGATCACGACGTCGCGGGATCTCGCCGCCAAGGTCATGCAGGAGGTGCCCCGCCTCGTGGCGCTGCTGCCGCAGACGGCGAGGGAGGCCGCCGGCGCCGCCTGGCGCGACTACGGCGAGGTGGTCGTGTGCGACAGCCGCGAGGAGGCCGTCGAGGTCTCCGACCGCTACGCGCCCGAGCACCTGCAGGTGCAGGCAGCCGACCTCGACTGGTGGCTCGCGCGCTTGAGCAACTACGGCTCCCTGTTCCTCGGCGAGGAGACGACCGTCGCCTACGGCGACAAGGTGTCCGGGCCCAATCATATTCTTCCGACCAAGGGTGCGGCGCGCTATTCGGGCGGGCTCTCCGTGCACAAGTTCCTCAAGCCCCTGACCTGGCAGCGCATGACGCGCGAGGCCAACCGGCAGGTCGCGCAGACGACCGCGCGCATCTCCCGCCTCGAGGGCATGGAGGCGCACGCCCGCACGGCCGACCAGCGGCTGGCGAGATATTTCCCTGACGAGACCTTCGACACCGGCACCCCGGTGACGTCATGACCGCGCCTCGGTCGGGCTTCCTCGATGCGCTGTTCGGGCTCGAGGGCCGGGTGGCGCTCGTGACGGGGGCCTCCAACGGCATCGGGCGGCGCATGGCCGAGGCGCTTGCCAGGGCCGGGGCCAGCGTGGTCCTGGTGGCGCGCCGGGCCCCCTTGCTGGAGGCGGCGGCGCGCGACATCGGCGCCGCCGGTGGCGCGGCCTTCCCGCTGCCCTGGGACCTCCTCGATCTCGACGGCCTGGGGCGGCTCCACGCCCAGGCGAGCGCCCCGTTCGGGCCGCCGGACATTCTGGTCAACGCGGCCGGCGTCAACCTGCGCCTGCCGGCCGAAGCCTATACGCCGGCCCAGTGGAACCAGACGATTGCGCTCAATCTTTCCGCGCCGTTCTTCCTCGCGCGGGCCTGCGTGCCGGCGATGCGGGCCAAGGGCTTCGGCAACATCCTCAACATCGCCTCGCTGCAGAGCTTCCGCGCCTTTGCCAACGGCATTGCCTACGGGGCCTCGAAGGGCGGCGTCGCCCAGCTCACGCGGGCCATGGCGGAAGCCTGGTCGCGCGACGGGATCGTGGCCAACGCGGTGCAGCCGGGCTTCTTCCCGACCGAGCTCACCGCGCCGGTGTTCTCCGACCCCGAGGTCGCGGGCCACCACGCCCGCATGACGGCCGTCGGCCGCAATGGCGAGCTGCCCGATCTCGACGGCGTCTCGGTCTTTCTCGCCTCGCGCGCCTGTGCCTTCATCACCGGGCAGATCATCGGCGTCGACGGCGGCTACACCGCCAAGTAGGGGGAAACGCCATGCAGGCGCTGGTCTACACGGGGCCGCACCGGCTCGAGATGCGCGAGACGCCCGATCCGCAGCCGGCCGATGGGCTCGCCGTCGTCAAGGTCGACGCGGTCGGCATCTGCGGCTCCGACATGCACGCCTACCACGGTTTCGACGAGCGCCGGCCGCCGCCCCTGATCCTCGGCCATGAGGCGGCAGGCCGCGTGCTGACCGGCGCGCTCGAAGGCGCCCGCGTCACCATCAATCCGCTCGTCACCTGCGGACGCTGCGCCATGTGCCTCGATGGCCGGGTGCACCTGTGCGGGCAGCGGCAGATCCTCTCGATGCCGCCGCGTCCTGGCGCCTTCGCCGAGCTTGTGGCGGTGCCGGAGGCGAACCTCGTCGTCGTCCCCGACGGCCTCGACATTGTCCGCGCCGCGCTCGCCGAGCCGCTGGCTGTCTCCTATCACGCGGTGAGCCTGGGCCTCGAGCGGCTGCGCCGGCCCGCCTCCAGCGCCCGCTGCGTGGTGCTGGGCGCTGGCGCCATCGGCCTCGGCGCCGCCCTGGTGCTGGCGATGTCCGGCGCCGCCTCGATCGCCATCGCCGAGCCCAATGCGGGACGGCGCCGGACGGCGGAGGCCGCCGGCGGGTTCGCCTGCTACGGCCCCGGCACCGGCGCCGAGCCGGCTGAAGGAAGCGTCGACCTCGTCATCGACGCCGTCGGGGCCGCGGCGACGCGCGCGGCCGCCTGCAGGCTGGCCAGGCCGGGCGGCGTGATCGTGCACGTTGGCTTGCTTCCCGGGGCGGACGGGCTCGACGTGCGCCGCATCACGTTGCAGGAGATCACCTTCGTCGGCACCTACTGCTACACGCCGCTTGACTTCCGCGAGACGGTGGCGGCGATGGCCGCGGGCCGGCTCGGCACCCTCGATTGGCTCGAGGAGCGGCCCCTGGCGCAGGGCCAGGCCGCCTGCGCCGATATCGATGCGGGGCGCGTCGATGCGGCTAAGGTGATTCTGAGGCCCTGAGGCCCTGAGGCATGGGGCATGACCAGCGCTTCCGGGCATACCCGGGGGAAGAAGACGTATTCTGGCCCCGCCCTGGCTCTGCGCCGGGAGACGAACTAGTATCCGCGCCGGACTTTGGATTTGCCACGCGCCCGGTCGACGCGTGCGACGTCGGCCGAGCGTGATCTTGGCCGCGGCGAGCGCGGCGGCGGCGAGCGGCGAGGGCCGGGGGCGTCGCGCCCGAGAACGGAGGAAGGATGTCGATCAGTCAGCAGGTCGCCGATGCGCTGATACGCAACAAGGTCGAGTTCGTGACGACGGTGCCGTGCAAGCAGCTGGCGGGCGTCATCGAGCTCATCGACGGCGACAGGCGCTTTCTGCATGTCCCCTCCAACAAGGAGGACGAGGGCATGGGGCTCTGCGCCGGCGCCTTCATGGGCGGCAAGCGCGCCTGCATCATCATGCAGAACACGGCCATCGGCGTCACCATCAACACGCTCGTGACGCTGATCCAGTACTACAACATCCCCCTGCCGATGCTCATCTCCTATCGCGGCGAGGTCGGCGAGAAGGTCGCCTGCCAGGCGGAGATGGCGGTCCACACCAAGGCGCTGCTCGCGCAGCTCAACATCCCGACCTATCACTTCCACAGGCCTGAGGACGTGAGCGAGCTCGACGGCATCCTCAATCATGCCTTCATGGCCAAGAAGCCCGTCGCGGTTCTGATGGACGCGACCTTCTGGAGTTCCGCGCAATGATCCGCTCCGAAGTCATCAAGTCCATCGTGCCGGTGCTCAAGGGCGAGCTGGTGGTGTGCAACATCGGCCTGCCCTCCCAGGAGCTGTTCATGCACGGCGACCAGCCCTCGAACTTCTACATGCTGGGCACCATGGGGCTGGCCTCCTCCATCGGCCTCGGCGTCGCGCTCGTGCAGAAGAGGAAGGTCGTCGCCATCGACGGCGACGGCTCCGTGCTGACCAACTTCGGCACGCTGCCGACCATCGCCAACAATGTCGCCGACAATTTCATTCTGCTGATCATCGACAATGGCAGCTACGGCTCGACCGGCGACCAGCCGACCTATGCCGGCAAGAAGACGTCGCTCGCCGCCGTGGCCAAGGCGTGCGGCTGCGAGACCGTGATCGAGTGCAAGGCCGAGGACACGGCCGAGGTGCTGGCCGCGGCGCTGAAATCCGACCGGATGACCATCATCGTCGCGAAGTGCAAGTCCGGCAACGTGCCCGTCGGCGTCATCGAGCTGGACGCCCCGGTGATCAAGCACCGCTTCATGGAGGAGGTGCGGCGGCCCGCGGCCCGGTGACCCGGGGACGGCTGCAGCCGACGTGCGCTCAGGGGCGCCGCGGCGGCATCCACGGCCGCGCGGCCGCGTCGCGCGCGAAGAAATCCCGGATGTCGGCCTCGAAGCTGCGCGTCAGGTCGAGGTCGTCCCAGCCGTTGAGCAGCTTGGTGCGCCAGACGGGATCGATCGCAAAGCCGAATTGGGCGCCGCCCGCCGTGATGGCTTGGCTCTCGAGGTCGACCTGCACGCGGGCATCCGCCTCGACGCTCGCGATGATCCGGGCCGCGTCCGCCTCGGGTACCACCGCCGGCAGCAGGCCGTTGTTGACCGCGTTGGCCGCGAAGATGTCCCCGAAGGACGGCGCGATCACGCAGCGGAATCCGAAATCGACGAGGGCGTAGACGGCCGCCTCCCGCGAGGAGCCGGAGCCGAAGTTGCGCAAGGCGACGAGGATGGAGGCGCCTGCATATCGCGCCTGGTTGAGTGGGAACTCGGCGCGGGCCTTGCCGTCCGCGTCGAAGCGATGCCCGTGCAGCAGCACCTCGCCGTAGCCGGCCGCGCGCGGCCGGCTCATGAAGCGGGCCGGGATCAGCTGGTCCGTGTCGACGTTGGCCAGCGGCAACGGACAGGCGATGCCGTCGAGGCGTGTCAGGGGCGTCATGGCAGGGGTCTCCCCTCGAGCAGTGGCCGCGCGTCCGTGAGACGGCCCGCCACGGCGGCCGCCGCCACCATCGCCGGCGACATCAGATGCGTGCGCGAGCCTTGCCCCTGGCGGCCCCGGAAGTTGCGGTTGGTCGTGGAGGCGCACCGCTCGCCGGGCGCGAGCACGTCGCCGTTCATGCCGACGCACATGGAGCAGCCGGACTCGACCCATTCCAGGCCCGCTGCACGGAACACCGCGTCGAGGCCCTCGCCCTCGGCCTGCGCCTTGACCAGGGACGATCCGGGAGAGACGAGCCCCGGGACCTTCGCCCGGCGTCCGGCGAGCACGGCCGCGGCCGCCCTGAGATCCTCGATGCGTCCGTTGGTGCACGAGCCGATGAAGACGCGGTCGATGCTGATCTCGCCGAGCGGCTGGCCGGGCCGCAGCCCCATGTAGGCGATGGATGCGGCATACTGGGCCGCGCGTGCCGCATCGGCGATGCGCGAGGGATCGGGCACGCTGCCGGTGATGGGCAGCGCCTCCTCCGGCGACGTGCCCCAGGTGACCACCGGCACGATCTCGGCGGCGTCGAGCACGATGCTCCTGTCGAAGGCGGCGTCGGTGTCGCTGGCGAGCCCGAGCCAGTGCTCCGCCGCCTCCTCGAGGTCGCGGCCTTGCGGGGCCCACGGGCGCCCCGCAAGATAGGCGATCGTCGTCGCATCGGGCGCCACGATGCCGCTGCGCGCCCCGCACTCGATGGACAGGTTGCACAGCGTCAGCCGCCCCTCGATGCTCAGGTCCCGCACCGCATCGCCCGCGTATTCGACCACGTGGCCGCGCGCCCCGTCCGCGCCGATGGTCGCGATCAGGGTCAGGGCGATATCCTTGCCGCCCACCCCCGCTGCCGGCCGGCCGCGGACCGCCACCTGCATCTGCTTCGGCCGGCGCTGCCACAGCGTCTGCGTCGTCAGCACGTGCGCGACCTCGGAGGCGCCGATGCCGAACGACCAGGCGCCGAGCGCGCCGTGCGTCGAGGTATGGCTGTCCCCGCACACGATGGTGAGGCCCGGCAGCGTCAGCCCCTGCTCCGGCCCGACCACGTGCACGATGCCCTGGCCGGGATCCGTGAGCCCGAACAGCCGCACGCCGTGCCGGCCGGTGTTCGCCTCGAGCTTCTCCACCATGCCCCGGATGGTGGCGTCGGCGATGCCCTGGCCGCGGTTGCGCGTCGGCACGTAGTGGTCCGCGACCCCGAACGTGAGGTCGGGCCGCGCAACCGGCAGGCCCTTCTCGGCGAGCCGCGCAAAGGCGTGGTGCGAGCCCTCGTGCACGAGGTGGCGGTCGATGGCAATCAGCGTCTCCCCGTCGGCGCGCGCAACGACGGCGTGCGCGCTCCAGAGGCGGTCGAAGAGTGTCTGCGGTGTGCCCATACCGGTCCGGCCCGTGGTGCTGTTGCGGTCGCAGCGCTTGACGATCAGGCTGTATTATACTCTAACCAGAAGCTGTATCATAAACAATCCAGGTTTGAGCCCCGCTCATGGCCTCGGCCGTCGCCGCTTCGAAGTCGCGAACCCTCTATCTGCTTCTCAAGGAGCAGATCTCGAGCGGAGCTTTGCGCCCGGGCGACCGCCTGCCGAGCGAGCCTGTCCTGTCCCAGGATCATGCCATCTCCCGCGTCACCGTGCGCCGGGCGCTCGACGCGCTCGAGGCCGACGGCCTGATCCGCCGGCATGCCGGGGCCGGAACCTTCATCGCCGAGCAGAAGCGGGCCAAGCCGGTCGTCGCCGATTTCGCCAACATGCTCGCCCATCTCGTGGACATGGGGCGCATCTCCAGCGTCAAGCTCCTGAGCTTCTCCTACCAGCTGCCGGCACCGCACGTCGCCGAGGCCCTCGGGCTCGGGCCCCGCGAGCGTGTCCAGCACGCCGTCCGCGTGCGCTGCGTCGACGACGCCCCGTTCTCCTACCTCGTGACCTGCGTGCCGGAGCGGATCGGCGTCAACTGGTCCGAGCGCGAGCTCGCCACGCAGCCGCTGCTGGCCCTGCTCGAGCGGACGGGCGTCAGGACCGAGCGCGCCGACCAGTCGCTGAGCGCGGTGCTGGCCGGCCCTGAGGCGGCCGACGCGCTGGGGCTCGGCGTCGGCTCGGCCCTGCTCGAGGTGCGCCGGACGGTCTACGATACCCACGGGCGCGGGGTCGAGTACCTGCACGCGCTCTACCGTCCGGACCGCTACCTGTTCCGTATGGACATGCGCCGCATCACCCGCGGCGGGGAGCGCCAGTGGCGCCCGCTCGCGAGCACCCGCGACCCCGTGGCGAAGCCGAAATCGCGCGCGATCGTGCGCGTCCCTGGGTCTGGGTCCCCGAGGCGAATGAGAGGAGGCTCCCGATGAGCGCAAGATTCGCTGCGGCGGCAAGAGCATGACGCAAACCTTCAAGCAGCGCCTCGCCGGGCCGGCGGTTCTCCTGGCTCCGGGCGTGTACGACGCATTGACCGCGCTCATCGCGCACGCCGCGGGGTTCGAGGCGCTCTACGTCTCGGGCGCCGCCATCGCCTACACGCGCCTCGGCCGGCCCGACATCGGCCTCGTGTCCGCGACCGAGGTGGCGGAGACGATCGCGCTCATCCGCGACCGGGTCGAGGCGCGCCTCATCGTCGATGCCGACACGGGCTTCGGCAATGCGCTCAACACCCAGCGCACGGTGCGGATGTTCGAGCGCGCCGGCGCCAATGCCATCCAGATCGAGGACCAGGCCTATCCCAAGCGCTGCGGCCACCTGGCCGAGAAGGTGGTGATCCCGGCGCGCGAGATGGCGGGCAAGATCAAGGCCGCGGTCGACGCGCGGGCCAGCCCCGACACGCTCCTTATCGCCCGCACGGATGCGGTTGCGAGCGAGGGGCTGGCGGCGGCCCTCGACCGCGCCGCGCTCTATGCCGAGGCCGGCGCCGACGTCCTGTTCGTCGAGGCCCCGCACTCGATCGAGCAGCTGGGCGAGATCTGCCGGCGCCTGTCCGGCGGGCAGCCCCTCATGGCCAACATGGTGGAAGGCGGCAAGACGCCGATCCGCAATGCGCAGGAGCTGCAGCAGATCGGCTTCTCGCTGGTCATCTTCCCCGGCGGCATCGTGCGCGCGCTGGCCCTTCACGCGCAGCGCTTCTACGGCACGCTCAGGCGCGACGGCACCACGCAGGCCTTCCGGGACGACATGTTCGATTTCGACCGCCTGAACGCCCTGCTCGGCACGCCCGAGATGCTGGCGCTGGGCAAGACCTACGAGACGTCCGAATGACGCAGCCCGACACCGTCACGCTTGCCGTGCTCAAGGGCCGGCTCGAGCAGATCGCCGACGAGATGGACGCGACGCTCTATCGCTCCGCCTTCAACCCGATCATCGCCGAGGCGCGTGACGCCTGCCACGGGCTCTACCACCCGACGACCGGGGCGACGCTCGTGCAGGGCACGCGCGGCCTGCCGATCTTCGTCGGCGCCATGGCCTTCGCGGTCAAGGCCGTGATCGACAAGGTGGAGAAGGAGGGCGGGCTCCAGCCGGGCGACACCTTCCTGTTCAACGACCCCTACGACGGCGGCACCCACCTCAACGACTTCCGCCTGGTGCGCCCGGTGTTCCGCAGCGGCGCGCTGTTCTGCTGGATCGCCTCCGTTGGCCATTGGATCGACATCGGCGGCAACGTGCCGGGCGGCTTCAATGCCCGCGCGACCGACAGCTTCCAGGAGGGCGTGCGCATCCCGCCCGTGAAGCTGATCCGGGCGGGCACGCTCGACCACGACATAGTCGCCATCCTTGCGGCCAACAGCCGCGTGCCCGTCTCCAACTGGGGCGACCTCAACGGTCAGCTCAATGCGCTGGCGCTCGGCGAGGCGCGGCTTGGCGAGCTGCTCGACGAGTACGGCGATGACGGCGTCGCCGCCGCGTTCGCAGCCTTCACCGCCCGCGCCGAGGCGATGATGCGCGCGCGCATCGGCGAGCTGCCGGATGGGCGCTACACCTTCGAGGACTATCTCGACAACGACGGCATCGCCGACGAGCCGCTCACCATCGCCCTCGACCTCACCGTCGCCGGCGACGCCATGGTGCTCGACTTCTCGCGCTCCTCGCCGCCCTGCGCCGGCCCCCTCAACATCGCCTACTCGACGGCGGTGGCCTGCTGCTACGTCGCCCTGAAGCACGTGTTCACGGAGGTGCCGGCCAACGCCGGCTGCCTGGCGCCGATCACGTTCGTGATCCCCGAGACGACGCTGCTCGCTGCCCGCCATCCCCGCCCCGTCGGCGGCTACACGGAGACCATCCTGCGCGCCATCGGCGTCGTGTTCGGCGCGCTTGCGCAAGCCGCGCCCGAGCGCGCGACGGCGGCCCCTTTCGGAACCATCAACGCTCTGTCGTTGGCCGGCAAGCGCGCCGGCGGCCAGCCCTGGGTGATGTTCTCGTTCTTCGGCGGCGGCCTCGGCGGCAATCCCGAGAGCGATGGCCTGAGCCACGGCAACAACGCCATCTCGACCGCGACCATGCCGCCGGCCGAGATCCTGGAGGCGGCCAACCCGGTCCTGTTCACGCAATGGGCGCTGCGCCCCGATAGCGCCGGGCCGGGCGAGCACCGCGGCGGCTTCGGCGCGGTCTACGAGATCGAGGCGCTGGTCGACGGCACGGACGCCTTCCTCCTGGGCGAGCGCGGCAAGTATCCCCCGTTCGGCGTCGCCGGCGGCAAGCAGGCGGCCCTGAACCGCTTCGTGTGGACCGGCGATGACGGCGAGCGCTCGCCGCCCATGGCCTCCAAGGTCACGGACGTGCGCCTGCGCGCCGGCCAGCGCGTGCGCCTCGAGACGCCGGGCGGAGGCGGCTGGGGCGATCCGCGACGGCGCGAGCCGGCGCGCGTCTGCCAGGATGTCCGGCAGGGCCTGATCACGGTCGAGGCGGCCCGCAGAGACTACTCGGTTGTTGTCGCCCCGGACGGCACGCTCGATGCGAAGACGACGGCCGACCTGCGCAGGGAGGCTGCCGCGTGAGCAGGATCGTTGGCGTCGACGTCGGCGGCACGTTCACCGACCTAGCCTGCTTCGATGCCGCCACGGGGCGGTTCGAGGTCGCCAAGGTGCCGTCCAACCGCGGCGACGAGGCGGTGGGGTTCCTCGAGGGCCTGGCGAGGTTCGGCGCCCTCGGCGCCATCGCGGCTGTGGTGCATGGCACGACGGTGGGCACCAACGCGCTGCTCGAGCGCAAGGGGGCGCGCATCGGCGTCATCACCACGGCCGGCTTCCGCGACGTGCTCGAGATGCGCCGCCGCGACCGCCGCAACACCTGGGGCCTGTGGGGCGACTTCGTTCCCGTCGCCGACCGCGAGCTGCGCCTCGAGGTGGCCGAGCGCACGCTGCCCGACGGCAGCATTCGCCAGCCCGTCGACGGGAAGGCCGTGCAGGGTGCGGCCGAGACGCTTCTCGCCAAGGGTGCCACGGCGCTCGCCATCGTCTTCATCAACGCCTATGCCAACGCCGCCAACGAGCGGGCGGCGCTCGCCGCCGCGCGCGCGGTGTGGCCGAACGAGCACGTGTGCTGCTCCAGCGACATCCTGCCCGAGATCCGCGAGTTCGAGCGCGCCTCCACGACCGCGCTCAACGCCTATCTGCAACCCGTCGTCGGCTCCTATCTCGCGCGCCTGGAGCAGGCGCTGGCCGAGAACAGCTTCGCCGGCAGCTTCCACATCGTGCAGTCCAACGGCGGCATCATGTCGACGGCGACGGCCCGGCGGTTGCCGGTGCGCACGGCGCTGTCGGGGCCGGCCGCCGGCGTCATCGCGGCCGCCGCCATCGCGCGCGCGGCCGGCTTCGAGAACATCATCACGGCCGACCTCGGCGGGACCTCCTTCGACGTGTCGCTGGTGGCCGGCGGCGAGCCGGCGCTGGCCGCGCAGACCACCATCGACTTCGGGCTCGTGGTGCGCACGCCGATGATCGAGATCACCACCATCGGCGCCGGCGGTGGCTCCATCGCGCGGGTGGACGCCGGCGGCTTCCTCGACGTGGGCCCGGAAAGCGCCGGCTCCCGTCCCGGCCCCGTCTGCTACGGCCAGGGCAACACGCGGCCGACGCTGACCGACGCCAACCTCGTGCTCGGCCGCATCAACGCCGAGCGCCCCATCGGCGGCAAGCTGGCGCGCCTCGACGTCGAGGCGGCCGCCAGGGCCATCGAGGCCGGCATCGCCCGACCGCTCGGGCTCGACACCATGGCCGCCGCCGAGGCCATCGTGCGCGTCGCCAACGCCAAGATGGCCGGCGCCATTCGGCTCGTCTCCATCGAGCGCGGGCACGATCCCCAGCGCTTCACCATCCTCCCCTTCGGCGGCGGCGGCGCCCTGCACGTGAGCGCGCTTCTGGCCGACGTCGGCCTCAAGGCCGCGCTGGTTCCGCGCTACCCCGGCATCACCTCGGCGCTCGGCTGCATCATCGCCAACGTGCGCCACGACGAGGTGCGCACGCTCAACCTCGCGCTCGACGGGCTCGAGCCCGCCCGCCTCGAGGCGCCGCTGCGGGAGCTCGCCGCCAAGGCGCGCGGTGTCGTCGAGACGGCGGGCCTGCCGCTGCGCGACATCGCCATGCAGGTCGAGCTCGACATGCACTATGTGGGCCAGACCCACACCGTCAGCGTGCCGCTTGCCGTGACCCTCGACGACCGCGACGCCCCGCTCGACGAGGCCACCATCCGGCAGGCCTTCGAGACCGCCTACGCCAAGGCCTTCAGCCGGCTGCTGCCCGGCGTCGGCGTGCGCATCGTGAGCGTGAAGGTGGCCGCCGTCGGCCTGCGTCCGGCCTTCGACATGCGGGCGCTGGCGCCGCCCGCCGCCGCCTCGCTCGAGGCGGCAAGGCGACCCTCGCGCAATCTGTGGCTGAACGGCAGACGGACGGCGACGTCGGTCTGGTCCAGGCTCGACCTGCCGGTGGGGAGCGTGCTCGAGGGCCCCGCCGTCCTCGAGCAGCCGGATACGACGATCCTGGTGGAGCCCGGCTTCAGGGCCCGCACCGACGACCTCGGCAACCTGATCATTGCGCGGAGCTGAACCGATGGCCTCTCGACCCGCCGATCCGAGAAAGTCCGCGCTCCTCCTCGTCGACCTGCAGAACGACTTCGTGCATCCCGACGGCGCCTACGCGCGCGGCGGTGCCGCCGCCGCATCGATCGCGGCGCTGCCGGCGCGCCTCGCCCCGCTCGCCGCCGCGGCTCGTGCCAGGGGCTCGCTTGTCATCTCGACGCACTTCACGCTGGTGCCGGGTTTCGCCGGCGAGCCCATCATCTCGCCCCACCTGAGGCAGTTGCGCCCCTTCCTGAGCAAGGGCGACTTTGCCACGGGAAGCTGGGGGCACGCGGTCGTCGACTCCCTGAAGCCGGTCGACATCGCCATCGAGAAGGTCGCCTACTCGGCCTTCTACATGACGCGCCTCGAGTGGGTGCTGCGCAAGACCGGCGTCGAGCACCTCCTCGTCGGCGGCATCGTCACCAACGGCGGCGTCGCCTCGACCGTGCGCGACGCGCATGTGCGCGACATCGGCGTGACCGTGCTGGAGGACGGCACCGCCGCCTTCAGCGAGGCCGTGCACCAGACGGCGATCGCGGCGCTGGCTCCTGTCGCCGAGATCAGCTCCGTCGACGCGGAGCTGGCGCGATGAGCGCGCCGCCCTCGCGCTGTCGCGGGCCCACCGGGCGGGCCGCGCGCGAGGCTCGCACGACCAAGCCCACCGAGCGCGCATCCGGGCCCGAAGGAGCGCAACGCGCGCTAGGCCTGCGGCGAGGCTTGCAGCAGGCCCGCGAGCGCGGCCTTCACCACCTTGCCGGAGGTATTGCGCGGCAGCGCCTCCAGGACGACGAAGCGCTGCGGCACCTTGTAGGCGGCAAGCCGCTCGCGGACGAAGGCGAGGATGTCGGCCTCGTTCACGCACGCGGCGTCTGCCGCGACGATGCCCGCCGCGACCACCTCGCCCAGATCCTTGTCCGGCACGGCGAACACGCAGACCTCGCGCACGGCCGGATGCCGGGCGATCACGGCCTCGACCTCGGCCGGGTAGATGTTGACGCCGCCGCGGATGATCACGTCCTTCGCCCGCCCGACGAGGCGCACGTGCCCGGATGGCGTGAGCAGCGCCAGGTCGCCGGGCGCGAACCAGCCGCCCTCGGCCGCCTCCGTCACGCGGCCGCTGCTGTCGACGAGGCGCGACGACACGCCGGGGCCGCGGTAGCGCAGCTGCCCGATTGCGCCGGCCGGCACCGGCCGTCCGTCCTCGCCGACGACCTCCACCTCGACGCGGAAGGCCGGGCGCCCGACCGTGTCGGCGTGGGTGTCCTGCTCGGCAGGCAGCAGCACCGTGATGCCGCCGCCCTCGCTGGTGGCGTAGTAGTCGATGAGATTGGGCGTCAGGCGCGCCATCACGCGCCGGCGGTCGGCGGGCTGCATGGCCGAGCCGCTCGTGACGAGGCGCCGCATGCCGGGGAACGCGTGTCCCTCGCCGCTCCACGCCTCGATGAGCCGGCCGATCTGGGTCGGCACGAGGAAGGCGGCCGTGACGCTGCGCCCGGCAACGAGCCCGATGATCGCCTCCGGCGCCAGCGAGCCCGCGGTCATCACCACGCTGCCGCCGGCGGCCAGCGCGCTCATGGCGAAGGAGCGGCCGCCGCCGAAGTAGAGCGGGGTCGCGAGAAGGGTGCGGTCGGTGGCGTTGAATCCCATGCCGACCCACTGGCTGACGAAGCGCTCGTAGAGCTGCCCGTGCGAGACCAGCGCGCCGGTCGGCCGCCCGGTGGTGCCCGAGGACAGCGACAGCACGATCGCAAGGTTCCGGTCGACGGCCATGGCAGGCGCCGGCGCCGCCGGGTGCCGCCACGCCGCATCCGGCACCAGGGCGGGAAGCTGCGCCAGCGCCGCCTCGTCTGGCTCGACGACGACGCGCTTGCAGCCGAACGCCGCCGCCAGCGAGATCTTCTCCGCCGGTGTCCAGCGGACGTCGATCGGCACGATCGTGGCACCGAGCCACGCCACGGCGTAGTGGAGCAGCAGGTGATCGGCCGTGTCCTTGAGGCACAGGCCGACCCGGTCTCCGGCGCCGATCCCGGCATCCGACAGCCGCGCAGCGAACGCCACGATGCGCGCGCTGGCCTCCCGGTAGGTGAGCACGCTGCCGTCGACGTCGATGGCCGGATGCTCCGGTCTGCCGCGCGCGTGGGTGGCGACGATAGAGGCAAGATTCATGGCGCGTGATCCCGGTGTCTGCGGCGAGGATGCCCTGCAAGAGGAGGTGGAATGACATGAGCCAGACGATCAAGGCCATCGATGCCGTGGTGAACATCTGGACGCCCGAGGCCCTGTCGCACCGGCCGGGCTGGGGGCCTGACTTCTTCGTCGGCAAGATGAAGGCCGACCAGGGGATCATGTCCGGTCTCTCGCTCGAGGCGATGCTCGATCTGATGGACGAGGCCGGCATCGAGAAGGCCTTCCTGATCGCGCCCAAGACCGGCCGCGTCGGCCTTCCCGGCTGCTATCATCTGCCCTACGGCGTCGTCGCGCGCGCGGTCGAGCGGCATCCCGGCAGGTTCTACGGCCTTGCCGGCGTCGATCCGTTTGAGGGCATGAGCGGCGTGCGGGCCCTGGAGCGGGCGGTGAAGGACGACGGCTTCATCGGCGCCCACTGCTATCCCCACTGGTTCGACCTGCCGCCCGATCACGCCAAGTACTATCCCTTCTATGCCAAGTGCGTGGAGCTCGACGTCCCCTACCAGCTCCAGGTCGGGCAATCGATGATCTACGCGCCCGAGCATCGCACCCGCAGCGTCGGCCGGCCGATCACGCTCGACGCCGTCGCCTGCGACTTCCCCGAGCTGAAGCTCATCGGCATTCACGTCGGCATCCCCTGGACGGATGAGATGATCGCCATGGCCTGGAAGCATCCCAACGTGTTTGTCGGCTGCGATGCGCACAGCCCGAAATACTGGCCGGAGGCCTTCGTCAAGTTCATCAACAGTTTCGGGCAGGACAAGGTGATCTTCGGCACTGATTTCCCCGTCCTGCGCTTCAAGCGCACCGTCGACGAGATCATGGGGCTGGGCTTCAAGCCGGAGGTCCTCGCAAAGCTGATGCGCGACAACGCCCAGCGCATCTACCGGCTCGAGGCCTGACGGCGCGGATCTTGGGAGCTGACGGCGAGCCATGGGTCCTCCCGCGCCGGTCGAGGCCTGCGGTCCGGGATGGAAGCAGATCAAAAGACATATTTCTATGTCAATGTTTGACGCATGCAGCCGATGGAGATCGTCAGGTTCCGGATCTTTTGCTGCGTGTCGGCATTGCCCGAAAACGCGCCCGGAGCGCTCGATTGCGCGGCAAATATCTCCTCCGCGGCACAATCTCGCCACCGCGCGGCGAGCCTCGACAAAACTGCTTGATGCACGTCCGGCTTTCTGCCTATTGTTATAGATATAAGTCATCTTGAGTGAGAGCCCTGATGCAGGACGCGGTCCCGCCCGCCTCGACGATGCGGCCCTGGAAGGGGCAGTCCTGGCCGCGCTCAGCCACCGGCCGCAGCTCGCTGGTCGAGCCGCTTCCGCACCACATCAGCTGCGATGCGCTGCACGTGACCTTCCGTGCCGAGCCTGCCGCCGTCGCCAAGCTGCTGCCGCCGGGCCTGGAGCCGCTGGACAGCGGCGAGGGCTGGGTCATGATCGCGGAGATGGCCAAGGTCAGCGCGTCGCACCCGGAGCAGATGTGGCAGGACCCCTCGCGCTCGTCCTACAACGAGTGCGTGCTGGGCTTCTATTGCCGCTTCGGCGACAAGGTCGGCCGCTACAGCGCGCTGGTCTGGGTCGACCGCGACTGGTCGCTCGGCATGGGTGCCATCTTCGGCTGGGGCAAGCGCCTCGGCAGCATCGACCGCACGCGCTTCCAGGGCGTCAATCCGGCTTTCGCCGACGGCACCCATACGCTGGGCGGCACCGTCTCGCGCTACGGCCGGCGCGTGCTCGATCTCGCCGTCACCTTCGAGAATGGCGGCACGCCGCTGCCGGCGCTACCCGGGCACGCGGCCTCGACCTTCCTCTATCGCTACATCGCCTCGCCCAGCCCCGATGTGCCGGACGTCGAGCAGCTCTTCGAGCTCGGCTTCGCCAACGTCTCCATGCACGGCATCCGGCAGGGCAGGGGGCACGTGCGCTTCGGGGACGCCGAGGACGAGGATCTCGACCTGCTCGGCGACATCGAGGTCACCGGCGGCTTCGCCTACCAGCGCGGCTGGACGACCGATCGCAAGGCCCGCCTGCTGCACGACTACACGACACGCTGACCGCTATGGACGTACCACGACGAGGGAGAGGCAAAGTGAGCAGGTTCACCATCGACAGACGCAAGTTCGTAGCCGGCGCCCTGGCGGCCGGCGCCGCAGGCCCCGCCGCCCTGACGGCTGCTCGCGCGCAGGCCCTCGCCAACATCACCTATCTGACGCCCTTCGGCTACATCATCGCCTTCTCCGAGACCATGTACGCCGACACGGGCGGCTTCTTCGCCAAGCGCGGTCTGAACGTGAAGATCGAGGGCGGCCGCGGCTCGGCCATGGCCGTGCAGCAGGTGACGGCCGGCAACGCCCTGATCTCGCGCACCGGCGGCACCGACCTGATCAAGGCCTATGCCGCCAACCCCTCCATCGTCGCGGTCGCCGAGATCTACCAGCGCGACACCTTCTTCGTCATCAGCGCCACCGACAAGCCGATCACGAAGCCCGAGGACATGCCCGGCAAGACCATGGGCATCGTCTCGGCGGGCGGCGCCACGGAGAACCTGCTCGACATGATGCTCGCCGCCCGCGGCGTGCCCAAGGCGGACGTCTCGCGCCAGGTCGTCGGCAATGCGCCGGCCGCCTTCGAGCTCGTCAAGCAGGGGCGCATCGCCGGCTTCATCGCCACCAACGACACGGCCTTCCAGCTCAAGGTCGACAAGCAACCGGCCACGGCCTGGTCGACCGACGATTTCGCGCCCTGCCCGGGCCAGGTCTACATGACGTCGAAGGCGCAATACGAGAAGAGCCGCCAGGAGATCGCCAAGTTCCTGGGCGGCGTGCACGACGCGCTGGGCGCCATGATCGCAGCGAGCGACCTCGCCCCCGTCGTGGAGGCGATGACGAAGAAGTACGAGGTGTTCGAGGCCAAGCGGCCGGACAAGGGGCTGTCCGTGCTCCAGAACAGCGTCTCCAACTACAAGGCGCCGTACCGGGACAAGCTCGCCTCGAAGCCCGCGACGTGGCGGTCGGCCTACGAGCTGATGCTGAAGGCGGGTCTGATCAGCGCCACCGCCGACCAGAACTTCTACGACGACGCCGCGCGCCAGCTGGCCTTCTCCTGATCCTGCTCGTGTCCGCAGCGACCCTTCTCGTCATCGACCTGCAGCGCGCCTTCTGCGACGCCGACGGCTCCATGGCGCGCCAGGGCCGGCCGATCGAGCCGCTGCAGCGCGCGGCGCTGGCCGGCAATGCGCTGGCAGATGCCGCGCGCTCCGCCGGCGCCGGGGTGGTCTGGACGCGGATGGTGTTCGCGCCCGACTACGCCGATGGCGGCTGGCTGGTCAGGGCCATCAGGCCGAACCTGGCACGCGTCGGGGCGCTGCGGCGGGGCAGCGGCGACGAGCTTCTGTCGCGGTCCGTCACGGCCGGGCCCGGCGAGGCCGTGGTCGACAAGGCTCGCTTCTCCGCGCTGGTAGGAACCGATCTCGAGGTGCAGCTGCGCGCGGCCGGCTGCAGCCGCGTCGTGGTCTGCGGCGTGACGACGTCGATGTGCGTCGAGAGCACCGTCCGCGACCTCGCCCAGCGCGATTTCGAGACCTACGTCGTGGCCGACGCCTGCGCCGATTTCGAGGAGCGCCGGCATCGGGCCGCGCTCGAGTCAATGGAGTTCGGATTTGCCCGCATCCTCGACAGCGCAGGTGCGCGCCAGCTCTTTCGGTCGGGAGCCGGCCTCTGACATGGTCCAGGGCAAGCCGGCGGTCGCGGCCAAGATCAGGCTGGAGGGCATCGAGCAGCGCTACAGAACGCGCGACAGCGAGGTGCTGGCGCTCACCGGGGTGAGCCTCGACATCGCCCAGGGCGAGTTTCTCGTGCTGCTTGGCCCATCGGGCTGCGGCAAGACCACGCTCCTGCGCATCATCGCCGGCCTGCTCAAGCCGACCGGCGGCACCGTCGAGGTCGGTGGCCAGCAGCTCTGGCGCGCCGGCGCCCGCAACGATGCCGTCATGCAGGAGCTGGGCGTCGTCTTCCAGGATGCGAACCTGTTCCCCTGGATGAGCATCGAGGACAACATCGCCTTGCCGCTCAAGCTGCGCGGCGTTCCCCGCAAGGAGCGGCGCCAGCGCGCCTCGGAGCTGTGTGCGCTGGTCGGCATCTCGGGCTTCGAGAAGCGCTGGCCGCGCGAGCTCTCCGGCGGCATGCGCCAGCGCGCCGCCATCGCCCGGGCCCTGAGCTGCAAGCCGCAGATCCTGCTGATGGACGAGCCGTTCGGCGCCCTCGACGCCATGACGCGCGACCAGATGAACCTCGAGCTGCAGCGCATCTGGATGGAGAGCGGCTGCACCGTGATCCTCGTCACGCACTCGATCCGCGAGGCCGTGTTCCTCGCCGACCGCGTCCTGCTTCTGTCGCCGCGGCCGGGCCGCATGGACACGCTGCGCGACATCGGGATCGCCCGCCCGCGCAGCATCTACGTGCAGTCGACGGCCGAGTTCCAGAAGCACGAGCTCGAGCTGCGCCAGCGGCTCGACACCTTCGCCTGAGCCCGAGGAGACCGCCATGTCGCGCCCCGCCGCTTGGTTTGCAACGCCGCTGCTTCTGGCAGGCATCGTGCTTGTCTGGGAGCTCTACGTCCGCATCTTCCACGTCTCGCCCTTCATCCTCCCCGCCCCGCTCGAGGTGTGGAACGCCACCGTGGTGCTGATGTCGGACCAGCGCACCTACTGGCACATCTGGATCACGCTGTTCGAGACCGTGGCAGGCTTTGCCATCGCCGTCGTGATCGGCATCGTCTTCGGCGGCCTGCTCGGCAAGATCCAGCTCCTGGAGCGGACGCTGAACCCGCTCATCGTCGGCCTCCAGGTGATGCCGAAGGTGGCGCTGATCCCGCTGTTCATCGTCTGGTTCGGCTTCGGCGTGACCTCCAAGGTGGTGCTCGCCGCCGTCATCGCCTTCTTCCCGATCATGACCAACACCATTCTCGGCATCAAATCCGTCGAGCGCGGCCACCGCGACGTGATGCAGGCCCTGAATGCCAGCCGCTGGGCCACGTTCCGCAACGTCGAGCTGCCGAACGCGATGCCCTTCATCCTCACCGGCATGGAGGTCG
This sequence comes from Hyphomicrobiaceae bacterium, assembly GCA_033764875.1. Classification (GTDB taxonomy): domain Bacteria; phylum Pseudomonadota; class Alphaproteobacteria; order Rhizobiales; family Hyphomicrobiaceae; genus AWTP1-13. The sequence goes on along the minus strand of JANRIO010000004.1, from coordinate 110,844 downwards.
GCATCGTGCTGGCCACCATCGGCGCCATCGTCGGCGAGTATCTGGGCGGCAACCAGGGGCTCGGCTACATGGCCGTCGCCACGCTCAACGCCTTCGACGTCAAGTCGATGTTCGGCGTCATTCTGCTGCTCACCATCCTGGGCCTCGCGCTCTATTTTCTCGTCGTCCTCCTGCGCCGCTTCGTGACGCCCTGGCACGAGGCGGTTGCGGGCAGCCGCTAGCCGCGTCCACGCAACGAGGGAGCCCCCCATGGGCCGCATCATCGACGTCAGCGCCAATTTCAAGCCGCACACCCAGCTCAAGCTCTATGACGTTCTGGGCATCGACAAGGAGAAGGCCAAGGCGCTGGACCCGCAGGCGTGCATCGCCGAGATGGACCGCAACGGCGTGGCCATGACGGGCGTCATCGCCAACGTCGTGCAGAACGGGGTGCGCGGCGAGCTGCTCGCCACCAGCGTCGACGAGGTCTATCCGCTTCTGCAGAAGCACCCCGACCGCTTCTTCGGCTGGTGCGGGATCAACCCGCTGGGCGGCATGGAGACGCTGCGCTACATCGAGCGCGCCGTGAAGGTGCTGGGCTTCAAGGGCGTGCACGTCTACCCCCACTGGTTCGGCGTGCCGATCAACGACCGCACCTATTGGCCGATCTACGCCAAGTGCTGCGAGCTCGACGTGCCGATCACCCTGCAGGTCGGCCGCCAGTCGCCGCGCTCGGGCGGACGCCTGTGCGCGCGCCCGCAGTGGATCGAGGATGCCGCCTTCGATTTTCCCGACCTCAAGCTGATCGGCCTGCACATCGGCGTGCCCATGGACTACGAGATGACCAGCGCCGCCATCGGCCACGAGAACGTCTACATCATCGCCGATGCGCATCCGCCCTCGACCTGGTCGAAGCATTTCGTCGACTACATCGCCCAGCGCGAGTTTCTCAACCGGGACGGCATGAGGAAGGTCATGTGGGGCACCGACTGGCCGGTGCAGAGCATCACCCAGTCGCTCAAGGAGGCGCGCGCCCTCGACATCCCGGAGCAGGCCCTCGAGGGGCTGCTGGGCGAGAACGCCATCCGCATCCTGAAGCTCGATGTGCCGGCGTGAGGCGATGGGGACGATGCAGCAACGATCGCCGCGCGGCGTGCCGGCAGCAGCCTCGGCCCGGCCCTGGACGAGGGGCCGCGCGCCGGTGGCAGGAGGACATGGCCGATGACCGGGACGCGTGAAGCCGAGGCCCGGCCCGGGCGCTCGCAGCCCGAGCTGCCGACGCCGCTCTACTATCAGGTGCAGCTCGTCCTGCGCGAGCGGATCGACCAGGGCTACTACGGGCGCGACGGCATGCTGCCGAGCGAGCTGGAGCTCGGGCGAGAGTTCGGCGTCTCACGCATCACCATGTCGCGCGCCATCAACGAGCTGGCCCTGCTCGGCCTCGTCGAGCGCAAGCGCGGCGCCGGCACGAGGATCGTGCCGCGCGAGGTATCGGCGGCGATCCCGGGCGACATCGACGGGCTGCTCGAGAATCTGACCGACATGGGCAATCGGACCCAGGTCGAGGTGCTGGAGTTCGGCTTCGTGCTGCCGATGCTCGACGTGCAGACCGAGCTCCAGGTCGGCGCCAACGAGCTCGTGCAGCGGGCCGTGCGCGTGCGCAGCTACAAAGGCGCGCCCTTCTCTCACCTCACCAGCTTCGTTCCGGGCCACATCGGTCGCAAGTTCGGCAAGGCCGACATGGCGGTCAACTCCCTGCTCAGCCTGCTCGAGAAGACCGGCGTCAAGGTAGGCAGCGCGCGTCAGACCTTCAGCGCGGTGCTGGCCGATCCGAAGACGGGGGGAGCCCTCGATGTCCCCGTCGGCACGCCGCTGCTGTCCATCCGCCGCACCGTCTGTGATCGCGACGGCAACCCCGTCGAGTACATCCGCATTCTCTACCGCACCGACCGCTACCAGTACCGGATGACCATGGAGCGCGGGAAGGGCGGCGCCGATCCGGTGTGGTCGACGAAGAAGCGGCGCGAACGCAAGGCGCCGGCGCTGCGCCGGCGCTGACGTCCTGCCAGGGCGCCGGGCGGCCGACTAGGGGGGGCGGGCCTCAGCCCTGGTTGACGTCGAGCCCGATCAGGAACTCGTCGGCATCCTGCGCCATCGTCCCCAGGCTGACGCGGTCCTCGCGCGCCAGCAGATCCAGAAACCATCTGTGCTCGATCGGGCTCGCCGCATCGTCGATGATCAGGCGGTGCACGCAGGCGCCCGACTTGACGATCTCGATGGTGAGGGCGGACGCAGTCCACGCGGCTTGGATCTCGAGGTCGGCCCTGTCGAACCGCAGGCTCTGCGCCGCCTGCACGGGTCCCTGATGCTGCATGTGTCCTCCGTCGTGCCGGGAATGATCGACCATCGCACCGACTGACATCTCGACGATCGCGGCTCGACCGTAGGCGAACCGGCTTGCGCCGGCAGCACAAAGCGGGTCAATGTGTTGTCTGTGACTGTTACAGAGACAGAATTTGTAGAATTGTAAATTCAGGGGTGCACGCGCCGATGCGCAAGAACATGATCGGTCCCCGCCTGCGGCAGCTCCGCCGCGACCATGGGCAGACCCAGGCCCAGATGGCCAGGGCCCTGGGCGTCAGCACGGCCTACGTCAATCTGCTCGAGAACAATCAGCGCAGCCTCTCGGTGCAGATGCTGATGGGGCTTGCCGACACCTACGGCGTCGATTGGCGCGACCTGATCAAGGATGCCGGCGCGCACAGGCTCGCCGACCTGCGCGGCGTGCTCAAGGACCCCCTGTTCGGATCCGAGCAGCCGGACGTGCAGGAGCTGCGGGCGGCGCTCGACCACGCCCCCCGGCTCGTCGAGCACTTCCTGAGGCTCTACAACAGCCACCGCACCCTGCTCGAGAACGTCACGCGGCTGGGTCAGGAGCGGATGCCAGAAAGCCTCCTCGCCACCTCCCCCGAGACCGTCATCCATGACTTCTTCCGCAATCATCAAAACCACTTCGACGTGCTCGAGCGCGCCGCCGAGAAGCTGCGCGACGAGACGCCGTGCGGCTCGGACGACGTCTACGCCATGCTGAAGGGCAGGCTCGCCAAGCGGCATGGCGTGAAGGTTCTCCTGGCCCCCGTCGAGGACATGCAGCACGGCCTGCGCGTCTACGATGGGGAGGCGGCGCGTGTGGTTCTGTCCGAGGCGCTCGACCACAGCAACCGGACGTTCCAGCTTGCGCACGTGCTCGGGCTCATCGAGCTCCAGAAGGTGCTGTCGCGGCTGACCGCAGGCATCAGGATGCAGTCCGAGGTCGGCATCGCGCGCTGCCACGTGGAGCTTGCCAACTATTTCGCCGCCGCCGTGATCATGCCCTACAAGGCGTTCCACGAGGCCGCGGAGCGCACGGGCTACGACGTCGACCGCCTGGCCGCCGCCTTCGGCGCGTCCTTCGAGCAGGTCTGCCAGCGGCTGACGACGCTGCAGCGGGAAGGCGCGCGCGGCGTGCCCTTCTTCTTCCTGCGCGTCGACAAGGCCGGCAATGTCACCAAGCGCTTCAACTCGACCTCGTTCAAGCTCGCCGAGCACGGCGGCGCCTGCCCCGTCTGGAACCTCCACACCGCCTTCCGGGCGCCCGGCACCATCGTGCCCCAGTTCGTCGAGCTGCCCGACGGCGAGCGCTTCTTCACCATCAGCCGCACCACGGACCGGCCCGTGTTCAGCCGCAGCACGCAGGATTTCCGGCTGGCGCTGGCGCTCGGCTGCGAGATCCAGCACGTCGCCCGCATCGGCTACGCGGCCTCCTTCAACCTGCGCGACGAGCGGCTGTTCAATCCCATCGGCATCAATTGCCACCTGTGCCCGCGCCAGGCCTGCGCGCAGCGAGCCCACCAGCCCCTGTTCATGGAGCTGCCGATCGACACCAACCGGCGCGGCAACACCCGCTACGAGAGCTGACGCTCGATGCACGGTGGGCCGGAGGCTCCGCCTCGCGTCCCTCGCGCGCCGGCTTCGACATGCGGAGATCCTGGCCTCATTCGCAGGCCGACAGAACGGCGACGGGGAACGACGTCCATGTCAGCGCGACGACGGCGGCCACCGCAAGCGTCGTGCTGACCTGACCGACGAACGGCGAGGGCGAGCGCAGCCGGGGCGATCGCAGCGCCACGGGCACGGCCAGCTGCGCCAGGATCGCCGCGCCTGCCGCAGTGACCAGGGCGAGCCGGAAGAGCGAGGTTCCCGCCACCTGCGTCGCCTGCCACCCGGCCGCGCAGCCGATGCCATGCAGGCCATACAGCGCACTGAAGAGCGCGAGCCAGACCAGGAAACCGGCCATGATCCTGAAAATGTCGCTCATGCGGCCAGTCCTGAGAATTGCGTGAGGGCGAGACTGGTTGCCGTCACCAGCGCCATGTAGTCCACCCAGAGCCGGCACACGTCGGCGAGCGACTGCCGCTCGCCGGCCGAGCTGCCGCTGGCAATGCGCGCAGCAAGCACCGCGACCGTGATCAAGGCCACGGCCGCATGCACGAGCGCATAGCATGCGATGACGACGACGGTCGCCGCATAGGCGTGGCTGGACGGCGATGGCGCGCGCGCGACAAGCAGAGCAAATGCCAGGATCACGAGCAGGGCCCCGACCGCCGTCGCGATCATGCCGAGGCCGTCGAACCGGCCTTCCCGGCGCGCCAGGCGGATGCCGATCGGCGCCACGGCGGTGCCCGCCAGCCCCAGCACCAGCTCGAATCCGGAGAGCGCAAGGAAGCTGGGCGGCGGCCAATTCGGCGCGATCGTCCACAGGAACGCAAAGCCGAAGACGAGGGAGCCGAAGAAGACAGCATCCGCGGCAAGCAGGAGCACGGAGCCCCACCAGCCCGGGCGTCGCTCGATCTCCAGTGCCTGGGGCAGCACGAGACCCTTGCCGACGTCGACGGGGCCGGAGGGCAGCACAAGCCTCTGCGACAACGCCCATCGGCAGCCGAGCGCCACAACGCCGGAAAGCGCCAGCGGCACGAGCCAGTACAACTTGGCGAGCACGCCGATGAAGGCGAGACCCGTGACCGCCGAGAGCGTGATCGGCAGCATCGAGTTTCCTGGAAACACAACGTGTGCTTCCGGCCGACCGCTGGCGGCGTCGACCATCAGCGTCTCGCGCAGGTCGCCGCGAGGCTCGCCGAGGAAGCCCTCGCCCCGCGCGATGCGCACGGCGACCGTGGGATCGGCGTGGAGCGGGTCGCGGTGCGAGACCTGCGGCAAGCTCGCGAAATTGTAGGGCGCCGGCGGTGTCGGCATGGCCCATTCCAGGGTGCCGGCCCGCCACGGATTGCGCGATCCCCGGATCGCCAGCGTCGTATGCAGGACGATATCGATCAGCACCATCGCGAACCCGATCGCCATGACGAACCCGCCGATCGAGGAGACGAGGTTGATGGTTTCCCAGCCGCTGTCGGCCGGATAGGTCGAGATGCGCCGCCGCTGGCCCAGGAGGCCGACCCAGTGCATCGCCAGGAACGTGCCGTGGAAGCCGAGGACGATGAGCCAGAAAGCCAGCTCGCCGACGCGGAAGTACCGGTTGCGGCCGGTGATCTGCGGCAGCCAGTAGTAGAGGCCCGCGAGCAACGGGAAGACGAACCCGCCGACGAGCACGTAGTGGAGGTGTGCCGTGACGAACGCCGTATCGTGCGCCTGCAGATCGAAAGGCACGATGGCCACCATCACGCCTGTCAGCCCGCCGATGACGAAGGTGACGAAGAAGGCGAGGATGTAATACATCGGCAGCGCGAGTTGCGGCTTGCCTTTCCACAACGTGCCGATCCAGGCGAAGATCTGGATCCCAGTCGGCACGGCGACGAGGGTCGAGGCGGCCGAGAAGAACGCCAATCCGATGTGGGGAATGCCGGTCGCGAACATGTGGTGCACCCAGAGACCGAAGCTCAGGAATGCCACCGCCACGGCTGCCGCCACGACCCATCGGTAGCCGAGCAGCGTCGTCTGCGCCATGACCGGAAGCACCGTCGAAACCACCCCGGCGGCGGGCAGGAAGATGATGTACACCTCCGGATGCCCGAACAGCCAGAACAGGTGCTGCCAGAGCAACGCATCCCCGCCGCGATCGACCTGGAAGAACGGGTAGCCGAAAGCGCGCTCGAGCTCGAGCAGTATCGATCCGAGGATCAGGGGAGGGAACGCCATGATGATCATCAGCGCGGTGACGAGGGCGTACCAAGCAAAGATCGGCAAGCGGTCGAGCGACATGCCGGGCGCGCGGAACTTGAGTATCGAGACGATGATCTCGACGGCTGCGGCGATGGCGGAGACCTCGACGAAGGTGATGCCGATCAGCCAGAAGTCCGAGTTGATGCCGGGCGAGTGGATGACGGACGACAGCGGCGGGTACATGAACCATCCGCTGTCGGGGGCCAGACCCGCCAGCATCGCGAAGATCAGCATCGAGCCGCCGAAGACGTAGCACCAGAAGCCGTAGGCCGTGAGGCGTGGGAACGCCAGATCACGCGTGCCGAGCAGCTTCGGCAGCAGGTAGACTGCGGTCCCCTCGAACAGGGGTATCGCGAACAGGAACATCATCACTGTTCCATGCATCGTGAACAGCTGGTTGTAGGCGGCGGGGCCGACGAAGGCCGAATGCGGGGTGGCGAGCTGGGCGCGGATCAACATCGCGAGCACGCCGCCGACAAGAAAGAAGAAGGCCGCGACGACCAGAAACATGCGCCCGAGGTCGTTGTGGTTGACCGTCGTGAGATAGCCCTTCCAACCCGGCTCCGAGGCCCATATGCGGCTGAGGGCGCGATGCCGCGACAGCGCCGTCATTCGCCGCCTCGCTCGATGAACGCCTTCCAGCCGGCCGGATCGTGGGCGACGACCTCGAACGCGTGCGTGCCGTAGCCGTTGCCGTTGAACTCCGCACTGACGCCGGCGTAGCGGCCGGGCGCGTCGGCCTCGAGCCGAAGCCGGTTCACGTGCCCGGGAATGGCGTCGAGCTTGCCGGCGAGGCGTGGCACCCAGAAGCTGTGAACCACGTCGAGGGTTGTGATCTCCACGTCGACCGGACGCCGGGCCGGGATGTGCAAGACCCCTGGCGTGCGCCGGCCCGGCGCGTCGGCGTAGCCGAACGTCCACGCCCACTGGCGGGCCTCGGCGCGAACCACCACCGTAGTGTCCGAGGCGCGCGGCAGCAGCGCTTCGCCGATCACCAGGCCGTACACGAGCAGTGCCGCAAGGACCACGACTGGAAAGGCGATCCCGAGCCGATGCACCCACAATCGCTCCAGCGCGCGGCTCTCGTCACCGCCATCCGGCGGTGCACGGCGCCAGGCCATGACCAGCAGCACCATCACGAAGGCGAAGATCACGACCGAGCCCGACAGCATCACCCACCACAGCGTGGCGATCCGGCCGGAAGCGGGACCGGCCGGATCGAGCGTCGAGAGCGGCCCCGCGCAACCCCCTGCCACCACGCACGTTGTTGCCGCACACATCGCGCGCAAGGATGAGCTGCCATGCCGACTGAGACGCCCAGGGTTCGTGTGGCGCAGCTGGTGGACCCGATACAGCAGCGGCCGGGGTTCAACGACACCCAGTCCAAGATCGCCGTCTTCGGTCACCCCGTTCACGCCATGTCGGTCGCGTTTCCCGTTGCCTTGACGTTCGCCGTGTTCGGGGCGGACCTGTTGTACGTCTGGACGGGCGATCCGTTCTGGGCGCGCGCCGGCGTCTGGGCGGCGGGCGTCGGGTTCTTGCTCGGCCTCGTCGCCGGCGTTTCCGGCACGGCCGAGCTCCTGCTCGTTCCCGGCATACGCTCGCGCGCGGCGGCTTGGACCCACTTCGTGCTGGCGGTGCTGCTGCTCAGCATCCTCGGCGCGAACTGGGGCTATCGGCTTCACGGCTACGAGGCCGCCGTGCTGCCCTACGGGATATTGCTGTCTGCACTGTGCGTCGTGGTGGTGTCCGCGACTGGCTGGCATGGCGGTAAGCTCGTTTTTGACTATCGGCTCGGAACGTCGAAGGGCAGCTGAGCGCCACGCGGAACAGTGAGCCAGGCGGGAAATTCCAGCCAGGCGAAGCCGGGCTTGCCCAATACGAGCACGAGGATCGCGAGAATGGGCAGTGTCACGAGCGTGACCTGCCGTGCCGGCCGAGGCGGTCGGCCCATGCCCGGCGTCTCGGCTACCGCAATGACGGTGTGGCCGATCCAGGCGTGTGCCGCGACCAGAAGCGCGACGAAGACGAGCTTGAGAAACATCCATGGCACGAACACTTCGCGCACGAAGATCAGGAGCGTGCCCGAGACGATGGCGACCACGGCGGCCGGCGTCACGCCGTAGGAGTAGGCAAAGTGGGTGTAGTGGCGCAGACGCGCATACTCGACCTGCATGATCGCCCGATCGTGACGGGCGAGCATCAGCGGAAGCGAGAGGATGCCGGCGCACCAGATCGAGAGGGTCGCCACATGCAACGCCTTGAGATGGGGTACTGCCGACGCGAGCCACCCGTTCACGACGCACCCAATCCAGTCTCGCGCCACGTGCGTCGAAGGAGAGCTGCCGCAGCCACGGCGAAGGGAATGCCGGCCGGCACCCACATGATCAATCCGCCGAGTTGCTGATCGACGAGGGGCTGTAGTCCCCAGCTCAGCGGGGCGATCGCGTGGCTGGGATAGAGCGGAACGGGGGCGAACGTGAGAAGTGCGCCAAGCAGGCCCATTTGCGCAAAGCCGGCGACAACCAGGGGCAGGCGTGAGAGCGCATAGCCGTCCGGCGACAGCGCCTCGCTCCAGAACCATACGGCGCTGCCGAGCAACGTGGCCTGCATCGCCCAATACACGGTGGTATCGGCGAGCGCTGCCTCATAGGCGGCCGGAAGGTGCCAAAGCCAGAGCACGCCCGTGAAGGCCGTGAGCGCGAGCATCGGCGTGCGCAGGAGCCGACGCTCGAGCGCGGTTGCAATGAGCGGGGCAGCCACGATGGCGAGGAGGAGGTGATGCACCACGCGGGCCGAGAACAGTGCCGAGGTCAGCGCGCACAGCGGCGACACGAACGCCAGCGCCAGCACACCTGTCGCCATCGCCCCGCCCGGTCTGCGCGCGAGGAGCAAGCCAAGCAGCGCCAGCCCCGCAATGACGATGGGGTCGAGGTTCCATCGCGTAAGGACATCTTCGGGCAGCGGGCTCGGGCCGCAATAGGTGGTCGGCATCAATCCTGCCTCGGGTCTGGAGCTTAGCCGTCCATGCAACAGCGCACCGGGGACAGAGGTCCTCCAGAAACCGATGTTTTCCGTCTTCTAACGCTTGGTCGGCGCCGCGGTTCCAGTGCCGAGGTGAAGCCGGGGAGGGCACCGCCAAGGTGGGGGGATATTCAGTTTTCGGATCAAAACGCTAGGAACAAGACGGCCGGCAGACGCGTTGGCCGGGACCATCGAGCACGCAGCCGCTCCGCGGTTGGCACGGCGCGCGCGCGAGGGGCACCAGGAAGAACCCCACGATGACGAAGCTCACCAGACGTGATCTCGGACGCTTTCTCGCCGGCGGCACCGCGGTGGGCGGCTTGGTCGGGGCCGGCATGAGCCTGGCCCCCGCGGCCGCACGCGCGCAGCAGCTGCGCGTCAGCGACGCCAAAGCCACCCCCAGCATCTGCCCGTTCTGCGCGGTGGGCTGCGCAACGCTCATCCATACGGTCGGGGGCCGCGTCGTCAACATCGAAGGCGATGTGCGCAGCCCCCACAGCGAGGGCACGCTGTGCCCCAAGGGCGCAGCCATCTTCCAGCTGCACGTGAACCCAAACCGGCCCACGCAGGTGCTGCACCGCGCTCCCGGTGCGGCCGACTGGGAGGTCTGGGATCTGGAGCGGGCGATGGACCGCGTCGCCGAGCTGACGAAGAAGACGCGCGACGAGACGTTCATTGAGCAGCTTGCCGACGGCAAGCGGGTCAACTCCACGACGTCGATCTTCTCGCTGGGCGGCGCCACGCTGGACAACGAGTGGAATCACATCCAGCAGAAGCTCATGCGCGGGCTGGGCATCGTCCCGATAGAGAACCAGGCGCGCATCTGACACAGCTCGAGTGTCCCAGGTCTGGGCACACGGCTGGGTCGCGGCGCGGCCACCATGTATCCCCGCGCGATGGAGGACTCCGACTGCGTGCTCGTGATGGGCTCCAACATGGCGGAGAACCACCCGGTCGCGTTCCGCTGGCCCATGAAGGCCAAGGTCGAGCATGGCGCGAAGCTGATCCATGTCGACCCACGCTTCACGCGCACCAGCGCGATGGCCGATATCTATGCGCCGCTCCGCGCCGGCTCGGACATCGCCTTCCTCGGCGGGCTCGTCAACTTCGTGTTGAGCAGCGAGCGCTGGAACCAGGACCCGTTCTTTCGCACCTTCGTCACCACCTACACCAATGCGGCGACCATCGTCTCGCCGGAGTTCCGAGACACCGAAGACCTGGATGGCGTGTTTTCCGGGCTGATGGCCTACACCGGCGACGCGAAGGAGTGGCCCTTCAACGGCTTCATCGGCGAGTACGAGGCCTCGTCGTGGCAGTACGCCGGCGGCAAGACCCGCAACCGCGGCCGCATTGCCGACACGCAGCACTCTGGCGAGCAGCAGTCGGGCACCGACCGCAAGGACGGCGAGCGCGACCCGGGCCGCGAGGACGGCGGCGGCCCGAACGACGAGCAGTCCAGACGCGCCGTGCAGATTGCCGAGAGCGGGCCGCCCTACGACCGCATGGTGCAGGCGCTGGTCAAGCCGCCGGAGCAGCGCGATGACACCCTGGCCGATCCGCGCAGCGTGCTTCAGATCGTGCGCCGCCACTTCGCGCGCTACACGCCCGAGATGGTCGAGGAGGTCACCGGCTGCCCGCGCGACACCTTCCTGCGCGTTGCCCAGACCCTGCTCGACAACTCCGGCGCCGAGCGCACGTCCTCCATCGCCTACGCGGTGGCCTGGACGCAGCACACCTATGGTGTGCAGATCATCAGCTGCGCGGCCCTGCTCCAGCTGCTGCTGGGCAACGTCGGCCGTCCCGGCGCCGGTGTCATGGCCCTGCGCGGCCACGCGTCGATCCAGGGCTCGACCGACATCCCGACGCTTTACCACTCGATCCACGGCTACATGGCGCACCCCTCGGCGCTGAAAGCGCACGCCTCGCTCGCCGAGTGGCTGGCCGAGGAGACGCAGCCCACCGGGTACTGGGCCAAAACGCCGAGCTTCATGGTCTCGTACCTGAAGTCGATGTACGGGCCGGCAGCCACGCGCGCCAACGACTTCGGCTACGACTGGCATCCGAAGATCATCGGCGACCACTCGCACCTGCCGATGTTCGTCGCGATGAACGAAGGCCGCGTCAAGGGCATGTTCTGCATCGGCCAGAACCCCGCCACGTCGTTGAACGCCAAGCTCGAGCGCTCGGGCCTGCGCAAGCTCGAGTGGCTGGTCGTGAAGGACAACTTCCTGCACGAGACGGCAATGTTCTGGAAGACCGCGCCCGAGATACGCGCGGGCGAGGTGGCGACCGCCGACATCGCCACCGAGGTGTTCTTCTTCCCGTCGTCGCAGGTGGCCGAATACGACGGCAGCTTCACCAACACGCAGCGGCTGCTGCAATGGCACTACAAGGCTGCCGATCCGCCGGGCGACTGCCGCTCGGACATGTACTTCACGTATCAGCTCGGCAGGCGGCTGAAGGCGCTGTACGCCGGCTCGACGCTGCCGCGCGACCAGGGCTTCATCAACCTGGTCTGGGACTACGAATCCAGCGATCCGCGCGAGCGCCAACTGGGCGAGCCCGAATCCGAGAAGATCCTGAAAGAGATCAACGGCTACTACAGCAACGATACCGCCCGCCACATCGCCAGCGCCGAGGACTTGGCCGACGACGGATCGACCAGCTGCGCATCGTGGATCTACTGCGGCGTCTACCCCTCGGCGGCCGAGAACCGTTCGGCCAACCGCCAGGCCGACCCGCCCGGTGTGCGCGGCGCGCACCTCGGCTGGGGCTTTGCGTGGCCGTCCAACCGCCGCATCCTCTACAACCGCGTGTCGGCCGATCCGCAGGGCCGGCCGTGGAGCGAGCGCAAGAAGTACGTCTGGTGGGACGAGGCGCAGGCCAAATGGGTTGGCCTGGACGTGCCCGACTTTCCCGCCACCAAGCCGCCCACCGCGCAGGCGAAAGCGGGCGCCATCGGCATGGACGCCCACTCGGGCACCGACGCGTTCATCCTCAAGCCGGACGGGGTGGGCTGGCTCTACGTGCCTGAAGGGCTGGTCGACGGGCCGCTGCCGACGCACTACGAGCCGGCCGAATCGGTGGTGCGCAACCCGCTGTACAAGCAGCAGTCGAGCCCGGTGCTGAAGTACTGGAAGGTCGACGGCAATCCGCTGGCCGCGCTGGCGGACCCGAGGTTCCCGCACGTCATCACGACCTACCGCCTGACCGAGCACTACCTGTCCGGCGCCATGAGCCGCTGGCTCCCGTGGCTCACCGAGCTCCAGCCCGAGTCGTTCGTGGAGCTGTCGCCGGAGCTGGCGCGCGAGAAGGGCATCGCCAACCTCGACCGCGTGCGCATCACCAGCCCGCGCGCGTCGGTGCACGCCAAGGCCCTCGTGACGCGCCGCATGCAGCCGCTGCAGATTGCGGGCCGACGCGTGCATCAAGTCGGCATGCCGTTCCACTGGGGCTGGGAGGGCTTGTCCACCGGCGACGCCGCCAACGAGATGAGTGCGCTGGTGGGCGACCCGAACGTCTCGATCCACGAGGGCAAGGCCTTCGTCTGCGATGTCCAGAAGGCATAGGAGCTGAGCATGGCCGAGCCGATGGGCTTCTTCACCGACCCGACCGTCTGCATCGGCTGCAAGGCCTGCGAGGTGGCGTGCAAGCAGTGGAACCAGTTGCCCGCGCTGGACGACGAGCGCCGCACGATGTCGGGTGACAGCTACGACAACACGCGCAAGCTCGACGGCACCCATTGGCGGCACGTCAAGTTCGTCGAGCAGTTCGACGAGGACCGCCGCGACGGCCGCTGGACCATGCTCAGCGACGTGTGCAAGCACTGCGTGCGGGCCGGCTGCCTCGAGGTGTGCCCGACGGGTGCCATAATCCGCACCGAGTTCGACACCGTGGTCATCCAGTCCGACGCCTGCAACGGCTGCAAGGCCTGCCTCGCGGCATGCCCTTTCGGCGTGATCGACATCAACCCGGTGTCGAACACCGCCCAGAAGTGCACGCTGTGCTACGACCGCCTGCAGGCCGGCATGGAGCCGGCGTGCTCGCAGGCCTGTCCGACCGACTCGATCACGTTCGGCCCGGTGCGCGAGCTGAAAGAGCGCGCAGGCCGCCGCGTGGTCCAGCTGCACGCAGCCGGCGAGCATCGCGCCGCGCTCTACGGGGCCGACGACAAGATGCTCGGCGGGCTCAACGCGTTCTTCCTGTTGGTGGACAAGCCCGAGGTATACGGGCTGCCGCCCGACCCCAAGATGCCCAGCCGCCAGCTCGTTCCCGGCACGCTGCTGACGATGCTGGGCGCACTGGTCGTCGGCTTGGTCAGCCTGCTCAGCTTCCGCGACCGGCGGGCGGGCGAGGCCCATCGGCCAGACGGTGACCGGTCATGATCGACGCACCCAGCAGCACCTGGTTCACCGCCTCGCCGCACTGGCACGTGCTGATCGTCATGCACTTCATCCTCGGCGCGCTGGCTGGCGGCACCTACTTTCTCTCGGCCATCATCGACCTCACCGGGCATGATCGCCGCCTGGCGCGTTTGGGCTACTACATCACGCTGCCGTTGATGGCGGTAATCGGCATCGTGCTGATCGTCGACCTGTCGCGGCCCGACCGCTTCTGGCATCTTCTCGTCGAGAACCACACGCTGCAGCCGATATTCAAATGGTGGGTGCCGATGTCCACTGGCGCCTGGTCGGTGCTGCTGCTCGGCGTCTTCGCCGTGCTGTCGTTCTTGGCGGCGTTTGCCGAGCACCATCGACCGCAGTGGCGCCTCGCGCGGCGCCTGCGGCCGCCCGGCGCGCTGGGCGCGTTCGTCGCGGTGCCCGGCGCGCTCGTGGCGCTGCATGTCACCGGCTACACCGGCGTCATGCTATCGGTGCTGAACCGGCCCATCTGGTCCGACACGCCGCTGTTCGGCCTGCTGTTCATCGTGTCTGCCGTCGCCATGGCGGCGGCGCTGCTGTCGCTGGCCGCCCGCGGGCTGCGCTGGCAGAGCCCGTCCGTGCCGGCGTTGCAGCGCATCTGGGTGTGGCTGCTGGCGGCGCAGGTCCTCGTATGGGCTGCGCTGTTCATCACACTGGGCCCTGCAGCGAGCGGCTGGCTCAACGTCTGGGGTGCGGTGCTGGCCATCGGCATCGCCATCGGCACCGTCTTGCCGCTGCTGGCGGCGTTCTGGCGCACCGGCTGGGGACTGGGGAGCGGGCCCGCCGCTGCGGCCTTGGTCCTGGCCGGCGGCGCCATCGTGCGCACCGCCATCGTGTTCGTGCCGGAGGCGATCGCGCCATGAGGCTGCTGCCACTCCTGCTCGCGCTCGTCCTCGGCGCCTGCACCAGTCCTGAAGCCAGCCGCATCCGCGGCGGCGGCGCTGGCGGCGACACCGGCAATCGTCCCGCCGTCGTGCGCATGCACGAGGGCTCGCGCCCCTTCCACGGCACGCCGCGCCTGGTGTTTGGCAAGCCGCCTGCCCTGGACACGGCAAGCCAGGCGGTTGGATACGGCCAGCGATGAGTACCGTGCTCCCCAAGCCGGCGCCGAGCGCCGTCGGACGGCTCGACGCACTGGCCGCCACGCGTCCCGAGTGGGTGCCCTGGCTGTCCGTGCTGCGCGAGATGACCGCCGAACTGTCCAATCCCGACTGGGACGCCCACCCGCCCCGGACGGTGGAGGGCACCGGTATGACGCCCCGGCTGGCCGGTGCGGCGCTGCGGCCCCATGGCTCAGCCGTCGCGGACCTGCTCGACCGGCTGACCGCCGCGGCCCGCGCCCATCGCCTGATCGGGCTGGCGGGCCCTGGCAAGCGCGTGCCCGCAACCGCGGCAGACGAGGCCCTGGCGGTGTTTCTGGCGGCGGTCAATGGCGACGACGCGGCGCTGGACCGGCAGGCCGCGCGTGCTGGCGCGGCGCCCGACGGCTGGCGCGCTCTGGTCCATCTGCTGCCCATGCCCTACCTGCACGCCTGCGCAAGGGGCTGGACGGCCAGCCCGCGCGCCGCCTGGTCGCAGGGCTTCTGCCCGGTATGCGGCGCGTGGCCCGCCTTCGCCGAGGTACGCGGCATCGAGCGCGCACGCAACCTGCGCTGCGGCTGCTGCGGAGCCGGCTGGCCCATGCCGGTGCTGGCCTGCACCTACTGCGCCACCACCGATCACGACGCGCTCGGCACTCTGGTCGTGGACGACAAGGCCGCACGCTGGGCGGTCGAGGTTTGCCGCGTCTGCTCGGGCTATCTCAAATCGTTCGTCACGCTGCAGCCCACGCCGGCCGAGGAGATCCTGGTGACAGACCTGGCCAGCGTAGAATTCGATCTGGCCGCGCTCGAGCGCGGCTTCCTTCGGCCGCAGGCCCACGGCGTCGCTCTGCGCGCATCGCTGGCTGCCGCCACCCGCCCTGCGCCTGCTGCGGCGCCGAAACGGTGGTGGACATGACCGCACCGGCCGTCACGCTGCGCCCGGCACGCGTGTGCAGCGCCCTGCTGGCCACGCTGAACGCGTCCGAGGGCCGCAGCCGCGCCCGCAAGCGCAACCAGACCCCCGATTCCATAGGCCTCACCCTGCGGCGCGAGCTGCTCGAGCGGGCGGCGCGCGCTGACCCAGAGCCGGACGCCTTCGAGCATTGGCTGCTCGAGCACGTCGAAGCCAGCAGCGCCCCCGGTGCCGTGCGCGCGATCGCTGTCGCGGTGCTCGACGAATGGCACCTCGCGCACCAGATGCCCTCCTTCGCCGTCTGGCTGGAGCACGGCGCGCCGAGCGATGACGTCGACGCGAGGGCGGCACGGGCATCGGACCGCTGACACGGCTATCGCGCTCAGTCGATGGTCAAGGCTCGGACAAGAAGGGCCGATGGAGAATCGGACGGCAATTGATCCGGCAGAACGAGCTTGAGATCCTTCACCAGCGGCGCCCCTTCGATCAGCCTTGCCACCAGCCGACCATTGTCCACTTCGTCGGCGACCGACGATCGCATCACGATCGACGCGCCTGCCCCGGCTTGGACTGCCCTCTTTACGGCCTCCGTGCTGCCGAATCCGGATCGTATCCGCAGGCGGTCGGCGACCTCTCCCAACTGCTCCTTCAGAACGCGCCCTGTTCCGCTGCCGGTCTCGCCGCCCAGCAACGTCTCGTTGAGGAGCTCCTTTGGAGGAATGGTCTCCAGGCGCGCCCATCGGTGGTCAGGCGACACGATGACGACGAGCGGCTCGAGCTTCCATGTCGTTGCTGCGAACCCTGCACGATTGTCCCACCACTCCATTGCGGCAACATCCGCCTCGCCGCGCTCCAACCGCTCGGCGACCTCGGGATTGGGGCCGATCCACATCTCGACCTCGATGCCGATCCTGCGCCGAAATGCTGTGATGGGGGGCTGCAACAGGTACACCCCGATATTGCTTGCCGCCGCCACACGCAGTACCGGCTCATGGATCAGCTCTCGGGCGCGCAAGGCGGTGCCGACCAGGGCGCGTGCATAGGGTAGAAACCTCATTCCGTATTGCGTCGGCTTCACCGCCCTGTTCTCGCGCAGCAGCAGCGGGGCCGCCAAGTGCTCCTCAAGCTGCTTTACGTGCTCGACGACCGTCGAGGGTGACAGCTCGAGCGTCTTGGCGGCGGCGCGAATGCCCCTCGTGTCGACGACGACAAGAAAGCTGCGGACGTGAGCGAGATTGAGCATCTCTGGGAGGAATTCTCCACTCGAGGTCGCGCGTCAGAGGCGGTGCAGCGTGTTGATGGCGTTGCTCGGCGCATGGCCTTGCAGCACCTCGGCGATGCTGCGCGCCGCCGAAGCCTCGATCGCGCGCCGCACATCGACCACCGCCGAGCCGAGATGTGGCGTCAGCACCGTAGCGGCGCGGTCGGCGAGGAGGCGTTCGTCAATTGCAGCCGGTCGATCGTCGCGCGCCCAATCCTCGCATTCGAAGACGTCTGCGGCGTAGCCGCGAAGATGGCCCCTCGCAATCGCATCGGCAACGGCCGCCTCGTCGACCAGCGAGCCTCGGGCAGGATTTACGAGCAGGGCCCCGGGCTTCATCGCCGCGATGGCGCGACAATCGATGATGTGCTTCGTCGACGCCAGCAGCGGCAACGCGAGCACTACGAAATCCGACACGCGCAATAGTTCGTCGAAGGGGGCCGCCGCGACCGCCGCGTTGAAGCCGGGCAGTGCCCTGTCCAGCGTGCTGTCGTAGGCGAGAATACGGCAGTCGAAGCCGCTGAGCCGTGTCGCGATCGCCTGGCCCACCTTGCCGAAACCGACGATGCCCACCGTCGCGCCGTCGAGCCCGATTCCGTAGTGGCGGGGACGCCAGCCGTGGAAGCCGGAGCGCCGGATCTCGTTGTCGCCAGCCAGCATGTTGCGACCCAGCGCCAGCATCAGCCCGATGGCCAGCTCAGCCGTCGGTATGGTGAGCAGGTCGCTGCAGATTGTCACCCATACACCGCGCGCCGACGCCGCCTCGACATCGATGTTGTCGAACCCCTTCAAGGCGGCGCCGACCACCTGCAGCTCGGGACATCGTTCGAGGAAGTCGGCATCGATCCGATCCGGCATGAAGGCCATGATGCCGGTCGCATGGCGGCAGTGCTCGAGCAGAACATCCCGAGGCCAGGGCTCGTTGCCGTCGTTGGCGACGACGCGCGCGATGCGATCGAGCATCGCGCGCGTCTCGGGAAACGTACGGTTCGTCAGAACGACAAGAGGCAAGTCTTTCAGCGCCATGTCGATTGCCTGCTCGTCCTACTTGAGGGTCTCGCGGAGGTGGGCACCAATGCTGTCGACGACCACGACACAGGCCAGAATCGAGAGCAGGATTGCGGAGACTTGATCGTAGTTGAGCAGGCGCAGCGCGGCCATCAGCTCAAATCCGATACCCCCCGCACCGACGATGCCGAGCACGGTCGAGGCGCGGAAATGATACTCCCACCTGTAGATCGTGACGTCGGTGAGCTGCGGCAGAACCTGCGGCAGGACGGCGTGCAGGATCACCTGCATTTGCGTCGCTCCGGCAGCCCGCGCGGCCTCCAGCGGTTTGGGATCGACGTGCTCGATGGCCTCGGCGTAGAACTTTCCGACCATGCCCACCGAATGGAGGCCCAGCGCCAGGACGCCGGGGAGGGCCCCGAACCCGACGGCCGCAACGAACAGCACGCCCAGAATGATCTCCGGCACGGACCGCAAGAACGCTAGCGCCGTGCGCACGGCGAAGTAGATGGTCGGATGCGGGCTGGTGTTGGGGGCGGCAAGCAACGCCAGCGGGAGCGAGAAGACGACGGCGAGCGCCGTTCCCGCGATCGACATCAAGAGCGTGTCGAGCAGCGGCTTGAGCCACGACCTCCATCGGCCGAAGTCCGGCGGCACCATCTCTGACGCCAATTGCTGAATGGCCGGCCCGCTTTCCCCGAACCGCTTGGCGTCGAAGAAGCCCGTTCCCCACAGGGAGACCAGGCAAACGCACACGATCACTGCGACGAGCGCCGTTGCGCGCATGGCGGAGCGGCGCTCGTCTGCGAGGATCGCATCGAAAGAGGTCGATGCCATCAGGATTGCCTCACAGCTTGGCGATATCGAGATTCAGGACCTTCGCCATGTCGCGAAGCACGTCGTAGTCCTTGTCGGTCGCCGGTGCGAGGCCCTCGACCCGGAACAGCTTCAGGATGGCGGGGTCCTTCAACTCGAGGAATGCCCTCTTGATGGCATCCTTGAGCTCGGGCTTCAGGTAGCCCTGCAGCGTCATCGGATAGTTCGGAATATTGTCCGACAAAGCAAGTTGCCTGATCTTGGAGGCATCGAGCCTATTGCTCTCGATCAGCGAGCGATAGATCTGCTCGGACAATGCCCCGGCCGGCACCTGGCCGTTGGCCACGGCACGGGCGACTGCGTCGTGCTTGCCCAGATGCACGACCTTGTAGTCGGTGTCGCCGATCAGCCCGTTCTTGGCCAGATGCGCGCGTGGAGCCAGATGGCTCGACGTCGACGCCTGGTCACCGAAGGCGAACGGGAGCCCCTTGATGTCCTTGAGCTCCTTCACGGGGCCGCTCGCGGTCGCAATCAGGATCGACTGGTAGTTCGGCTTTCCCTTCTCGACGCCGACAGCGAACGGCTCGATCTCCGTCGCCTTGGACTTCGCGAGCACATAGGAGAAGGGGCCGAAGTAGGCCACCTCGATCCGGCCGAAGCGCATCGCTTCGATCATCGAGGAGTAGTCGGTCGTGACGATGATCTCGATGTCCTTCTTGAGCGTCTGCTCAAGATACTTCTTTAAGGGCTGAGCGTTCTGAATCAGGGTGGATGCGTTCTCGTCGGGCAGCAGCGCGACGCGCAGCTTGTCCGGGTTCGTCTTGTCCGCCAGCGCCGGGCCGGCAACCATCATCGTGCCGACCGCGAGCGCGGTGGCCAACAGAGTACGACGCCTCATGATGAGATCTCTCTCTTGGGTTCTGGTGGTTCTACTCGGCCGCTTCCAGTAGCCTGGGCGTCCCGGCCTTGTAGATCGTATCGAGAGCGGCCGACCCGAGCTCGTCGGGGCCGCCATCGAAAACAACGCGCCCCTGTGCCAGCCCGACGATGCGATCGGCGAATTGCCGGGCAAGCTCGACCTGATGCAGGCTCACGATTGCGGTAATGCCGTCCTCACGGCAGATCCGATGCAGATCGCCGAGCACTTGGATTGCGGTCTCGGGGTCGAGGCTGGCCACTGGCTCGTCCGCGAGAATGATCTCCGGTTGCTGGGCTTTGGCCCTTGCGATGCCCACGCGCTGCTGCTGACCGCCCGAAAGCTGGTCCGCCCGCTGCAGCGCGCGATCTGCGAGCCCGACCCGATCGAGCGCCTCGAGCGCGATGATCCGATCCCTGCGCGGCAGCGGCAGCATCGACCGCAACGTCGAGTGCGCCGCAAGCCGCCCCACCAGCACATTTTCGAGCGCGGTGAGCCGGCCGATCAGATGGTGCTGCTGGAACACCATGCCGGTACGCCGCCGATGCCGGCGCAGCGCGGTGCGGCCTGAGAAGATCGAGCCGTGCCCTTCGGCGATGACGTCGCCCCGCGTCGGTCGCACGAGGCCGTTCAGCGTCCGCAGCAATGTCGACTTGCCGGCGCCGGACGTGCCCAGAAGCACGGCGAACTTGCCACGGCCGAAGCCGACGGTGGTCCGATGCAGGCCGGCGAAGCCGTTGGGGTAGATGACCTCGACGTCTTGGACAGACAGCATGTGTCATCCCAAAGAGGGGCCCATCGTTCGGCAAAGCCGAACAAAGGGCCTGTTTGTTCGCGAGTTCACTAGCAAGCCTGTTTGACACACCAATGACGACCAGCCGGGCATCCCCGCCGCGGAACACCACGGCCGGAGCAAACCGGTCCTCGACCGCGCGCGACGACCTTTCGGCTGACGGCAGGCACCACCAATTGTTGGAGGCGAGCTCCTTCTGGAGGGCATTGTCTTGCATGGCCTCAGCTGGGAGCTTCGCTAGGCGTCCGACGTGTCCATCCGCCGATATTGAGCTTTCCAGGTGTGGAACCTGGCCCGCGAGATCGCGTGCCACGACAGACGTCCGCTGCGTCTCGAACGGTGGATCGCCCAGATGGCTTGCGAGGCATTGGCGCCGCTGTCGGCTCGCGCGTAGGAAAGGAAGGCGTGAAATGGCGGCACGCAGGAAAATTCCGATCAGCTGAACCCGAGGCCGCATCTTGTCCGGGCGCCACAGGGGCTCAGGCTGGGAACGGCGCTGTTGCAGGGACAGGGGTCATCTCGATGAGCCGGACTGCCGGGCGGTCTTGCGCTGCGTCTATCCAGACCACGGACCGGCCCTTCTGTAGCGCGTACGCGATCACGTCCGGCGTGCCGCCGCGGCCGGCGGCGGGCTTGCCGTCCCACACCGCCATCAGCACATCGCATGCCTCGACCATTGCGCGCCCCACGGCCTCGTAGGCGGCTTTCGTGTCGGCGAGCGAGCCGGGCAGCTCCTCGCGCTCTGCCGCGAGGGTGAGCAGGCGGCGATACTCCGGTGTGGTCGACGCGTCCTGAAACGTCTTCTCGTAGTCATTGGTGGGGAAGGGGAGCAGGGCATGCAGCCGGAGGCCGCGCGCCAATGCAACCTGCGCAAAGATGCGGTCCGAGCCCTCCGCCAGCAGCGCGATGGCCACGGCGCAGCCCGGAGCGCGCGACGCCTCTCCAGTTAGCGCGAGCAGGCCATCGACCGCTTCGCCGATGCGCGCAGCAAGCCGGTCGCTGGGGACGAGCAGACGGTTGGGCCTGTGCCCGGTAAAGCCGATGCGCATCTCTTCGACCTCCCTGGGGCATCTCGCGGTCCCTGCCGCCACCATAGGGTAAAGTCTTACCCCCGCCCTAGCGTTTCACCGAGAAGCGCGCTGGCCGGCCCGGCCGTGGGATCGGCAGGGGAGCGCGATCCAGAGGTTGAGGCTGGTGGGGCGGGCGGCCCCGGCCCCGATGCCGTTGCTGGCGAGGTCGAGCCTGGTGAGGGCGGCGATGCGGGCGAGGGGAGAGAGCAAAATCATAGGATTGAATGGCGCGAGCGACGGGACTTGAACCCGCGGCCTCCGGCGTGACAGGCCGGCGCTCTAACCAACTGAGCTACGCCCGCAATCCAAAAAGCGCGCCCGGCCGGTTGCCGACGGCGCGCTGTCACGGCCCCCCGTTTAAGGGAGTGCTCCCCCGGCGTCAAGCGCGGCCAACGCCGGCCCCCAGGAGCGCCCGCGCGCGCCACCGCCGACCAAGGCCCACCCGTCCGGCAGCCGTCCTGATTGCCTTGGTTCCCGGACGGGGGGGCGCGCCTAGAAGACCGCGAGGCGGGCGTCACCCACGCGGGGGCGGGCATCGCGGGGCTCATGCGCACCGAGCCTGCCGGTCTGGGAGCCCTATGCGTTGTGGCGAAGCCCACGCCAAGCGGCTTGACGTGACGCGCGGCCAGGCGCGCAAGCGCGCAGCGGCAGCCGCGCGGCGATTAACGAATCATTCTGCGAATATCAAACCGAGAAACGTCAAGAGGCAAAACCACGTCAAACCGATTGAAGCGATCACCGAATCGTACCGAGTATGTACACCCTGCTCGGCACCGTGGGCATCACGGCGGGAGGGCATCATCTATGGGCGGTCACCCGATCGGACTGCCACAACGGCCCGCGATGGCGCGGCAGACGGAGCCACGGCTCAACGCCATGGCCGACGAGCCGCGCAGCCCAAGGAGTGTGGAATGAACGTGGAGCTTTCGGCGGCCGAAAATCGTGCGCGCTGGAAAACTCCCTATTCTCGCCCTCCAATGGTTAAGTATTCGTTGTGGTATTCAATTTCGTGGCACTTCAGCAACTGTAACATTCGATCCTCCCCTGGAGCTTGCGCAATGAATTGCCACCATGGGATTCGTGGACTACCTGTTGAGTTGCCTGTCACCGAGTCGTGAGGCGTGGACCGGAAGGTCCAGTTGAATTATCGACCGTTGCGTTTTCGTCTTTCGAGACGCTCGTGCGGTTGAAGTGTCGGCAGGAAGCAACCCGGTGCTCAGGAAGCGCCACTCTGCTTCCGCAGCGTTCTGCGTCCCCAGTAAGCGTGAAGTGTTACCGCGTCCGGTTCTCGACGGCTCCGCGCGCCTGCGCGCGTCGTGGTCCGGGCGTGGGCACAACCGGGCCTGCGCGTATGTGCGTCCTGCATCAATGCAATTAGCACTGGAGATGGAAATGAACGGGGCAATGATGAGTGCGACTAGTCGCCTTGCCATGGCATCCGCGGTCGGGATTTTGCTGAGCCTCGGCTCCGCTCAAGCCGCAGACCTCGGTGGCAACTGCTGCGCGGACCTCGAAGAGCGCGTGGCCGACCTTGAGGCAACCACCGTCCGCAAGGGCAACCGCAAGGTCAGCCTGACCCTCACCGGCCAGGTCGACAAGCAGATCATGTACATGTCGGATGATCGTAGCAGCCGCACGATCGCTGGCGTCGACAACATCAATGCGTCGAGCCGCTTCTGGTTCGCCGGCAGCGCGAGCATTTCGTCGTCGGTGAAGGCCGGCTTCGAAATGATGATCGAGTGGGCCGGGTCGTCGCGATCCGACTTCATCAACCAGGTGACGACGGTGAACGGGACCTGGACGCAGAGCGCCAACTCGTCGGGTGACGGCTCGCTGGCCATCCGCACCGCCAACTGGTGGTTGGAGGACAGCCGTCTGGGTCGCGTGACCGTCGGCCGGGTGAACATCCAGGGCCCTGCGTCGATCATCGACATCTCGGGCGCCGATGTGCAGCTGATTGCCTGGTCGAACCCGACCCTGCAGGGCGGCTCCCTGTATCTCGCGTCCTCCGGAGGTGGCACATACTACACCAACACCCTCGCCAACCTCGCGCCGTACTGCTACGGATGCTCACGTGAAGAGGGCATCAGGTACGATACGGCGAGCATCGGCGGCCTGATCCTCGGTGCCTTCTGGGGCGAGCAGGACCGCTTCACGGTCCAGGCGCGCTACGCCAACGAGTTCAATGGTGTTCAGATTGCGGCCGGCGCTGGTTATCAGCATGATAACAACGTCACCACCAACAATCTGAACCCCAGCGTCTCTGGCACCTCGCGGTCCGACATCGAGCAGCAGGCCTACGCCCTGTCTCTGAAGCATGTCGCAACCGGCATCTTCGTCCAGGCGAACACCGGCAAGACGAACTGGAAGCTCCTCAACGGCGCGACCGGCAAGAACGACGGCACTATGTGGCAGATCCAGGCCGGCGTTGCGCGTAACTTCTTCGGCCCCGGCATTGCGTCGTTCTACGGCGAGTACGGTCACGCCCAGGGGTACGCAAGCGGCACGTCTGCCAGCTCCTTCGGCGGTACCACGATCACGAGCGACAGCGTCGACTACTACGGCTTCGGCATGACGCAGAAGATCGATGCAGCGGCCATGACCCTGTACCTGGGTTGGCGCCACTTCGATCCGAAGGTGTCGGCGGACAGCGCGAGCGTGTCTCTCTCCGAGATCGACACGGTCATCGGCGGCGCCCGCATCCAGTTCTGATCGCAGGACAACACGACCATCGGAGAGCCGCCCCTCGGGGCGGCTCTTTGCTTTTTGCGGTGCGCGATTCGGTTCCCTGACCCCTCTGTGTGACGCAAACGCAACATGGCGCGAGCACCACACATCCCCACAGAATCATTCCGCGCCCTTTAACCGGCATGTGGAAAGATCGACTCCGGTGTATATAGGGGATCGGTGCTCTGCGGACGTATGGGCGTTCGAACGTGGAGCGTGCGGGGCTAGTATGGCAGACAAAATGCGGTTCGCGATTGGAGCGCTGGCGTTGGGGCTGTTTGCCCTGCCGGCACAGGCATTCCAGGAGACCACGGTCGGCGGCAAGCCGGCGACGGAGGTGGCGCCGGCTGCGCCACCCGTGGCCAGTGAGCTTCCCAAGGGGACCCCTGCGGCGCCGCAGCCCGGCAAGGGGCTGCAGCTGAATGTTCCTGAGCTGAGCCTGGGTGGCAAGACTGGGACCGAGGTTAAGATTCCGGGGCTTGGCACGGTCGGCGTGCTGCCGAAGCTGGATTTCGGCCTTGAGCTCCTCTACGGCGCGACCGACCCCAAGACGGGGGTACCGGACGTCAAGGACGAATCCAACGATGTCCGCATCCGTGGCACCCTGAAGCATCGCTTCTAGGCCCCGTCGCGTCCTCGCCAGAGTCAGGAAGGAGCGCCCGAGCGCTCCTTTTTTGTTTTCAGAGAACAAGTTAGCGCGTCCGCGTGGCAGGAGATTGGAGATGCGGTCGATCTGGCCGGCGGCGTTGGTGCATGTCTTTACCGCCTCGGGCGCCGTCTGCGCCTTTTTCGCCATCCGCTCCATCATCGAGGGGCGCTGGGAGCTGATGTTCGCCTGGCTCGGCCTTGCTCTCGTCATTGACGGCATCGACGGAACCTTTGCCCGCCTCGCCGACGTTCAGACCCGGCTCCCCCGCTTCTCGGGGGAGCGGCTCGACCTGGTGGTAGACTACCTGACATATGTCCTGGTCCCCGCCCTCGCGCTTTGGCAGGCGGGCTTCTTCGGAGGAGTGTGGACGTGGCTAGGACCGAGCTTGATCCTGTTGTCCTCGCTGTTCCACTTCTCCGACGTCGAAAGCAAGGCCGACGACTATGCGTTCGTAGGCTTCCCGGCGATTTGGAATGTGGTGGCATTCTATCTCTTTGCGCTCCAGGCCTCTCAGGCCGTGGCAACGCTGACGGTGCTGGCACTGGTGGCGCTGACGTTTGTGCCGCTCAAGTGGGTGCATCCTCTGCGTACGCCGTTCGCGCGGACGCTGACGCTTGCGGTGTGCGCCGTCTGGGGGCTCGCGGCAGCATGGACACTGTGGCGTGGCTTTCCTGCAACTCCTGTCGCCGCGGGTCTTCTGCTGGCGTCCGCACTCTATGGCGGGGTGCTCACCTGGCTCGAGGGGCGCGCCCGCTGAGGCCCGCCCAGCGGTTCGCGGCGGCCGCTGCCAACGCTGCAGGGAGGCGAGCATGAAGGCCCTGTGCATCGGCGGCGCCATGATCGACACCATCGCCATCGTCGACAGCGACCGCATCGAGCGCATGACCATGACCAACGCGGACAAGGATTTCCTCCTCATCGAGGAAGGCCGCAAGGTCGAGGCGCACGAGATCTCCACCCACGTCGGCGGCGGCGCGGTCAACGCGGCGGTGTGCATGGCGCGGCAGGGCGTCGACGTCGCCACGCTCGTCAAGGTTGGCCAGGACGCGCGCGCCGAGACGGTGTTCAACCTGCTCCTTGCCGAGCGCGTCTCGACGCGGTGGGTGATGCGCGACCAGCGGGCGCCCACGGGCGCCTCCGTCATGCTCTCCTCCCACGACCGCAACGCGGCGATCTTCACCTTTCGGGGGGCCAACACCCTCCTGGAGCCCTCCGATCTGAAGGCGGAGGCCTTCGCGGTGGACCTCGTCTATGTGGCGTCCCTGAGCAACGAATCCGCCGATGCCTTCCCCGCCATCGTGGCCGAGGCCAGGCGTGCCGGCGCACTCGTTGCCACCAATCCCGGCGTGCGGCAGCTGGCATCGCGGGGCGGCGCCATGCAGGAGCAACTCAAGGACATCGACGTGCTCGCCATCAATGCCGCGGAGGCCGGCACCATGGTCCCGGCGCTGGTGGCGCGGTTCGGCGAGGCCCGCCCCTCAAGCCCAGCGCCCGCCTCGTCCGGCGGGCTGCCGCGCCTGGTCCAGAGGGGCTTCTCGAGCGGCACCCACGACATGGCCTTCGCCAGCTTCTTTGCGGCCCTCAGGCGCCTCGGCACCCGCTACACGGTCGTGACCGATGGCCGCCACGGCGCCTTCGTCGGCACCGACGACGCGATCCTGCATTGTCCGGGCCTCGCGGCGCAGGTGGCGGGGACGGCGGGCGCCGGAGATGCCTTCAACGCCACCTTCGCCGTGCAACTCGCCGGCGGTGCGGCACCTGGGGATGCGCTGCGGGCGGCCGTCGTCAACGCCGCGAGCGTCGTCGGCTTCGTCGACACCCAGACCGGTCTGCTGGCGGGCGACGAGCTTGCGCGCCGCGTGCGCGACCTGACGCCGAGCCTGCCCCTGTCCGAGTGGCGCCAGGCCGTCTGAGGCGGCCCCGGGCCAGCGCCAGCCGCAGGCTCAGGGCTTGCCGGGCTCCGGCGCAGCCGCGGGCGGCTCGGGCGGTGGCGGCGAGGTATCCGTCTTGCGCGCGGACTGGGCCGCACGCGCCGCGCCCTTGGCCATCTGCGCGGCCGTGCGCGCCATGCGGCCGAGGGTCGTGCCGGCCGTCTCCAGGCCCTTCAGCGCGCTCTCGCCGCGGCGCAGCAGCCGGTCGAGGCTTGCCATGGTCTTGCCCAGTCCCGGATCGTCGTCGGCGAGCCACGTGCGGTAGGCCTGCGCGTAGGCGAGCGCGAGCCCGGCAACCCGCGCCCCGCCGGCGAGACCGTCCGTGCCGATGCCCGCCGCCTGCAGCATCCAGTGCTGCGAGGCGAGGTAGGGGGCCGCGAGCGTGAAGTCGGCGGCGCCCGAGGCGTGGATCGAGCGCAGCGCCGGCTTGAACGGCTGCAGCAGGTCGAAACGGGCCATGATCACCTCAAACAGCGCGTCGCGCCGGGAGACACCATCCGCCGGCCGCGGCGCGGTGCGCAGCACCTCGTCGTCGACGGCCCGCAACAGCTTCGCCAGCAGGTCGGTCTTCCCCGTGCAGTGCTCGCGCATCTCGGCAAGCGTCGTGCCGGCGCGCACGGCAATGTCGGACAGGGTCACCTCACCCCAGGGCTTCTCGGCCGCAAGGTCGAGCGCCGCCTTCAGGACCCGTCCCAGCGGCGTGGCGAAATCGAGCATCTTGGGCCTCCTTCATGCCTGCCATGCCTCCTACATGGGGGCGCAGGGCGGCCGTGCAAAGAAATCGTTGACATTCTGCCGCAAGCGCATAGCACAGGGCAAAATGAATACGGCAAATCCACGTGACTTCCAGGCTGCGCTGGACAGCCGCGTGCTCGAGGCCACCACCCCGAGCAGCGAGTATTTCGACATACCCGAGAGCGAGCCCCTGCGGCTCGACGGCAACCAGCTGCTGGGGCCGGTGCGCATCGCCTACAAGACCTATGGCGTGCTCAACCCGGCCAAGTCCAACGCCATCCTGCTCTGCCACGCCCTCACCGGCGACCAGTATGTGGCGAGCGAGCATCCCATCACCCGCAAGCCCGGCTGGTGGGAGATCATGGTCGGCCCGGGCCGGCCGATCGACACCGACCGTTTCTTCATCATCTGCGCCAACATCCTCGGCGGCTGCATGGGCTCCACGGGCCCCGCCAGCGTCAACCCGAGGACGGGCAAGCCGTGGGGCCTGGATTTCCCGGTCTTCACCATCGGCGACATGGTCAAGGCGCAGGTGCGGCTCGTCGACCATCTGGGCATCGATCAGCTTTTCGCCGTCATCGGCGGCTCCATGGGCGGCATGCAGGTGCTGGAGTGGGCGGCCCGCTACAAGGAGCGCGTGTTCGCCGCCGTGCCGATCGCGACCGCGGCCTGGCACTCGTCGCAGAACATCGCCTTCCACGAGGTCGGGCGCCAGGCCGTGATGGCCGATCACGAGTGGTCGGGCGGGCGCTACCTGGAGCTTGGCAAGGTGCCGCGCAACGGCCTGGCTGTCGCGCGCATGGCGGCCCACATCACCTACCTGTCCGAGGAGGCGCTGCACCGCAAGTTCGGCCGCAACCTGCAGGAGATCTCGGCCAAGAGCTTCTCCTTCAACGCCGACTTCCAGGTCGAGAGCTACCTGCGCTACCAGGGCTCCACCTTCGTCGACCGCTTCGACGCCAACAGCTACCTCTACATCACCCGCGCCATGGACTACTTCGACCTGGCGGCGGAGTATGGCGACGTGCTGGCCAACGCCTTCAAGGGCACCCGCACCCGCTTCTGCGTCGTCTCCTTCACCAGCGACTGGCTCTACCCCACGCGCGAGAGCCGCGAGATCGTGCACGCCCTCAACGCGGTGGCGGCCAACGTGAGCTTCGTCGAGATCGAGAGCGACAAGGGCCACGATGCCTTCCTGCTCGACGAGCCGGAGCTGTTCGCCACCGTGCGCGGCTTCCTCAATGCCGCCGCCGAGCGCCGCGGCCTGAAGCGGTGAGGGCGCTGCCCGTGGCCGGACAACGCCAGAGCGGCTCATCTGAAGCGCGGTCCCTTCCTTCGGGAGCGGACGCGCGCGCGATGCTTTCGAATGCGCGCCCATCTTCACGCGATGCGCGCTCGTGTGCGATCGCGATCTGCTCTTGTACCCGCCGCGCGCCAGCGCCTCCCGTATCGTGCCTCGCCCTCTCTCCTTGCGTTCCCGGAAGGCGCGCCGCAGGCGCGGCTATCCGGGATCTTTCCCGTGCGCGCGCCTCGAGGTATTGATGCTCGCTCCCAGCTCACACGGCCAGCCGCGTTTCGACCACCTGCTCATCGCCGAGATGGTGGCCAAGGGCTCGCGCGTGCTCGACGTCGGCTGCGGCGACGGGGCGCTGCTGCAGCTCCTCACCGACACCAAGAACGTCGACGGCCGCGGCGTCGAGGTGACGCGCGAGAAGGTCAACGCCTGCGTCACCCGCGGCCTCTCCGTCATCCAGGGCGACGCCGACCGCGACCTTGCCGACTACCCCGACGACGCCTTCGACTACGCCATCCTCAGCCTGACCATCCAGGCCACCCGCCAGCCGCGCCGCGTGCTGCAGGAGCTGCTGCGCATCGGCCGCAGCGCCATCGTCTCGTTCCCGAACTTCGGCCACTGGCAGGTGCGCGCCCAGCTCATGTTCACCGGCCGCATGCCGGTGACCGAGAACCTGCCCGACGCCTGGTACGAGAGCCCCAACGCGCACTTGTGCACGATCAAGGATTTCGCGGACCTCTGCCGCTCGGTCGACGCGCGCGTGGAGCGGGCGGTGGCCTTCAACGCCTCGGGCCAGAAGCTCGGCACCTGGATGCCGCTCACCATGCACAACATGCTGGGCGAGCGTGCCGTGTTCATGCTCACGCGCAAGTGGATGGAGTGAGGCCCGCACCATGGCGGACGCGCACGACAAGCCGGGCCCGGCGCCCCAGATCGTCTTCGACGACTTCATGAAGGTCGACATCCGCGTCGGCACGGTGCTGGCCGCCCAGCCCCTCGAGGGGGCAAGGAAGCCCGCCATCCGCCTCGAGATCGACTTCGGGCCCGACATCGGCGTGAAGAAAAGCAGCGCCCAGATCACCGTGCACTACAAGCCCGAGGAGCTCATCGGCCGGCAGGTGGCGGCGGTGGTGAACTTTCCCCCGCGCCAGATCGGCAAGTTCATGAGCCAGGTGCTCACCCTGGGCTTCCCCGATGCTGACGGCGCCGTCGTCCTGATTGGCCCGAGCCTGAAAGTGCCCGACGGCGGCCGACTGTTCTAAGGGTTTGACCCCGCCGAAGGCGGGGCTGGAAGCGGCGAATGCCTGACTGCCGAGAGTGCGGCGGGTCGTTGCCGCCTGAGGCTCATTTCAATTAAGCGCTATTGCGCGCACTGTAAGCCAATGCGCGTGCGCACTAGATGCGGTGGACCCGCCGCGTCGATACCATCGGGACACCGATGGGGCGCGCGAGTATTATCACCTCTATCAGCGGCGACGGCGTGCATGTCTGAAGGCCGCCGTCACTTCGGACGCCCTTCCGCATCCGTAGTGATGCTCTGCCACGGCCCCATGGTGGCGGGCGCAGGCATCTGCGGCGTTGGTGGCACGATGGCCTTCGGGGCGTCGGCGGGCGCAGGTATTCTCGATATTGTAGAAGAGCCCAGCCAAGCGAGCGCGACGTCTCGATAGACTTTCAGCGGCGCCGAGTAAGGCTCAGCACTCGGCCAGACGACAAGATACAAGAACGCCGATGTGGCGATGGCCCAACGCAACTTGCGAAAGTGACGATGGCTGTACTGCTCGTGTTGGTCCTGTGCCCAAAGTTTGCACTTGAACCAGTACGTCTTTTTCGGGGGCGTGTACGTCGGGCGCGGCGGCGCAGGCTGCTTGTCGCCTGGAAGGCCAAGCGAGAATTGGTTGCTAGTTGAAGAACTCTTGGCCATGCCGTGTGATCCATCAGGAGCACAAGACATATAACGTGATTTGCGCGGCGCGCGCGCACCTCGGACGGGTTTTCCACTGGCATATTTCGCCAAGAACACCTTTACTTACCTGAGGCGAACACTCAATGGCATTCGACTTTTTATCCACAGTTTCACCGTTTGAATATGGATAGATCGCGGAATGTATTTCCGAAGGCACGAAACTGCAGCAGTTCGGCCACGCATGCAGGACAAGCGCGAGCTTAAGTACAAGCGTGTTTATACGGAACCTGGGGATCAGGCGCCGTCGCAAGAGGGTACGGGCATGACAGGCCTGCATGCGGCAGTTTGCCAGCCGAGCCGAATCTGTTTTCCATAAAGCCACACCGCAAGGCGAAACAAGGTATCGCAGGGAGTATTTCGAGATGAGTGAAAGTTATATCGAATTCAGCGTCTCGCGTCGCCCGAACGGCGAAATCCATGGGCAGTATTCGGGTTGCGTCTGGCGGAACGGGCAGCCGTCCGAATGGCTCACGTGCCCGTTCGGCAAGCTTGCCACGGACGCTTGGATGGAGGCGCAAGCGCTGGCCCAGCAGCACGGCATCCCGCGCATCGTCATCAAGAATGAGGAGTTGTTCAACACGCTCGGCTTCGGCCCGACGCGCCAACTGGGAGGCGACCATGCCTCGGCCTGATATCCATGAGTTCACAGTGGACGTTCAGGCACGCACGGTTACGCATCCGTGTGGCGCGAGCTGGAGCTACTACCGATACCCTGACGGCGACGACTGGGAGAAGGCGGGCGGCCTTGTCACCAACCCTCAACTGATACCCGGTGACGAGATCGAGTACACCGTTATGGCCAAACTCGCGGCCAAGCGCCAAGGGATGCAGAACGCGTAGGACACGGGGTATGAACGCGCCCTGGTTGACCCTGCCGCTGCAACTCGCGTCGATGCAACTCGGGATAGCCAGCGGTATGGAAACCGACCCTACGCGGTATAGAGACTAATCGGCGACCACGCAGAAGTGTTTTTTATAGGGGTTTCTTGCACGTTCCCAAATCGGCTGGGCACCTGAGCCAGGTGCTGACGTTGGGCTTCCCCGACGAGACGGGCGAGGTGGTGCTGATCCAGCCCACCCTCAAAGTCCCCAACGGCGGCCGGCTGTTCTGAGCGGTGCTGGACATCTCCCTCTCCCCGCTTGCGGGGAGAGGGGACTGGGAGCGCGCTCCCCCGCATGCATCCCCGGAAGGCGCGGAGCGCCTGTCCGGGGTCTTGATCGAGGCCTCGCCCCGGGAGGCAACGGGCAGGATCCCGGACAATCGCGCTCGCGCGCGGTTTCCGGGATTGCAGAAGCGGGTCGGCCGGACAAGAGCGCGCCGAAGCGTGCTGGCTGCGAACGAGAGTGCGCGGGAGCGGCTGCGCAGCAGGGCTCGCCGAGCTCACGCGAACGAGGCGATCTCGTCGAAGGCGAGGCGCGGGCTCCTCGGGAACAGCTTGGTCTTGTCGCCGTAGCCGATGTTGATGATCACGTTCGACTTGATCTGCCCGCCGGGGAAGAAGGCGGCGTCCACGGCGGCGGCATCGAACCCGGTCATGGGGCCGGTGTCGAGGCCGACGGCGCGCAGGGCGAGGATGAGATAGGCGACCTGCAGCGTGCCGTTCTTGTAGGCCGCGTCGGTGGCGAAGGCCTCGTTGCCGACGAACCAGCTCTTGGCGTCTGCGTGCGGAAACAGGCGCGGCAGCAACTCGTAGAACTTGGTGTCGTAGCCCGCGATGGCGACGACCGGCGCCGTCATGGTCTTCTCGACGTTGCCGGGCATGAGGGCGGGCTTCAGGCGCTGCTTGGCCTCCTCCGAGCGCAGGAGCACGAGGCGCAGCGGCAGCATGTTGGCCGAGGTCGGGCCCATCTTGGTGAGCTCGACCGCCTCCCGCAGCAGGGCCTCCGGCACCTCGACGGGCAGCCAGCCATTGTGGGTGCGGGCGCCGCGGAACAGCACGTCGAGCGCCGTGTCGTCGAGGCGGGTGCCGCCTTCGGGCTTGGGGGACTTGGTGAACAGGCCGGCAAGGGTCATGGGTGATCTCCAGTGGCGAATGCGCGATTGCATGCCGGAGATGTGCGCGTCTCGATCCATCGTTGCAATTGGCCAAATCCTGATGTCATCTATCGGTCGAGGTGATGGATGCTCGACGGACTGACACTCGACCAGTTGCGGATTCTGATGGCCGTCGCCGAGACCGGGAGCTTCTCCGCCGCGGCCCGCCGGCTCGGCCGCGTGCAGTCGGCAGTGAGCCAGTCGATCCAGACGCTCGAGGAGACGCTGCGCCTGACGCTGTTCGACCGGGCCGGCAAGACGCCGGTGCTGACCGAGGCTGGCCGCGCCGTGCTCGCCGATGCCCGCCAGGTGGTGCAGCGTGCCGACGCCTTGCGCAACCACGCCGAGAGCATCGCCGGCGGCACCGAGCCCGAGCTCGCCTTCGCCGTCGACGCGATGTTTCCCACGCCCCTGCTGATGGAGAGCCTGCGCTCGCTGCAGGCGGCCTTTCCCTGCCTGCCGGTGGCCTTGCTGACCGAGGGGCTGGGCGCGGCCGAGCAGCGCCTGCGCGATGGCCAGGCCCGCTTTGCTATCTATTGCCTTCTCAGCACCGGCGCCGGCGATCTCGATGCGGACTTCCTCGCCCATGTCGCCCTGGTGCCGGTGGTCGCCGCGGCGCATCCCCTGGCGGCGCACGCCGGGCCTCTCGGCGCCGACCTGCTCGCGCAGCAGATCCAGCTCGTGCTCACCGACCGCTCGCCCCTGACCTCGAGCCTCACCGGCTCCATCTACAGCGGCCGGCTCTGGCGCTTTGCCGATCTCGCGACGCGCCACGAGTACCTCCGCGCCGGCTTCGGCTGGTGCCACATGCCGTGGCACATGGTGGCCGAGGAGGTGGAAAAGGGGCTTCTGAAGCGGCTCCACATCCCGCAGAGCGAGGGCCTGACGCTGCCCCTGCACGTGGTCCGCCAGCGCGGCACGCGTCTGGGGCCGGCTGCCCGCTGGCTGGTCGACGACCTCAAGGCGCGTCTGGCAACCTGGCAGCCCTGCCCGGACGATGCCGTGCCCGCTGGCAGGGCTGCGCGCTGATCTCGAAGCCACGCCGGACGGGGTGTGCAAGGCGCGAAAACGTGCCAATGTCGCGCGGGATCATGAGCTTGGGGGACCAGGGGTGCTTCGAAAGGCTTTGGACGGACTTTATCTGCTCTCGGGATGGCTCTCGGGCCTGTTCCTCATCGCCATTCTGCTGCTGATGATGGCGCTGTCCATCGGCCGCGAGATCGGGGTCAACGTCAAGTCGGGCGACGACCTCACCGCCTGGTGCATGGCCTCCATGGCCTTCCTCGGGCTCGCGCACACCTTCAAGTCGGGCGAGATGATCCGCGTCGGGCTCCTGACCGACAGGCTGACCGGCCGGGCGCGGCACGTGGCCGAGCTCTTCGCGCTGCTCATGGCGGCCGTGATCGTCGGCTACTTCGCCTGGCAGGTCGTGGTCATGACCTACACCTCCTGGCTCATCGACGACATGTCGACCGGGGTGCTGGTGATTCCGCTGTGGATCCCGCAGACGGGCTTTGCCACGGGCCTCGTCATCCTCTTCGTCGCCGTCGCGGACGAGCTCGTCCACGTGGCTCTGGGCAACAAGCCGCGCTACGAGAAGGAGCCGCCGAGAACCGCCGAGGAGGCGATCGAGCGCGCCGCCGCGAGCGGCGTCTAGGGGCGGCGCATGGATCTCATCTCGATCTCGATCCTGATCGGCGCCCTCCTCGTCGTGCTGCTCGGCGCTGGCGTCTGGATCGCCATCGCGCTGTTGGCTTGCGGCTGGGTCGGCATGCAGTTCGCCCCCGGTGCCATCCCTGCGGGCTCCGTGCTCGCCACCAAGATCTGGGGCAACGCCGCCTCCTGGGAGCTTGCCGCCCTGCCGCTGTTCATCTGGATGGGCGAGATTCTGTTCCGGACCAAGCTGTCGGAGGAGATGTTCCGCGGGCTCTCGCCCTGGCTCGGCCGCGTGCCGGGCCGGCTCCTGCACGTCAACGTGCTGGGCTGCGGCATCTTCGGCTCGGTGTCGGGCTCCTCGGCCGCCACCTGCGCCACCATCGCCAAGATCGCGCTGCCCGAGCTGAAGAAGCGCGGCTATCCCGAGATGGTGTCGCTGGGATCTCTCGCCGGCGCCGGCACCCTCGGCATCCTCATCCCGCCCTCGATCACCATGGTGGTCTACGCGGTGGCCGCCGAGGTCTCGATCCTCCAGGTGTTTCTTGCGGGCTTCCTGCCGGGCCTGCTCGTGATGCTGCTCTACTCGGGCTATCTCGCCGTCTGGGCGCTGGCCAATCCCCACAGGATGCCGCCGCCCGAGCCCGAGATGTCGCTCAAGGAGAAGCTCAAGGAGAGCGCCAATCTGATCCCCTGCCTGCTCCTCATCGCCCTGGTGTTCGTCGTGCTGCTGACCGGCTGGGCGACGGCGACCGAGTGCGCGGCCTGGGGCGTCGTCGGCTCCCTCGCCATCGCCTGGTGGTCGGGCTCGCTCACGCCCCACGCCTTCTGGGAGAGCGTGATGGGATCTGCGCGGCTCACCGCCATGATCATGCTGATCCTCGCCGGCGCCTCCTTCATGTCGACGTCGATGGGCTACACCGGCATCCCCGTGGCACTCGCCCAATGGGTCGAGGGCCTGAAGCTGTCGCCCTATATGCTGATCGCCGCGCTCACCGTCATGTACATCGTGCTCGGCACCGCGCTCGACGGCATATCGATGATCGTGCTGACCACCGTCGTGGTGCTGCCGATGGTGCAGAAGGCCGGCTTCGACCTCGTCTGGTTCGGCATCTTCCTCGTGCTCATCGTGGAGATGGCCGAGGTGTCGCCGCCGGTCGGGTTCAACCTGTTCGTGCTGCAGACCATGAGCGGCCACGACAGCAACACGGTGGCCCGCGCGGCGCTGCCTTTCTTCTTCCTCCTGGTCGCGGCGGTGGCTATCATCACCGTGTTTCCGGGCATCGTGATGTGGC
Organism: Hyphomicrobiaceae bacterium; assembly: GCA_033764875.1. GTDB lineage: Bacteria > Pseudomonadota > Alphaproteobacteria > Rhizobiales > Hyphomicrobiaceae > AWTP1-13. The sequence continues at coordinate 75,060 of JANRIO010000004.1, read as the reverse complement.
TGCCGCGCCTGGTCTTTCCCGGATGAGCCCCGACACGGCACAGACACCCCCCAAGAGAAACAAGAGAGAAAGGTGACGAGACCCATGATCGAACGCGTCGTGACCAAACGTGCCGTGCTGGGCCTGCTTGCGCTCCTCGGGCTCGCCGTGCCCGCGCTGCCGGCCGCCGCCCAGACCAAGTGGAACCTGCCGGCCGCCTATGCTGCCAACAACTATCATTCCGAGAACCTCGCCTGGTTCGCCGAGGAGGTGAAGAAGGCGACGGGCGGCAAGCTCGAGATCACGGTGCATCCCGGGGCCTCGCTGTTCAAGGCGCCCGAGATCAAGCGCGCCGTGGCCACCGGCCAGGCGCAGATGGGCGAGGTCCTCATCTCGATCCACGAGAACGAGGACGCCGTCTTCGGCCTCGACACCATCCCCTTCGTGGCCGCGAGCTACAAGGACGCCTTCCGTCTCTGGCAGGCGCAGAAGCCCGCCATGGCCAAGAAGCTCGACGGCCAGGGCATCATGCTTCTCTATTCCGTCGCCTGGGGGCCGCAGGGCCTCTACGTGAACAAGGAGGTGAGCTCGGTCGACGACCTGAAGGGCCTCAAGATGCGCGCCTACAACGTCGGCACCACGCGCATCGCCGAGCTCGCCGGGGCCCAGGCCGTCACCGTGCAGGCGGCCGAGCTGCCGCAGGCGCTGGCGACCGGCACGGTCAACGCCTTTATGACCTCGGGCGCCACCGGCTACGACAGCAAGACCTGGGAGACGATCTCGCACTTCTACGACTGCCAGGCCTGGATCCCGAAGAACGTGGTCATGGTTTCCAAGGCCGCCTTCGCCAGCCTGCCCAAGGACCAGCAGGAGGCCCTGCTCAAGGCATCCGCCGCTGCCGAGACGCGCGGCTGGAAGATCGCGGAGGAGAAGGCCGTCTGGTATCTCGAGCAGCTCAAGGCCAAGGGCATGAAGGTGCTCCCCCCGAGCGAGACCTTCAAGGCCGGCCTCAAGAAGATGGGCGACCAGCTCGTCGCCGACTGGGAGAAGCGCGCCTCGCCCGAGGCCAAGGAGGCGCTGGCGGCCTACCGCAAGTAAGGGCCGCCGCGAGCTGACGCCGCGTTGCTTGCGCAGCGTGAGACGCGCATGCCGATGCGCGCGAGGGCAATCTCGCGCGCAGTTTTTTCCTGCCGCATGCTGTCGGCACAGGAGCAGCCAATCGGGTGCATCGAGGAGACGGGAGTGCCATGTCCGATCGCTTCGCCAAGACGCCGGAGCCGCCCTACTACGCGGTGATCTTCACCTCGCAGCGTACCGAGGGCGACCACGGCTACGAGGCCATGGCGGAGGCGATGTACGTGCTGGCGCTGGAGCAGCCTGGCTGCCTGGGTGCCGAGAGCACGCGCGACGCCGACGGCCTCGGCATCACGGTGGCCTACTTCACCGACGAGGCGGCGGTGGCCAACTGGCGCAACAACGCCCGGCATCTGGCCGCGCAAAGGCTCGGCAAGGAGCGCTGGTACTCCCACTACGCGCTGCGCGTGGCCAAGGTCGAGCGGGCTTACGAGGGGCCCAAGGGGCGTTGAGGCCCCGCTCAGGTTCTCATTTGGGGGAGGGCGGGCGCTCGCCTCACCCGTGCACCCCCGGCGCCTCGCGGCCCGTGCGGGCGACGTACTCGGTGTAGCCGCCGCCGTAGGTGGTGAGGCCTTCGGGCGTGAGCTCGAGCACGCGGTTCGACAGCGCCGACAGGAAGTGGCGGTCGTGCGAGACGAACAGCATGGCCCCCTCGTAGTCCGACAGCGCCTTGATCAGCATCTCCTTGGTCGCCATGTCGAGGTGGTTGGTCGGCTCGTCGAGGACGAGGAAGTTCGGCGGATCGTAGAGCATCAGCGCCATCACGAGGCGCGCCTTCTCGCCCCCCGAGAGCACGCGCGCCCGCTTCTCGATGTCGTCGCCCGAGAAGCCGAAGCAGCCCGCAAGCGTCCGGAGCGAGCCCTGGCCGGCCAGCGGAAAGGCGTCCTCCAGCGTCTGGAACACCGTACGCTCCCCGTCGAGGAGATCCATCGCGTGCTGGGCGAAATAGCCCATCTTCACGGAGGCGCCGATGGCGACGGTGCCGGCGTCCGGCTCTGCGGTGCCGGCGACGAGCTTCAGCAGCGTCGACTTTCCGGCGCCGTTGACGCCCATCACGCACCAGCGCTCGCGCCGGCGCACCTGGAAGTCGAGCGCCTCATAGATGCTGCGCGCGCCATACCGCTTGGCGACGCCCTTCAGCGTCGCCACATCCTCGCCCGAGCGCGGCGCCGGCGGGAACTCGAAGGCGACCGTCTGGCGCCGGCGCGGCGGCTCCACCTTCTCGATCTTCTCGAGCTTCTTGACGCGGCTCTGCACTTGCGCGGCGTGCGAGGCGCGCGCCTTGAACCGCTCGATGAACCGGATCTCCTTGGCCAGCATCGCCTGCTGGCGCTCGTACTGCGCCTGCTGCTGTCGCTCCGCGATGGCGCGCTGGCTCTCGTAGAAGGCGTAGTCGCCGCCGTAGGTGGTGAGCGAGCCGGCGTCGATCTCGATGATCTTGCCGACGATGCGGTTCATGAACTCCCGGTCGTGCGAGGTCATGAGCAGGGCCCCGTCATAGCCCTTGAGAAAGGTCTCGAGCCAGATCAGGCTCTCGATGTCGAGATGGTTGGAGGGCTCGTCGAGCAGCATCACGTCGGGGTGCATGAGCAGAATGCGGGCGAGCGCCACGCGCATCTTCCAGCCGCCCGACAGCGCGCCGACGTCCCCGTCCATCATCTCCTGGGTGAAGGCGAGGCCGGCGAGCACCTCCCGCGCCTGGGCGTCGAGCGCATAGCCGCCGAGCTCCTCGAAGCGGGCCTGCGCCAGGCCGTAGTGCTCGATGGTCTGCTCCATGGCGTCTGCCTTGTCGGGGTCAGCCATGTCGGCCTCGAGGCGCTGCAGCTCGGTTGCGATCTCGCTCACCGGCCCGACGCCGTCCATCACCTCCGCCACCGCCGAGCGGCCCGCCATCTCGCCGACGTCCTGGCTGAAGTAGCCGATGCTGACGCCACGCTCGACGGACACCTGCCCCTCGTCGGGCTGGTCCTCGCCGACGATCATGCGGAACAGCGTCGACTTGCCGGCACCGTTGGGACCCACCAGGCCGATCTTCTCGCCCCTGTTGAGGGCCGCGGAGGCCTCGATGAACAGGATCTGGTGGCCGTTCTGCTTGGAGATGCTGTCGAGGCGGATCATAAGGGGTGAGGCGGGGCCGTGCGTGCGCAGGTGGGAAGGGGCGAGCCACGCGCCTCATAGGCCATTTGCGGCGATTGCGGAAGGGGCAGGGCGCCTCAGCCCATGCCGGCGGCAACCTTCTCGCACAGGGCGTGCACCGGGTTTGCTGTCATCTTCTGCTCGCGCTCGCTTCTGAAGGCGCTGGCGCCTTCCGCCGACATCGGGCGAGCCAGCGCGAAACCTTGCACCTTGTCGCAGCCGATGCGCGTCAGGGTCTCGACCTCCGCGCTCGTCTCGGCGCCTTCCGCGACCACCGACATGCCCAGGCCGTGTCCCAGGGCGACGATGCCCTTGAGCAGCTCGCGCGCGCGCGGCGAGCCGTCGGCGCCGGAAACGAAGATGCGATCGATCTTGAGCGTGTCGAAGGGAAGCTGGTTCAGGTAGCCGAGCGAGGAGTAGTCGGTGCCGAAGTCGTCGAGCGCGAGGCGCACGCCCAGATCCTTGAGCGCCCTCAGCACCGTCCGCACCCGTCCCTCTGCGTGGTCGACGAGAAGGCTCTCGGTGAGCTCGAGGCAGATGAGCTCGGGCGCCACCTGGGCGTCCGCAAGAATGCGCGCCACATCGGTCGCCAGGTCGCTGTGCCAGATCTGGGCCGCCGACACGTTCACCGACACGGGCAGGACGGGCTCGCCCGCCTCCTGCCAGGCTCTGGCCTGCAGCGCCGCCTGCTGCAGGACCCAGAGCCCGAGGTCGATGATGAGATGCGAGCTCTCCGCGATCGGCACGAACTCTCGGGGCGGGATCGGTCCCAGCGTCGGATGCCTCCAGCGCACCAGCGCCTCGTAGCCGCAGACCAGCCCCGTCGCGAGGTCGACCTGTGGCTGATAGTGCACGTCGAGGCCGCGGCCGTCCGCAATCGCATGCCGCAGCTCGCGGGCGATCACGACCTTGTGCTGCACGGCCTCGTCCATCTCGGGCCTGAAGAAGGCGAAGCGGCCGCGTCCCTTCTCCTTGGCATCGTAGAGAGCCAGGTCGGCATTGCGCAGGAACTCCGTCGAGGACATTCCTGCGCCCTGCACCATGGCGATGCCGATGCTGGTGCTGATCGTGACCTCGCCGCGCTCGAGCGGCACCGTGCCGCTGACGGCCGCGATCACGTCGTGGGCGAGCCGCGCGACCGCCTCGGCGCCGCCGGCTTGCCGCGCGATGATCGCGAACTCGTCGCCGCCGAGCCGCGCGAGGAAATGCGACGGGTCGAGGACGCGGCCGATCAGGTGGCCGACCTTGACCAGGAGATCGTCCCCCGAGGAATGACCGAGCGAGTCGTTGACCTCCTTGAAGCGGTCAAGGTCGAGCAGCAGCAGCGCGGCCGCCCGTCCCGTGCGGCCGCAGTCGGCGAGCACCTCGTCCATCTCGCGGACGAAAAGGGCGCGGTTCGCAAGCCCCGTCAGCGGATCGTGGAACGCCAGCTTGACGAGCTGCTCCTCGGCGCTCTTGCGCTCCGTGATGTCTTGCACGGTGCCAGTGAACCCGATGACTTTCCCGTCGCTGTCGCGGATCGCCTGGCTCGTGATGGCGCAGTCGATAATGACGCCGTCGCCGCGTCGGAACTTCACATCGACGGATTTGCTGCCGCCGGTGCGCGAGATCTCGGACTGGCATCTGCGGAGCCTGGCTTCGCCGTCCTCCAGGTAGCTCGCCATGACGAGCTCGTACGCGACGGGGCGCGGGACGTGCTCGAAGCGCAGTAGCTCGTACAGCTCCGGTCCCCAGTCCTGGTGCGTGGCACCCAGCATGTAGGTCCAGTCGCCGATCTTGCCGAGCCGCTGCGCCTCGGCCAGCTGCCTCGAGCGCTGCCGCAGTGCCGCATCCGCGGCGTCGAGCTCTGCCTTGCGCATCTCCTCCACCGTGATGTCGCGCGCGGTGCCTCGGTAGCCGAGGAACGTCCCGTCGCTGTCGAGGCGAGGCGCACCGCTGGACTTGATGCAGGCATAGCTGCCGTCGGGCTTGCGCAGACGGATGAGGAAGTCGCGGAACGGCTTGCGCGCGGCAATGACCTCCGCATGCGCCGCGATCGCGGCCGCATCGCCCGGGTGCACGGGCGCTTCGCCGCGCGTCTTGCCGATGACGGTGGCGGGATCGACCCCCGTGGCGATCTGGAAGCCATCCGTCAGGAAGACGAAGCGATGCTCGGCATCCGTCTCCCAGCACCAGTCCGAGGCGGTCGCCGCGAAGTCGCGAAAGCGCGCCTCGCTCTCGGCGATCCGGGCGGCCGACTGCCGCTCCTCCGTCACGTCCCTGTGCACCGCGATGCGGCCGCCGTCGGCGAGCCGGCTGACGGTGGCGCAGATCAGGCGTCCGTTGGGCAGGGTCCAGGACAGCTCGACCACGCCGTCGGCGGTGTCGATGGCCTCGCGAAGCTTCCGGGTGGCTCCGCCGTTCAGGACGAGCCCTTTCGCAACGGCGTGCGCCACGAACTCGTCCAGGCTGGTTCCAGGCACCGCCAGCCGCTCCGAGAATCCGTACATCTCCCGGAAGCGCGTGTTGCAGCGGACCAGCCGGTCCTCGCGATCGAACAGGCTCAGTCCGTGCGCCATGCTGTCGAGGGCGCTCCCGAACCGCGCGCTGTTCAGGCGCAGCTCCGCTTCGGCCCGTGCGATCTTGCGCGACTTGTGCACCACGACGAGCACGGGCACGCTGAACGAGAGGAGCACGACGAGCCCGATGGCGAGCGACAGCAGCGTGCTCTCGGCGCTATACGCCAGAAACAACTCCGTCTGGTCCATGTAGATCTCGACCACCGCCACGGTCGTGCCGTTGCGCACGATGGGGACGTAGGCCTCGGAGTAGTACTGCGGCCGGCCAGGCCCGCTGCCGTCCTTGATGAAGGTCGTGTACGGCTTGCCGCTGGCGACCACCCTGGCTGCGATCGGGTTGTGCTGGATCAGGGCCGCTTCGCTGGGATCGATGTCCGCTGCGTCGCTGGAGAATATGAGGTTTCCATCGGTGTCGAAGAGCTTGCCGAGGAACACCGAATCCGACGCGTCCAGCCACTTCGCGATCTCCCCTCTGCGGCCGGGATCGGAGACCGCCTGCTTCAGGCTCGCAAGGTCGGACACGTTTCTGGCCATGGCGCCGGCCCGGTCGCGCGCGTCGCGCTCGGCCTCCTTGCGCACGAGATTGTCGACCGCGTTCGCGATGATCTGACCGCTGGCTGCCAGGGAGAGAAGTGCGGCGAGCGCAAGCACGCAGGCGATGGCGGAGGGGTCGCGGGACAGGAGCCGCAGCACGGTGCGCACGGCACCCGCCGGGCCGGCCGGCGCCTCACCGGCGCCTGGCTCGTCGTCAGTCGAGGGGGTCTTCACGGACATCGCTTCGCCTCCGAGTCCGCAAAATAAGATCAGACTACGGATCAGCCGGTTAACGCCCGCACCCGGAAGCGGCAGATGCCGAACAAAGCGTTTCCGAGCGCTGCCATGGGGCAGCGGTTAACGCTTGCTTAACCGTCCGGGTCGCCTGTCTGGCGGGTGGCTTTCACGGGAATGGCCTCGGAGCCTCCGGACGAGGCCGGCCCGCAGCACCCCGGCATGCTGCGCTGCCGCTGCGCGCCGGCTCGCGGCTAGCCCGCGAGCTCGGGGTAGAGCGCGGCCAGGCCGGCGCGGCTCGCCGGCGCGACGCCGCGCTCGGTGATGAGGCCGGTGACGAGCCGGGCAGGCGTCACGTCGAAGGCCGGGTTGGCGGCCCGCGTCCCCGGCGCCGCAATGTCGACGCTGGCGATGCGTCCGTCGGCGAGGCGGCCCGTCATCTGCAGCACCTCGCCGGCTCCCCGCTCCTCGATCTCGATCGCGGCTCCGTCATCGAGGCTCCAGTCGATGGTGGAATGCGGCAGCGCCACGTAGAACGGCACGCCGTTGTCGTGCGCGGCGAGCGCCTTGAGGTAGGTGCCGATCTTGTTGGCGACGTCGCCGGAACGCGTGGTGCGGTCCGTGCCGACGATGCACAGGTCGACCTGGCCGCGCTGCATGAGATGGCCACCCGCGTTGTCCGCGATCAGCGTATGCGGCACCCCGTGTGCGCCGAGCTCGAATGCGGTCAGCGCCGCGCCCTGGTTGCGGGGCCTCGTCTCGTCCACCCAGACGTGGACCGGCAGCCCCGCGTCGTGGGCTGTATAGATCGGCCCCGTCGCGGTGCCGATGTCGACACACGCGAGCCAGCCGGCGTTGCAGTGCGTCAGGATGTTGACCGGCGCGCCCTTGGGCTTACCCGCCGCGATCCGGCGGATGATCTCGGCGCCGTTGGCCCCCATGCGGCGGCAGGTCTCGACGTCGGCGTCGGCGAGCTCCGCGGCCTTGGCGAAGGCGCGGCCGGCGCGCTGCGCTGCGGGCAGCGGCATGACCGCCCGGCGCACCTCCTCGAGCCCCCAGCGCAGGTTCACCGCCGTCGGCCTCTGCGCTGCCAGCGTCGCGATCGCCCGTTCCATCGCTGCGTCCGAGGCATCCGCCGCCAGCGCCAGCGCCAGGCCGTAGGCGGCCGCGACGCCGATCAGCGGCGCCCCGCGCACCTGCATGCTGCGGATGGCGTGGGCCGCATCCTCCAGCCGGCGCAAGGCGACGATCTCGACGGCGTGCGGCAGCCGCGTCTGGTCGATGATCTCGACCGTGGCGCCGTCGTTCGCGAGCCAGATCGTACGGTAGTGCCGGCCGTCGATGTTCATGCTGGGCGTGGCCTCGGGGTGGCTGCAGGCTCTCTGCCGCGACGATATCCGCCGCCGCCGCCCGGCACAACGTCGCTGCCCGGGTCGCTTCAGCCGGCTGCCGCGACCGCGTGATCGATGTGCAGCCAGTGCCGGCACACGCGCGGAGGCGACGGCACGGCCTCCGCCACCGCCTCGATCGCCGCCACCACCTGCTCCGGCGCCGAGTGGTGGATCATGTGCCCGACACCCTCGACGTTGAGAAAGCGGCTCCTCGCGATGTCGCCGTGCAACCGGGCGGAGTGCTTGTGGGTCGGCACGATGCGGTCTGCCGAGCCGGCGACGAGCCGCACCGGCAGGTCGAGCTCCCCGTAGAGCTCGCTCAGCCTGCGCGCGCTCTCCATCAGCATGTCCGCCTCCTCGATCGCCGCCCGCATCTGCGACGGCCGCACCGCGTGCGGCATCGAGTAGCTGTCCATGAAGCGCTCCGGCACCGGGCAGGGCGCGAACACCTTCCTGACGGCGCCGGGCGCCATCAGGCGGCTCACGTAGGGCCCGACCGTCTCGCGAATGATCTCGTCGACGAGCGGGTTGGCAAGTCCGGCGAGCGGGTTGCGCCGCGTCTCGTCGCGCCAGGGCTCGGGATAGTAGTAGCCCGACAGCAGCACCAGCCCGGCAAGCTCCCGGCCGGCCTCCATGGCCGCGGCGAGCGCGACCAGCGCGCCCCACGAGTGTCCGACCAGGATCGGCCGCTCGATGCCGAGCAGCTCGAACGCGCGCAGGAACAGCCGCGCCTGCTCGAAGGGCCCCCAAGTCTGCCCGCGGGGCCGGTCGCTGTAGCCGAATCCCGGCCGGTCGAAGGCGACGACCCGGTGCCTCCCGACGAGGCGCGCGACGACCTTGCTGGACAGGAAGTCGGACACCATGCTGCCGTTGCCGTGCAGCCAGACCACCGGCGCGCCGACGCCGTGCTCGACATAGTGCAGCCGCATGCGGTCGACGCTGACGAAGCGGCTGTCGAAATAATCGCTGGTGTCGGCCGTAGAAGCGATGCTGCGCACGCGCCGATCTCCTCGATCGCTCAGGTCCGCAGTCATCTACAACACTTATGGTAAACGAGGGGTAAATTGCCGCACCCTGCGGCCGCCGCGTCTCGGCGTGACGCTAGATCTCCGCCCGGCCGAGCCGCAGCGCGTTGAGGATCACGCTGACGCTGGACAGCGACATGGCGGCGGCCGCGACCACCGGCGACAGCAGCAGGCCGAGCACGGGGTAGAGCACGCCCGCCGCGATCGGCACGCCGGCCGCATTGTAGACGAAGGCGAAGAACAGGTTCTGGCGGATGTTGGCCATGGTGGCCTGCGACAGGCGCCGTGCCCGCACGATGCCAGCGAGATCGCCGCCGAGCAGCGTGACGCCGGCGCTCTCCATGGCGACGTCGGTGCCGGTCCCCATGGCGATGCCGACATCGGCAGCCGCCAGCGCCGGCGCATCGTTGACCCCGTCGCCGGCCATGGCGACGACGCGTCCGTCCGCGCGCAGGCGGGCGATGATCCGGCCCTTGTCCTCGGGCAGCACCTCGGCCTCCACCTCGGTGATGCCGAGCCTGCGGGCGACGGCGTCGGCGGTGGTGCGGTTGTCGCCCGTCAGCATGACGACGCGGATGCCGGCCTCGCGGAGCGCGCCGAGCGCGCCGGCAGCCGAGGTCTTCACCGCGTCGGCGATGGCGATGAGGCCAGCCACCCGCCCGTCGACCGCAACGAGCACGGCCGTCGCGCCCTCCGTGCGCGCGGCCTCGGCTTGCGACGACATCGGGTCGGGATCGATGCCGGTCTCCTGCAGGAGGCCCGCATTGCCGACGACGACCGCGCGTCCCTCCACCGTGCCGCTGACGCCCTTGCCCGCCGGCGCGGCGAAGGCCGAGGCGGTGGCAAGCTCGAGGCCGCGGTTCTGCGCAGCGCCCACGATCGCCGCTGCCAGCGGGTGCTCGCTGCCCCGCTCAAGGCTCGCCGCCAGACGCAGCAGCGTCGCCTCGTCGAAGCCCTCCGCGCAGCGCACCGCGACGACGCTCGGCTTGCCCTCCGTCAGCGTGCCGGTCTTGTCGAGCACCAGCGTGTCGACGCGCTCCAGGCGCTCCAGCGCCTGCGCGTTGCGGATCAGGACGCCGGCCTGGGCCCCGCGGCCGACGCCGACCATGATCGACATCGGCGTGGCGAGCCCAAGCGCGCACGGACAGGCGATGATGAGCACCGAGACGGCCGCGACCAGCGCGTAGGCAAAGCGCGGCTGCGGCCCCCACAGCGACCAGGCCGCGAAGGCTGCAACGGCTGCGAGCATCACCGCCGGCACGAACCAGCCCGACACCCGGTCGGCGAGGCGCTGGATAGGCGCCCGGCTCCTTTGCGCCTGGGCCACCATCTGCACGATCTGGGCGAGCAGGGTGTCGCGGCCGACCTTCTCGGCCCGCATCAGGAAGCCGCCCGAGCGGTTCACCGTGCCGCCGATGACGTGCGCGCCCTCCGCCTTCGTGACCGGCATGCTCTCGCCGGTGACCATGGATTCGTCGATGGCGCTGCGCCCGTCCAGGATCACGCCGTCGACGGGCACGCGCTCGCCGGGGCGCACGCGCAGGGTATCGCCGGTGCCGACGGCCTCGAGCGGGATGTCGTGCTCGCCCCCGTCGGTATCGAGCCGCCGCGCCGTCTTGGGCGAGAGGTCGAGCAGGGCGCGGATGGCCCCGCCCGTCGCCTCGCGCGCCCTCAGCTCCAGCACCTGGCCCAGCAGCACGAGGACGGTGATGACGGCGGCGGATTCGAAATAGACGGCGACGGCGCCGCCGTGCCCGCGCAGCGCGGGCGGGAACAGGCCCGGCGCCAGCGTTGCGACCACGCTGTAGGCCCACGCCACGCCCGTGCCGAGCGCGATCAGAGTGAACATGTTGAGATTGCGCGTCTGCAGCGAGGCCCAGCCGCGCGCGAAGAACGGCGCACCGGCCCACAGCACGACGGGCGTGGCCAGCACCAGCTGCGCCCAGTTGGCGGCCTGCGCGGAGATGAGGCGATGCATGTCGACGACGTGTCCGCCCATCTCGAGCACGAGCACAGGTGCGGCGAGCAAGAGGCCGATCCAGAAGCGCCGCGTCATGTCGGCAAGCTCGGGGTTCGGCTGCGGCGCGGCCGTCATCACCTCGGGCTCGAGCGCCATGCCGCAGATCGGGCAGCTCCCGGGGCCCTCCTGCCGCACCTCGGGGTGCATCGGGCAGGTGTAGATGGTGCCCTCGGGGGCTTGGGCTGCGGGGGCAGGGGCAGGATCGAGGTAGCGCCGAGGATCGGCGATGAACTTCTCGCGGCATCTGGGATTGCAGAAATAGTAGCTCGTGCCCTCGTGCACGTGGCTATGCCGGGCGGTCTCCGGGTCGACCCACATGCCGCACACGGGGTCGCGCACCTTCCCGGCGGGCCCACTGGCGTCGAGGGAATGGCCGGCGTGATCGTGCGCCGTGGCGGCGGCACCTTCCGCGCCGTGGGTAGGCCGGCAGTGAGGACAGGCAGCGTCGCCCATGGCTCGAGATCCTCTCCGTTGCGCTTCAGGTACCCCCGGGGGGTACCAGTTGACCGCTATACCCCGGGCGGGTATATGTCAAGGCATGAAGCGACACGGCAAGGCAGCGGGCCTGAAGCGGCTCTCCCGCATCGAGGGGCAGGTGCGCGGTCTCTCCCGCATGCTGGAGGAGGACCGCTACTGCATCGACATCGTGACCCAGGTGTCGGCCGTGCGGGCAGCCCTCAAGCGTTTCGAGGAGGAGATCCTGCGCGAGCACATCGCCCACTGCGTCGAGCACGCCATCGTCAGCGGCGACGCAGAGGAGCAGCGGCGCAAGGTTGCCGAGCTGATGGATGTGCTGGCGCGCAGCTCGCGCTGAGCGCCGCGTTTACAGGTGCTTGGAGCGGTCGACGCGCAGCCGCTGGTGCTCGCGGGTGTACTCGAGCAGCTCCGACACGCCGAACAGCAGCAGGATGACGCCGCAGAGCACCTCGACGGAGGTCAGGACGCGCGCGAGGTTGCTCGCCGGCACGATGTCGCCGTAGCCCACCGTGCTGATGGTGGCGACCGAGAGGTAGATCGCCTCCTGGTGGCTGAGTGCGCGCGCGACCCCGCCGACGTGGAAATGCTGCACGTGCGAGAACTGCGACATCATCGCGTAGATCGAGCCGAACACGATCACCAGCATCGAGTAGAACGTCAGGAAGGCGAACGCGGGAACGGCGAGGCGGGACATGCGCTGCATGAACTCGTCGAACAGCAGCCCCGCATCGACGAGAAAGCGCGCCACGTTGTGCGCAACCGCAAGCACGATCAGCGCGATCGCCAGCATGGCGCAGAGCAGGACCGTGCTCGAGTTCACCAGCGACTCGGCAAGCGTCGACAGCACGAACATGCTGGTGCCGACCAGGAAAACCGGGATCAGCCAGATCAGCGCCCGGTAGAGCGCTGCGCCGGTGCCGATGCGCGGGTGGTCCACCACCGAGCTGATGTCGCCGCGCCTGAGCCAGCTGCCGGCCAGGAAGCCCGCGACCGGCAGGCTGAAGGCGACGCCCGCCGCGGTGTCCCCCACGTCCGGGTAGAGCTCGTCCATGAAGAAAGCGAAGATCGTCGCATAGACCGCGATCAGGTTGGCGAACGTGAGCGAGAAGAACGAGCCGGCCGGAAACAGCCAGCGGCTGACGGCCGTCGACACGGCCGCGGTCAGCACGATCGAGACGAAGAGCAGGTTCGGCCCGCGCGCGACCGAGATCGCCACCAGCGCCACCAGGAGCAGGGAGGACGCCAGCAGGATCAACTCGCGCGCCGTGGTGGGGTCCTTGCGCATCTGCTCTGCTCTCCGACGCTGCGAGGCGGGTTAGGCCGCGGCGTCCCAGCGCACGCCGCAGGCCATCGAATCGAGGCTGCTGGGCCAGCTCATTGGGCCCGAGCGGCCGGGCGCGCGCAAGCAGGGGCGTCCCGCCGCTCCAGGTCAGGAAAGTGCCCGGCCTGCGGCGCCAGCGGTCAAACTGAGGCAAATCGCCCAGCACTGGGCGCCTTGCCGCGCCGGCTGGCTTCTCCTATTCCAGCAAGGGTCAGGAACGGAGATCCCGATGCGCACGATCATTGCTACCGCAGTCATGTTGCTGGCGGCCAGCCCAGCAATCGCCCAGGACGTTGAGAACGGCGCGGACGTCTTCAAGAAGTGCCGTGCCTGCCACGCCGTCGGCGAGGGCGCGAAGAACCTGGTCGGCCCCCAGCTCAACGGCCTCGTCGGACGCAAGGCCGGCACGTCGGAGGGATTTCCCTACTCGGAGGCCAACAAGGCGTCCGGCGTGACCTGGGACAAGGACGTGTTCCTCAAGTACATCAAGGATCCGAAGGCGGCCATGCCGGGTAACAAGATGGCCTTCGCCGGCATCAAGGACGAGCAGGACGCCGCCGATCTCTTCGCCTACCTCGCGCAATTCGGTCCTGACGGGAAGAAGAAGTAGTCTTCGCCGGCGTCCCGCCCGGCCGGGCTCCAGCCCTCGATTGACCCGCGTCAAGGCTGCCTCCGCCTCGATGTCGGATGACGTCGCCTGGACCCGGTCATAGGAGGCGGTGATGGTGGAAAGGACGCAGACGGGGGGCTGGATGCCCTCCCTCTATGAGCCGATCAAGAAGGCCAGTCAGAAGATCGCCGAGTGGTTTGCGCCGCGCTCGGACGCGGCCGTCACGCCCGTCTCCTACGAGATCGAGATGGAGCTTCCCGGCGTGCAGCCCGAGGACATCGACATCCAGCTCCAGGACGGCATGCTGGTGGTGACCGGCGAGAAGCGCTTCGAGCACACGGAGGAGGGACGGAGCTATCTGTTCTCCGAGCGCGAGTACGGCGCCTTTCAGCGTGCGTTCCGCATTCCGCCGGATGCCGATCCCGAGGCAATCGACGCCCAGTTCAAGCACGGCATCCTGACGCTGCGCCTGCCCAAGCTGCGACCGGCCGAGGGACCGTCCCGCAAGATCGCCATCCGCAGCGCCTGAGCGCTCAGAACTTCAGGTCGAGCCGCAGTGCGCCCATCTGGGCGTCGATGTTGTGCCCGGTCAGGGAGCTGGCGCCAAGCGTGGAGCTGTCGGCGCTGAGCTTGATGTAGTCGTACTCCGCACCGATGATGATCCTGGGCGTGATGGCGTAGCTGATGCCGATGCCCGCCATCCAGCCGCTGCCGCGTCCGCTGCCTGTCGCCAGCGTGCTCCCGTCGGTCGCGGCGAGGTCGAGCTGGGACATGGCGTAGCCGCCTTTGCCGTAGAACAGATAGTTCTGATAGGCGTAGCCGATCTTGCCGCTGACAATCTGCACGTCCTTGAGCTTGGTCGTCACGGTGTAGCCGGTCGAGAGATTGGCACCCAGCGTGGTCGACAGGGCGCTGTAGCTGTACTCGACGCCGAGAACGAGCTGGCGGATCTGGTAGTGCAGGCCGACGTGGCCGCCGCCGACGAATGCCGCATCCTGTGTACTATAGGGGACTGCGGTGCCGGAATCGAACGTCCCGCGGTCCTGCGCATTGAGGCCGCCGATGTGGCCACCGATGTAGAGCCCGCTCCAGTTGAAGAAGGACTGCTCGGGCGCGGGGTAGGCGTAGGGCCCGACGGCGGGAGCTGTTCGCTGCCGCGGCATGCCGTCGGCAAGCGCCGGGGCGGACAGGCCGCTGGCAAGGCAGATGGCGAGCGTGGCAGTAGCGAGGCGCATGGGTCCCTCCGAGTTTGTCCCTGTCGCTAGAGGGATTCGCGGCCTCGTGCCTGGAAGGGAGCTTGCGGGGTGTACAGTCGGCGGATCGCTGCGCTCGAAAAGTCACAGCGGCTTTGCTGTAGCGGCAGGCCGCAGCTCAGGCTGTGGACGGCGCCACCTGCGGCAGCAGGGCCGTGATCGCGGCGAGCGTGTCGGCTTCGGCTGCCGGCTTGTCCCACCGTATGCGGTGGACGCGCGGGAAGCGCATGGCAACGCCCGACTTGTGCCGGGAGGAGGCCTGCACCGCGTCGAAGGCGATCTCCAGCACCAGCCCCGGAGCGACCGCGCGCACGGGGCCGAAGCGCTCTGTTGTGTTGTCGCGCACCCACTTGTCGAGCCGGCGCAGCTCCTCGTCCGTGAAGCCCGAGTAGGCCTTGCCGACGGGCACCAGTTCGCGTCCGCCGGCCTCGCCCAGGCGCCAGACGCCGAAGGTGTAGTCCGAGTAGAAGGAGGAGCGCTTGCCCGCGCCGCGCTGGGCGTACATGAGCACGCAGTCGAGCGTGAGCGGTGCGCGCTTCCACTTGAACCACTGCCCTTTGATGCGGCCGGCGCGGTAGGCTCCGTCCCGGCGCTTCAGCATCAGGCCCTCGATGCCCTCCGCCCGCGTCGCCGACCACAGCCGGTTGAGCTCGGCGAAGGTCTCGAACGGCACCAGCCCGGAGAGATCGGCGAGCAACGGGCGCTCACGGGCGAACCACGCCTCGAGGCGGGTGCGGCGCTCGCTGAAGGGGAGGGGGCGCACGTCGACGTCGCCGTCGAGCAGCAGATCGTAGAGGCGCACGTGCACCGGGTACTGCGCCTGCATGCGCGGGGAGACGGCCTTGCGGTTGAGGCGCTGTTGCAGGTCGTTGAAGGGCGCGACCTCGCCCTTGCGCACGACGAGCAGCTCGCCGTCGACGACGCAGGCATGGCCGGAGAACGCGAGCCGGATCTCGGGGAAGGCGGGTGAGATATCGTCGCCCTGGCGCGAGAAGATGCGCACCTGGCCCCGGCGGGCCGAGATCTGCACGCGGATGCCGTCCCACTTCCACTCGGCGGCAAAGTCGTCAGGTTTCAGCCGCGCCCAGTCCTCGTCCTCGATGGGGTGGGCGAGCATCACCGGCCTGAAGATCGGCAGCGCGTCGACGTCGGGTCGCGCCGCCCTGCCCTCGAGCCACGCGAACAGCTCGGCATAGGGGGCCTCGACGCCGTGCCAGACCTCCTCCACCTCCGCCACGTCGCGGCCGAAGGCTTCCGCAAGCGCCGTCTTGGCCAGCCGCGCCGACACGCCGACGCGCGGCGCCCCGCCGATGAATTTCAGCAGCGCCCAGCGTCCTTGCGCATCGAGATGATCGAGAAGCTCGCCTAGGGTGGCGGTGCTCGCAGCCGTGGTCGTGCACGCCCCGAGGGCGTGGACGATGGCGCCGAGGCCGAGCGCGGGCGGCTCGGCAGCGGGCTCGCCTCCGGTGCGCGGCGCGGGCGCCGGCCAGACCAGGGCCACGGTCTCGGCCGTGTCGCCCACGTAGTCGCGGGAAAGCCGATAGAGGACGGGGTCGAGGAAGCGCTGCGTCAGGTCGGCCAGCATCCGGCGCAGCGGCAGGCGGCCGAGCGCGGTCTGTGGCACGCCGTCGGTGAGGGCTGCCAGCGCCCAGCCGCGGTCGGGATCGGGCGTCTCTCGGAAGTAGCGCACCATGCGCGCCAGCTTGCGGTTGCGCCCCTGCAGATACCCCAACTCCTCGAGCAGCCCGGCGAAGGCCCGCATCACTCCGCCTCCTCGTCGCGGCCGACAAGGGCCAGCGCGCGGGCCTCGATGCCCTGCGTTGCGAGGTAGTGGCCCAGCGCATCGTCGCGCCCGTGCGTGATCCAGACCTCGCCGGTGCCGGTGTCGCGGATGGTGGCGATCAGCTCCGGCCAGTCGGCGTGGTCGGAGACGACGAGCGGCAGCTCGACGCCCTGCTGGCGGGCGCGTCCCTTGATGCGCATCCAGCCCGAGGCGAAGGCCGCGACGGGATCGGCAAAGCGGCGCGACCAGCGCTCGCGCAGGGCCGACGGCGGGCAGACCACGATCTCGCCCGCAAGGCCGCCCCGCTCGCCCTCCGTGTGTACCAGCGGCCCGAGCGCAATGCCCCGCCGCTCGTAGAGCTCGCACATGCCGAGCATCGCCCCGTGCAGATAGATCGGCCTGTCGTAGCCGGCCTCGCGCAGCAGCCGGATCATGCGCTGGCATTTGCCCAGGCCATAGGCGCCGACGAGGTGGGCGCGGTCGGGCTGCTCCTCGCGCGAGCGCAGCAGCTTGGCGGCCTCGCCGGCGGCGGGCTCGTGGCGGAATACGGGGAGCGCGAAGGTCGCCTCCGTGACGAACAGGTCGCAGGCCACCGGCTCGAACGGCGCGCAGGTGGGGTCTGGGCTGCGCTTGTAGTCGCCCGAGACGACGGCGCGCCGGCCCCGCCAGTCGATCACGACCTGCGCCGAGCCCAGGATGTGTCCGGCCGGCACCAGCCGCACCGCCACCTCGCCGATCGCGAGGGCCTCGCCGTAGGCCAGCTCCTGGAAGGCGCCTGCGCACTCCGGCCCGAGGCGGGCGCGCATGATGGCGGCGGTGTCGGGCGTGGCCAGCACGGCGCCGTGCCCGCGGCGCGCGTGGTCGGAATGGCCGTGCGTGACGACGGCCCGCTCCACGGGCCGGTGCGGATCGATGTGGAAGCGGCCGGGGGCGCAGTAGAGGCCGCGGTCGTCCGGGTAGAGCCAGGTCTGGAAGGGCGCTGCAGCGCCGGCGAGCGCATTCATTTGACTGGAGGATAGCGCTTGCGCGAAGGGCCGCGCAACGTCGCTCCGCAGCCGAGCCCACGCCTGGCCGGCTCCCGAGCGCATGGTCCGGTGCTCAGCATCGAGGTCGTCCTGGTCGGGCTTGCCCCGACCAGCCCGCCAACCGCTTGCTCAGCCGGGCGGCGGTTCGACCAGCCGCGTCTTGAAGTCGGCGGGCGAGACGATCTCGAGCACCTCGAAATCGTCCGAGCAGGCGATCTCGCGGTGCTTGATGCCCGGCGCCTGGTGGATGCAGTCGCCCTTGCGGATGGTGTGCCGGCCCTGCCCCTCGTACTCGAACGTGGCCCAGCCGTTGAGCACGTAGACGAGCTGGAAGTCGCAGTCGTGCACGTGCCACTGCTGCACGTTGTCGGCGACCTTGCGGCCGTTGTGGCGGATGACGTGGGCGACGTAGTTGCCCTTGGTGCCTTCCTTGATGCCGAGATCGCGGTACTCGAAGATCTCGCGCAGGCCCGGCGTCCACTTCGCCTTCTCGGCCTCGTTGTGGACGAATGTCCAGCTTTCCCGTGCTGCCTCGGTCATGGGCGCTCTCCCCTTGCGACGGCCGGTTTGTCCGGCGCTGATGTCCTGGAGTATAGGCGCCTGCGCGCACATTTCCAGGGAGGCTCAGGCCGCGGTAGCGGCCGCGGCGATCTCCCTCGTCAGGCCATCGAGCGTGCCCGCGATCTCCGCCATGCCGGCATAGCCCGCAAACGCGGCGGGGATGTCGGGGTGGCGCACCGACACCGGCGCGCCCTCCGGGGCCAGCACGACGAACTTCAACGGCGCCTCGACGATGGCCGCGGCATTCGCTGCCAGCAGCTTCGACATGAAGCGGGGGTGGAAATAGAAGATCTGGCGCGCCGGCCGGATGGAAAAGCCGCCCTTGGCGAGCAGCATCTGCGGATTGAGCTCGGCCAGCACCCACAGATCGCGCGCGGCGATCTCGGCCTTGAGGCGGTCAACCGTCGTCTCGAGATCGTGCGGGCTGGCATAGGCAACCTGACGCCCCGCGGGCACCGCTGCGTCGAGGAAGAACGGGATCGGCGAGAGCTCTGTCATGGATGGGGCCCTTTTGCTTGATGTGCGCGCCAGCGTGCTTCCTCGCGCACGTGCGCGGCGCCGCATGAAGTCATGGTCGGGCTCGTCCCGACCATCCACCGAGCCGTTTGCTCCGGCATTGTGCTTCGTGGGGAAACGCGAAGCGACCCTCCCCACTGACGTCAAGCCCGCGCAGGCGGGCTTCCACGCCACTCTCACGTCGGCGAGCCGACAGCGCCGGGTTATGCCGCCGACTTCATCGATGCCGGCGCGCCGCTCTCGATCGGCAGGCTCGGATCCCGCGACCACTCGTTCCAGGAGCCGAAGTAGATGCGCACGTCCTTGATGCCGGCCTCCTTCAGCGCCACGAACGTGTTGGACGCCCGCGCCCCCTTGAAGCAGTAGAGCATGACCGGCGTGTCGGGCGTGATGCCGACGGTGGCGCACTCGGCCAGGATCTCCGCCCGCGACTTGAACATCTGCCCCGCCGGCGTCGGCTTCATCATGCGGTACCACTCGATCCACACCGCGTTCGGCAGGCGGCCCTTGCGCGGGCAGAAGTCCTTGCCGTAGGGGGAGGAGCTTTCGCCGATCCACTCGTCGACGTCGCGCACGTCGAGCTTGGCGACGGCCGGGTTGGCGATGGCCGCCTTCATCGCCTCCTTGTCGGCGACGAGGAGCGCTGCCGCCTTGTCGACGGGAAAGGCCTTGGCGACCGGCGTCGGGGCCACGGTCGTCACCGGCTTGCCGGACGCGGTCCAGGCCGCGAGCCCGCCGTGCAGCACCTTGGCCTTCGTGTAGCCCAGCGCCTGCAGCAGGAAGTAGCCGCGGCAGGACTGGCCGAAGCCCGTCGCCATCGACTGCTCGTAGATCACGGCCGTCTCCTCGCCGGACAGGCCGGCGTCGCCGAACGCCTTGGCGAACTTGGAGAACAGCTCCGTCATGCCCTCCGGCGTCGAGGTGGCGAGATAGGTGAAGATCTCGTGCAGATTGACGGCGCCGGGAATGTGTCCGGCTGCGTAGCTCTTCGGATCGCGGGTATCGATGACGACGACCTTTCCCGTCGCCGCGAGGCTCGAAAGCTCATCCGGGGTGATCAGCACTGTATCGGACATGACGACCTCTCCAAGGTGGTGAACGACGACCCGTGCGGGGGCTTGCGCCGCACCGGCCACAGCCTCTCGGGGCTTCCTCTCTCGAAGGTTCGTGGTCTTCTCCTCAGGCTCCGGCCGCTTCGAGCTCGGCCAGCATCTTCTTCAGTTGCTTGGTCGCAGGGGTGACGATGGCGACGAAGTAGGCCTCGCGCAGGCGCCGCTGGGCCGCGCCCGCCTCGACGTAGCCCCGCGCGCCGGAATGGAGCATGGCAGCCTGGGCCGCCCTGAGCGCCAGGTAGGAGCCGGCAAGGCGTGCCTGCAGCGTGCGCCGCCAGCGGCCGCCCTCCTCCTCGTAGGGCGCTTGCGCCAGATCCCAGCATTCGGCCTCTGCCGCCTCGAGTGCGGCCTCCAGCTCGTCCGGCTGGTCCTCGAGAAACTTGTTCACGTGCCCGAGCGAGGGTTGCACCTGGCGCTGGATGTCGATGCAGCCCCTGATGACGCCGAAGGCCATGCCCATCTGCAGCAGGATGAAGCCCTGGCGGACTTTGCGCACGTATGGCTCGGCGGGATCGGCGAGCACGAGGTCGTCGCCGATCATGGCGTCGCGGATCTGCACCGAGTAGGTGCCCGTGCCGTCGAGCGCCAGGTGCGCGCCCGTCGGCACGATGCTGACGCCGGGGTGGTCGCACGGGATCATCGCCATGACGCGCCTGGGGCTCGCCTCGTCGGTCTCGAAGATGGTGCCGAAGACGTGGTCGGGGCCCAGGTTCGACACCCACGGCAGCATGCCGCGCACCACGTAGCCGCCGGCAACGCGCGTGCCCTTCAGGCGCAGCTTCTCGATCTCGAAGAAGGACTTCATCGGGTTCGACAGACCGGTGCCGCCGAGCTGGGCGCCGCTGCCGGCCGCCGCGGCAAGGCGTGCCCGCAGGCTCGCGTTGGCGGTGTTGTCGGCATACCAGGCGAACGTCGACTGGCACCACACGCAGAACGCGGTCGACAGGCACTCGCGGCCCACCACCGACATGGCCTTGATGCTGGCGGCAAGGTCGATGCGGCCGCCGTTGAGGGCGGCGATGTGGGGCGCGTAGGCCCCGGCCTCGCCAAGCGCGCGCAGCACGCCGGCCGGATACAGGTGGTCCTTGTCGATGGCCTTGACGAGGGGAGCAAGGTCGCGCCGGACCACTTGCCCGACGCGCTCGAGCAGCGGCCCCGTCGTGTCGGGCGGCAGGGGAGGGAAGGACGCGGGCGGCACGCTCGCATGCGCTGTTGCAGTCATCAGAGCTCTCCTCTCCCTTGCGGTGGAAACGCCCGGCGCGGGCCTACTTCAGCGACACCTCGAGGTTGACGGGCCGTGTCATGGTGTTGGCGACGGGCGACCACTTCTGCGCGTGCGCCACCAACGCATCCAGCTCCTCCCGCGGCCGGTCGGCCTCGAAGATCACCTTGGCGCGGATGTCGGTGAAGCCGACGGGCTTGGTCTCCGACAGGTCGCCGGTACCCCATACGGCGGTGATGTTGAGGTCGCCCTCGAGCTCGATCTCGAGCTTGTAGACGGTGATGCCGCGGGCCACCGCGTTGGCGTGGATGCCCACCGCCAGGCACGAGCCCAGCGCCGACAGCACGGCCTCCGACGGGTTGGGTGCCGTGTCGTCGCCGAGCAGGCCCGGCGGCTCGTCGACGATGTAGGGCGGCAGGCTGCGGATGAAATTGAGATGCCGGAAGCGGCCCTCGGCCACCGTGTGGCACTTGAGGGTCTTGATCACGTCCGGGTTGGCCTTGCCGGCCGCGATCAGCTTGTCGAGGCCGTCCTTGTCGATGGGGGCCAGGCAGCCCGTGACGGCGGTCTTGGTTTGTGCGCTCATGAGCGTGCTCCGTTTCCTCAGCTTCTTGCGGACGCGGCGACTGGCCGCTTCGCGAACAGACAGGTCTGTCTACGCAAGGGGCGTGCCAGTGGCTTGCCGCAGGCCTGCAGGCGTTGCGAATCCGAGCCTTGCAGGGGTGCGCTGAGATCCCCCGGCAATGCCGGCCGGCGGCGATGTGGAACGTTTTCGCGCATCCTGCCCAAACCGCGGCCAGCCGGCACGACAGACTGTTCTGTCTCTTGCCATCTCGGGCGCAGTGAGCCTATTGATGGCTGGAAGCTGCCTGCCGCCGGAAGCGATGCCCGCCAGACGCCTGAAGACCAAAGCCCCGGACAACCCCCGCGCGCGCCTTCTCGAGGCCGCGACGGAGCTGTTCTGCCGCAAGGGCATCAACGCCATCGGCGTCGACACCATCGTGGCCAAGGCGGGCGTCGCCAAGAGCACGCTCTACAAGCTGTTCGGCTCCAAGGAGGGCCTCGTCGAGGCGGTGCTGCGGGCCGAGGGCGAGGCCTGGCGGGAGTGGTTCACGGCCGCCATCGCCCGCGCCAGCCCCGATCCGCGCGGGCAGCTCGATGCGATCTTCCCGGTTCTGGCCCAGTGGTTCCGGCAGAAGCGCTTCTACGGCTGCCCGTTCATCAACGCGGTGGCCGAGCACGACAAGACCAGCGATCGCGTCCGGCGCCTCGCCATCGAGCACAAGGAGCAGGTGCTGGCCCACATCCGCGCCCTCGGTGCCGAGGCGGGCGCGCGCGACCCCGACCGGCTCATGCACGAGATCGCGCTCCTCATGGACGGGGCGATCGTGGTCGCCATGATCACGCGGGCGCCCACGGCCGCCGAGTTCGCCAAGGTGGCCTACGACAAGCTGATCGACGCCCAGCTCGCCGCCTGAGCCTTCTGGCCCCGCCGCCCTGTCGCGGCGCGCGCAGGCGTGTTTCGCCCCGGCCCCTTCAATGGGAGCCCGCGCGCGGATAGTGTCCCTCACGCACACAACGGGAGAGGAGCGTTCGGCATGTTCTCGCACGTCATGGTAGGCACCAACGATCTCGACAAGGCGCGCAAGTTCTACGACGCCACGCTCGGCGTGCTCGGTGTGCCGGCCCCCTTCCTCGACGGCCACCGCTTCTTTTATCGCACCAAGACCGGCGTGTTCGGGGTGACGAAACCGATCGACGGCAAGGCGTGCACCCACGCCAACGGCGGCACCATCGGCTTTGCCTGCACCTCGCCCGAGCAGGTCGAGGCCTGGCACAAGGCCGGCCTCGAGAGCGGCGGCACGACGTGCGAGAACCCGCCGGGCGTGCGCGAGGGCAGCACGGGCCGGCTGCATCTGGCCTACCTGCGCGACCCCGACGGCAACAAGCTGTGCGCGATGTATCGCTACCCGAAGGCGTGAGGCCGGGGCGCGGCAGTAAGGCCGCGCTCTAGCCTATCGGCTGCTGCCTTCCTGCCTCGATCACGGCGAGGACCTGCTCGGGCGGTGCCGCGGCATCGAGCGCCAGGAACTCGCCGCGCGTCTCCAGCGCCCGCTCCAGCAGCACGTGGAACTCGGCGCGGTCGATCTCGATGGTGCCGAACTGGCGCAGGTGCTCGGTCACGAACTGCGTGTCGAGCAGCGAGAAGCGGCCGTAGACGAGGCGCGCGCACAGGTAGACCAGCGCCACCTTGCTGGCGTCGCGCTCGGTCGAGAACATGCTCTCGCCGAAGAAGGCGCCGGCCAGCGCCACGCCGTAGAGCCCGCCCACGAGGCGGCCATCCTGCCAGGTTTCCACCGTGTGGCAGTGGCCCATCTCGAACAGGTCGCGGTAGAGCGAGCGGATCTTGGGGTTGATCCAGGTCGAGCGGCGGCCGGGCCGCGAGGCGGCGCAGCCCGAGATCACGCCCTCGAAGTCGGTGTCGATGCGGACCTCGAAGGTGCCCTGGCGGATGGTGCGCGCCAGCCGGCGCGGCACGTGCACGTTGCCGAGGTCGAGGATGCCGCGCTGCTGCGGCTCGATCCAGTACAACGCCGGGTCGTCGGCACTCTCCGCCATCGGGAAGATGCCGCATGTGTAGGCTTTCAGCAGAACCTGGGGCGTGATCTCTATAACGATGTCGTCCGGTGACGCCATGGTTTGACCGTGGCCGACCTTCTGCAGGGCAGTACCTGAGGAAGGCAAGCTAATCCTTCTTCAGGTATTTTTCCAGCCAGTGGATGTCGTAGAGGCCGTTGGCGATGTCGGGCTGCTGCACGAGGTCGGCAAACAGCGGGATCGTGGTCTCGATGCCGTCGATCACGAACTCGGACAGGCACCGCTTCAGCCGCATCAGGCACTCGTTGCGGTTCTTGCCGTGCACGATGAGCTTGCCGATCAGGCTGTCGTAGAAGGGGGGGATGCGGTAGCCCTGGTAGACGCCGCTGTCGACGCGCACGCCGAGCCCTCCGGGCGGGTGCCAGTAGGTGATCGTGCCCGGGGAGGGCGCAAAGGTGCGCGGGTTCTCGGCGTTGATGCGGCACTCGATGGCGTGGCCGGAGAAGGTCACGTCCTCCTGCGTCAGCGTCATCGGAGCGCCCGAGGCGATTCGGATCTGCTCGATGACGAGGTCGAGCCCGGTGATCATCTCCGTCACCGGATGCTCCACCTGCAGGCGGGTGTTCATCTCGATGAAATAGAACTGGCCGTCCTCGTACAGGAACTCGACGGTGCCGGCGCCGCGGTACTTGAGCTTCTGCATCGCCTTGGCGACGGTGCTGCCGATGGTCTTGCGCTGCTCGGGATTGAGGGCCGGCGAGGGCGCCTCCTCCAGCACCTTCTGGTGGCGGCGCTGCAAAGAGCAGTCGCGCTCGCCGAGGTGGATGGCATTGCCGCGGCCGTCGCCGAACACCTGCACCTCGATGTGGCGGGGCTTGGAGAGGTACTTCTCCAGGTAAACGCTGTCGTCGCCGAAGGCGGCCTTGGCCTCCGCGCGCGCCGTCTTCAGCGCGATGTCGAGGTCCTCGGCGGTGTGGGCGACCTTCATGCCGCGGCCGCCGCCGCCGGCGGCCGCCTTGACCAGCACGGGAAAGCCCATGGCCTTGGCGACCGTCTGCGCCTGGGCCTCGTTGGTGATGGCGCCGTCCGAGCCCGGCACCACGGGAATGCCGAGGCGCTTGGCCGTGGCCTTGGCCTCGATCTTGTCGCCCATGATGCGGATGTGCTCGCTCGTGGGCCCGATGAAGGTGATGTCGTGCTCCTCCAGGATCTCGGCGAAGCGCGCGTTCTCGGAGAGGAAGCCGTAGCCCGGGTGGATGGCGTCTGCACCCGTGATCTCGCAGGCCGCGAGCAGGCGCGGGATGTTGAGATAGCTTTCGGCCGCCGGCGGCGGTCCGATGCAGACGCTCTCGTCGGCAAGCCGCACGTGCATCGCGTCGGCATCGGCGGTGGAATGCACCGCCACCGTCGCGATGCCGATTTCCTTGCACGCCCGCAGGACGCGGAGTGCAATCTCGCCACGGTTGGCAATGAGGACCTTGTCGAACATCGGGGCGGGCCGGTTCCTTGTCGTCACAACTATTCGATGATGACGAGCGGCTCGCCGAACTCGACCGGCTGGCCGTTGCCGACGAGCACGGCCGTCACCACGCCCGCGCGCGGGGCCGGGATGTGGTTCATGGTCTTCATCGCCTCGATGATGAGCAGCGTCTGCCCCTGCGTGACGCGGGCCCCGATGTCGACGAAGGCCGCAGCGCCGGGCTCGGGAGCCAGGTAGGCCGTGCCGACCATCGGCGACTTCACGGCGCCGGGATGCTTGCCGGGATCGCCCGCGGGCGAGGCGGCAGGCGCCGCCGCCGGGGCCGCTGCCGCCGCATGCGCGGCCGGCGGCGGGGCGAAGGCTGCGGGCGCCGCGCCGAATATGGTCTGCACCTGCTTGGCGACGCGGACGCGCACGCCGTCCTTCTCGATCTCGATCTCGGTGAGCCCTGTCTCCGCGATCAGGTCCGCAAGCTCGCGCACCAGCGCGTGTTCGCTCGAGCCTTTCTTCACGTCTTTCGCCATGCGTCTTGCGTCCGCTCGTTCTTCGATTGGTGTCACGTCTTGCCCGCGGCAGGTGCGGGCACTGCGGCTTTGCGCTGCAGCAGATCGGCCATCGCCTCGACGGCAAGCTCGTAGCCTTTTGCACCGAAGCCGCAGATTATGCCAGTTGCCGCCGCCGCCACGTAGCTGTGATGCCGGAACGGCTCGCGCCGATGGATGTTGGATAGGTGCAGTTCGATCACGGGTTTCTCGGCAGCGTTGAGGGCATCGAGAATTGCAACCGAAGTGTGCGTATACGCAGCCGCGTTGATGATGATGCCTGACGCGTCCGTCCGCGCCTGCTGAACCCAAGTCACGATCTCGCCTTCCATGTTGGACTGCCTGAAGTCCACCCTAAGGCCAAGAGCGGCTGCACGCTGTTCCGTACGTGCCGCAACGTCGGCGAGCGTCTCCGCCCCGTAGATTGCCGGCTCGCGCACGCCGAGAAGGTTGAGGTTGGGCCCGTTCAGCACAAAGATTGGCTTCGACATCTCCGGCTGATCCCGATAGCCCGGCAGCCCGCCGGGGCGGGGCTCAGGCAGCGCTCTATTGGTGATGCGACGGCCGGTTGCCGCCCGACGAGACAAGGGCGGCAGTCCGCTTCGAGAAGGGCCTTACCAGCTTTCCAGGGCCCTTGAAAGGTCTGGCCATGATTTGTGCAGGGTTTGGTTAGCACCCCGCAGGCACCGCGGCGGAGCCGTGCTCAGAGGTGGCTCCGCCCCAACTGAGGGCCGCGCCCCTCAGCACACCTTGCAGCCGTCCTTGCGCACCTCGATGGCGTGCTTGGTCAGCAGCTCGACCAGGTTCTCCGGCGCGCCGGGGATGATCTTGTCGCCGACAATGAAGTGCGGCGTGCCCTGGATGCCCATCTTGGCGGCGAGCGCCCGGGTGTCGTCGATCTCCTTCTTCACCTCCGGCGAGTTGATGTCGCGCTTCAGGCGGGCCATGTCGAGGCCGAGCTTCTCGGCCGCGCGCAGGGCCGAGGCCTCGTTGGCCTGCCCCTGGCTCTCGATCAGGGCCCGGTGCATCTCCCAGTACTTGCCCTGCATCTTGGCCGCGAGCGCCACCTTGGCGGCCTCCTCCGAGCCCTTCGAGAGGATCGGGAACTCCTTCAGGATGAAGCGGACATTCTTGTCCTTCTCGACGAAGCTGGCGGCGTCCGTGAATGCCTTCTTGCAGTAGCCGCAGTTGTAGTCGAAGAACTCGACGAGAGGCAGGTCGCCCTTGAGGTTGCCGGCGATGCCGGAGCCCGTGGGCCGGTAGAGCTCGTTGGCATGCTCCTTCAGGGCCACCGCCATGCGCTCGGCCTGGATCTTGTCCATGCGCGCCTCGAGCGCGTTCTGCACCTCGAGCATGATCTCGGGGTTGGCGAGCAGAACATCCTTTACGAGCTGCTTGAGCTCCTCGCGCTGCTGCGGGGTGAAGCCGTTGCTGGCCCCAGGGGCGGGCGCGGCGGCCTCCGCGGCCTTGGGCGCCGGCGCGGGCGCCACCTCGGTCGGGGCCGCCGGGGCCTGCGGGGCGCCCTGGCCCACCGCCAGCGTCGTTCCGACGAGAAGGATCGCAGGGGCGAGCAGGCTCGCGCCCCTGGCCGACGTCACGACGTCGAAGAGGCGGGACAAGGTGGATGCGGGCATGCGGGTCTCCAGTTCGGGGGGCGGGGTCTGTCTGTCGGGTGAAGCCAGGCGAGCGTGCCGGCTCAGCCCGATGTCGGGACCTTGTAGTTGGCGATGTCCTCGGCCTTGATCCACTCCGGCGAGCCGCGCGGCAGCTTGGCCATGGCGCGCTTGGCGAAGATCTTGGCCTGGGGCACGTTGCCTTCCGCGAAGTGACCTTGCGCGGCGGCAAGGTCGGCCTGCGGGAAGCGCTCCTTCTTGTAGAAGGCCTTGGCGAGAAGATGGTGGCTCAGCGCGTTGCTGTCATCGGCAAGCGTGCTTTTGCGTAAAAGGTCGATCGCCTCGTCGACTTGCGCCGCGCTCTCGCCCTCGATCAGGGACTGGGCAAGCTCGGTCATGATCAGCGGCTCGCCGCCCCCCGACATGGCCAGCGCCTTGCGCAGGGGCGCGATCGCCTCGCCATGCTTGCCGGCGGACTGCAGCAGGTTGCCCTTAAGCTCGTAGAAATACAGGTAGTCGGGCCTGTCCTTGATCAGCGCATCGACCTCGCCGATGTTGTCGGCGCAACGGCCCGAACAGTTGCGCGCGATCGCCCGCGCATAGCGGGCCGGCAGGCTCGTGTCCTTGGCCGGAAAGCGGTTGAGCACGGTCTGGGCGCGCTCGATGTAGCCGGAGATCTTGGCCCGCATCATGTCGTGGCGCAGTTGCAGCGCCGGCGGGTCCTTCACGTTGACGTAGGGGCTCGCCGCCACCTTCTCGCGCAGGCGGGCGAGGCGGTCGGCCGCCACCGGATGGCTGCGCATGAACGGGTCCTGGTAGGCGTCGGACACGTACTCCTGCTGGGCGAAACGCTCGAACGTCTCGAGCATGCCCTGGCCGGACTGCTTGGACCGCTCCAGGTAGGACAGGCCGGCCTGGTCGGCGGCCGATTCCTGCTCGCGCCGCCGCGACAGGAAGGAGCGCATCACCATCTCGTTGCCGCCCATCAGGACGCCGGTGCCGGCGCCGGTCATCTCGCGCCCCGTATCGCCGCCCGAGGCAGCCCCCGCCGCCATGACACCGATGCCGAGCAGCATCAGCAGCATGCTCTTGGTCTGGTCGCGGGCGATGCGGCTGCGCAGGTCGGCCATGTGACCGCCCTTGATGTGCCCGGTCTCGTGCGCGATCACGCCGATGACCTCGTTGGGGGTCTTGGCGGTCATCAGCGTGCCGGTGTTCATGTAGACGTTGCGGCCGTCGACGACGAAGGCGTTGAAGCTGTCGTGCTTGATGATCCGCACGGAGATGTTCTGGGCCGTGAGCTCGGCGGCGCGGAAGATCGGGCGCGAGTAGTCGCGCAGCAGGTTCTCGATCTCGGTATCGCGGACCAGCGGCAGCCCCTGCGCGGCCGCGGGCGCCAGCGCGGCGCCGACGAGGCTTGCGCCGTAGGCCAGCGCCGCGAGCACGCCGGCGCGTCGGACCGAAAGCTGTCTGCGGCTCGTCACGGCAGGGCTCACGCGGGTCGTCTCTCCATTGGCAGTCGTGCTCGGGCCTGCTGCCCTCCCGACCGCATTCGCTTCACGTCCACTCGGCCGGCGGGTGTCCGCCAATCCTCTCCGCCGAGCCCGTCTCGGCAGAGCCGCCGCCTCGCGCCCGCAGCTCTCCTGAAGCAGGTGCGCAAACCGTGGCAGGCTCGAGGTTGACAGCCAACTCGAATGCGCCGGACTATAAGGTCCCAGCCGGCGGGGTGCCAACCAACAACCTCGTGTCTGCGAAGCGGCAGGGGAGCAATCCCCAGGCAATCGGCCAAACATGGCGGATCGGCGGCGATGCCTGTGCTAGGCCGGTCGGCGCATCGCCGCGGACGAAGGAATTCCGGAATGGTCGCACGCAAGCCCGAGAGCGGGGCAGTGGTCCTGTTGCCCCGCGCGCCGTCCCGGCGCGGCGGCATCCCATCGTTCCGCGTCATGGATGTGATGGAGGCTGCCGCCGGCCGCGAGGCAGCCGGCGAGAGCATCATTCACATGGAGGTCGGCCAGCCGGGCACGCCGGCGCCGCGCCTGGCGCTCGAGGCCGTCGCGCGCGCGCTGCCGCACGACAAGATGGGCTACACGGCATCGCTTGGAATGCCCGCATTGCGCGAGCGCATCGCCCGGCACTATCAGCAGTGGTACGGCGTTGCCGTCGATCCCTCCCGCGTGGTGGTCACGGCGGGCTCCTCGGCGGGCTTCGTGCTGTCGTTCCTGGCGCTGTTCGACGTCGGCGCCAAGGTCTTGCTGCCCTCGCCCGGCTACCCCTGCTACCGGCACATCCTGACCGCGCTCGGCCAGGTGCCCTGCCTTCTCGGCACGGATGCCGCCTCGCGCTGGATGCCGACGGCGGCCCAGATCGACGCCGCCGCCGCCGAGGGGGCCGAGGGCCTGCTGGTGGCAAGCCCTGCCAACCCGACCGGCACCATGCTCGACCGGCCGCGCCTGGCGGAGCTCGCCGCAGCCTGCCGGCGCAACCGCATGTGGCTGATCTCGGACGAGATCTACCACGGGCTGACCTACGAGGCGGCCGCCGAGACGGCCCTCGCGGTTGCTCCCGAGGCCATCGTCATCAACAGCTTCTCGAAGTACTTCTCGATGACCGGCTGGCGGGTCGGCTGGATCGTCGTGCCGGAGCCGCTGGTGCGGCCGCTCGAGCGGCTGGCGCAGAACCTCTACATCTCCCCGCCCGGCATCTCCCAGGTGGCAGCGCTCGCCGCCTTCGAGGCGACCGAGGAGCTTGAGGCCAACAAGCAGGTCTATCGGACCAACCGGGACCTGCTGCTCGCCGAGCTGCCGAAGGCCGGCTTCCGCAAGATCGTGCCCGCGGACGGCGCCTTCTATCTCTACTGCGACGTCTCGGATCTGACCGCCGACAGCGCCGCCCTCAGCCGCGAGATCCTGGCCGAGGCGGGCGTGGCCGCCACTCCGGGGCTGGACTTCGACGAGGCGCGCGGCCACAGCTTCCTGCGATTCAGCTACGCCGGCACGCACGCCGACATGCAGGAGGCCGTCCGGCGCCTGCGCGCCTGGTCGAACCTGAAGGCCTGAGACCGATCCCGCGCGCCGCGCCAGCCGCGGCGCTGCCACGTCGGGTCCATGCTTCGGCCATGCGGCTGCGTTAACCGATCCCTTACGCGGCGATGGCAAATTGAAGCGTTGCGGCCCCACCGGCTGCGGCTCTCGATCCTGTGCTGCTTACGAGACACGCCCCATGTCCTTGCTGCCGCATTGGCGGATCTGCGCCCTTTGCGCCATTGCCGCGCTCGTTGCCGTCGGCAGCGGCTGCTCCACCGAAGGCCGCTACGGCAAGGCCAGCCCCCGCGTGGTTGCGCTCGGCGAGCCGGTGCCGAAGGGCGGCGGGCGCTACAAGCTCGGCAACCCCTACACCATCGACGGACAGACCTTCGTGCCGCGCGAGCAGCCCGACTACGACGAGGTCGGGCAGGGGTCGTTCTACTCGGAGGATTTCCACGGCCGGCGCACGGCCAACGGCGAGGTGTTCGACATGATGGCGCTGTCGGCCGCGCACCCGACGCTGCCGCTGCCCAGCTACGCCTATGTCACCAACCTCGACAACGGCCGCACCATCCTGGTCCGAATCAACGACCGTGGCCCCTACGTGAAGAGCCGTCTGATCGACCTGTCCAAGGCGTCCGCCCGCCTCCTGGGCTACGAGGGCAGGGGGCTTGCGCGCGTGCGCGTGCGCTACGCCGGCCGCGCTCCGCTCAGCGGCGACGACAGCCACGAGCGGCGCTTTCTCGCCAGCCAGCCATGGTATCGCCCGGGCTTCGGCCCCATGATGTCCCTCGGCAGCCGTTGAGCTTGCAGCCTCGCGTTGACACGTGGGCGAGCCCGTACCATTAGTCCGGGGTCGGTTGTCCTTGCGTTCTCGGACTTGGCAGGCAATCGGGGAGAGACCATGCGCGCTCGGAGCATCGCCAGGCAGGCGATGGGAATGCTGACGCTGCTCTGCGTCCTCGCCTCGGCCCTGGGCCTTTCCACCCTGCGCGCGCTGGCGCAGGGCGAGATCGCGACCAAGGCCCACCAGGCCGTTCTCATGGACGCCGAGAGCGGCGGCATCCTGTTCCAGCGCAATGGCAACGACATGATGTACCCGGCGAGCATGAGCAAGCTCATGCTGCTCGCCGTCGTGTTCAAGGCCATGCGCAAGGGCGAGGTGAAGGAGGACCAGCTCTTCCTCATGACCGAGAGCGCGACCCGCCGCGGCGGGGCCGCAGCCGGCGCCTCGGCCATGCAGGTGCCGCCCGGCACGCGCCTGCCGCTCGACGAGCTGATCAAGGGCATCGTGGTGCAGTCGGGCAACGACGCCGCCATCTGCATCGCCGAGAACATGTCGGGCACGGAGGCCAACTTCGCCAAGCGCATGACCGAGGAGGCGCGCGCCATCGGGCTCAGGAAGTCGGTGTTCCGCAACGCCACAGGCCTGTTCCAGGCGGAGCACCAGATGACGGCCAAGGAGCTCGCCGTGCTGGCGCGGCATCTGATCCGCACCTATCCCGAGCACTACGCCCTCTTCGCCATGCGCGACTACACCTGGCGCAAGACCCGCTTCGTCAACCGCAATCCGCTGTTGGGGCTCGTGCCCGGGGCCGACGGCCTCAAGACCGGGCACCTCAAGGAGGCGGGCTACGGCCTCGTCGGTTCGGCCCTTCAGGACGGGCGGCGGCTGATCGTCGTCGTCAACGGGCTCGCCACCATGGAGGAGCGCCGCGACGAGGCGCGCAAGCTTCTCGAGTGGGGCTTCCGCAGCTTCACGGAGGCGCGCCTGTTCGAGGCCGACGACGAGATCGGGCGGCTGCGCGTCTGGGGCGCCGACCGGCTGACGGTGCCGGTCAAGGGGCCGGGCGAAATTACGCTGCTGGTGCCGCGTGCGGCGGGCGGGCAGAGGTTCACGGGCCGCATCTACTACACCGGTCCGCTGAAGCCGCCGCTGAAGCGGGGCGACCAGATCGCCGTATTGCGCGTGACGAGCGCGCAGGATGCCTCGCTCGAGGTGCCCCTGCACGTGGCCGAGGACGTGGGCCCCGGCCCGCTCTGGTGGCGGGGGCTTGACTCGCTTCTGCATTTGGCCACCCGCTGGGTTCCGTGACGGCGCGCGCGGCCGTCGGTCTGGCAAGCAGGATGGCAGGCTGCATGGCTGCAGCGGGGCGTTTCATCACCTTCGAGGGCGGCGAGGGGTCGGGCAAGTCGACCCAGGCGCGGCGCCTTGCCGAGCGCCTGCGCGGGGCTGGCCTGGACGTGCTGCTGACGCGCGAGCCCGGCGGCTCGCCCTTTGCCGAGCAGATCCGCGGCATCCTGCTCGGCGGCACGCTCGCCCCGCACCCGCCGATCGCGGAGGCGCTGCTGTTCTACGCCGCCCGCGCCGACCATCTCGAGGCCACCATCCGGCCGGCGCTGGCGGCCGGCCGCTGGGTGATTTGCGACCGCTTCTCGGATTCGACGCGGGCCTACCAGGGCGCCGCCGGCGGCGTTCCGGACGCCGCGCTCGCCATGCTGGAGGGGCTGGTCGTGGCCCAGTCCGCCCCCGATGCCACGTTCATCCTCGACATCGATGCGCGCACGGGGCTAGCGCGGGCGACGCGGCGCCGCGAGGCGGTGGAAGGGACCGAGATCGATCCCTTCGAGGGCCGCGCGCTGGCCTTCCACGAGCGCCTGCGTCAGGGCTATCTCGCCATCGCCGCGGCGGACCCGCGCCGCTGCGTCAGCCTCGACGCCTCCGCCCCCGTCGATGCCATCGCCGATCGGATCTGGGAGCTCGTGCGGCAGCGCTTTGCGGTGGCGGTCCACTGATGGCGCGTGCCCCCGTCCTGCAGGAGATCGAGGCCCAGCCGGAATCCGACCGGCTCGAGGGCTTCCCGCATCCGCGCGAGACCCGCGATCTGTTCGGCCACGCCGCTGCCGAGCGCGAGCTCGCCCGCGCCTTTGCCAGTGGCCGCATGCATCACGGCTGGCTGCTGTCGGGACCCGAGGGCATCGGCAAGGCGACGCTCGCCTATCGTCTTGCCCGCCACGCGCTGGCGGCGCCCGAGGAGCGCGATCCGTTCGGCGACAGCCTTGGCGTGCCGGACGAGACTGCCGCCGCCCGCCAGATCCTTGCCCAAGCCCACCCCGGCCTCCTGGTGCTGCGCCGGCCGTGGGATGCCAAGGCCAAGCGCTTTGCCACCACGCTGCCGGTCGACGAGGTTCGCCGGCTCAAGTCGTTTCTCGGGCTGACCGGAGGCGAGGGCCAGTGGCGCCTCGTCATCGTCGACACGGCCGACGACCTCAACGTCAATGCGGCCAACGCCCTCCTCAAGTCGCTGGAGGAGCCGCCGCCGCGCGCGCTGTTCATCCTGATCTCGTCGGAGCCCGGCAGGCTTCTGCCTACCATCCGCTCGCGCTGCCGCCGTCTCGACCTGCGGCCGTTGGCCCCCCCCGATCTCAGGCGCGCGGTGTCGGCGGCCCTTCTCGCGGCCGAGAAGGACGGGCCCAAGCCCGACGACTGGGAGCGCCTGGTGCAGCTATCGGGCGGCAGCGTGCGGCGGGCGCTGCAACTCTTCGCCGGCGGCGGGCTCGAGCTCTGGGCGGATGTGGAGCGCATCTTTGCCCTGCTGCCCAAGGTCGACTGGGCGGCAGTCCACACCCTTTCCGACGGCATGGCGCAGGCGCAGCACGAGGAGCGCTTCACGAGCTTCGTCGAGCTGCTGCTCGAGACGCTGGCCCGGCTCGTCCATGCCCGGGCCGCCGGCGCGGCGGACGGGGCCGAATCGCAGCTCGCCGGCCGCCTGATCGCCCCCGAGGCCTTGCCCCGCTGGGCCGAGCTGTGGGAGGCGCTGGTGCGCGAGAAGGCCGATGCCGACAGCCTCAATCTCGACCGCAAGTCGTTCATCCTCGGGGCCATCGGCCGCCTGGAGGCGGTGGCCAGGGGCGGCGGCCCGGCGCCACGGCCTTGAAACCGCTTGCCTTCGGGCCGGCCCTCGGGCTTACTGGAGGTCTCTTGTCTCTTATCGAGCGGCGCCCGTGAGCCATTCGCGCTCCATGTCTGCAGCTTTGTCGACGGACGGATGTGTTTCCGGCCGCGACCTGCCGCGCCTGCCCCTCCTTCTGCTTACCTGCCCCTGAGCCGGCGCGGCCTCGCACGAGGCGGTGGGTTCAGGGGTGACGAGTTCCACCAGCGGCAGAGATCCCAGCCGGTGAGCGCGCTAGGCGCCCGGCCCGACGAGGACAGCACATGACCGACCATTCCGCCCCGGCCCAGGACCCAGCGTCCGGCGCCGCCCCGAAGACCGCCAACACCGACCGCGTCTATATCTTCGACACCACGCTGCGCGACGGCGAGCAGTGCCCGGGTGCCACCATGACCTTCGAGGAGAAGCTCGAGGTCGCCCACTTCCTCGACGACATGGGCGTCGACATCATCGAGGCCGGCTTTCCCATCGCCTCCGAGGGCGATTTTGCCGCTGTGTCGGAGATCGCCCGCCAGGTCAAGCGGGCGGTCGTGGCCGGGCTCTCGCGCGCCGGCGCCGCCGACATCGACCGCGCCGGCGAGGCCGTGAAGCACGCCCAGCGTCCGCGCATCCACACCTTCCTCTCGACCAGCCCCGTGCACAGGAAGCACAAGCTGCAGAAGAGCGAGGCCCAGGTGCTGGAGATGATCCACTTCCAGGTCACCCGCGCCCGCCAGTGGGTGTCGGACGTGGAGTGGAGCGCGGAGGATGCGACCCGCACCGAGCTCGACTACCTGTGCCGCTGCGTGGAGACCGCGATCAGGGCCGGCGCCACCACCATCAATCTCCCCGACACCGTGGGCTACGCCACGCCCGAGGAGTACTTCCAGATGTTCCGCCACGTGCGCGAGAACGTGCCGGACTCGGACAAGGCGATCTTCTCGGTGCACTGCCACAACGATCTCGGCATGGCGGTCGCCAACTCGCTGGCCGGCGTCAGAGCGGGTGCGCGCCAGATCGAGTGCACCATCAACGGCATCGGCGAGCGCGCGGGCAACGCGGCGCTCGAGGAGGTGGTGATGGCCATCAAGACGCGCGGCGACGTGCTGCCCTACGAGGTCGGCGTCGAGAGCCGCATGCTCAACCGCGCCTCCAAGCTGGTGGCGGCGGCGACCTCGTTCCCGGTGCAGTACAACAAGGCCATCGTCGGGCGGAATGCTTTCGCGCACGAGAGCGGCATCCACCAGGACGGCATGCTCAAGCACACCCAGACCTACGAGATCATGACGCCCGAGAGCGTCGGCGTCTCCAAGACCTCGCTGGTGATGGGCAAGCACTCGGGGCGCAACGCCTTCCGCTCCAAGCTCAAGGAGATGGGCTACGAGCTCGGCGAGAATGCGCTGGAGGATGCCTTCAACCGCTTCAAGGCGCTCGCCGACCGCAAGAAGCACGTCTACGACGAGGACCTGGAAGCGCTCGTCGACGAGGAGATCGCTACCCAGCAGGACCGCATCAAGGTGCTGGCCCTGACCGTGATCGCGGGCACCGTCGGCCCGCAGTCGGCAACGCTGACGCTGGACATCGCGGGCACGCAGCAGACCGTGCAGGCGACCGGCAACGGCCCCGTCGACGCCACCTTCAACGCCATCATGAAGCTGATCCCGCATAAGGCCAAGCTCGCCCTCTATCAGGTGCACGCCGTGACCGAGGGCACCGACGCTCAGGCCGAGGTATCCGTGCGGCTGGAGGACGAGACCGAGGGCAAGCTGGTGACGGCGCGCGCGGCCGATCCCGACACCATGGTGGCCTCCGCCAAGGCCTACATCGGCGCGCTCAACAAGCTGCTCGCCAAGCGCGGCCGCCTGCACGCGCAACAGAGCGCCTGAGCACGGACGCGTCGGGCGGATTGCATGTGCGAGGCCGGGCGGCGACGCCCGGCCTTTCTCACATCAGCCACAGCGTGGCGAGCCCCAGGAAGGCCAGGAACCCCACGACGTCGGTCACGGTCGTGACGAACACGGTGGAGGAGACCGCCGGGTCGAAGCCGAGCCGCTCCAGCCCCAGCGGGATGAAGATGCCGGCGAGCGCTGCCGCCAGCAGGTTTATCACCATGGCCGAGCCGATGACGAGGCCCAGCCGGTTGGAGCCGAACCACAGGAACACGATCCCCGCCATGATCAGCGCGAAGGCGAGGCCGTTGACGAGGCCGACCGCCGTCTCGCGCAGAACGACGCGCATGGTGTTGAAGGCGCCGAGCTCTCCGGTGGCGAGCGCCCGCACGGCAACCGTCATGGTCTGGGTGCCGGCGTTGCCGCCCATGGAGGCGACGATCGGCATCAGCACGGCCAGCGCCACCATGTGCTCTATTGTTGCGTCGAACTGCTTGATCACGACCGAGGCGAGGATGGCCGTGAAGAGGTTCACGAACAGCCACCAGAACCGCCCGGGCACGATCTGGCGCACGCTGTCGGAGATGCTCTCGTCGCCGACGCCCGAGAGGCGGCGCAGGTCCTCGTCGGCCTCCTCCTCGATCACCTCCACGACGTCGTCGACCGTCACCACGCCGACGAGGCGCCGGTCGGCGTCGACGACGGGGGCCGAGCGCAGCTCGTGGCGCTCGAACTGGCGCGCGACCTCCTCCTGGTCCTCGGTGGCGAGCATCACGTGCCGCCCCTCCTCCATGATGGCGTCGATGCGCACCTCGCGCTTGGTGCGCAACAGGCGGGAGAGGTCGACGCTGCCGATCACGTGGTAGGTCGGGTCCACCACGAAGATGTCCGAGAAGCTCTCGGGCAGGTCCTCGGCCTCCCGCATGTGGTCGATGGTGCGCCCGACGGTCCAGAACGGGGGAACGGCGACGAAGTCCGTCTGCATCAGACGGCCGGCCGTCTCCTCCGGGTACTCGAGGTTGCGCTCGAGCGCGGCGCGGTCGCTCTTGGGGATGGCGGAGAGGATCTCCTCCCGCTCCCTCTCGCCCAGGCCTTCGAGCAGGTAGGCCGCGTCGTCCGTCTCGAGCGAGCTGGCGGCCTCGACCAGCACCTGCCGCGGCAGCAGCGGCACCAGCCCGTCGCGCACGTTGCGGTCGAGCTCCGGCAGCACCTCGGGGTCGAAGCGCGGACCCAGTGCCGCCACCAGGGCGACGCGGGCATCGCCCTCCAGAAGCTGCAGGAGGGAGGCAAGGTCCGGCGGCGAGAGGGAGTGCGCGAGATCGGCAGCTTGCGCTCCGTCTCCCTGCGCGAGCGCCTCCGCGACCGGCCGCACCAGGGTCTCCACCGTGCCGGCCGCCGGCGTCTCGGGGGTGTCGTCGCTCTTGCTCTCTTCCTGCATGCGTCAGGCGCTTTCCGGGTCGGGCCGAGCTGCACTCAATGCGGGGGCCGCGGCGATTCGGCAAATCCCCGGTCCCCGCGTCTCTGGAAAGACGCGCGCTCTCGCTGCCGCAGGTGCGGATCGCCCCGGATTATCCGCGCCACTGCAGGCCTCTGTTGCGCCCGAACCATGCCCGCGACGCAATAGGAAAATTGCGGCACGGCATCGGCTTGTTATCGCCACGGAAGGGTGCCAGAACGCGAGCGTTGCCGGGGGGCAGCATGAGCTCAACGGGTGGCCGGCGTAGCCGACGGCCGGGCGTTGCGAGGGGATTGAATGCGCACTTGGTTCCTTTGCGGCCTCGTGGCCGCGGGCGTGCTGTTGCCTGCCGGCGGGGCGCGCGCCGAAGAGCCGTGCACGCCGGGCCCCGGCAGGCTGGGCGTCTCGCGCACCATCGAGATCGACGCTGCCTCCGGGCCGCGCTTCGGCGGCAAGAAGAAGGAGTACGAGATCCTTGAGCCCGGCGAGGTGATTCTCACCTTCGACGACGGCCCGATCCGCGCCTACACCCGCCCCATCCTCAACGCCCTCGAGGCGCACTGCAGCAAGGCGACCTTCTTCCTGGTCGGCAAGATGGCGATCTCCGACCCCGCTACTGTCAAGGAGTACGTGCGGCGCGGGCACACCGTCGGGGTCCACACCTGGTCGCACGCCAACCTCACGCATCTCACCCCCTTGAAGGCACGTCACGAGATCGAGCTCGGCATCAGCGCCGTCGCCGCCGCTCTCGGCCGCCCGCCCGCGCCCTTCTTCCGCTTTCCCTATCTGGCCGAGCCGCGCTCCATGATCCTGCACCTGCAGGGCCGGCACATGGCGACCTTCAACATCGACGTCGACAGCAAGGACTACCGCTTCCATGACGCCGGCGATGTGCACCGCAAGGTGATGGGCGACCTCGCCGCCGCCGGCAAGGGCATCATCCTGTTCCACGACATCCAGGCCTCGACGGCGCGCGCGCTGCCGGCCCTTCTCGACGACCTCAAGGCCTCGGGCTACCGCATCGTGCACATGGTCCCGAAGGAGCCGGCCACCACCGATCCGAGCTACGATGCCATCGCCCAGCGCGCTCTCGAGCGCAAGCACGTCGCCAGCGCGCAGGACATGCCCCGCCGGGCGTGGCCGACGCTGGTCACACCCAGCGGCGAGAAGGGGGAGGAGGGCGCCCGCAGGGCGAGGCCGGCCCAGGCCGCGCCCCCGTCGGGCAACGCCGACCAGCCCTTCGGGTGGCTCTCCAAGATCTTCCAGCAATAGCCCCTGAGGCCCGCGGGAGCGGCACGGATCCGCTGCGCACGCGCCCGCGCCGGGCAGGAGCGCCCGGCCGCCGGTCGCGCGGTCTTGCGTTGCGCGGCGGCGAGGAGTGTGGCCTAATCGCCCCCATAAGAGGAGTACGAGACTTTTCGCGCGCACACGCACAAAAGCCCTGTTTCTCCCCGACGGAAGCCAAGGAGGAATTGATGTTCTCGCTATTCAAGAAGGGCCCTGCGGCCGATGCCAAGCCGGCGGCACCGCAACAACCCGGCGCGCCGATCACAAGTGTGACGCTGACGGTGAACGGCCGCACGGTGAGCGCGGAGATCGATCCGCGCATGCTGCTGTCACAATTCCTCCGGGAGAGCCTGCAGCTCACGGGCACCCACGTCGGCTGCGACACCAGCCAGTGCGGCGCCTGCGTCGTGCATCTGGACGGGCGCGCCGTGAAGTCGTGCACCACGCTGGCCATCGGCTGCGACGGCGGCAGCGTCACCACCATCGAGGGGCTGTCGCAGGACGGCGCCCTGCATCCCATGCAGGAGGCGTTCCGCAACAATCACGGCCTGCAGTGCGGCTTCTGTACGCCCGGCATGATCATGTCGGCGGTCGACATCGTGAACCGCAAGGGCAACACGCTCGACGAGGAGACCGTGCGCGCCGAGCTCGAGGGCAACATCTGTCGCTGCACGGGCTACCACAACATCGTCGCCGCCGTTCGCGAAGGCGCGGCCAACATGAAGGGCCTGAAGCAGGCCGCCGAGTAGCCGGCCAGAGGGCCGGCACGCGACTTCGGCCTGGGCGGGAGCGGCCTCCCCCCGGCGGACGACGACACGCAGATCACAACACGCAGATCACAACAAGCAGATCGCAAAAGAACCCAAACGAGTTCTAGGAGGAACCCCGTGACCGCAACCGGCATCGGCGCCCCCGTCAAGCGCAGGGAAGACCAGCGCTTCATCACCGGCAAT
The DNA here is from genome assembly GCA_033764875.1 of Hyphomicrobiaceae bacterium. Lineage (GTDB taxonomy): Bacteria > Pseudomonadota > Alphaproteobacteria > Rhizobiales > Hyphomicrobiaceae > AWTP1-13. The sequence continues at coordinate 35,393 of JANRIO010000004.1, read as the reverse complement.
GGACGCTACACCGACGACATCAACCGTCCCGGCCAGACCTACGCCGTGTTCGTGCGCTCGCCGCATGCGCACGCCAAGATCAAGCGCATCGACACCGCCGCCGCCAAGGCCATGCCCGGCTGCGTCGCGGTGCTCACCGGCAAGGAGCTTGCAGCCGACAAGGTCGGCGGCCTGATCTGCGGCTGGCTGATCCTCAACAAGGACGGCACGCCGATGAAGGCCGGCGCCCACCCGGCGCTCGCCCTCGACACGGTGCGCTACGTCGGCGACCACGTCGCCGTGGTGATCGGCGACACGCTGGCCGAGGCGCGTGACGCGGCCGAGAAGGTCGTCGTCGACTACGACGTGCTGCCCGCCGTGACCGACCTCGCAACGGCGCAGAATGCCGGACAGCCGCAGATCCATCCGGAGGCGCCCAACAACACCGTCTACAACTGGCACCTCGGCGACAAGGCGGCCGTCGACGCCGCCTTCTCCGCCGCCCGCCACGTCACCCGCATCAACCTCGTCAACAACCGCCTCGTGCCCAATGCCATCGAGCCGCGCGCGGCCATCGGCGAGTACGACGCGGGCCAGGACCAGCTCACGCTCTACACCACCAGCCAGAACCCGCACGTGGCGCGCCTGGTGCTGTCCGCGTTCATCGGTCTTGCCCCCGAGCACAAGCTGCGGGTGATCGCCCCCGACGTCGGCGGCGGCTTCGGCTCCAAGATCTTCATCTACGCGGAGGAGACGGTCTGCCTGTGGGCGGCCCGCAAGGTGAAGCGCCCCGTCAAGTGGACCTGCGAGCGCACGGAGGCCTTCCTGTGCGACGCCCACGGCCGCGATCACCTGACCACGGCCGAGCTAGCCATGGATGCCTCGGGCAAGATCCTGGCGCTCAGGGCCAAGACCAAGGCCAACCTCGGCGGCTACCTGTCGACGTTCGCGTCCTCGGTGCCGACCTATCTCTACGCCCCGCTGCTGTCGGGCCAGTACAACATTCCGGCCATCTACTGCGAGGTCGACGGCGTCTACACGACCACGGCGCCGGTCGATGCCTATCGCGGCGCCGGCCGTCCCGAGGCGACCTTCGTGGTCGAGCGCCTGGTCGAGGTTGCGGCGCGCGAGATGGGCAAGGATCCGGCCGAGTTCCGCCGGCAGAACTTCATCACGAGCTTCCCGCACGCGACGCCGGTGATCATGACCTACGATGCCGGCAACTACGCGGCCTGCCTCGACAAGGCGCTGGAGATGATCGACTACAAGGGCCTCGCAAGCCGCAAGGCCGACAGTGCCCGCAAGGGCATGAAGCGGGGCCTGGGCTTCTCCGCCTACATCGAGGCCTGCGGCATCGCGCCGAGCCAGGCGGTGGGCTCGCTCGGTGCGGGCGTCGGCTTGTGGGAATCGGCCGAGGTCCGCGTCAACCCGACCGGCTCCATCGAGGTCCTGACCGGCTCGCACAGCCACGGGCAGGGGCATGAGACGACCTTCGCCCAGCTCGTCTCGCAGAAGCTCGGCGTTCCGATCGAGACGGTGTCGATCGTGCACGGCGACACCGACAAGGTGCAGTTCGGCATGGGCACCTACGGCTCGCGCTCCGGCGCCGTGGGCATGTCCGCCATCTTCAACGCCATCGACAAGGTGATCGTGAAGGCGAAGAAGGTCGCAGGCTTCGTGCTCGAGGTGCCCGAGGACAGCATCGACTTCAAGGATGGCATCTTCTCCTCGACGGCGACCAACAAGACGCTGACCTTCCCGGAGGTGGCGCTGCAGGCCTACATCGCCCACAAGTTCACCGGCGCCCAGCTCGAGCCCGGGCTCAAGGAGGGCGCCTTCTACGACCCGACCAACTTCACCTTCCCCTCGGGCGTGCACATCTGCGAGGTCGAGATCGACCCGGCGACGGGCACCACGCGCATCGACCGCTGGGTGGCCGTCGACGACTTCGGCAATCTCATCAACCCGATGATCGTCGAGGGCCAGGTGCACGGCGGCATCGCGCAAGGCGTGGGCCAGGCCCTTCTCGAAGGCGCCGTCTACGACAAGAGCGGCCAGCTGCTGACGGCGAGCTACATGGACTACTGCATGCCGCGCGCCTCCGACCTGCCCTCCTACAAGGTGGCCATGACCAGCACGCCGTGCCCGTCCAACCCGCTCGGCATCAAGGGCTGCGGCGAGGCCGGCGCCATCGCCGCCCCCGCTGCCGTGATGAACGCCGTCACGGACGCCCTCGGGCACGAGGAGATCGACATGCCGGCGACGCCGCAGGCCGTATGGCGCGCGGCGCAGAAGGCGCCCAAGCGCATGGCCGCCGAGTAAGGATCAGGAGAGCACCCATGTACGCCTTCAACTACCATCGCCCCGCCTCGGTCGCCGAGGCCGCCTCCGTGCTCGCTGGCAATCCGGAGGCCAAGATCCTCGCCGGCGGCCACACGCTGCTGCCGACGATGAAGCTGCGCCTTGCCCAGCCCAAGGCGCTGGTCGACCTCACGCGCGTCGCGGAGCTGCGCGGCATCGAGAGGAAGGGCAGCAGCCTCGTGATCGGTGCCACCACCACGCATGCGGAGGTTTCGACCTCCTCCGTGGTGCGGGAGGCGATCGCCGGGCTGACGGAGGTCGCCGGCCACATCGGCGACCCGGCCGTGCGCAACCGCGGCACCATCGGCGGCTCGATCGCCAACAACGATCCCGCGGCCGACTATCCGGCGGCCGTGCTGGCGCTCGACGCGACCATCGTCACCAACAAGCGCGAGATCAAGGCCGACGACTTCTTCAAGGGTCTGTTCACCACGGCGCTCGGCGACGGCGAGATCATCACCCGCATCGTGTTTCCGGTGCCGGGCAAGTTCGCCTACGTGAAGTTTGCCAACCCGGCCTCGCGCTATGCGCTGGTGGGTGTGGCGGTCGCCCAGACCGGCGGTGGGGCGCGGGTGGCCGTGACGGGCGCCGGCAACGACGGCGTCTTCCGGCACACGGCCATGGAGGCGGCACTCGCTAAGGGCTGGTCGGCGGACGCGGTCAAGGGCATCGCCACCGATCCCGCCAAGATGAACTCCGACATCCATGCGGCCGCGGACTATCGGGCCCATCTCGTCGGCGTCATGGCCGCGCGGGCGGTCGCCAAGGCCGGCTGAGCCGGGATCGATCGCTTCGGCATCGCAGGAGGGCGGCTTCGGCCGCCCTTTTTGCGTCGCAGCGCCTCTCGTCGCGGCGACCGCAATCTTCACCTCACCGGGCAAGGTCCCGGCTCACGCGGCGCTCGGCCCGGGACGCAGGCGTGGAGGTTCGGCGCACGCCGATCGCTGCGAAGCCTTCAGGGCGCTAGTCTAGGCTCGAGCAGATCGCGATCACGCCTCAGCGTGAGTCGCGCGAGGATGCTTGCACAATCAAGTGCATGGAGCGCGCATCCGGTTCGAGGAACGGAAAGCGCTCTAGGCCTGCGGCGCTGCGCGCTTCTTCTTCTCGGCGTATTTCGACGCGGGCTTGGCAGCGCCGGTCGGACCTGGCGACGCGCTGCGCGGCCTCTGGCCCTTGCGATGTCCTTTGGCCTCGTCACGCTTGCCATGGGGATGCCGGCCGGCCTTGGCGTTGGGCCGATCTCGCCACGCGGGCTTGCCGCGGGAGTCATTTCGCGTGCCGGACCTGCCGGCGGCCTTGTCCTCGTTGCTCTGCGCTGCCGGGGGTGTGGACGCGGGTGCGGTCCCGCTGCGTTCCGGTTGATCTGCGCGCGCGATGCGCCCCTCGTTGGGTCTCATGGTGCGCGCCGCCTTCTCGAAGGTGTCGGCGAACTCGGCGGCAATCTGAAAGCGCGTGTCCCGATCGAACACCCGGATGGCGCCGACCTCCGACTTCGTCACGCCGCCGGCACGGCACAGCAGCGGCAACAGCCAGCGCGGGTCGGCATTGCGCTCGCGACCGATGTTGATCCTGAACCACACCATGTCGCGGCCATGGTCGCGCGCCGGGCGCGGCGTGTGGCGCTCGGCGGGCGCTGCGCCGTTGCCGCGTGCCTGCGGCGCCGGTCGATGCTCGGGGCGGCGCTCGGCCCACTCCCGCCGTCCGCGCGTGCGCTCGTCGCGCCGCGGCGGCGGCCCGTTGCTCTCTGCCAGATCTTCCGGCGCAGGCAGCTGGGCGCGATGCGTGCGCACGAGTGCCAGGGCGATCTCGTCCGCCGTGCGCGCCGCCTGGAGGGCAGCGGCAAGCTTGATGTCGCTCTCGGTCGCGGCGTCGCTGAAGACTGCGCTGGAAAAGAAGCGCTCCTGATCGCGCATCCGGATCTCCTCGACCGTCGGGGCCGGGGTCCACGTCACCTTGAGCTTGGCGCTGGCCAGCAAGGCATCCGCCTTGCGCCGGCGATGGTAGGGCACGATCAGCGTGCACACGCCCTTGTTGCCTGCGCGGCCCGTGCGGCCCGAGCGATGCAGCAGCGTCTCCGCATCGTGGGGCAGCTCGGCGTGGATGACAAGCCCGAGCGCCGGCAGATCCAGCCCGCGCGCGGCCACGTCCGTCGCCACGAGCAATCGGGCATGACCGCCGCGCAGCGCCTGCAGCGCGTGCGTACGCTCGCTCTGGGTCAACTCGCCAGACAGCGCCACGGCGGAGAAGCCGCGCTCCACGAGGCGCATATGCAGCCGCTTCACGGCCTCCCGGGTGGAGCAGAATACGAGCGCGGCCGGCAGCTCGTGCAGCCGCAGCACGTTGACGACCGCGTTCTCGACGTCGTTCGGCGCCACACAAATGGCGCGATACTCGATGTCGGCGTGCTGCTCGTTGCGGCGCATGGTCTCGATGCGCGCCGCGTCGCGCTGGTAGCTGCGCGCCAACGTCTCGATCTCGCGCGGCACGGTGGCGGAGAACAGCAGCGTCTGGCGATTTTTCGGCGTCGCGTTGAGAATGAACTCCAGATCCTCGCGGAAGCCGAGGTCGAGCATCTCGTCGGCCTCGTCGAGCACCACGGCGGCGAGCTTGCTCAGATCGAGGCGGTGGCGTTCGAGGTGGTCGCGCAGGCGACCGGGCGTGCCGACGACGATATGGGCGCCCTGGGCGAGCTGGCGGGCTTCCGCGCGCCCGTCCATGCCGCCGACGCACGTCACCACGCGCGCGCCGGTGTCCTTGTAGAGCCAGTCGAGCTCGCGCTGCACCTGCATGGCCAGCTCGCGCGTGGGCGCGATGGCCAGGGCCAGCGGCTCGGCGGCTTGCGGCATGCGCTCCGCCTCGCCGAGCAGGGTCGGAGCGATGGCGAGGCCGAAGGCGACCGTCTTTCCCGAGCCGGTCTGGGCGGAAACCAGCAGGTCGCGCCCCGTATCGGCCTCGAGCACCGCCCGCTGCACAGGGGTTGGAGATGCGTAGCCGCGCGCGTCCAGGGCGCGCCTGAGCGCGGGGTGAACCGACGAGAAGGTCATGGGGAGGGGATACTTTTCAACTATGGGCCACGCTGGTGCGGGGATGGAATGCCGGTGCAGGCGGCCAAGGACATCGCGATTTCAGATGGCTAGCCGGTTTTCATGCGACTAACCAGAAGACATGTGGACACGGTTAGCGATTGCTCTCGCTGATCGGCATCGGCCCCCGAGGAAGGCGAGCGCCTCCCGGCGACGCCTGCGGCGTGCACGCCTGAGCGGGCGCGCTCGCCGATGCGCTGCTTTGGGCAACGCTGCCAGCGGACCGGGACATGTGTCGTCTGACGGCTCGGAGGCAGGGACGCGATGAAGCCAAGGCAGCAGGTAGGAGGACCGTCCTCGAACCTGACCAGCGCGCAGGGGGGCTGGCGTGGCGGCTGCGTGCAAACAATATTGGTGCGGTCGAAAGGACTCGAACCTTCACGCCTTGCGGCGCTACCACCTCAAGGTAGTGCGTCTACCAATTCCGCCACGACCGCACGGATGAGAGGAGACGCCTCATAGCAAATGCGGGGCCGGGCCACAAGCGCCAGCGTGAGGCGGCTGGAGAATTGCCTCGCGAGAGCGAATTTTCGTGCTGCGCCAGTGAGTTGTCGGCGTTTCCGCGGCATCGCGTGGGGCCGCGCGCGCGGCCCGAGGCGCGCCAGGAGCGCGATGCGCCCACGTGCCGGAGGAGAGTCGCGCTCCTCCATCTCGCCCCCGATGCGCCGCCGGATTGGCGAAGCCGGCGCGCGATCGCTATATCGAAAACACCGATAGCCAAGGTCACCCGTGAGCCCGCAGCCGCCCGTCGTCGAATGGATCGTCTCGCCCGGCCTCGTCGCCTACGAGGCCGCGCTCGCGTTCATGCGTGCGCGGGGCGAGGCCATCGCCAACGGCCAGGCATCGGAGGCGGTTTGGCTGCTCGAGCACCCTTGCCTCTATACGGCCGGCACCAGCGCCAGGCGCGAGGATCTGCTGCAGCCCGATCGCTTCCCGGTGCACGAGGCCGGGCGCGGCGGCCAGTATACCTACCACGGGCCCGGCCAGCGCATCGTCTACGTCATGCTCGACGTGAAGCGCCGCTTCGGCGATGTGCGCCGCTTCGTCACCGGGCTCGAGACCTGGACGGTGGCAGCGCTTGCCGACCTGGGCGTCGAGGGCTCGACCCGGCCCGACCGGGTGGGCGTCTGGGTGGACCACACCCGCGCCGGCCGTGTGCGCACCGACAAGATTGCAGCGCTCGGCGTGCGGCTGCGCCGGTGGGTGAGCACGCACGGCATCAGCGTGAACGTCGATCCCGACCTCACGCACTTTGCCGGTATCGTGCCTTGCGGCATCTCGGATGCGGGCGTGACGAGCCTCGCCGATCTCGGTTTGCCGGCGACGATGGCGGATCTCGACCGGGCCCTGCGCGCCGCGTTCGAGGCCAGCATCGCGGCCACGCGCGACGCGCCGGCGGCAGCCTTGGCCGACTGAGCCCGGTGCTGTGTGCCCCTCGCCTGGGGAAGGGAGGCTCCAGCCACCCAGCAGCGCGCTGCGGCATTCGCACGGGGGTGGATCCTCGGGCCAAGCCTACGGCTGTCGCGTTTTGCGGCAGCTTCATTGCGACGGCACACGCCACAATCTTGTGGGCGGACCAGGTGCGACGGTTTGCGGCCGGATCTCGAGCCGGCGTGGCTGCCGCCGTCGCCGGGGTGCCGTTAGGTACGGCGAAGTCCTGTCACACCCCACCCCTCATGCCCGCGAAGGCGGGCATCGCCGCAAGTGAGCGGAGGATCGCGATGGTTCGAGAAGCTTCGACCGGGGTGCCGCGGGGGACAAGCCCGGGGATGACAACGCGAGCTGCCGGCTATTCGGCCAAGACCGGCCCCCCGGTACGCACAACGCCTGAGACCCGGCCACCCGCAAGGGCGGCCCGGTCTCAGGCGGTTGCATCGAAGACGGGGTGGTTGACCGGAAAGCTCAGCCCTTGTTGCCCTTCACCCCAGGCCCCGGCTGTGGCGCTGGCGCCGGCGGGGCGGTGGGGGCATCCGGCTCGTAGTAGAGAACACCGTCCTCGATCGAGACGGCGACATCGGGCTTGAGCTGGTAGGGGTCGTCCTCGTCGTCATCGTCGATGCGGAGGTTGCAACCCTTCTCGCAGATGCCGGTGAGCACTTGCGCTGGCTTAAGGACGTGCTGGGTCTTCGCTTCACCTTCGATGATCGTGATCGTGTGATCCTGATCATCCCGGTTGGTGATGGTGACTGCGGCGTGCGCACTCGTGACGCCTGCCAGGACACCGATGAGAAGCCAACCTACCGAACGCAACGCAGCTGCACGGCTCAAGGGTCACATCGCTCCGATCGTTATTTCTTCTTCTTCGCAGGCTTCTTCTTCGCCGGCGCCTTCTTGGCGGGCTTCTTCGCGGTCTTCTTCGCCTTCATAGCTTCTTCCTCTTCATTGTCACTCGAATCCGCGTTCGAGCGATGTCAATGTGAAAATTTTTTGTTGCGATCACAAATGGATTTTTCCGCTGACCGCTATCGAAGATTTCGATAGATAGCTCTTGGGCGCTCTCGACGGCGGTTCTTTCGACATGGACATCCAGCTCGCACGCACCTTCCTGATGGTCGCCGAGACCGGCAGCTTCATCGAGGCAGGCCGGCGCATGAACGTCACGCAGTCGACCGTGAGCGCGCGCATCAAGTCGTTGGAAGACATGTTCGGGCGGCCGTTGTTCGAGCGCTCCAAGTCGGGCGCGACGCTCACCGCCGCCGGCGATCAGTTCCAGAAGCACGCGCTCGCCCTGGTCCGCGTCTGGCAGCACGCACAGCTCGAGGTCGGCCTGTCCGGCCCCTACCGCGACCATCTCGCCGTCGGCGCACATGCGACGTTATGGGACGGCTTTCTGCTCAAGTGGATCGCCTGGATGCGCGAGAACATGCCCGATCTGGCCATCTCGGCGAGCGCGTCTTTGTCTGCGGTTATCATCCAGCGCCTGCTCGAGGGCACGCTCGATCTCGCCGTCATGTACCGCCCAGGGCAGCCCCCAGGGCTCAAGGTCGAGCATCTCTTCGACGAGGAGTTCGTGATGGTGTCGAGCGCGCCGCAGGGCAGCCGGCGCCAGAACCATGTGTTCTTCGACTGGGGCGAGGAGTTCCAGGCGGAGCATGCCGCGCACTTCCCCGACTACACGAGCGGCGTCAATCTCGACCTCGGCTCGCTCGGGCTTGACTATCTGCTCGCCAACGAGGCCTCGGGCTACCTGCCCCACCGTCTCGTCAAGGGACATCTCAAGCGTGGCCGCCTGCGCACGCCGGCGCGGGCGCGCCGCTTCCTTTCGCCCGTCTATCTCGTCTACCCCGAGGCGCGCGACGAGGAGGCCTATCACCCGATCCTCGACGGCCTCAGGCACGCCGCCCAGCGCCTGACGTGAGCCCTTCCTTCGGGCCCGCGCTCCCTCAGTAGCCCAGCGCCATGCCGTCCTTGCGCGCATCGGAGGCGCCGATCAGGGTGCCGTTGTCGCGGTCGAGCATGACGATCTGCGCGCCCCCCCAGGGCATCTCGCGCCGGCTCACCTTGTGGCCCATCCCCTCGAGCCCCCGCACGACCTCGTCGGGCACGCAGTGCTCGGCCTGCAGCCCGTCGCCCTCGAAGAACACGCGCGGGGCGTCCACCGCCTCCTGCACGTCCATCCCGTAGTCGAGGATGTTGCTCATCATGTAGACGTGGCCCATGGGCTGGAAATGGGCGCCCATGACGCCGAAGGCCATCAGCGGCTTGCCGTCCCGGGTGGCCATCGCCGGCACCAGGGTGTGCATCGGGCGCTTGCCGGGTGCCACGCAGTTGCGGTGCTTCGGATCGAGCACGAAGCCCTCGCCGCGATTGTGGAAGGTGACGCCGCTCTTGCTCGCGCAGATGCCGGTGCCGAAGTCGCCGTAGAGCGAGTTGATGAAGGACACGGCGAGCCCCTTCTCGTCGACGATCGAGAAGCACACCGTGTCGGAGCCGGCCGGCTGCGGGATCGGGCCGAGGTCCGCCCGGTGCCGCTTGCGGTCGATGCGCCGGGCAAGCTTGTCGACGACGGCGTCCGACAGCATGTGCTCGACGGGAACATCCGCCATGTCGGGGTCGGCCACGAAGGCGTCGCGCAGGGCGAAGGCCTGCCGCGCGACCTCCATCAGCAGATGGTAGCGCTCGGCGGAGACGGGGTTGGCCGGCGGCTTGCCGAGCCTGGCCAGCATGCGCAGCATGATCAGCGCCACGATGCCGTGGTTGGAGGGCGGCAGCTCGTTGAGCGCGACGCCCTTGTAGTCGACCGCGATCGGCTCCACGTAGCTCGCGCGCTGGGCGGCGAAGTCGGCGAGCGTGTGGCAGCCGCCGAGCGCGTTGAGCTCCTTCACCATGTCGCGGGCCACCTCGCCCTCGTAGAAGCCGGCGCGGCCCTCCTTGGCGATCCGCTTGAGGGTCCGGGCGAGCGCTGCAAAGCGCATGACCTCGCCCGCGCGCGGTGGCTTGCCGTCCTTGAGCAGGTTGAGCCTGGCGCCAGGGCCCGTCAGCTTGCGGGCGCCGTTGGCCCAGTCGGCCGCCACCCGCGGGGCCACCACGAAGCCCTTGTCGGCGAGCTCGATGGCCGGCTCCAGCAGCCGCTCGAACGGCAAGCTGCCGTAGTCGCCGTGCAGCGTGCACCAGCCGTCGATGGCCCCGGGCACCGTCACCGAGTGGACGCTCGTGGTCTCGAACGCCTTGACGCCCTTGCCGGCGAAGAAGGCGGGCGTCGCAGCCTTCGGCGCGCGCCCCGAGGCGTTGAGCGCGATCAGCTTCTTGCGTCCCGGCTTGTGCATGATGGCAAAGCAGTCGCCGCCGATGCCGGTCATCGCCGGCTCCACGACGCAGAGCACGGCCGCGGCCGCGATCGCCGCGTCGACCGCATTGCCGCCGGCCTTGAGCACATCGATGGCGGTGAGGCTGGCGGCGGGATGCGAGGTCGCGCACATCGCCCGGCGCCCGTAGACGGGCGAGCGCCCGGGGAAGTGGAAGTTGCGCATGAGGTCTGTCTCCTGGGGATGTGCGGCGGCGGGCGGCGCGCAGGGTGTGCTCACGAAAGGGGGTCGATCGACACATGCGCGAAAAGCCCGCTCCGCGCAAGGGTGCGCGGCGTCCCAAGGGATGTCGGGTGCCCGCAGCAGGCGCGGCCTTGCGCCCGGCTACTGGCCTGCAATCCGGACGCCGGCCTCGTGGACGCTGCCGTGCATCAGGCGGTGCTCGTTGCGCAGCATGTAGTCGCGCGTGATCGGCAGGGCCTCGATGCGGCGCACGAGCTGAACCTGGAACACCACGAGGTCCTGGAAGCGGAAGGCGGTCTCCGAGCCCGCCAGGTAGAACTCCCACATCCGGCAGAAGCTCTCGTCGAGCAGCGCCTTGGCCTCGTCCCAATGGGCGAGGAAGCGCTCGCGCCATGCCTTGAGCGTCTCGGCGTAGTGGAGTCGCAGGATCTCGACGTCGGAGATGATGAGCCCCGCCTTCTCGATCGCCGCCGTCATCTCCGAAAGGGAGGGGATGTAGCCGCCGGGGAAGATGTAGCGCTCGATGAAGGGATTGGTGGCGCACGGCTGCTCGGAGCGGCCGATGGTGTGGATGACGGCGACGCCGTTGCGGTCGAGCAGCTCGCGCACGCGGCGGAAGTAGGTCACGTAGTGGTTGACGCCCACGTGCTCGAACATGCCCACCGACACGATCCGGTCGAATTGGCCCGACAGATCGCGGTAGTCCTCGAACAGGAAGCGGACGCGGCGCGACAGGCCCTCCTTGTGGGCGCGCTCGGTGGCGACCTTGAGCTGCTCGCGGCTCAGCGTGATGCCCGTGACCTGCGCCTCGCAGCTCTTGGCGAGATAGAGCCCGAGGCCGCCCCAGCCCGACCCGATGTCGAGCACCCGTTGTCCCGGCACAATTGCGAGCTTGGCGGCCAGGTGCCGCTTCTTGGCGAGCTGCGCCTCCTCCAGGTCCGCGCCCGGGGTGAAGTAGGCGCACGAGTACTGCCTGTCCTTGTCGAGGAACAGGTCGTAGATCTCGCCCTTGATGTCGTAGTGGTGGGCGACGTTGCGCTGCGCCCGCCGCCGGGGATTGAACTGCTTCAGGCGGCGGAGGAGGTAGCGGCTGGTGCTCGCCGCCAGGGTCCAGCCGGGGATCTGGTGGCTGCGGGCATTGCTCAGCAGCAGGGCGAGGAGATCGTAGATGCGGCCCTCGACCATCACGAGCCGGCCGTCCATATAGCCCTCGCCGAGCGCGAGCTCGGGATCGGCGGCCAGGTGTCTCTCGAGGCGGCCGTCCAAGATCCGCACGGTCACCGGCGGCCCTTCGCGGTTGCCGTAGCTGTGCGCGGCACCCCCGGCGTCGATGACCGTCAGGGCGCCCTCCCGGACCAGCCGGGTCAAGAGAACATCGAGCAACTTGAACATGACACTCCAACCGTACCGAGTGTCCGCGAGTTCCTGGCCGCATGCGGCGGCCATACAACTATCGCACGAAAATTCCTCCGGATGAATACGCGTCGCAGGAAATGCAGCCGAACCGTGCGCGCCGGACGGGGGTCGGGCCCTCCGGCGCGCAGGGTACGGATCTTCTGGGGCCCGGCCGCCGCCCGTGACGGCCGCGAGGCACGGGCCTCACGGCAAAAGGGCGGCGTCCTTGGGAAGGGCCTAGCTCGCCGCCTCCTCGGAGCCGGCCTCCTCGCCCTCGTTGCGCCCGCCATCCTCGAACACCGCGTCGGCGTTGAAGGTCTCGAGCTCGACCGCCTCCTCCTTGATGACGGTCACATCCTCGCCGCGCGCCTGGCGGTCGGCCTCGTCCTCCGAGCGCGCCACGTTCAGCGTGACGGGCACCAGCACCTCCGGATGCAGCGCGATCCGCGCCTGGTGCAGGCCGAGCGTCTTCATGGCCTTGTCGAGGATCACCTGGCGGCGATCGACGCTGAAGCCGCCGGCCGTGATCAGCTCGGCGATGTCACGGGTGGTGACGGAGCCGTAGAGCTGGCCCGTGTCGCCGGCCTGCCGGATGGCCACGAAGCTCTTGCCGCTGAGCTTGTCGGCGACGACCTGGGCGTCCTTCTTCAGGGCGAGGTCGCGAGCCTCGAGCTGGGCGCGGTCCTTCTCGAAGCGCTTGCGGTTCTCCTCGGTCGCGCGCAGCGCCTTCTTCTGCGGCAGCAAGAAATTGCGCGCGTAGCCGTCCTTGACGTTGACGACGTCGCCCATCTGGCCAAGGCGGCCGATGCGCTCGAGCAGAATGACTTGCATGGTTTCTTCTCCGTTTCGTGCTGGTCGATCGATGGGCGCTTGGCCCGGTTCCGGGTTCAGGTCGCGGGCCTGGGTCCGAGACGGCCCTTGATGTCGAAGAGGGTGTCCGTGGCCCCGCATAGGACGAGGATCGCGGCCGTGTAGGGGCCGGCGAGCACGAGCGCCGCGTAGGTGGCGATGAGGATCGCAGGCGTCCGCCGGCGGGCAATGGCGTGCACGAGCGCGAGACCGGCAAGGAAGAACGCGAACATCAGGCTGCCGATCAGGCTCACGCCGGCAACCGAGACGAGCCCCGTGGCGAAGGCTGCCAGCAGGGCAATGGCGAGCACGACGAGCGCATCCTTCGGCAGCCGCATGGACGGCAGGTCCGGCCACGGGCGGGCCAGGTGCCCCGATGCCCGGGCGACGCGGGCGGCGACATAGGTGTTGACGCTGAAGATGGCCGTCCAGTAGCCGGCGATGAAGCCCGGCAGGAGCACGATCAGCAGGTCCGTGGCTGCTTTCAGCTGGGCGTCCGAGAGCGGCTGCAGCCCGAGGTCGAGCGAGGCATCGCGCGAGAAGCGCCGCAGCGCCTCGGCCAGCGGCTCGCGCAGGTCCTCGAACGAGACCCCGGACAGCGTCACGATGATGAGGGGGAGCGCGCCGCCGTAGAAGGCGATTGCCGCGACCAGGCGGCCGGGCGGATACCACTCGCGCACGTCCGCATCGCCCTTGATCGCCCGGCTCAAGAAGGCGAGGTAGGAGATGCCGAGCGCCGGCAGGCCGAGCGAGATCAGGCTGCCGATGGCCGACGGGACGCTCACCGCGGCGGCCATCACGATGGCGCAGGCGAGCGCGGCGACGGTCACGGCGGCCATGCCCCAGCCGATCGCGGCGATGAGGGTGGGCAGCGGGCTCAGCAGCAGCAGCAGGATGCTCAGCGTCGGCGAGCCGCGCACGGCCGAATAGAACAGCACGGCGGAGGCGAGGCCGCCGGCGAGGCCGACAATGAGACCCAAGGGGGTGGTGACTGGCATGAGCTGCAGCTGTCCCGCGCAAATGGCGGTTAGAGACGGCGGCGGTCTCCCTGTCGAGAGGGCCCGCGCCGGCCCAACCTACGGTACTCTGGTCTGCGGGGCGGCAGGCGAGCCGCCGCGCCCGGCTTCAGTCGGTCTTCACTTGATCACGTAGGGCAGCAGGCCCAGGAAGCGCGCGCGCTTGATGGCCTTGGCGAGCTCGCGCTGCTTCTTGGCCGAGACGGCCGTGATGCGCGAGGGCACGATCTTGCCGCGCTCGGACACGTAGCGGCCGAGGAGCCGCACGTCCTTGTAGTCGATCTTCGGCGCCTTATCGCCCGAGAACGGGCAGGTCTTGCGGCGGCGTTGGAACGGACGGCGGGCTGCGATCTGCTGAACGTCGGACATGGATTATGCCTCCTCGCTGCGGGGCGCGTCGTCACGGGGCGGGCGCGGGGCGCCGTCACGGTCGCCGCGATAGCCGCCACCGCCGCCAGGGCCACGGTCGCTGCGGAAGCCGCCGCCGCCAGGGCGGTCACCGCGATAGCCGCCGCCACCGCCAGGGCCACGGTCGCCACGGAAGCCACCGCCGCCGGGACGGTCGCCCCGGAAGCCGCCGCCGCCGCCGGGACCACGGAAGCCGCCGCGGTCGCCGTCCCTGCGATCGTCGCGGTCGGACTTGCGCATCTGGATCGACGGCTCGGTCTCGTGCTCGTCGACGCGCACGGTGATGAAGCGGATGATGTCCGTCGAGATGCCCATCCGGCGCTCCATCTCGGCGATGGCCGCCGGCGGCGCATCGATGTTGAGCAGGGAGTAGTGGGCCTTGCGGTTCTTCTTGATCTTGAAGGCGATGGTCTTGACGCCCCAGTACTCGGATTTGGCGATCTTGCCGCCGCCTTCCTCGATGACCTGGGAGAATTCCTTCGTCAGCGCCTCGACCTGGGCCTGCGAGATGTCCTGGCGCGCCAGGAACACATGCTCATAGAGCGGCATGCGACTGCCTTTCCTTCCGTTCCAATTGTCCGTCCGGCGCATAGCCCCTTTTGAGCCCGACGCCCGTTGCGGAGCGCGGAAAGGCCCAAAGGACCCGAAAGAGCGAAGACACCGGGAGCCGGGCAAAATGCCCTGCCGGCGACAGCCGGCCTCCCGTTCAGCCTCCAACCGGAGCGGGTGAAGGCGGCGTTATAGCCGAAATTGTTCCCGGGGCAACAGGCAAGTACGGGCGCATATATTAAGCAATGTGTCGGCTGCTGCCTCGGCCGCCTTCGCACGTGCGAAATCGGGGGTGGCGGTCGCGCTTTGAGATCAATGCCCTAGGTCATGTGCGGAAACGGCCCACCGGTGCCGTTGCGCCTTGACAGGGCCGCGCGTCGTGTGGTGAAGCGCAAGCCTCCGGTCAAGAGCAACAGGCAGGACAGCGGAAATGGCGCGTGCATTCGTGTTCCCGGGGCAGGGCAGCCAGGCCGTCGGCATGGGTGCGGAGCTCGCCAAGGCGTCCGCTGCCGCCCGCGCCGTCTTCGCCGAGGTCGACGAGGCGCTGGGCGAGAAGCTGTCGGAGCTGATGTTCAACGGCCCCATCGAGACCCTGACCCTGACGGAGAACGCCCAGCCTGCTCTGATGGCGGCCTCGCTCGCCGTCATGCGGGTGCTCGAGGCCGAGAAGGGCTTCAGGCTGGCGGACAAGGTGAAATTCGTGGCCGGACACTCGCTTGGCGAATACTCCGCCCTCGCGGCGGCAGGCGCCCTCAGCGTCGCCGACGCCGCGCGCCTCCTGCGCATCCGCGGCCGCGCCATGCAGGCGGCCGTTCCCGTCGGCCAGGGGGCCATGGCCGCGCTTCTCGGCGTCGGCAAGGATGTGGCGGAGAGGCTGTCGGCGGAGGCCGCGCAGGGCGAGGTCTGCCAGCTCGCCAACGACAACGAGCCGACGCAGGCCGTGATCTCGGGCGCCAAGGCGGCCATCGACCGGGCCGCGGGGCTGGCCAAGGCGCACGGCGTGCGCCGGTTCATGCCGCTCAACGTGTCGGCGCCGTTCCACTGCGCCCTGATGCAGCCGGCCGCCGACGCCATGGCGGACGCGCTCGCCCGCATCGAGGTCAAGGCCCCCGTCGTGCCCGTCGTGTGCAACGTGCTGGCGGCGCCCATCAGCGATCCCGCCGAGATCAAGGCGCGCCTCGTCGAGCAGGTCACCGGCACCGTGCGCTGGCGCGAATGCGTGCTGACCATGGCCTCCGCAGGCGTCACCGAGCTGTTTGAGATCGGCACGGGCAAGGTTCTGGCGGGGCTCGCCAAGCGGATCGTGCCGACCCTGGCCGCGACGTCCATAGCAACTCCGTCCGACATCGATGCCGCCCTGGCGGCCCTCACCGCTTAAGGAGCGATCATTCCATGTTCGAGCTTACCGACAAGACCGCGCTCGTGACCGGCGCGACGGGCGGCATCGGCGGCGCCATCGCCAAGGCGCTGCACCGCCAGGGCGCGACCGTCGTCGTCTCCGGCCGGCAGCAGGACAAGCTCGAGGCGCTCGCCGCCGAGCTCGGCAGCCGCGTTCACGTCCTGCCGTGCGACCTCGGCAACAAGGCCCAGGTGGCCAAGCTCATCGACGAGGCCGTGGCCAAGGTCAGCCGCCTCGACATCCTGGTCAACAACGCCGGCCTCACCAAGGACAACCTGTTCATGGTGATGAAGGATGAGCAGTGGGACGAGGTGATCGCCGTCAATCTCACGGCCACCTTCATGCTGATGCGGGCCGGTGCCCGCCACATGATGCGCTCCAAGTCCGGCTTCGGCCGCATCGTCAACATCTCCTCGGTGAGCGGCATCATCGGCAACCCTGGCCAGGGCAACTATGCGGCCTCCAAGGCCGGCATGATCGGCATGTCGAAGTCGCTGGCCCGCGAGGTCGCCTCCCGCGGCATCACGGTGAACTGCATCGCGCCGGGCTTCATCTCGACGCCGATGACGGATGCCCTCAACGAGAAGCAGACCGCGACCATCAAGGAGGCGATCCCGGCGCAGAAGTTCGGAACGCCCGAGGACATAGCCGCAGCAACCGTCTACCTTGCCTCGCCCGAGGCCGCCTACATGACCGGCCAGACGCTGCACGTGAACGGCGGAATGGTCATGATCTGAAGGGCTTGATTGGAAGGCGAATATAGGCCGTGAAAGCCTCAGGGAGGCGCTGGTCAAGCCCCTGGAAACGTGTTAACAGCGCCCTGATTTCGCGTGAAACCTTGGGGCGCTAGGGCTCCTGGCCAACTCGAATCCGAAGCCCGGCGTGCTTACCAGTTACGGGTTCGGCCCCCAACGATCTCACTGAAAAACGCCACTAGGATGGTTCAGATTAAAGCCGAGGACATGAAACGATGAGCGACGTCGCCGCACGTGTGAAGAAGATCGTGGTGGAACACCTGGGAGTCGAGGCAGACAAGGTCACCGACAACGCCAGCTTCATCGATGACCTCGGTGCCGACAGCCTCGACACGGTCGAGCTTGTGATGGCGTTCGAGGAGGAGTTCGGTTGCGAGATCCCGGACGACGCCGCCGAGCAGATCCAGACCGTCGGCGATGCGGTGAAGTTCCTGGAGAAGAACGCGAGCGCGGCTTGATCATGCGCTCCCGACGGAGCGTATGCGGGCTGCCGGCCTGCGCGTGATCGCCTTCTGCGCAGGCCCGTGCGACAATCGCTCTGAGCGCCCTCGACACTATGCGCCCCTCCCGAAGGGGCGCACGCACGTCAGAGGCGTTCGAGGGAAGGGCGTGAGGCGAAGGCGGGAAGTCGGGTCGGGAAGCACACAATGCTGCAGCGCGTCGTCGTCACAGGTCTTGGGCTCGTCACGCCCTTGGGAAGCGGCGTCGACGTCAACTGGAAGCGTCTGACGGCCGGCGACAGCGGCGCGCGCCGGATCGAGGAGTTCAAGGTCGACGACCTTGCCTGCCAGATCGGATGCTTCGTCCCGCGCGGCTCCCAGTCCGAGGGCAAGTTCAATCCCGACGACTGGATGGAGCCCAAGGAGCAGCGCAAGGTCGACGACTTCATCGTCTACGCGATGGCGGCGGCCACCCAGGCCCTAGCCGATGCGGGCTGGGCGCCCAAGACGGCCGAGGACCAGGAGCGGACCGGCGTCCTCATCGGTTCCGGCATCGGCGGCCTGCAGGGCATCGCCGAGACGTCGCTGCTGCTGCAGGAGAAGGGCCCCCGGCGCATCAGCCCGTTCTTCATCCCCGGGCGTCTCATCAACCTGGCCTCCGGCTACGTCTCCATCCGCCATGGCCTCAAGGGACCCAACCACGCCGTGGTCACCGCCTGCTCGACGGGCGCGCATGCCATCGGCGATGCTTCGCGGCTGATTGCCCTGGGCGATGCGGACGTGATGGTCGCGGGCGGCACCGAGAGCCCGCTCTGCCGCATCTCGATCGCGGGCTTCGCCGCCTGCCGCGCGCTGTGCACGACCTTCAACGACCGTCCGACGCAGGCCTCGCGTCCTTACGACAAGGACCGTGACGGCTTCGTCATGGGCGAAGGCTCGGGCATCGTGGTGCTGGAGAGCCTCGACCATGCCCTGAAGCGCGGCGCCAGGATCTATGGCGAGGTGATCGGCTACGGCCTGTCCGGCGATGCCTTCCACATCACCGCCCCGTCCGAGGACGGGGACGGCGCCTACCGCGCCATGCGCGCCGCCCTCAAGCGGGCCAACATCCAGGCCTCCGACATCCAGTACGTCAACGCGCACGGCACCTCGACCATGGGCGACGAGATCGAGCTCGCCGCGGTCGAGCGCCTGTTCGGCAACGCCGCCGGCACGCTGTCGATGTCCTCGACCAAGTCCGCCATCGGCCACCTGCTGGGCGCGGCAGGATCGGTGGAGGCGATCTACTCGCTGCTCGCCATCACCCACAACGTCGCCCCGCCGACGCTGAACCTCGACAACCCCTCGGTCAGCACGGCCATCGACCTGGTGCCGCACAAGGCCCGCGAGCGGGAGATCAACGTGGCGCTGTCGAACTCGTTCGGCTTCGGCGGCACCAACGCCTCCCTGGTCATGCGGCGCTACGCGAGCTGAGCGGCAACCGCCGCCGCGAGGCATCGCCGGCGCGGGAATTTACCCACCTCGGGCGCTGGCGGCGATGCGAAGGCGGTCCGCGGTTTGGCCTGGCGATTGCCAAACCTTCGCGCTTTCGCCACATTTCGCGGTAGGTTCGAGCCCCGGTCGGCATGCCGGGGCATGCCCGAGACGAAGGAGCCGGCGGGCGCTGGCCTTCCAGTCCGGGCGGATCGAGGATCGCAATGCTGCAAGCGCGAGAGCGAGCCTGCAGCGCGCCGCATGGCGACGAGGAGCACGAGGCATGGTGAGCCGCCGCCCGGCGGGATCAGGCGAAGCGACGCTCGGCCGTGCCGCTAGCGCGCTCGCGCGCGGCGGCACCGATCGGCATGAGCCGACGCGGCCCACCGGCGTCCGCCGCCGCCGGCCCGAGCGCGAGAGCCGCGGCCCGTTGCGTCCCTTCCTGCGGGCGCTCAACGGCATTCTCACCTTCATTCTGCTTCTGATGCTGATCGCCACCGGCATCGCCTTTGCGGTGAACTCGCAGCTCGACGCGCCCGGTCCGCTCGAGAAGAGCCGGGTCTTGGTGGTGGCCAAGGGCGACGGCGCCGTCGAGATCGGCGCCCGTCTCGAGCGCGAGGGCGTCGTGAGCGATCGGCGCCTGTTCGTCGCCGGCTATCTGCTGACCAAGTTCACGGCCTGGCTCGGTGGCGGCAAGCCCGTCCAGATCAAGGCGGGAGATTTCGAGGTCGTCGAGGCGGCAAGCGTGCGCCACGTGGTCGAGGTGCTGACGGAAGGGCGCACGGTCTCCTACAAGGTGACGATCCCCGAGGGCCTGACGAGCTTCCAGATCGTGGAGCGGCTGAAGGCCGATCCCAACCTATCCGGCGAGATCGCCCAGGTGCCGGCCGAGGGCACGCTGCTGCCCGAGACCTTCGTCGTGCAGCGCGGCACGGCACGGCAGGCGGTGCTGGACCTGATGGCGGCCGAGTCCCGGAAGGTGCTCGACAGGCTGTGGGAGGCACGCAAGGCCGACCTGCCGCTCAAGTCGATCGGCGAGGCGGTGGTGCTTGCCTCGATCGTGGAGAAGGAGACCGGGCGCAATGACGAGCGCGAGCGCGTGGCCGCCGTGTTCGTCAACCGGCTCAGGCTCAACATGCGCCTGCAGTCTGACCCGACCATCCTGTACGGCCTGTTCGGCGGCAAGACCGTGTGGGGCAAGCCCATCCTGCGCAGCGAGAAGGCGCAGAAGACCCAGCACAACACCTACGAGATCGACGGTCTGCCGCCGACGCCCATCTGCAATCCGGGCCGCGCCGCCATCGAGGCGACGCTGAACCCGGCCGACACCAAGGAGCTCTACTTCGTCGCCAACGGCAGCGGCGGCCACACCTTCTCGGAGACCCTGAAGGAGCACAACGCCGGCGTACAGAAGTGGCGCGCCGTCGAGAAGGAGATGCGGGCGCGCAGGGATGCCGCCGATACGCCGCAGCCGGTCGACAAGGGCAAGAAGGGGCGCGCCGCGGCAGCGGCCGGCGACGACAAGGGCGCACCGATCCAGCCCAAGCGGATCAACTCGGTGCCGGACGCGAAGGCTGATAAGGGCCAGGAGAAGGCCGGCGACAAGAGCGGCTGGTCGGCCAACACCGCCCCCGCCAAGGCGAAGCCCGCTCCCGCACAGTAGCAAGGGCGATCTGCCGGCAGCCCGTGGCGCGGTGCGCTTGTTGGGGACTCTCCGAGCGGCTAATCTCCAGCCCGCCATGCCGTCATCCGCGCACGGCCAACGCCAGCGACGGGCCCGCACATGACCATCACCTGCCGATGACCATCAAGAGCATGACCGGCTTCGCCCGCACCGAGGGGCATGCGGCGGCCGTGACCTGGGCGTGGGAGATCCGCTCCGTCAACGGACGCGGGCTTGATCTCCGTCTGCGCCTGGCACCCGGCTACGAGGCGCTCGAGCCGCGTGTGCGCGAGGTCGCCGCCCGTCACCTTGCCCGCGGCAGCATCAGCATCAACCTCAATGTGAAGCGTAGCGAAGGCGTCACGCAGATCCGTCTCAACGAGGCGGCCCTGGCGCAAGCGCTGGCAGCGCTCGAGACCGTGCGCGCGCGCGTGTCGTGCGCCGAGCCGCAGGCCGAGGCGCTGCTCGCCATCCGCGGCGTGCTCGAGGTCGTGGAGGGGGAGGAAAGTGCCGATGAGGCCGGTGCCCGCCAGGGCGCCATGCTGGCCAGTCTTGATGCCGCCTTCGAGGCCCTCGTCAGGATGCGCACGGCCGAAGGCGCCCGGCTCGCCGACGTCGTCGCGCAGCAGCTCGCCAGCATCGAGGGCCTCGTGGCCCAGGTCGCCGCGGCCCCGGCCCACAGTCCCGAGGCCATGCGCCAGAAGCTGAAGGAGCAGGTGGCACGCCTTCTCGGCGAGGCCTCGAGCCTCGACGAGGGCCGCCTCTATCAGGAGGCGGCGCTGCTCGCCACCAAGGCCGACGTGGAGGAGGAGCTGCAGCGCCTGCGCGCCCACATCCACGCAGCCCGCGCCCTTCTGCTGTCCAAGGAGCCGGCCGGTCGCCGCCTCGATTTCCTGGCGCAGGAGTTCAACCGCGAGGCCAATACGCTGTGCTCGAAGTCGGCGGACGCGGACATCACGCGCCACGGCCTCGAGCTCAAGGCCGTGATCGATCAGATGCGCGAGCAGGTGCAGAACATTGAGTGATCCGACCGCCACCCCCGCGAGCCATGCGCCGGCCATCGCGCGCCGCGGCCTCCTGCTCGTGCTCTCCTCGCCCTCGGGCGCCGGCAAGACCACGCTGTCCAAGCGCCTGCTCGAGGCGGACGCCACGCTCGGCGTCTCGGTCTCCGTGACGACCCGCGCCGCCCGCCGCGGCGAGGTCGACGGCCGCGACTACCACTTCGTGAGCGAGGCCGAGTTCAAGCGGCGGCTGGAGGCGGGCGAGCTCCTGGAATGGGCGCTCGTGCACGGCAACTACTACGCCTCCCCGCGCGCGCCCGTCGAGGCGGCGCTGGCTGAGGGGCGCGACACGCTCTTCGACATCGACTGGCAGGGCGCCCTGCAGATCCGCGAGAAGATGAGCGCCGACATGGTCAGCGTCTTCATCCTGCCGCCGACGGGCAAGGCGCTGGAGCGGCGCCTCACCTCGCGCGGGCAGGACAGCCCCGAGGTGGTCGCGCGCCGTGTCGCCAATGCGGCGGGCGAGATCGCGCACTGGCACGAGTACGACTACGTGATCGTGAACAGCGACATCGAGGCGAGCTTTGCGACCCTGTCGGCGATCCTCGCCGCCGAGCGCCACCGGCGCGCGCGCCAGACCGGCATGCCGGCGTTCGTGGAAGGCGTGCTGGCCGACCTATAGGTAGCGCTTGATGAAGGGCAGCGCGTGCGCGACGCAGGCCCGGCCCTCGGCGATGGCCTCCGGCGCGCGGTTGAACTCCAGCATCGTGATGTGCTCCAGGCGCGGTGTGAGCGCCACGTGGGGCGGGTCGCCGGCCAGCCGCGCCCGCGTGATCTGGTCCTGCATGACGTTGATCGATCCCATCAGCACCTCGAAGTAGCCGGGCGTGTTGGGCGCCGGATCGAGCAGCTTCGGCAGCACGCTCTCGGCCGGCCGGCGCAGCAGCATCGGCATCTGCTCGATGAGCCGGTTGAGGAACTCCGGGGCGGCCGGCGTATCGCGCGGCTCTTGCGGCACGCCGTAGCGCCCGACGAGATCGCCGTTGAGGTTCACCGCGATGACGATGTCGGCGCCGAGCGCGCGGCAGGCCGATACCGGCACCGGATTGACCAGGCCGCCGTCCACCAGCCAGCGGCCTTCGCGCTGGGCCGGGCTGAAGATGCCGGGCAGCGAGATCGAGGCCCGCACGGCTTCCGTCACCGGACCGTCCCTGAGCCACACCTCCCGGCCCGATCCGAGATCGGTGGCGATGGCGACGTAGGGGACGGCGAGGCTCTCGATCGGAGCCGAGATGCCGAGGCGCTCCAGCATGGCGACCACCTCGGCGCCGCCAACGAGCCCGCCGGCGGTGAGCTTGACGTCGGTGAGGCGCGCGATCTCGCGCCAGCTCAGCGACAGCGCGAAGGCCTTGAGCTGCTCGAGCCTGCCGGCGGCGAGCGCCGCCCCGACCAGGGCGCCGATCGAACAGCCCGCGATCACGTCGGGGGCGATGCCGGCCTCGCCCAGCGCCTCGATGACGCCGATGTGCGCCCAGCCGCGCGCCGAGCCGCTGCCGAGCGCCAGTCCGATCTTCGCCCGTGCCATGCCGGTGTACTCCCTCAGGGGGCGTGCCGCGCCCAGAAGGCCACGTCATAGCATTCCGCGCCCGCCCGGTGGTGACGGCAGCGCGGCGCAGGCGGCCTCGCTCAGGCGCGCGAGGGCCCGCGTGAGGGCCACCGCTCCAGGATGTAGGCCAGGCGCGCGAAGTCGGCGACGGTGAGCACCTCGCCGCGCAGCGTCGGGGCGATGTCGGCGGCGGCCAGCAGCGCCTCGGGGTCCGGCACCAGCGCCTTCAGGCTCTGCCGCAGCATCTTGCGGCGCTGGCCGAAGGCCGCCGCCGTCACCTCGCCCAGCGTGCGCACGTGGCAGGGCGGGGAGGGGGCCTCGATCGGTGTGAACTCGACCAGCGCCGAGGACACGGACGGAGGCGGCGTGAAGGCCTCCGGCCGCAGGCTGAACAGCAGCCGCGGCCGCGTGCGCCATTGCGAGATGACGGCAAGACGCCCGTAGGCCTTGCTGCCGGGCCCTGCGACGATGCGCTCGGCCACCTCCTTCTGGAACATCAGCACCATGCGCTGGAACCACGGCCATGGCTCGCTCTCCAGCCAGCCGATCAGCAGGATGGTGGCGACGTTGTAGGGCAGGTTGGCGACGATCACCGGCTTGCCGGCCTCGGCTGGCAATAGCGCGCTCCAGCGCAGGCCGACGGCGTCGTCAAAGCGCGTCTCGAGGCGGCCGGGATAGCGCGCGGCGATCTCCTCGAGCGCCGGCCGCACCCGCTCGTCGCGCTCGACGGCGACGACGCGGGCCGCGCCCTCCAGCAGCAGCGCACGCGTGAGGCCGCCGGGCCCGGGCCCGATCTCGATCACCGCCCTGCCGGCGAGCGGGCCCGCCGCGCGCGCGATGCGGCGCGTGAGGTTGAGGTCGAGGATGAAGTTCTGCCCGAGGCTCTTGCGCGCCGAGAGCCCGAGCCGGCGGATCACCTCGCCGAGCGGCGGCAGGCCGTCCGGGCTCGCGCCGGAGCCGTCCGCGGCCCGGTCCGGGTCGGCTCCGCTCATGGGCCGGGCCGCGCCGCCAGGGCCCGCCGCCGTCCCATGGCCGCCGCCAGGCGCAGCGCGGCGATGAAGCTCGTCGGGCGCGCCTTGCCGGTGCCAGCGAGCGCGAAGGCCGTGCCGTGGTCGGGCGAGGTGCGCACGAACGGCAGCCCCAGCGTGACGTTGACGCCGCTGTCGAAGGCGAGGGTCTTGATCGGGATCAGGGCCTGGTCGTGATACATGGCGACGGCCGCGTCGTAGCCCGCGCGCGCCTCGGCGTGAAACAGCGTGTCCGCCGAAAGCGGCCCCTCGATCGCCATTCCCGCCGCGCGCAGGGCGGCGACGACAGGGGCGATGACGTCGATGTCCTCGCGTCCGATCAGGCCGCCCTCGCCGGCGTGCGGGTTGAGACCCGCGACAGCGATGCGCGGGTCGGCGATGCCGAAGTCCGAGACGAGGCCAGCGTGCGTGGTCTCGATGGTCACGCGCAGCAGCGCCGGCGTCAGCAGCCCCGGCACGCGCGCCAGCGGCACGTGCACCGTCGCAGGCACCACGCGCAAGGTCTCGCAAGCGAGCAGCATCACCGGGTGCGGGCGGGGACAGCCCAGGATGCGCTGGGCGAGGTCGGCAAGAAACTCGGTGTGGCCCGGGTAGGGCAGCCGCGCGAAGGCGGGCTTGCTCTTGGTGATGGGATTGGTGACCAGCGCCAGCGCGCGCCCGAGCGCGACGTCGCGCGTGGCCTCCTCGATGGCAGCGACGGTGCTTGCGCCCGGCGTCGGCCGGGCGTCGAGCGCGATGACTGGTAGGGCGGCGGGGAAGGCGGCGGCCGCGTCTCCCGGGGCCTCGATCATGACGAGCGGCGCATCGAGCCCCAGCGCCTGTGCGCGACCGCGCACGGCATCGACCTCCGCATAGAGCGCAAACGGCGGCAGGCCAAGGCTTGCGCGCTCCCGCCAGGCGGCAAGCGTCACGTCGAGCCCGATACCTTGTGGATCGCCCATGGTGACGGCAAGGGGCAGGGCGGCCAGCGGCAGCCCTGCTCGCGCAGGGCGCAACGCGTCCTCACCGGTACTCGATGTGCGCATCCTGCTTGAGATCGTTGAGGTAGCGGCGCGCATGCAAGTCGAACTCGCGCTGCTGCAGCTCCTCGGCGGCCTTCTGCTGCTGCTTCTCGTCCTTGATGGCACGCCGCCCGCACACTGCATAGACCTCAATGCCGGAAGGGGAGGTGACGGGCGGCAGCATGTCGCCGTCCCGCGCACTCAGCAGCATCGACCGGGTCGGCTCGGTCATGGTGCCGGGCTTCACGTACTTCATGTCGTCGAAGCGGGCGTCGCTGACGGAGCGGGCGAGCTCGGCCATGGACTTGCAACCAGCGAACTTGGACCTGAGCGCGTCGGCCTCCGCATAGCGCCGGGCCATCACGGTCTGGCTCATGGATCCCGGCAGCGGCAGGCTGATTTTGTGCACCTGCAACTCGACGGTGTCGGCGCCGTCGTGCCCGGCGCTGGTCAATGCCCGCTCGATGTCGCGCTGGTTGACGGAGATCTGGGCGCCGAACTTGCGGCGCACGACCTCGCGCCAGGCGATCTGCGCCTTGAAGCGGCTCTTCATGGTGGAGACGTCGAAGCCCGCCTGCTTCACGTGCTGGGCGAACTGCTCCTCCGTCATCTTGTTGTTCTCGGCGATGCCCTTGATGACGCCCCTGATGTCCTCGTCGGAGATGTCGAGGCCGAGCTTCTTGGCCTCGAGCAGCTTGATCTTCTCCTCGATCAGCTCCTCCTGCGCCTGCTTGCGCACCTTGGGCATGATGGAGGAGCGCGCCTCGCGCTTGATCTGCTCGATCATGTTCTGCTGCAGGCCCTTCACGAAGCTGGCCTGCACCGCCATCGCCTCTTCCTTCGAGCGGACGTTCTTCTCCTTCAGGAGCTGCTGGAAGCGCTCGTTGGTCTTGGGGTCCGTCATGATCTGCTTCCAGCGCGCCTCGGCCTTGGCCTTGAGGTCGACCCCGCCCCCACGCTCGCCCGTGGCGAGGAGGTTGGCCCGCTGCTCGATCTCCCAGCCCGTGATGGGCTCGTCGTTGACGAGAATGACGATCGACTGCTCGCTCCGGGCCGAGGAGACCTTCTCGCCGCTGTCCTTGGCCGCCGGTGTCTTCCGGCTGCCGGCAGCCAGCGTCTCCGCGCACGTGAGCGCGACCGCGGCGGCGGCGGCGAGGCTCAGGAGCTGGCGAATGCCTCGGGCATTCATGCAGGGTCTGCCCTCATGGCTTGCAGTAAGCGGCGCGGTCGAGTCGCGCCCGCATCATACTCCGCCCCTGAACAGGGCGGTGGCGCTATCCACATGAGATATAAGCGCAACCGTGGCATGTCCATGGCGGACGCCAAGGTAATGTTGCGTACCGCGCACAGTGTGCGGCGATGACCGACATCCGCTGCTACAGCGGGCTGTTGTTCGGCTCGCCGAAGGCGCCGTTGAGCAGGTTCGTGCGGTAGGCGAAGTCGCCGATGTTCTTGAGCTCGAAGCGCAGCATGAACGTGCGGTCGCTGACGAGGTCAATGGCAGGGTTGGTGATGTGGTTCTCGATGTAGTTGAGCGACAGCACGAAACACTCGTCAGAGTATTTGAGCTGGATCTGGTCCTGCAGGATATCCTTAGCGTCAATGTCGTAGCGGACCATCCCGGAGATCGACCAGGTATTGGTGAGCCGCAGCGTCAGCGTCGAGTTGATCTCGCGCTGGTCGATGACGTCCCCGGTGAGCGGATCGAAATGCGAGAAGGTGTAGCCCAGCACGCCGGCCAAGGGCCCGTAGGACGCCTGCGCGATCGAATCCTGGCGCACCAGCGTCCAGTCTCTCTCGTCGAAGCGGGCTTGCGAGATCAGGTTGAAACCGCGCCACGGCGTCAGGTAGGCGCCGGCGACGTAGTCGGACCGCGTGTTGCCAAGGCCGCTGTAGGGCGAGAAGTTGGGCAGCAGGCTTGCATCCAGGCCCGGGTTGGCAAAGGCGTTCTGGCCACCGAGATGGATGCTCTGGCCGAACACGCCCTTGGCGTACACGCCATTGCTGGCCTGGAAGGTGTATTGCAGGCCGAGATTGGCGCGCGTGCCCGTCTCGTAGCGGTCATAGCCCGAGAACTTGTCCGTATCGAACAGCAGCGAGTCGTCGAACACGAGGCTGCGTGCGTCCTCGTCCGGCAGCTTCGACTGATCCACCCGGCTGTGGCGCGCCACGATCTGCGCCGTAGGCTCGATGGTGTGCGAGCCGAACCCGGTGTGCGCCACCCAGGGATACGAATAGGTCGCGCCGCCCAGCACCACGCCGTTGAACACGGAGTCGTCCGCCTTCAGGCCTGGCACGTTGTAGTCCGAATAGTTGATGACATTGCCCTTGAGCGCAGCGAATGGCGTCCACACCTGCCCGAGCCGGTCGATGTTCTTGCTGCGCCAGTTGCCGTCGAGGGCCAGCACGTTGGAGTTCACGCCCGTGGTGCGGGTCATGCTGCGCACGTGCGCGTCGAACGACAGCTCGCCGCCGAGCACGGGCTTGCCCGCGATGTAGTTGTAGTCGATCACGGGCAGCGCATAGGCCGACGTGGTGGTGCCGTTGTCGCTGTTGAGGCTGCCGAACTGGTAGAGCTTGGCGGCGAAGTAGTTGCGCTCGCTCATGCCCTGCAGGTAGCCGACGTTGACGCGATCGCTCTGCAGGATCGAATCCAGCTGGTAGGCGCGCCGGAACGTCTTGTCGCTCTCGAGCGTCACGTCCCAGCCCACGCGCCACCACGACGACAGCGCAAACTGCCCTCGGGTTTCGACCGACCCACGCCAGCCGTCGCCGCCGAGATCGTTGCTCTGCTGGTCGATGCCGGCGAGGTTGACGACGTACTCGCCGTTGCTCGTCTTGTGCCGCCAGTCGCCCTGCCACAGCAGGCCCTGCTTGGACCAGTAGCGGGGATGCAACGTGAAGTCGTAGTTGGGCGCCAGCGCGAAGTAGTAGGGCACCTCGACACCGAAGCCGAGCGTGGTGGAGTTGCCGAACGAGGGCATCAGGAA
The DNA here is from genome assembly GCA_033764875.1 of Hyphomicrobiaceae bacterium. Lineage (GTDB taxonomy): Bacteria > Pseudomonadota > Alphaproteobacteria > Rhizobiales > Hyphomicrobiaceae > AWTP1-13. The sequence continues at coordinate 7,409 of JANRIO010000004.1, read as the reverse complement.
GCCGCTGCGCCGCTTCACCGTCGGATCGGGATGCTCGAAGTAAGGCAGGTACAGCACCGGCTGGCCGAACAGCTCGAACTGCGCGTCCTGGTAGGAGATGGTGGCTGTCTTCTGGTTGTGCGTGATGCGCGCGGCGCTGATGCACCACAGTGGTGGCGTGCTGCCGTCGCTCTTACACGGCGTGAACTTCGCCTTGTCGAACTCGGTGACATTGCCCTCGCGCCGTATCGCGCGCTCGCCGGCGATGCGCGTGTCGTCCTTGGTGACGACGCTGAGCTGCCGGACGAAGGCCTCTCCGAAGTTGTCCGTGATGTCCAGCTCCTCGGCGCGCGAGACGTTGCCGTTGGGATCCTTCAGCTGCACGCTGCCGATGGCGCGCAGCCTGTTGAGGCCGCGCTCGTAGACGACCTGGTCTGCCGTCAGCACGAAGTTGTTGTAGTAGATCTCGACGTTGCCCTGCGCCACCACCCGGCTGTTGCCGCTGTCGTAGGCGAGATCGTCGGCCTGCATGTACAGCGGCGCCGCCTTGTTGATGGTGGGCGGCGGTCCGAACATGGCGTTCGGGTTGTTCTTGAAGGTGGGGGCGTCCAGGCCGTTGTTGAAGAACGACGGGTTCTGCGCGTCCGCCGGGTGCAGACCGACGGTGGCAATGACGAGGATCGCGACCAGGATCGCGAGCGCACGCACCAGCCAGGACTGGCCGCTGGGGCCGCCCTCGGGCTGCGCAATCCCGCACACGGTGTGCGGTATCGGCGCTCGACGCATCACTTCAGCCATCCTCCTGGTGCAGTAGCACGGTGAGCGACACACAAAGGGCCAGGCAGATCGGCATCCATACTGCGGTAGCGGGCGCAACGAGACCAGCTAGGCCTACCTGGCGCGACACTTCCGTCAACAGGAAAAATCCGATTCCCCCAACCATCCCCGACAACACCATAGTCTGGATGCCCCCCGACCGGAATGACCGCAAGGACACAGTCGCGGCCAAAACAACCATGCTCAGAAGCAGTGCCGGGCGGGACAGCAGCGTGGCGTAGTGCATCTTGTAGCGGGCCGCAGAAAGTCCAGTTCTTTCAGCGAGTTGAATGAGATCGGGCAGCTGCCAGAAGGAGATCGCGATCTCGGAGCCGAGCGCGTCGCTCACTTTCTCGCGAGTGAGATACGTGGACACCGTATAGTTTGCCTGCCGGACGGGCTCCTGGCCCGGCTTGCTAATGGTCGCGTTGACCAGATCCCAGGTGCCGACCCCGAGAGTGGCCCGCTCCGCATCGATTCGTTCCAGGAAATGCCCGGACTTGTCGAACTGGAAGAAGATGACGCCGGAAAGCGTCAACCCTTGGTTGGCGGAGTGCGCGGCCGTGACCACCGATTGTCCATCGGCGCCATCCTGCCGCAGCCACGCGTCGCTGCCGGAGGCCGACAGCAGGCTCGCCTCCTGTCCGAAATGAATGGCGATCAGCCGCTCGGACTCCGCGCGCGCATAGGCCGCAAGCGGATTGTAGAGAGTTACCGCTGCAACTCCCAACAGAAACACCACGATCACCCCGGGCCCGATGAACTGCCACACCGACATGCCGCCCGCCCGCATTACGATCAGCTCCGAGCGCCGGTTGAGGCTGAGCAGGGCGCTTATGCTGCCGACCATCACCGCGAAGGCGAGGACGAGCTCCGTGAAGGCGGGCATGCGCAGGAGCCCGATCCACAGCAGGCCTGCGAACGACAGGTCCTGGGCGCGCCGCGACATGCGCAGCAGCTCGACCATGTCGATCATGTAGATCAGGGCGCAGCAGATCGAGAACGCGCCCAGGATCATCACCAGGAAGCGTTTGCCGATGTACCACCTGAGCGTCCGCGGACCGAGCATCAGCCCCTCCGCCGGACGGCTGCGGAGGTGGCGGGAGCAGCCATCGGCGTGCGCGTGAAGAGTGCCGCGAGCCGCGCCTTCACGCCGGCATTGAGCAGCGTCATCTGCCGTTGCAGCCTGGAGGGCGCCCGCGGGTAGGCGTGCCAGTAGACGGCAAACACCGCCAAGGCCATGGCGGCGACGGGAATGGCGTAGACGTAGGGCACGGCGTTGCCCTTGCCGGAGACGGCGTTGCCGGCGGCGATGCCGGCGACCCGGCAGCCGATGGCCAGCGCGAAGGCGCCGATGCCGGCCTGCGTATGGTTCTGGCGCACGGTCTGGGCCTGGCCCATGTGCGCCACGACGATCAGCACGAAGACCAGCGCATAGAGGGGGCTGACGAGGCGCTCGTGCAGCTCGCCCATGGCCTTCTTGGCCTGCGGGGCCTCCTTGGGGTCGTTCGGGTCGAGCGTCAGCAGGTCCCAGGTCGAGCGCTCGCGCGGCCGGGCTGTCGGCGTCTGCTCGACGCGCTGCTCGAGCTGCGTGAGGTCGACGATGTAGCTGTCGAAGACGATGATCTGGGGGGCTGGCTGCTCCGGCACCTTGCGCACGATGTGGCCCTTGTCCATCCGCAGGTAGGCCTGGGTGCCCTGCTTGATGACGAGGCCGCGCTCGGCCAGGTAGGTCACGATCTGGCTGGCGTCGCGCGCATCGTGCATCATCAGCCCGAGCAACTCCCCCGCCGGCGAGCGGTCGCGGATGTGCAGCGTCAGCTTCTGCTCCGGCGTCGTGAAGCGCCAGGGCTGCAGCACGAACGACATCAGGTCGGTGCGCACCTCGGCGGCCATGTCGCGCAGCTTCACCTGCGACCAGGGTCCCACCACGTGGTTCACCGAGCCGACCGCGAGCGCCACGAGAATCGCAAGCAGGCCCAGCGGCTTGAGTAGCGCCCACGCCGGCATGCCGCCCGCTGTCATGACGATCAGCTCGCTGTCGCCCGAAAGCTTGTGCAGCACGTGGATCGAGGCGAGCAGCAGCGCGATGGGGGCGATCAGCGCCATCATGGTCGGGATGGCGAGCAGCGTGATCAGCAGGAAGCGCCCGATGTTCTGCCCCTGGCTGGTGATCAGCTCCAGCTGCCGCAGCGCCACGCCGATCCACACCATGCCGGTAAGCGACAGCGTCACCAGCACCAGCGCGCCGGCGGCCTGCCAGAAGACGTAGCGGCTGAGGATCCCCATCCCTGTCCCCGTGATCGCGCCCCAGGCCCGACGCTGGCCATCCCACCTGCGGGCGCTACCGGCCGCGGCTCCAGGATCTCAGGCCAAGCGGCTCAAATAGAGCGCGAAATCGATGCTGACCGTCGCTCCCATAGCATGGTGGCGGAAAGTTGGCTGGCGGAGCGTGCCCGGCCTGTCGTCCACCGGCAATCGATGCGCGCGCCTTGACGGTGGAGGGCGCACCAACTAAGCCGTCATTGTCGCACAAATGCCACAGTGTTTTTCGTCAGTGTGGTCGCTTTGCTGCAATCTGCCGGAGGCACCCTGGTGTCTCTCCGTGCAGCCAAGCGCCAGCGTCAACGAGAGCCCGTCTGCGGTGCAAACGAACGGCATTGTCCAAGCGCTCCTGGGAGCCGGCGCCAAGCTTTTGGCGGCGCTGCGGCTTGCCGCGGTGCTGGCGGTGTCCGCCCTGGCGGATCTGGGCCGCCGCATCCATCGGCAGGTGACGGACGAGATCCGCGCCACGCTCGAGCCCCTGCGCGACGAGCAGGCGCGCATGCCGCTCGGCGCCGGCAGCCAGGCCTTCTGGATCGGGCTGCTCGTCGTTTGCCTGTCCCTGGTCTCGGCGCTCGCGACCTACCTGATCCTGACCAACCTGACGCCGATCGTGCCCCGCGACGGGGTGGTGGTGGTGGTGCTGGCGCTCAACCTCATCCTGATCATCGCCATGGTGGGGGTGATCGCGCTGCAGGTGGCGGGGCTGATCCGGGCGTGGCGGCGCAAGGTTCCCGGCGCCCGCCTGCACGCGCGCATCGTCGCCCTGTTCAGCATCATCACGGCGCTGCCCGCGCTGCTGCTCGCCATCGCCGCCACGACCACCTTCTCGCGCGCCCTCGACAACCGCTTCAACGAGCAGACGACGACCATCGTCCAGAACTCGCTCAACGTCGCCTACGCCTATCTGGAGGAGCACGGGCAGATCATCCGCACCGACATCGTCAACATGGGCAAGGACCTTGACGATCTGGCGCCGGGGATCGCGGAGGACCGGGAGAAGCTGCGCCAGCAGCTGTTCGCGCAGGCGGCCCTGCGCGACCTGCCCGTCGCCTACATCGTCGACGGCCGCGGCAGCGTGAAGCTTGCGGCCCTCGAGGACGAGCGCATCCCCTACGTCGCCCCGCCCGAGCACCTGCTGCGCGCGGCCGAGAACGGCCAGGTGCCGCTCTTGATGCCGGTCAACACGTTCCGGGTGGCGGCGGTGGCCAAGCTCGCCCGCTACCCCGACAGCTATCTCTACGTCGCCCGCGGCGTCGACCCCAAGGTCGTCACGCATCTGCGCCGCACCGAGCAGGGCGTGCGCGAGTACGAGCGCCTGCGCGAGGTGCGCGGCGGCCTCAAGTTCGCGCACGGGGTCATGTATTTCATGATCTCGCTGACGGCGCTGCTGGCCGCCATCTGGGTCGGGCTGTGGTTTGCCGGCCGCTTCGTCGCTCCCATCCGGCGCCTGATCGGGGCGGCCCAGCAGGTGGCGAGAGGCGATCTCAAGGTGGTGCTGCCGATCCGGCGCGGAGAGGGCGACCTGCGCCGCCTCTCCGAGAACTTCAACCACATGACCACCCAGCTCGACCGCCAGCACAGCCAGCTGGTCAGCGCCAACACCCAGCTCACCGAGCGCCGCCGCTTCATGGAGGCCGTGCTCTCGGGCGTATCCGCCGGCGTCATGGGCCTCGACAGCGACGGCCGCATCACGCTCGCTAACCCGTCCGCCCTGCGCCTGCTGGGGCGCGAGGAGACGGGCCTCGTCGGCCACGAGCTCAGGGCCGTGGTGCCGGAGTTCGCGGCGGTGCTGGAGGAGGCCGGCCAGCGCGGCCACGCCCAGACCCAGCTCACCCTCGTCATCGCCGGCAACGAGCGCACCTTCTCGGCGCGGCTGACGCGCGAGGTCCCGGGCGAGGAGCAGCACGGCTCCGTCATCACCTTCGACGACATCACCGAGCTGGTCTCGGCGCAGCGCACCTCCGCCTGGGCCGACGTGGCCCGGCGCATCGCCCACGAGATCAAGAACCCGCTCACCCCCATCCAGCTTTCCGCCGAGCGCCTGCGCCGCAAGTACGGCAAGGTGATCCAGGAGGACCGGGAGGTGTTCGAGCGCTGCACCGACACCATCATCCGCCAGGTCGGCGACGTCACGCGCATGGTCGACGAGTTCTCCGCCTTCGCGCGCATGCCCAAGCCGCAGATGGAGGACCAGGACATCCGCGACGTGGTGCGCGCCGCCGTCCTCGACCGGCACGTGACCACCGCCGACATCACCTTCGAGACGCGGGTCGGGCCCGAGCCGGTCATCGTCGTGTGCGACCGCCGCCTGATCGCGCAGGCCGTGACCAACCTCGTCAAGAACGCGCAGGAGGCGGTCCAGTCCTATGCCGAGAACCCGGCGCGCGAGGCGGGCTGGAAGGGGCGCATCGAGACCGTCGTCACGCCGCGCGGCGACCGCGTCGACATCGAGGTCATCGACAACGGGCCGGGCCTGCCCAAGAGCAACCGCAACCGCCTGCTCGAGCCCTACGTGACGACCAAGGGCAACAAGGGCACGGGGCTCGGCCTTGCCATCGTCCAGAAGAGCGTCGAGCAGCACGGCGGCACGCTGTCGCTCGAGGACGCCCCGCCCGCGCCCGACCGCACGCACGGCGCGCTCGTGCGCATTACCCTTCCCATCCGCGGCACTCCCGAGCGTGCCGACGACATGCAACCTGAGCCCGCCGCAGTCAGCGGCGGGCGTTGAAACGCTACGGTCCCAGGCGCCAAGGAGCGACACATGGCAGCTGACATCCTCATCGTCGACGACGAGGCCGATATCCGGGAGATGGTGGCAGGCATCCTCGAGGATGACGGCCACCGCACCCGGCTTGCCCGCGACAGCGACGAGGCGCTGAAGGCGGTCGAGGAGCGGCGGCCGCACCTCGTGATTCTGGACATCTGGCTGCAGGGCAGCCGGCTCGACGGGCTCGAGGTGCTCAACATCATCAAGAAGGCCCACCCCGACCTGCCCGTGGTCATCATCTCCGGCCACGGCAACATCGAGACGGCCGTGACCGCCATCAAGCGCGGCGCCTACGACTACATCGAGAAGCCGTTCAAGGCCGACCGCCTGCTGCTCGTCACGCTGCGGGCCCTCGAGGCTTCCAACCTCAAGCGCGAGGTGCGCGAGCTGCGCGAGCGCTCGGTCGTCAGCAACGAGATGATCGGCAAGTCGACGGCGATCAACCAGCTGCGCTCCTCCATCGACCGCGTGGCGCCCACCAACAGCCGGGTGCTGATCCGCGGCTCCTCGGGCACCGGCAAGGAGCTGTGCGCGCGCGTCATGCACTCCATGTCGCTGAGGAAGGACGGGCCGTTCGTCGTGCTCAACGCCGCGGCGATGGCGCCCGACAGGGTCGAGGAGGAGCTGTTCGGCACCGAGGACATCTCCGGCCCGCGCAAGGTCGGCGCCCTCGAGGAGGCGCACGGCGGCACGCTCTACATCGACGAGGTGGCCGACATGCCGCTCGAGACGCAGGGCAAGGTGTTGCGCGTGCTCGTCGAGCAGAAGTTCCAGCGCGTCGGCGGCGGTCCGAAGGTGGCAGTCGACGTGCGCATCATCTCCTCGACGAGCCGCGATCTCGAGCGCGAGATGCAGGAGGGGCGCTTCCGCGAGGACCTCTACCACCGCCTCAACGTGGTGCCGCTCCGTGTGCCGAGCCTGGCCGAGCGCCGCGACGACATTCCGGCCCTCATCCAGTACTTCGTCGGCCAGCTGGCGCAGTCCTCGGGGCTCGCCCCGCGCAAGATCGGCGAGGACGCCATCGCCGTGCTGCAGGCGCACGACTGGCCGGGCAACGTCCGCGAGCTCAGGAACAACATCGAGCGCCTGATGATCCTGTCGGGTGGCGAGCCCGACGCCATCATCACCGCCAACATGCTGCCCGAGGAGATCGGCTCCAACGTGCCGCTGCCCGTCAACGGCGGCGCCGAGCACCTGATGTCGCTGCCCCTGCGCGAGGCGCGCGAGATCTTCGAGCGCGAGTACCTGCTCGCCCAGATCAATCGCTTTGGCGGCAACATCTCGCGCACGGCCGAGTTCGTGGGCATGGAGCGCTCCGCGCTGCACCGCAAGCTCAGGGCGCTGGGCGTGAGCTCCCAGGAGCGCACCGGCGAGATGCCGCGCACGGGAACGTAACGCTCACAAGCTTCAGTCACACAGGATCCGCCCATGACACGAGTCGTCTACGTCGACGGCCGCTATCTGCCGTACGCACACGCCGGCGTCCACGCCGAGGATCGCGGCTTCCAGTTCGGCGATGCGG
>JANRIO010000117.1:0-2208 GCA_033764875.1 Hyphomicrobiaceae bacterium | reverse complement strand
AGGCTCTGCAGCGCCTCCCAGTTCGCCTGGCCGAGGAAGAACGCGACGAACAGCATGAAGAAGTTGGTCGGCAGCGCCAGCAGGGCGACGCCGATGGCGACCAGCAGCCCCAGCGAGCCGACGACGCGCGTCGCCCACTGTCCGCCGAACAGCGCGCCGACCCACGCGTCGAGGGTTTGCCCGCCGTCGAGCGGGTAGGCCGGCAGCAGGTTGAACACCATCAGCAGGAAGTTGGTGCTGGCGAGCACGCCGAAGGGCAGCGCGAGCAGCCCGTTGCCTGTGCTGGCCGCGAGTATCGCGAGCTCCCCGAATGCCCACCACAAGGCGAGGTTCGCGGCCGGGCCCGCGAGGTAGATGACGCTGCGCTGGAGTGCCGACTTCGGCAGCGAGCGCTCGAAGTGCGCGATGCCGCCGAGCCCCGTCAGCTCGATGTGCGAGACGCGGGTGCTAAACATGTAGCCGGCGAGCGCATGGCCGAGCTCGTGCAGCAGGATCGAGACCAGGATGCCGACGATGATGACGAAGCCCGCCGACATCGCCTGGCTCGAGCCGGCCGTGAAGTACGGGTAGCTGAACAGCAGCAGGATCAGCACGAAGAACATGTCGAGGTAGATCGGAATGCCGCCGATCCTGCCCAGTTCCATACGCATGAGCTGCTCTCTCTCGCTATCAGCTGGCTTGCAGGCAGGCCCAGTGCGCGCCCGTCTCGGAAATCACCCGCCGGCAGTGTGCCAGCCGCACTGAAGGTCTGCCAGGCCCGAGGCGGTCGGCAAGATGGATAGTGGCGTGGATGCCCGCCTGCGCGGGCATGACGGCGAAAATTGGTTGGCCCGTCATCCCACCCACCATCGTCATCCCCGCGAAGGCGGGGGTCCACGCAAGGCTGGACGGGGCAGCCGCCATCACGTCACCTTGCCCCGCATGGCGAGCGTGCGCAGCCTGAGCGCATTGAGGCGGATGAAGCCCGCCGCGTCCTTCTGGTCGTAGGCGCCGCGGTCGTCCTCGAACGTGACCAGCGTCGAGGAGTAGAGCGACTTGTCGCTCGACCGACCGGTGACGATGACGTTGCCCTTGTACAGCTTGAGCCGCACCTCGCCTTCCACGCTCTCCTGGCTCTTGTCGATCAGCGCCTGCAGCATCTGCCGCTCGGGGCTGAACCAGAAGCCGTTGTAGATCAGCTCGGCGTAGCGCGGCATCAGCTCGTCCTTGAGGTGGGCCGCCCCCCGGTCGAGCGTGATGCTCTCCATCGCCCGGTGCGCGGCGAGCAGGATGGTGCCCCCCGGCGTCTCGTAGACGCCGCGCGACTTCATGCCGACGAAGCGGTTCTCGACCAGGTCGAGCCGGCCGATGCCGTTGTCGCGGCCGAGGTCGTTGAGGCGGGCGAGCAGCGTCGCTGGCGACAGTTTCTGCCCATTGAGGCTGACGGCGTCGCCCTTGAGGAAGCCGATGCTGATCTCGGTCGCCTTGTCGGGTGCCTCCTCGGGGCTGATCGTGCGCTGATACACGTACGCGGGCGGCTCGACGGCCGGGTCCTCCAGCACCTTGCCCTCGGAGGAGGAGTGCAGCAGGTTGGCGTCGACCGAGAACGGCGCCTCCCCGCGCTTGTCCTTGGCGACGGGGATCTGGTGCTTCTCGGCGAACTCGATCAGCTGCTCGCGGCTCTTGAACTCCCACTCCCGCCACGGCGCGATGATGCGGATCGAGGGCTCCAGCGCGTAGTAGCCGAGCTCGAAGCGCACCTGGTCGTTGCCCTTGCCCGTGGCGCCGTGGCACACGGCATCGGCGCCGGTGGCGCGCGCGATGTCGATCTGCGTCTTGGCGATCAGCGGCCGCGCGATCGAGGTGCCGAGCAGGTACACGCCCTCGTAGACCGCGTTGGCCCGGAACATCGGGAACACGTAGTCGGCGACGAACTCCTCGCGCAGGTCCTTGATGAAGATGTTCTCTTCTTTGATGCCGAGCATCAGCGCCTTCTTGCGGGCGGGCTCCAGCTCCTCCCCCTGGCCGAGGTCGGCGGTGAAGGTGACGACCTCCGCCTGGTAGGTTTCCTGCAGCCATTTCAGGATGATGGACGTATCGAGCCCGCCCGAGTAGGCGAGCACCACCTTCTTGATCTTGCGCGCGCCGTCAGCCGCCATTTGCCTCTGCCTCTCGAGCCGTAAGTGCATGGTTTGGCGCGCACTATAGGCAAGAACGGCGGGTGGGCAA
>JANRIO010000098.1:0-14746 GCA_033764875.1 Hyphomicrobiaceae bacterium | reverse complement strand
CGAGGTGAAGCGCATCGCCTTGGCGCATGTCGCGACGATCGAAGAGAAGGTGAAGGCGCTGGAGGCCATCCGTGAGTCGCTGCGTCATCTCGCCAAGGCGTGTAGTGGGGATCGCCGGCCCGACTGCCCAATCCTGGACGGCATTTTCCAACGCCAGGTGCTCGCAGCGCCCGTCGCTGGGCGACGTGTACGGTCCGTTGAGCCGGTTCCAGACGAGCAGGATGCGCCGCTGGACGCCCTGCATCGGGCCTGTGCTGGCGGGCGTGCTCGCTGCGGCGGCGCTGACGCCGGGCTCGGGTGCCGGGCTGCTCGCGGCCTATGCGCTCGGGCTCGGTGTGCCTTTCCTGCTCGCGGCCTTCTACCTGCCCGCCGCTATGGCACGGGCGCGCCGATTGGGGCGACTGGGTCGCGCGCTGCAGGTGGCCAGCGGCGCGGTGATGGTGGCGGCCGGCGTCGCCATCGCCACCGGCGAGATGACCCGCCTCGCCGTCTGGATCCTGGAAGCCTTCCCGTGGCTCGCGAGGCTCGGCTGATGGCGCCGGTGGGAATGAGGCCGCAGGCGCGCCGCAGGATGACAGGGGATGCACGATGAGGCGGTGGGGCGTGTTGGCGGCGCTGGTCGCGATGGTGATCGACCAGTTTACCAAGGCCTGGGCGCTGGACGCCCTGTGGCCGCCCTACAGCCAGGGCATCACGCTGCTGCCGGCGCTCGACCTGCGCCTTGGGTTCAACACCGGCGTGACGTTCGGCATCCTCGCCGAAAGCGCCGCCAGTGCGGTCTGGCTGCTCGTGCTGGTCAAGATCGGCGTCGTTGCCTTCCTCGCCCATTGGCTTTGGCGCAGCACGCTTCGGCTCGAAAGCGCGGCGCTCGGCCTGATCATCGGCGGCGCGCTCGGCAATATCGCCGACCGGCTGCGCATCGGCGCCGTCATCGACTTCATCGACGCGCATTACGCGGGCTGGCACTGGCCGACCTTCAACATGGCGGATGTCGCGATCGTCTGCGGCGTCACCACGCTGATCCTGGTCAGCCTGCGGCCCGCCCACATCCTCGCCAAACCAACCGGGAGCAACGAACCATGACGACATCATCCTCGCGCCGCACGGCGCTGCTCGCGCTGCCTGCGACCCTCGCCGCCGCCGCCGCAACGGCGCAGCAGCAGCCCGCGCAGCAATGGGAAGTGACCGCGCCCGGCCCCGAAACGCCGCGCCCGCTGCCCGGCGAGCGCGCCGTTGGCCGCGCCGATGCGCCGGTGACGGTCATCGAGTTCCACTCGCTGACCTGCGGCAATTGCGCGCGTTTCAAGGCTTTGGCGGATGTCGTGCTCCGTTCGTGGCCCCAGTTCCAGGGTCGCGTGCTCCGCCGCCCGCGCACGTAGCCCATCGCTGATGTAGTCACGGGAGATGACCAGGTTCTCGCCGTCGTCGGCCCGTCCACGGACGAGGACGTGGATATGCGGATGCTCGGTGTTCCAATGATCGACGGCGACCCAGTCCAGCCGCGTGCCGAGGTCACGCTCCGCCGTCGCCATCAGCCCCCGCGTGTAGGCGCGGAGGTCGTCAAGCTCGGCGGCATCCTCCGGGCTGACGATGAAGCGGAAGTGATGGCGATCGCCATCGCAGCGTTCGGCGAAGGCGCGGTGATCGGCCTCGCCGGTCGCATCGAACATCTGGCCGGGCGTGCCATCGCGGGTGACACCATCGCGCCGCAGATAGGAGAGGTGCGTCAGCAGCGGCACGCCACGGGCGCCATGACGTACCACGCGGGCCTTGATCGTGACGACGCGGCTGTCGGACCGCAGGCGCGCACGCGCCTGCACCGCGGCGGCCCGGCCGCGGCCGAAGGTGCTGCGGCTGGAGGAACGGCGTTGCCCGCCGCGCTGGAACCCGCCCGCCTTCTGGGTGGCCGCGAGCGCCTGGGCGAGGAACGAGCGCGCCCGTCGCGGCGCCTTGACGTCGCCGATGCGGCCAGGCCGGACGCGCAGGTCATCGTCGCGGGTCACGCGCTGGGTGCCCGCACATCGCGCAAAGTAGTGTTGGTGGAATGGGTTGCAGGAATGCGCAGGCTACGGTCCAAAGACGCACCTCGCGCGAGGGCGTTGATCGGTCTGCCTGCTGCGCCCCGACCGTCGCCGCGCACATCGCGGCCTTTATCTTGCGATCTGCGGTCGGGGTTCCTGGCTCTTCTGCCTCGATCGCTCTGGTGGTCGGTCCTGGGGTAGCCGGCAGCACGACAGAAACACCCGAGCGTGTGGCAAGATGCGCCTCAACCCGACGCGGCCCGGCGTTGTAGGCCGCCAGCATCAGCGGCACCGATCCGAAGCGATCCAGCATCTCGCGCAGATACGCCGTGCCCGCCAGGATGTTGTCGTACGGCGCGAAGGGATCGGCGCCGAGGCCGTGCTGCGCGCGCAGGCCTGCCCAGGTCGCCGGCATCACCTGCATCAGCCCCATGGCGCCGCGGTGCGACACGGCGTGCCGATCGCCCGCACTCTCCGCGCGCATCACCGCCCTGATCCAGGCTTCCGGAATGCCGAAGCGCTGCGATGCGGCAGCGACCTCGGCAGCATGGATCGTCTGCGCCGCCAGCCCGGACGGCGGCAGGCTGACCATCAGCAGCAAGGCTGCGATGCAGGGCCACGACCGGGACGGGAGGGAGGAAGCGAGCTGTCCAGCGCGCCCTGCCAGAGCGCCGCGCGTCGCCAATGGGCGCGCGTGGAAAGGGGGCGACGTGATCATGGTTCACGCTCCGTGATCCAGACCGGAAGCAGCCGGGCGACGATGCTCGTGCGTGGGAGAGGCCCGAAGTAGCGGCCGTCGAGGCTGTCCGGCTCGGCGGGGTTGAGGAGGAACACCTCGCCGGCTTCAAGCCCATGGCACCCGTGCCAGGTTGGCAGCACTCGGCCCAGACGGTCAGCCATGTGGCGGTGTGCCACCGTCTCGCCGTCGACCGTGATTGTGTTGCCTTCTGCGCACACCACCTGCGGCGGCAGGGCGGCGACGTGCTTCAGCAGCGGCACGCCGCGCGCGACATAGCCTCGCTCGACGATGAGCGCCGCCAGCGTCTCGGGCGGGCGGACGAGCACGAGGTCGCCGTGCCCGATCGTCTCGACAGGTGTCGCGGCGTACAGGCCGAGCGGCACGCTCGCCGAGGCGTTCCAGATGATGCGCGGCTGCCAACCCGCGACCGTCGGGACGGCGATCAGCCCCAGCCCGGCGAGCATGGCCACGACGGGCGCCGCGCGCCGTTTCCGGCACACCGTCATGCGTCGATCCTCCGCCGCAGCAGCCAGGCGCGGTGGCGCTCGCGCGTGTAGGCGCGCGGCGGCTCGCCGGCCGCGAGGCGGTTCATCACGTGCCGCCAGTGGTCCGGACAGGCATCCTCCGGCACGACACCCGTCTGCTCGACCGCGTCGATCCCCCGCAGCACCTCGTTGACCTTCGGCCAGCCGGAGATGCGCAGCAGGATCTCCGCCCCCGGCTCCACGAAGCCGATCGTGCTGAAGGCCTCGCCGGGCGCGACCGCGCGCAGGATGTCGATGCGACTGACGATGGTGCCGTAGCCGTTCGACGCCCACCGCACGAAGGCGAAGACCTCGCCCGCGGCGAAGGCGACGACGCGGCGGCGGCGGTCGAGGATCGTCTCCTCGGCGATCCGCCCGAAGCGGATCCAGCGCTCGACGCGGCCCTCGAGCCACAGCAGCTCGACGCGGGTCAGCGCCGTCACGGCACCGCCCCCCGCTCCCCGTCCCGGTCGCGTTCCGCGCAGCGCGCCGGCCCAACCACTTCTTTACGGTTAGACTCTTGGTTAGAGAAGTTACGGCTGCCGCAACGCATTGATCTGGCTGATGGATCGGGCGATTCCTGCGCCCGAAGTCCCGTGTCTGGTGCGCCCGAAGTCCCGATATCGGATGCGCCCGAAGTCCCGTGACCCGCAGCACTTGTCCACAGGTTATCCACAGGTCGGATGTGGAGAAGTGGCCTGCCAGCGTCCTCCTGCCGGAGCGCCAGTGCGTAGCCCGGCAGCGGCTGCCGCGCGACGAGGCGCCGGACGTCGAGCGCGAAATCGGAGAAGCGGGCGAGGCTCGCGCTCTTGGCGTGGAGGTGCCGCAGCTCGAAGCGCCAGCCGCCCGGCTGCCGCCCCGCGTGCTTGCGCGCGACCCGGTAGAGCCAGCGCTCCAGCCCGCCCGTCAGCCGGAAATAGGCCGGGTCGACGGTCAGCACGAGGCGCCGGTCGAGCACGCCCTGGTAGAACCAGTCGGGCAGGACGAACTCCATGCCCTCGACGCGGCCGGACCATGTGGTGAGCTCCTCCCACTCGCTGATCCAGCTGAATTGCTGCCGGCGCCAGTGCGCGCCGTGGCGGATCGTCGTGCGGATGACGGTGGATTGCAGGCGCGCCAGCGCGCCCTTGAGCAGCAGGTAGTCGCGCTGTCCGCGGCCGCGGCCGATGGCGCCGAGCAGTTGGTAGGGCGTGAACCGGAAGAAGCGCGAGGTGGGCAGGCCGCGGTCCAGCGCCTCGACGAGATGCGACGCGGCCCAGATCAGCACGTCGGCATCCCAGATCGTCGCGATGCCGTGCTCGGGCAGGCCGTGCACCTGCACCTGCGTGTCGCCCGCGGTGTAGAGGATCGGCGCCGTGCGCTTGGTCTTGGCCAGCGAGAAGAAGGGCCGCTCCATGAGGTCGCGCTGGTCGCGCGGCGGCACGTCACCGGCCAGCGCGTCGAACGGGTCGAGGCGCGCCCGTTCGCTCCCCGGCTGCTGGAGACGGCCCGCCGCCATGGCGTCAGCCGCGCAGGCGCGCGGCGTATGCCGGCGACACGGCTACATGCCGCTTGGCGGGCAGCACGGTCTCGCCCGTGTCGTCGCTGGTCGAGGCCTTGGTGCCGCGGTTCACCCAGGCCTGGAGATCGGTGACGGCATAGACGACGCGGCCGCCGATCTTGGAGTAGCGCGGGCCGGTGCCGTAGGTGCGGTGCTTCTCGAGGGTGCGGCCGGACAGGCCGAGGAACCGCGCGGCCTCGGGCGTGCGGAGATAGCGCGGCGGCAGGCCTGCATTCGGGTCGGGCATCGGGAGCCTCCGGTGATGCTGTCGGATGCCGCGCATGGGGCGCGGCGGTCAGGTCGGAGGCTGGCGAAGCGTGGTCGCAGTGGGGGAGTCCGAAGACGGCGCCGGCGAAAGCGGACCCCGTGCGGAGGTCAGAGGCGTATGCTGCCTCCGGTGGTCAGCAGGTCGCGGTAGCCGCCATCTCGAAGCGCGCGGGCAGCCGACAGGAGGCGCAGGGTGCGGCTGCGCAGATCGTGGCTCTTCCAGGCGGCGCCCCGGGGAACGCGGGCCGGTCCGAACAGGCCGACAGCAAGGTCGCGGATGCTCGCGCCCTCCGCATCGCCATCGAGTGCGCGCAGGCGGTTGATCAGGACGCGTCGGCGGTTGCGCGAAAGAGCGCGCTCGCGCGTGGGTCGACCCCGGAGCGCAGTCCAGAACTGCAGCGCAGCAGCCAGGCGCTTTGGCGTGAGGGCGTCGAGCGGCACCAAGACGCCGAGCGGCGCATCGGGCGGCGGATCGCCGATCAACCAGACCGGCAGCGATTGCGTCCCAACGACGGCATGCAGCCCGTCACTCGCCTGGTGCGGCGATCTCACACGCGGCAGGGCAGCCGGAGAGCGTGGCGAGAATGACGGCGGCAAGGCCGAGAGCGCCACGGTGGCGGTGCAGAGCGCCGGCATCCAGACGACGCCCGCTGTGCGTGCGTCGAGCGCTGGATCGGCCGGGAAATCGCAACCCCCAGCGCTCGACGACGGCGTCGGCCGTGTCGTCGGGCCGCGTGTCGTCGAGCTTTTCCCAGTCCCGCACGTAGTGCGGGTTGCGCCGCAGAAACTCCCAGGCGAGATCGCGCGCCGAGGCGTTCTCCAGCTCTGCGTAGGCGGCGGCCGACCGCCAGTCTCGCGACGGCATGGCAAGGCTCCGGCACAGCGCGGAGCACACGCTCCGCGTGCAGCATGCCGAGACATGCGATCGCTTCGTCCGTTCTCGAGTCGCGCGCCGGGCAACGCGTGTTGCCACCAGCGCAACGCCTGTCAGTTGGTCTAGCCCTGCCGCAGCAGATCGCGGTAGCCGGCTTCGGCCATCCAGCGGGCACGGGCAAGATGACTGTCGTGGATTCGTCGCGCCAGGCCGGGATCGCCGTCCGGGTCGAGGCTGAGGACGATGCGCGCGACCTCCCGCCAATCGGCGCCCTCGGCGGCGGCATCCAGCAGGCGCAGGTAGAGGATCTTGTGGGCTAGGTCATAGGCCGTGATGCGCGGTTCGTCGGGTGGGGTCTCGAGGATCCTTGCGGCGGTCATGCGGGCGCCCCCTCTGCCGGCGTCTCATCGCGCTGTCGCCGGACAGTCACCCATCCGGGTCGCGAGCGCCAGACGGGGCGTTACATGGGATCGGAGACGCGCGATTTACACACTATGGAAGATAAACTCAAAGTATGTAGCGAACCGACCGTGCCGGCATGGACATGCGCCGGCTGGTGGGGAGGAACGTGCGTCGGATCAGGCTGGAGAAGGGCCTGACGCAGGAGGCGTTTGCCGAGCGGTCCGGGTTCAGCCAGCAGTACCTCAGCAGCCTGGAACGCGGCACGCGCAATCCAACGGTGGTGACGCTGTTCGAGCTCGCCAGCGCGCTCGGTGTGAGCCACGTCGCGCTGGTCGAGCCGGATGGTGAGGTGCAGGCGGCAAAGCCGATGCGGCGCGGGGGACGACGCAACCGACGCTGAGGCGAGCACTTAGCCGAGCCCGGCAGTCGTGATGTCCAACCGGATTTGGGTCTACCCGCGTTGGCGGCGCAGGGTGCCAACGATGACCCTATCGGTAGCGTTACCTGCTGGTCACGACCATTCCAACCGAACCAGCCCGCTCTCGAGCGGCTCAACCCATGAATGCCGATGCTGGATTTTCTTGCACAGGGCGGATGGTATGATTATCTTACCACACGTAAGAATCCGGAGCGGAAGGCGATGGACGCCGGCCATGTCAGGAAAGAGCTGATCACCATCCTGGGCCAGATCCAGGCGATGAGCGGTCTGGCGTGCCCCGCCCTCACCGGCGCCAGCGTTCCGATCACGGATCTCGACAAGTTCGACAGCAAGATCTGGCCCGTGGCAACCGGAATGCTTGCTGCGACCCTCAACGTGGAAATCCCCAACAACGTGAACATCTTCAGTACGCGCGGCGCCTGCCGCACGCCCCTCAGCATCGATCAGGCGGTCGCCGAAGTTTGCCGTGTCGCGTCCTCGGCCACCCCGGTTGCGGCGGAGTGAGGCGGCCATGACCGAGCAGCAGGATCCCGCGCGGCGCGCGCAGCTGGCCGCCCGCATCAAGGAGGCGCGGACGA
The DNA here is from genome assembly GCA_033764875.1 of Hyphomicrobiaceae bacterium. Taxonomy (GTDB): domain Bacteria; phylum Pseudomonadota; class Alphaproteobacteria; order Rhizobiales; family Hyphomicrobiaceae; genus AWTP1-13. Next base: position 7,362 of record JANRIO010000098.1, on the reverse strand, counting down.
TGGCCGGGCTCTCGCAGGGCCAAGTCGCGCGCATGCTCGGCCTCCATCGGCCTTCGGTGTCCGAGATCGAGGCGGGCAACCGCCGCGTCACGGCCGAGGAGCTGACCCGGATGGCGGAGATCTTCGACGTGGGCGTGTCGTGGCTCGTCGGCGAAGCGCCGGACACGATCGCGCCCGACGATCCCCGGCTGCAGCTCGCCGCACGCGAGCTCGGCAAGCTCAAGCCGGCCGACCTCGACCGCCTCATGGCCCTGCTCGCCGCGATGCGGCGCTCGGAAGACGACGGGCAGGGCGAGAGCCAGCCGTGATCGTGACTCCGAAGACCAAGATCATGCCCGATCGCCGTGCCCTCACGCAACAAGCTATGCAGGCCTCCATCCGGGCGCGGCAGGTGGCCGGCCTCGACCTGCACAGCCCGATCTGTATCTACGGGCTCTGCGAAGCGCACCGGGTGACGGTCCGCTTCAACGACATCGCGAGCATGGAGGGGATGTACGAGCGCGGATCTCCGTCGCGCATTCACCTCTCCGCGCTGCGCCCCCTGCCACGGCGGGCGTACAACTGCGGCCACGAGCTAGGGCATCATGTCTTCGGGCACGGCTCCACCATCGACGAGCTGCGCGAGGACGTGGCGGGCGGCGCGCACAGCAGCCCGAACGAGATCCTCGCCGACGCCTTCGCGGCCTTCGCGCTGATGCCGACGCTCGGCGTCCGCCGCGGCTTCGCGGCCCGGGGCTGGGCGCCGGCGTCGGCGACGCCGCGGCAGGTCTTCGCGGTCGCCTGCGAGTTCGGCGTCGGGTACGCCACCCTCGTCACCCACCTCGCCTACGCCCTGGGCGAGATGCCGCGCGCGCACGCGGCGCAGCTCCTCCGCGCGACGCCCCGCTCGCTGCGCGAGGAGATCCTCGGCGCGGTCACGCCCAGCCCGCTCGTGGTGGCCGACCACCACTGGGCGGCGCCGACCCTCGACGCGGAGGTCGGCACGCTGCTCCTCCTTCCGCCGGGCACGCAGGTCGCGGGGGCCGTCGCGGCGGCCGAGGGCAGCACGGGGTCGGGCTCGCTCTTCCGCGCGGTCTCCCCGGGCGTGGCGCGCGCGACTGTCCCCGGAACCCCGTGGGCGACCTTCGTGCGTGTCGCGCGGCCCCACTACGTCGGCCTCGCGCAGTACCGGCACCTGGAGGACCACGATGACGACTAGCGTTGCGCCCGTCCCCTTCGTCGTCGAGGAGAGCAGCGTGTCCCGCGCCTGGGCGCGCGCCTTCCTGCGCGTGATGGACAACCCCGGCACGGAGATTTCCCCGCTCGTCGTCAGCATCGACGGCTTCGGGCCCGGGGGCGAGATCCCCGAGGACGGGGCGATGCGGGCGGCGATGGACGCCGCCCTCGTCGCCGCAGGCGAGCGCTGGGACGTGGAAACGGTCGCCTTCACGATCTTCCCGGAGCGCTACTGGCGCATGGCGCAGGGCGACCGGGCGAAGTTCTTCGATCTGTGCCGCCGCGCCCTGCCGCGCCTGATGGCGATGAACCCGGCCTCGAACCGGCGGGGCCTCTACTTCGGGCGCCTGGTCGCCTACGGGTCCGGCCCGTGCGGCGGCAACCAGTTGGAATGGGTGCTGTCGCAGTATCTCGGTCGGACGGGGGTGCGGCGTTCCATGCTCCAGGCCACCACCTTCGACCCCGCGCGCGACCACGTTCCGGACGCGCAGCTCGGCTTCCCGTGCCTCCAGCAGGTCAGCTTCGTCCCCACCGACGACGGCGGCCTCGTCGTCAACGCCTTCTATGCGACGCAGCAGCTCTTCCACCGGGCGTATGGCAACCATCTCGGCATCGCCCAGCTCGGCGCCTTCATGGCGCGCGAGATGAAGCTCCGGCTCGCACGGGTGAACATCACGGTGGGGATCGAGAAGCTTGACCGTCCCGGGAAGACCAGTCCCCACCTCGTGCCGCTGACCTCGGCCGCCCGCGCCTGCCTGTCGCCCGCGGCGACGCCGGCGCGGACCGGGGCGCTGGCCGTCGCGTGAAGCGCCCGAAGCCGCCGGGGGGGGCGACGGGCCGCCCGCGCGGGCGACCGCGGAACCCAGCATCTGGGGAGGGCACGCCGCAGGCGGCCTTCGCGCTTCCGGTGCCGGCGGGACCGCGGCCCGCGCCGCCGCTCGCCCTGCCCAAGGCCGTCTATTCCAAACATCTGGCGCCGGCGCGCGTCACCGAGGTGTACGACAGCTACTGGCACTTCGCGGTGGAGCGGCAGCGCGTGTTCTTCCGCAGGCTCGCGGGCGAGCGCCCCCCGTGGACGGGGGACCCCGTCATTGGCGGGTACCGCTTCACCAACGCGTACCGCGCGTCGGACCGGGTGAGCCAGTACCTCATCCGCAACGTGATCTACCGCGAGGACCTGCCCTCGTCGGACGAGGAGGTCTTCTTCCGCATCCTGCTCTTCAAGCTTTTCAACCGGATCGAGACCTGGGAGCTGCTGGAGGCCACGTTCGGCGCGGTGACGTGGTCGGACTACCGCTTCGACCTTTACGACGCCGCCCTCGCGCGCGCGCTGCGCGGCGGCACGAGGATCTACTCGGCCGCCTACATCATGCCCCCGGGCGGTTCGACCTTCGGCTATCCCGCGAAGCACCAGAACCACCTCCGGCTGCTGGAGGCGATGATGCGCGCGGGCACCCCCGCGCGGCTGCGCGGCGCGCGGCGGATGCAGCAGGCGTTCGACCTGCTCCGCTCCTTCCCGACTATTGGCGATTTCCTCGCCTACCAGTTCGTGACGGACATCAACTACAGCCAGCTGACCGACTTCTCCGAGATGGAGTTCGTCGTGCCGGGCCCGGGCGCGCGGGACGGGCTGAGCAAGTGCTTCGCCAGCGGCGGCGGCCTCAACGAGGCGGAGCTGATCCGTCTCGTCGCGGACCGGCAGGAGGAGGAATTCGAGCGCCTCGGCCTGGATTTCCCCTCGCTCTGGGGCCGCCGCCTCCAGCTCATCGACTGCCAGAACCTGTTCTGCGAGATCAGCAAGTACGCCCGCGTCGCGCATCCCGACATCTCCGGGGTCGCGGGCCGCACCCGGATCAAGCAGCGCTTCGCCGCGAGCGCGGCTCCTCTCGCGCCCCCCTGGTACCCACCGAAGTGGGGCCTCGACACCTCTGTCGCGCCTAGCCCCGCCGAACAACGCGCGGAAAGTCTGATCATTGCCTCGAGGAGACCGACTATGGACATGCGCACCTACCAGCGAGAGGCGCGGGCGACCGACCGCGTGCCACTGACCGCGTCCGGCACCGTCGATCCCGTGGCCGGCCTTATCGTGCCCCTGCTCGGCCTCGCGGGCGAGACGGGCCAGCTCCTCAGCGAGTACAAGAAGCACCTTCGCGACCGCGACGCGCACCTCATGTTCAAGGAGCGGGTCGCCGAGGAGCTGGGTGACCTCCTCTGGTACGTTGCCAACGTCGCCAGCAAGTTCGATCTCGATTTGGCCGAGATCGCGGCGGCGAACCTGGAGAAGACGCAGGGGCGCTGGGGCGCGAGGCCCGATGCTCCGCATATCTTCGACGAGGGGTACCCCGAGCACGAGCGCTTCCCGCGGCGCTTCGAGGTCGAGATGTACGAGACCGTGGTCGAAGGGAAGGTCAAGGTGCGAGTGCTGCTCAACGGCTCGCCTCTGGGCGCAGATCTTACTGACAACGCCTATGATCCAGACGGCTACCGCTTCCACGATGTGTTCCACATGGCCCTGGTGGCGGTGCTGGGTTGGTCGCCCGTTGTGCGTTCGCTGATGAAGCGCAAGCGCAAGAGCAGGCCGAAGGTGGATGAGGTCGAGGACGGCGGGCGCGCGCAGGTGATCGAGGAAGGCGTCTCGGCGCTGGTCTTCGACTATGCCCGCGCGCACAGCTTCCTCGAAGGGGTCCGCGACCTCGACTACGAGCTCCTCAAGACCGTCGCGAGCATGACGCGCCACCTTGAGGTCTCGCGGTGCAGCCTCGGCGACTGGCAGCGGGCCATCCTGTATGCCTACGGGGTGTGGCGGGAGATAGTGAAACATAGCGGGGGTCGGGTACTTGTAGACCTCGACCAGCGCGCCATTCGCTTCCTGGGCGCTTCTGACGCTGGGGCGACAGAGGCGATAGTCGCCGACGCGTGACGGGCCAAGCTTAGCTGCGAACTTGGTCGCCGCATCCGGGGCGTTCGCCGACTGCCACGGCAACGGCGGTCGCATACCCGCCGGCACAGCTGATACTGACAAACCAGCGAGAAACATCCACTGCCGCGGTAGCTGCCACGTTGTAGAGGATGACTGACGGCGCGCCCGAGGGGGATGTCAGAACCTCGATGTCAGTCCAAGCGATGCCGTCTCCCCAACCGATGCCGAGAGCTTTGACCACAGCCTCCTTTGCCGCGAATCGGCCCGCGAGACGCGGAGCGCGACGGGCGGATTGACCGGCGAACGCGAGCTCCGCCTCCGTGAAATAGCGAGATAAAAAGCCACCATCCGATTCAGATATGATGCGCACAATACCGGCGATTTCTACCAAATCAATTCCAACACCAATTATACGAAATCTCAGCATATCTTGCAACTTATTATTCCTTCTTGTTGGATCTATCAGCTTTATTGTGACAGCATTATATATTTTTGCGGAAATAACGCATGTTTTCTGCGTACAATTTTAGTGTGTATTGTCAAGCAATTATTTGCCAAGAGCGGATGTTCAGATTTTACGCTTTGACGGCCGCGGGCTCAGTGTCTCACGGGACCTTACCGAACACTTTCGTTGTGACCAAGCGCGTAACGCAACATCTGACGACGGCCCGATCAAGCTGCGAAATACGGCTGGTGCGTCAGGAAGACTGTTGATGCGGATGGTTCGAGCGCAGCCCGGCAAGCGCAGAATCGCGGGCTGCGTAGATCTGCGCCCCGCCCTCGCGGGCGGGGCGCCGTTGGCCATTCACTCCCTGCTGCGGTTGCCGTTGGGGCGGGACCAGATCAGCTCGAACTCGCCGCCCTCCATCTCGAAGAGGTTCGCCAGGATCGGCGCCGGGAGGGAGGGGTCGTCGAGCTTGACCGAGAGGTAGTCGCGGCCCTCGTTCGAGGTCTTCTTCCACGCCGCCCCGATCTCGGCGCGGCCGGCGAAGATGCGGAAGTCGGGGGCCTTGTCGCTGCTCTTCTCGGCCGGCCGGACCTGGACCTTGGCGTCGAGGGTGAGGGTCGAGACCGTGCCGGTGAAGCCGTCGCCGGTGCGGGTGAAGGTGCCGATGGTCGCCATGACTGTCTCCTGTCTGTCGATCGGGCCGCGCCCATCGCGGCCTCGATGGCGATCGTCCGGCCGGGGGCGGGCACCGACGCACCCCGCAGGGGCCGCAGCGCAGCGGAGGACGGGGCTGGGAGACTTTCTTGCCTCGCGAGGAATGGCCGCAGGCCAGGGGAAGAAAGTCGCACCGGCGCCGTTGCGGCCGAGGCGCCCGAGGCGTCAGCCGTCCCTCGGCCAGATCAGGCCATCCGAGGCAGCGTGGCAGCGCGACACCGGACGGACCACGGAGACAGCAGGCGACTCTCGCCTTGCCGGGCACAAGCACGATGAACCAGGCATCGCGGTCACGGCGCCCATGGCGTGCACAAGGGAGGATCCGGCCGGAACGGGGAAGGCGAAACGCTGGCCCGGTAACGCATCATCTCGGCTGGGGGGTGCGTGGCGTGGATGTTCGCGACGAGGGCTGCCCCCCCTCGGTTCAGCCGCGCGATCCCGATGACGGCGCCGGCAGGCGTGCCGTGGAGGGCGATGGCAGGCGAGGCTGATCCGCTCCCGCCGCTTCGGCGAACTCAGCGTCAGGGCGGCCAATGGTGACCTGCCTCGGCTGGGCGCCGGCGCCCGCGAACGCAGCCAGCTGCACCGCCGCTGAGACACCCACCACGAGGCCGCCGATCGCCGCGAACACGTGCCGCCAGGCTTCCGACGGCACGAGCAGCGCCGAGATCCCAAGCACCGCGTGGTAGCCGGCGACGGCGGCCGGTGCGGCGAACAGCAGCGCGATGACGGCCCGCAGGGCGAGCGAGCGTACGGAGGCGAAGAGCAGCTGCGCGGCGAACAGCGCGACCACGCCCGCGACGAGGCCGACCAGCACGGCGCCGATGACGCCCGCGCCTGTCTCGAACGCCCACATGCCGACCGTCAGCCCGACGAAGAACGGCACGGCGTAGATGGCGAGCGTGAACAGCAGCACGAGCATCGTGCCGAGGCCGAACAGGCTGACGATGACACCCAGCGTCATGCGACACTCCCCGGTCGAGGCGCGATGATGCGCTCCGATTGTAGCGGATCGCGGGCGCGGAGCGGTTCGCCTTTGCGCAAGCGCATCATCGTGCGGGAGGCGCTACCCGCCGCCCCCTCGGAAGTCGAAGAGCGGGATGCCGAGCCGCTTCGCCTTGTCCGCCAGGTTGTCGGTGACGCCCGAGCCGGGGAAGACGATGACGCCGATCGGCAGCGTCTCGAGCAGCGCGTCGTTGCGCTTGAACGGTGCGGCCTTGGCGTGGCGGTGCCAGTCCGGCTTGAAGACGATCTGCGGCACCTTGCGCTGGTCGGCCCAGCAGGCGGCGATGCGCTCAGCGCCCTTCGGCGTGCCGCCATGCAGCAGCACCATCTCTGGGTGCTTCGCGTGCACGCGGTCGAGTGCTGTCCAGATGCGCTGGTGGTCGTTACACTCGACGCCGCCCGCGAAGGCGATGCGTACGCCCGGGGGCAGCAGCGGCTCGGTCTCGGCGCGGCGCATGGCGGCAAGGAAGTCGCGGCTGTCGATCATCGCCGCGGTCATCGTACGGCGGCTGACCATCGAGCCCGCGCGCGGGCGCCAGGCGGAGCCGGTGTGATGTTCGAAGTGCTCGGCGGCGGCATCGCGGAGGAACTCGAAGGCGTTGCGGCGCTCGATCAGCGTGAGGCCCTGAGCGAGGAGGCGTTCCAGGTCGACGGAACGGACCTCGGAGCCGTCCTGCTCGCGCTGGGAGCGCTGCTGCGCGGTCTCGTTGGTGTCGAGCTCGCGGCCGATGCGGTCGATGCCGCGATGGAAGAGGTTGACCAGCGACCAGAGCAGGTCAGGCAGGTCAGGCTCGAGGCGCGTCTCGCCGAGGCTGGCGACGAGTGCGTCGAAGATGTCGGCGATGGCGCCGGAGAGGCGGTCGGGATCGGGCAGCGGCCGCGGGTCGGGCTCGTCGGCGAAGGGGCGGTAGCCGCGGAGCTGGAGCTCGTCGAGCAGGTGCGCGGTGGCGGAGGCGGCGTGGGTGGGTTCGGCGTCGTCGAAGCGGTCGGTCATGGCCGGGTCCTCGCTGTCACGGGCCGCGCCCATCGCGGCCTTCGTGGCGATCACCCGGCCGGGGGC
>JANRIO010000080.1:0-21716 GCA_033764875.1 Hyphomicrobiaceae bacterium | reverse complement strand
CGGTGGCGATGCCGCTCGTAGATCTCGGTCGTGCCGTAGATCTGCGCGATCTTGGAACCCGCCGCCAGCGTCGAGGCATAGGCGCCGAGCCGCATGGTGCCGCCGAGATTGCCGTCGGCCGCGCGCTGCTCGAGCTCGTTGCCGCGCATCCACTCCGTCATCAGGCCGACCACGGGCTCGGTCGTGGGGCCGAACTCGGTCGAATTTGCGTCCGTGATTCCGGCGAGCGACCGCGCCGCCTCGATCACAGCCATCTGCATGCCGAAGCAGATGCCGAAATAGGGCACTTTCCGCTGCCGCGCGAAGCTCGCCGCCCTGATCTTGCCCTCCGCGCCGCGATGGCCGAAGCCGCCAGGCACCAGGATGCCGTGGACATGCTCCAGGAAGGGCGTCGGGTCCTCCTTCTCGAAGACCTCGGACTCGATCCAGTCGAGGTTGACCTTGACGCGGTTGGCTATGCCGCCGTGGAACAGGGCCTCGTTGAGCGACTTGTAGGCGTCCTTGAGGCCCGTGTACTTGCCGACGATGGCGATCGTCACCTCGCCCTCGGGGTTGGCGATGGCGTGCGAGATGGTCTGCCAGCGGTCGAGCTGGGGGGGCTTGGCGTCGGCGATGCCGAAGGCCTCGAGCACCTGGCCGTCGAGCCCCTCGCGGTGGTAGGCGAGCGGCACGTCGTAGATGGTGGAGACGTCGAGCGCCTGGATCACCGCCTCCTCGCGCACGTTGCAGAACAACGCGATCTTGCGCCGCTCGGATTCCGGCACCGGCCGGTCGCAGCGGCACAGCAGGATGTTGGGCTGGATGCCGATGGAGCGCAGCTCCTTCACGGAGTGCTGCGTCGGCTTGGTCTTGAGCTCGCCGGCGCTGGGAATGAACGGAATCAGGGTGAGGTGGATGAAGATCGAGTTGCCGCGGGGCAGCTCGTTGCCGAGCTGGCGGATGGCCTCGAAGAACGGCAGGCCCTCGATGTCGCCCACGGTGCCGCCGATCTCGACCAGCACGAAGTCGAGCCCCTCGTTGCCCGAGAGCACGAACTGCTTGATGGCGTCGGTGACGTGCGGGATCACCTGCACGGTGCCGCCGAGGTAGTCGCCGCGCCGCTCCTTGGCGAGAATCTCCTGGTAGATGCGCCCCGTCGTGATGTTGTCCGACTTCTTCGAGGGCACGCCGGTGAAGCGCTCGTAATGGCCGAGATCGAGATCGGTCTCGGCCCCGTCGTCGGTCACGAACACCTCACCGTGCTGGTAGGGGCTCATGGTGCCGGGATCGACGTTGAGATAGGGATCGAGCTTGCGCAGGCGGACCGAGTAGCCGCGAGCCTGCAGAAGCGATCCGAGTGCTGCGGAGGCAAGGCCCTTACCCAGGGAGGAGACCACGCCGCCGGTGATGAAGATGTACCGCGCCATGGGCCTTAACAGTACACCCAACGCGCTTGATTCGAAGAGGCTTTTTTATGGTCGTCCACCACGATCTCCTCTTCTTTCGCAGCCGGCCGCAAAGACGCGGCATTCGGACACGGCTTGGAGGCGGCATGCCGCGCGGGCTGCCGCTCAGCGCGCGCGCCCTGGCGCGGTCACTGCGACTTCGGTGCCTTGGGGGCCGTGTCGATCGGGTTCAGCTTCGGCAGAGCGCCGCCCGCCGGCGCGTCGCTCTGGGGCACGGCGGGCGTGCCCTTCTGCACCGGGGCGTCGAAGATCGAACGCGGCTTCTCGGGATGGTTGGCGAGCAGCGTCAGGACCATGCTGGTGACGAAAAACGCCGCAGCAAGGCCCGCCGTGACGCGTGTCAGGAAGTTCGCCGTGCCCCGGCCCGTGAGGAAGCCGCCGCCACCGCCGCCGCCGATGCCAAGCGCGCCACCCTCGGAACGCTGCAGCAGCACCACGGCCACGAGGCCGGCGGCAATCATGAGATGGATGATCAGCAGAACGGTGGTCATGGGAGTCGAGAAGATCCTTGACGGAGCGTGCCGCGCGGGCGCGGACGAGGGCGCTTCTACACCAGCCGTGCCGCGCCAGCCAGCCCTTTCCCGGCACGGAGCCGTGGGGGGCGGCGGCGGTCGGATTGAGCCTAGTTCAGACCGAAGGGATCGTTGGGATCGGACGGCGACGGCTTGAAGGCATCGTCCTTGGGCTTGGGCCGGGGCTTCTGCGCGGGTTTCGGCTTGGGCTGCGGCTTCTCGGGCGCCTTGGAGTCGGCGGCGGCGGCCTTGGCAGCCGCAGGCTTCTTGGCGGCGGGGCCCTTGGCCTTGTCGTCGGCCTTCCTGTCCGGCGCCGGGGCGGGCTTGGGCGGCGGCACGGCCTTGGCGGTTTCCGCCTTGGGCTCGCCATCGGCCTTCTCGGCCGGCGGGGGCGGCGGGGGCGGATCGGGCTCGAGGGGCAGGTTCACCAGATGGCGGCCGGGGCAGCGGAACAGGAGCTGCTCGTCGGTCTCGATCAGCCGGCGGACCTCCGCAAGCCTGTCGGGCGGCAGGTTGGCCTTGGCCCAGTCGGGGCCCTTGGCCATGTTGTCGCGGGCGCCGGCCCGCTCCAGCTCCTCGAGCGAGGCCTTGAGCTTGGCGCAACTTTCGGGATCGAGCGCCGCGGCCCGCACGCCGATGGCCGAGCAGGCGAGGAGCAACCCGGCTATGGCGACGGCAAGGCTCGTGCGCGGCATCCCTTACCTCTCGGAGCGGAAAGTTTGCGGTCCGTGCAGGCGGCACAGACCTCCTGAACAGCAAGTCGGATGCGGGGTCAAGGCCGACCCCGCCAAGACCCACAAAGCTCAGACGGCCGCCGCAATTATGGCGAGGAAATCCTTGGCCTTGAGGCTGGCGCCGCCGACCAAGGCGCCGTTCACGTCGGGGACGGCGAGGAGCTCGCCGGCATTGTCGGGCTTGACGGAGCCGCCATAGAGCAGGCGAAGGGCGGCGGCCGCCGCGCCCAACTGCCCGACCAGGGCCCGGCGCAGGAAGGCATGCACCTCGGCGACGTCGGCGGGCCTGGCGGTGAGGCCGGTGCCGATGGCCCACACGGGCTCGTAGGCCACGACGCAGTTGGCGGCGCTGGCGCCCTCGGGCAGCGAGCGCGCGAGCTGGCGGCCGACCACCTCCAGGGTGAGGCCGCTGCGGCGCTCGCCCGCCGTCTCGCCAACGCAGACGATGGCCGTGAGGCCGGCCTGCAGCGCGGCCTGAGCCTTGGCCCGCACGTCGGCGTCGCGCTCGCCATGGTCGGCACGGCGCTCGGAATGCCCGACGATGACGGCCGTGGCGCCCGCGTCCTTGAGCATCTCGGCCGACACATCGCCGGTGTGGGCGCCGCTGGCCTTGGCGTGGCAATCCTGGCCGCCGACCAGCAGCCGGCTGCCCCGGGCCTCCTGCGCCAGGCGCATGAGAAGGGTGGGCGGCGGGCAAAGCATGGCCTCGACACCCGGGGCGAAGCCGTCCCGGCCAAGGGCTTCGCGGACGGCGCCCGCCTCCCCCAGGGCTGCCGAGAGGCCGTTCATCTTCCAGTTGCCGGCGATCAGCGGGACGGGGCGGGAGGGGGTGGGTGCCATGGTGACCTGCGACTGGGTTGAAAGGTGCATGGTTGACGGGGACGGCCTTGCGTGTGCGCCGGACGTCGACCGTCCGCCGATCGGGGCGTCTGGTCCGGTGCCGGGCCCGGCGGTTCGGCCACAGGCAAGCGCCTTGCGGCACCGGGTCCCCGTTCATAATATGCGCCGCGTCGAAGGCAAGCCGCCCCGCACGCAACGTCCCCCTCGCGCCAGTCCGCCGGCGCCCCGGCCCGGGCTCCGCCCTGCCGGAGCCGGCCGCCCGCCGGGTGGGTGGACGAACCCGGCGATGGACGCCACGAGGCACAGGTACCAGCCTCGGCTGGCGAGACGCAATGGCGCGCCTCAAGGCTCGCGCCACTCAAGGGAAGAAACCGACCGATGCTTGAAGCACTGAGACGTGGCACGCTCAACTTCTTCGCGAAGGGCCTGCTGGCGCTGCTCGTGGTGGCCTTTGCCGTGTGGGGCATCGGCGACGTCGTGCGCAACGTCGGCCGCGACACGGTGGCAACGGTGGGCACCGTGACCATCACGCCCGAGCAGGTGCGGCAGGCCTACCAGGACGAGATGGACAGCATGACGCGGCGCTTCGGCCGCCGCCTGACGCCGGCGCAGGCGCAGATGCTCGGCGTGCAGCAGCGGGCCCTGTCGCGCCTCATCGGCGGGGCGGCGATCGCCGAGCACGCGCGCTCGCTCGGGCTTGCCATCTCGGACCAGGGCCTCGCCGACATCATCAAGCAGGAGCCTGCCTTTCAGGGCGCCGACGGCACCTTCAACGCGCGCGCCTTCCAGAGCTACCTGCGCCAGGTCGGCATGAACGAGCAGCGCTTCGTCGCCGAGCGGCGCAAGGAGGAGGTGCGCGACCAGATCACCGAGACGCTGCTTGCGGCGAGCAGCGTGCCGCAGTGGATGATCGAGGTGCAGAACCGCTACCGCAACGAGACGCGGGTGGCGGAGTACATGACGCCCGACTACGACCGGGTGATCAAGGTGCCCGAGCCCGACGAGGCGAAGCTCAAGGCCCACTACGAGCAGAACCTGTCGCAGTACATGACGCCGGAGCTGCGCCGGATCAACCTGCTGACGCTGGCGCGAGCGCCGCTGATGGCGAAGATGGCGGTCAGCGAGGACGATCTCAAGGCGGCGTTCGAGCGCGAGCAGGACAAGTACAACGTGCCCGAGAAGCGGCGCGTGCAGCAGATCGCCTTCGACGACAAGGCTGCGGCCGACAAGGCCTACGCCGAGCTGGCAAAGGCGAAGAACTTCACGGAGGCCGCCACCAAGCTCGGCTTCAAGGAGAGCGACTTCGACCTCGGGCTGCTGGCCAGGAAGGACATGATCGACGGCAAGGTGGCCGCCGCCGCCTTCGCGCTCAAGAAGGACGAGGTGTCGAAGCCGGTCGCGGGCGACTTCAAGACCGTCATCGTGCACGTGAGCGAGATCGTGCCGGGCAAGCAGCGCACGCTCGCCGACGTCAGGGGCGAGCTCACCGAAAGCCTCAAGTCGCAGCGGGCGACGGATGAGATCCGCACGCTGCACGACAAGGTCGACGATCTGCGCGGCTCGGGAAAGCTGCTGAAGGAGATCGGCGCGGAGCTCGGCATCGCGTTCCAGGAGGGGATCGAGACCGACCGCGGCGGCAATACGCTGGAGGGCAAGCCGGCCATGGATACGCCGGAGGGCCAGCGCATCGCGCAGGGCGCGTTCGCGGCGACGCAAGGCGTCGAGACGGAGCCCGTCGAGCTCTCGGACGGCGGCTACGCCTGGTTCGACTACGTCGCTTCGACACCTGCCAAGCAGAAGCCCTTCGACGAGGTGAAGGGCGAGGTCGCCAAGCAGGTCAAGGAGGAGGAGCGGCGGCGCGAGATCTCGCAGCTCGCGGGCCGGATCGTCGATCGGCTCAGCGCGGGCGAGAGCCTCGAGGCGATCGCCAAGGAGACGTTCGCCAAGGTGGAGAAGTCGAACGCCTTCACGCGCAGCACGACGCCGCACGGGCTGCCGGCCGCCGCCGTGCAGCAGGCGTTCCTGACGGGCAAGGGCCGCGCCACCTCCGCGCCTGCGGCGGACCGGGCCGCGCGCGTGATCGTGAGGGTCGTCGACATCATCCCGGCGCCGGCGGTGACGCCCGAGCAGGCCGAGCGCCTCAAGGCGGACCTGCTGCGCGAGCTGCAGAGCGACGCGCTCGCCGAGTACGTGAACGCGCTGCAGACCCGCTACGGCCTCAAGATCAACGAGGCGGCGCTGCGCCAGGCGCTCGGCGAGGGCGGCAGCGATCAGGGACAGGGCCTCGAATGACGACGGCGCGCGGCAAGGCGCAATTGCCGGCAGAGCCCGAAGCCCTGGCCGTGGAGCCGGCGCGCGAGGCCTTCGCCAGGGCGTACGCGGCGGGCAAGGCGCAGGTGGTGTCGACCCGCCTCGTCGCCGACCTGGAGACGCCCGTCTCGGCGATGCTCAAGCTGGCGCACGGGCGGCCGATGAGCTTCCTGCTGGAATCGGTCGAAGACGGCGCCGTGCGCGGGCGCTATTCCGTCATCGGCCTGGCGCCCGATCTGATCTGGCGCGCCTCGGGCACCAAGGCCGAGATCAACCGCACCGCGCAGGCCGACGCGGAGGCCTTCGTGGCGGAGCCCGATCCGCCGCTGGTATCGCTGCGCCGGCTGCTCGAGGCCTCCCGCATCGCGCTGCCGGCCGACATCCCGCACATCGGCGCCAGCGTCATCGGCTACATGGGCTACGACATGGTGCGGTTGGTCGAGGACCTGCCCGACGTGCCGCCGGACAGCATCGGGGTGCCCGACAGCATCTTCGTGCGGCCGACCATCACGGTGGTGTTCGACAGCGTGAAGGACGAGATGATCGTCATCACGCCGGTGTGGCCCAACGCGGGGACGAGCGCGGGAGAGGCCTATGCCGAAGCCGTCGCCCGGCTGGAGAGCGTGGTGGCGGGCCTCGACGAGCCGGTGCCGCACGCCAGCATCGCCCCAGCCGACGTGCTGGCCTCGCCGGAGGCGGTCTCGAACACGACGCGGGAGGAGTTCTTCGCCAAGGTGGCGAAGGCGAAGGAGTACATCGCCGCCGGCGACGTGTTCCAGGTGATCGTCGGGCAGCGGTTCTCGGCGCCCTTCACGCTGCCCTCGATCGCGCTGTACCGGGCGCTGAGGCGCACCAACCCCTCCCCGTTCCTGTTCCACCTCGACTTCGGCGGGTTCGCGCTCGTCGGCTCGAGCCCGGAGATCCTGGTCAGGGTGCGCGACGGCGAGGTGACGATCCGGCCGCTTGCCGGCACCATCCGGCGCGGGGCGACGCCCGAGGAGGACAAGGCGCTCGAGCAAAAGCTGCTCGCCGACCCCAAGGAGCGCGCCGAGCACCTGATGCTCGTCGACCTCGGCCGCAACGACGTCGGCCGAGTGTCGGAGATCGGCTCGGTGCGTGTGCGCGAGAGCTTCGTCATCGAGCGCTACAGCCACGTGATGCACATCTCGAGCCACGTCACCGGCCGCCTCGACAAGCGTCACGACGTGATCGACGCGCTGATGGCGGGCTTTCCGGCCGGCACGCTGTCGGGGGCGCCGAAGGTGCGTGCCATGGAGATCATCGACGAGCTCGAGAAGGAGAAGCGGGGCCCCTACGGCGGCTGCGTCGGCTACTTCTCGGCCGATGGCGAGATGGACAGCTGCATCGTGCTGCGCACGGCGCTGGTCAAGGACGGCCGCATCTATGTGCAGGCCGGGGCCGGCATCGTGGCCGACAGCGACGCGGCGGCCGAGCAGGCCGAGTGCGAGGCGAAGTCGAAGGCGCTGTTCAAGGCGGCGGAGGAGGCCGTGCGCTTCGCCAAGGCCTCCCGCCGCGGCAACCGCTGAGGCGGCGAGGCCCGCCGCGGGAGCGCAAGTGTCCGCCGCGGACGTGGCTCAGCTCTTGCGGCCCATGACCTCGTCCCACTTGTCGCCGAGATCCTTCCTGATCTGCCGGACCCTCTCCCCGGCGTCCGCCTTCCTGTCGAGGAAGGCCCGGCGGGCGGCGTCGTACTCGGCCTGGGGCAGCTCGAACTCGGTCAGGAACGGGCAGCCGCCGGAGGACAGCTGCGGGGCGATGTAGCGCACGCGTACGCTGCCGGGCGAGCTGCCGGCACCGACGCGCACGAGCATCGCATCGGCGTCCATGCGGCAGGAGCCGCCCTTGTCGATGTGCTTGAGGTCGACCGCCACGTACTTGCCGCCATCGTTGAGAAGCGTCACGGTCATGGTGGCCGGCATGAAGGCCAGCTCAGCCCCGTCGGACTGGGCGCGCAAGGTGGCGGCGGACAGGATGACGACGGCCGCCGCGATGTGCAGCAGAACCAGAATCCGTAGGGGCATGGGTCAGGTCTCCGCGCAACTCTCGATGCAGCGGACAACGCCCGCGCAAGGAATCCGTTCGCCCACGGTCCAGTCTGGCGCCCGGGCGCGCCGGCGTTGGAACCAACGGGAGGCTTCGGCGTTGGCCGATGACGCTCACGTTGGAGGCCACACGATGCAGAAGTCAGCCGCGCAAGCGAAAAACGCCAAGGTTCCGGAGGCGCTGGCGACCCCGAACGACCTCGACCGGCGAAATGTCGCGGCCGTGACCGGCGAGCTCAACTCGCTGGTTGCGGACGCCTTCGCCCTCTACGTCAAGACCAAGAACTTCCACTGGCACATGAACGGGCCTCACTTCCGCGATTACCATCTTCTCCTCGACGAGCAGGCCGAGCAGATCTTCGCCACCATCGATCCGCTCGCCGAGAGAGTGCGCAAGCTCGGCCAGCGGACGCTTCTCAGCATCGGACACATCGGGCGGCTGCAGTCGGTGGAGGACAACGACAAGGAGTTCATGGCGGCAGACGCCATGCTGGCGGAGCTGATGGCCGACAACAGGGCCATGGCCGCGCGATTCCGCCAGGCGCACAAGGTGTGCGAGGACAACGACGATCCGGCGACGGCCGGGCTCCTGGAGACCTACATCGACGAGACGGAGCGGCGCACCTGGTTCCTGTTCGAGGCCTCGCAGCGGAGCGAGGAGCCGGCACGCTGAGCCGTGCAGGGAACGGCGCCCGACCCGCCACGCGCGCAGGCCGCGCCCCTGCTCATGGCATCGCCGCCCGTCAGGGAGCCGGCCTTCGGCTCTGCGGAGTGGAGACACTTCGATGCAGGGCCTGAGGCGCAAGCGCGCGGGGCAGCCGCCGGCGGCTTCCGTCATGACGCCCTGGTGGGCCTGGAGCGTGCCGGCGCTGGCGTGGGTGCTGATGGGCATCTCGGCGCTGCTCCCGACCGGCGCGCTGGGCGCGGTCGCGTGCGCGGCGGTGCTGATCCCGGTGGTGTTCGCCGCCGTCTATCACGCGGAGGTCGTCGCCCACAGGATCGGCGAGCCCTTCGGCACGCTCGTCCTGGCGGTGGCGGTGACCGTGATCGAGGTGGCGCTCATCGTGTCGGTCATGATCTCCGATCCGGTGACCAAGGCGGGCCTCGCCCGCGACACGGTGTTCGCGGCGGTGATGATCGTGTGCAACGGCATCGTCGGCCTGAGCCTGCTGGCGGGGGGCGTGCGGCATCACGAGCAGGGCTTCCAGGTGCAGGGGGCCAGCGCGGCGCTCGCCATCCTTGGCGCGCTGACGGTGCTGACGCTGGTCATGCCCAGTCTCACCACCACGACATCGGGGCCGGAGTTCACCGCTCTGCAGCTGGTATTCGCCGGGGTCGTGTCGCTGGTGCTCTACGGCGCCTTCGTCTTCGCGCAGACCGTGCGGCATCGCGACTACTTCCTGCCGACGGGGGGCGGCAGCGACGACGACCACGCCCCGCCGCCGACCGACGCCGCGGCGGCCCGCAGCATGCTGCTGCTGCTGGCGGCGCTCATGGCGGTGATCGGGCTTGCCAAGCTGCTGACCCCGCCGCTGGAGACGGTGCTCGCCTACCTCGATGCGCCGAAGGCCTTCGTCGGGGTGGTCATCGCTGGCGTGGTGCTGCTGCCCGAGGCGCTTGCGGCCCTGCGCGCGGCGCGCGCCAACCGGTTGCAGACCAGCCTCAATCTCGCCCTCGGGTCGGCGCTCGCCAGCATCGGCCTCACGATCCCGACCGTGGCCGCAGTGGGGCTGTGGCTGGGCATGCCGCTGCAGCTGGGTCTCGGAGCCAAGGACATGGGGATGCTGATGCTGACCCTGTTCCTCGGCGTCATCACGCTCGGCACCGGCCGCACCACCTTCCTGCAAGGGGTGGTGCATCTCGTGATCTTCAGCGCCTTCATCGTCTTCGCCCTGTTGCCGTAGCGTCCGCTCACCCCGGCGGTGCCAGCAGGGCGCGCAGCTTGGCGCGCTGGTCGGCCTCGGGCTCGTTGAAGCCGATGGTGCCGGCGGCGCGGTCGCGGCGGTCGATGAGGTAGACGTAGGCCGAGTGGACGACCGTGTAGGTGCCGTCGCCCTCCGGGATCCGGTCGTAGAAGGCGCCGAACCTGGCGGCAGCCGCCTTGATCTGCGCCTCGGTGCCGGTGAGGCCAAGGATGCGCGGATCGAAGGAGCCCAGATACTCGCGCAAGGTCTCGGGCCGGTCGCGCTCGGGATCGACGGTGATGAAGACCACGGCCAGCGCCTGCGCCTCGGCGCCCAGCGCCGCGAGGTGGTTGCTCATCTCGAGCAGCGTCGTGGGGCAGACGTCCGGGCAGTGGGTGAAGCCGAAGAACACCGCGCGCGGGCGGCCTTCGAGCGCAGTGCTGGAGAACGGGCGGCCGTGGTGGTCGAGGAGCGCGAAGGGCTCGGCCGCCTGCGCCGGGGCGAGCGCCGAGCCGCAGGCCAACAGGCCCAGGATCAATGCATTGAGAAGCAGCCCGCGCAGCATGGCCGTGCCCTCCGTCTGCCAGTGTACGGCCGGCGCGCGGCGGCTGCCAAGCGGCAGCTCCGCTGGTCCAGCGGCGTCGAGCTGGTGGCCGTCGACACGAAGGACCGCGTCGACGCCAACCGCAACGAGCTCCGCACGCCCGGCTATGCGCTGGTCAACCTGCGCACCGCCTACGAGTGGCGCAACGTGCGCCTCGACCTCGGTGTCGACAACCTGCTCGACAAGCTCTACTACGCGCCGCTCGCGGGTGCCGACTGGGCCGACTACAACGCCGTCGGCGGCCGCATCGGTC
Source organism: Hyphomicrobiaceae bacterium (assembly GCA_033764875.1). Lineage (GTDB taxonomy): Bacteria > Pseudomonadota > Alphaproteobacteria > Rhizobiales > Hyphomicrobiaceae > AWTP1-13. The sequence goes on along the minus strand of JANRIO010000080.1, from coordinate 11,051 downwards.
CGGTGCCGGGAATGGGGCGGTCGTTCAATGCCGGGCTGACCGTCAGGTTCTGACGGGCAGAGGAGGAGCGCGCATGCGGCGCAGGGAGACCTTGCCTCGCACGCGCGCCTATGATTGGCTCGTGGGCGGAAAGCCAACCTGAGGCCGCTGCTCGTGCGCGTGCGTGTCACCGTCATCGTCGTCCTGGGCCTGCTGCTGCAGGCCCTGGCGGTCGTGCGCCACAACACGACCATGGTCGGCGATGGGCTGCGTGACGGCGCGGGTATTGTCGCGGCGGCGGGGCTGCCCGACCTGGCGCGGGATCTGATCGCCTCGATCTGCCATCCCGGAGGCGAGGGCGGTGGCGCCGCGCTTCCCGACGGCGCGCCCGGGCAGAGCGGCGCGGGCTGCCCGATCTGCAACGGGCTGGTCTCGGCCTACGGGCTCGCGGCGCCGCAGATCATCACGCCGGCGATGCGGGTGGTGGCCGTCGCCATCGAATTCACGGTGCTCGACGAGCGCGTGCGCACGCACGCGTTCATCCGGCCGCACAGCCGCGGCCCTCCGGCTCTCGTCTGATACGCCCCTAGCACCGATCGGCCGGACGCCGTCGCACGCGAGCGACTGAGCGCCCCGCGATCGCCCGTTGCAATCCGTTTCTCGTACCGGCGCATCATGACTTCCGCTCGTCTCGCGCGGCTGCGCGCGCATTTCTCACCCCGCCCACTTCATGCCGCCGGCAAACCAGCACGGCCGGCCTCGCCGAGCATTCCGAGCAGCGCCCGAAGGGCTTCGAGACGGACCTCGTGTGGCGGCTCGTTGCGGCGTCCGACCCGGCGCCGCCGCTCGCGGCTGGCTCGATCGGAGCCCGCCGAGATGATGACGGCGATGCCGGCGCCGTTTGCGGACATGGCGGGCCATCTGGCGCAGCAGATCGCCTCGCGTTGGAACTAGCCCGCGCCGGACGGAGCGCGGGAAGCCGTGGATTTCAGCACAACTGAAGGAGAAGACCGATGAAACGCATGATCGCTAGCTCGCTCGTCGTCGCCGCGCTCGCGGCAGGCCCGGCGGCAGCCGAGGACTACAAGGCCGGCTCGCTCAAGATCGAGGCGCCGTGGACGCGCGCCACGCCTGTCGGCTCGAAGGTCGCCGGCGGTTTCATGAAGATCGAGAACACGGGCAAGGAGGCCGACCGGCTCGTCGGCGGCTCGGCCACGGTCGCGGGCAAGTTCGAGGTGCACGAGATGGCCATGATCGACAACATGATGAAGATGCGCGAGCTCGCCGGCGGCCTCGAGATCGGCCCGGGAAAAAGCGTCGAGCTGAAGCCCGGCTCGTTCCACGTCATGTTCATGGACCTGAAGGAGACCTTGAAGGAGGGCGACAAGGTCAAGGGCACGCTCAAATTCGAGAAGGCCGGGACGGTCGAGGTCGAGTACGCCGTGCGCGCCATGGGGGCGCAAGGCGGCCAGATGAAGAAGCACTGATGCGTCTCGTCCGCAACGCTCTGTGGGGCGCCGTGCTCGCGGCGCTCCTCAGCGTCGGCGCCGTCGTGCTGTTCCAGCGGGTGCAGACCGGCGACGGCCTGCCGCTCGCGGCGCGCATCGGCGGGCCGTTCGACCTCGTCACGCACGACGGCACGCGGCTCAGGAGCGAGAGCCTCAAGGGCACGCCCTTCGCCGTGTTCTTCGGGTTCACCTACTGCCCCGACGTGTGCCCGACGACGATGCTGGAGCTGTCGAACATCCTGAAGCGGCTCGGTCCCGATGCCGACCGCATGCGCTACTTCTTCGTCAGCGTCGATACCGAGCGGGACACGCCCGAGCACCTGAAGCTCTACCTGTCGAACTTCGATGCGCGGATCATGGGGCTTACGGGCACGGCCGAGGAGATCGCCGCCGTCGCGAGGTCCTATCGTGCGATCTACCAGAAGGTCCCGACGTCGGAGGGCTTCACGTACAACCACACGGCCACGATGTACCTGATGGACCGGAACGGGCGGCTCGCCTCGACGATCTCCTACCAGGAGAGCGAGGAGACGCAGCTGCAAAAGCTCAAGCGCCTGATCAACGGCAACTAGCGCGGGCGCCGACGCTTGCTCGCGCTTAGTGCGCCCCGACCTCCATGCAGGAGTAGGCGAAGGGCCGCGCCTCGAGGAAGGCGCGGGCGGCCCGCATCACGAGGGGGTCGGCAAAGCGGGTGCCGACGATCTGGAGGCCGACGGGCAGGCCCTCGGGCGTGAGGCCGCAGGGCACCGACACGGCGGGGCTGTGGGAGAGGTCGAAGGGGTAGGAGAACTCCGCCCACACGAGCCAGTCCCAGGGATGGTGCGGCCAGTGGTCGGGGCGCTGGCGGCCGTGGGGGAAGGCTGCGACCGAGGCCGACGGCGTCACGAGCAGGTCCCAGCCGTCGGCGAACCACTGGCCGACGGCTGCGGCGTAGGCGAGACGCTCGGCGTGGGCGTTGCTGATGTCGATCCAGGGCGTGTCGGCGTAGGACCGGAGGCAGGCGAGAAGCCCCGCATCGATGGCTGCCGCCGCCTTCTCGTCGTCCGGCTTGTAGTAGAGCAGCGGCGGCACCCAGAGCTTGCGCACGAGATGGGAACCCTGCGGCCCCCAGGGCGGCGTCACCTCCTTGACCACGGCGCCGAGACGGGCGAGCTCGCCCACGGCATCGGCGACGATGGCGGCGACGTCGGAATCGACGCGGGCGTGGCCGAGGTCGGGGCTGTAGGCGATGCGCAGGCCCTTGACGCCGGCGCTGCCGGTGTCGGCCCGGTAGCCGCCGGGATGCGACAGGGGATCGAGCGGATGCCAGCCGGACATGACCTCCATCATCAGCTCGGCGTCGGCGACGCTGCGGGTGATGGGGCCGGCGTGGGAGAGGAGGTTGTTGTTGGGCGTGGGGCCGTAGGGCACCGTGCCGAAGGTCGGCTTGAGGCCGATTGCGCCGCAGAAGTGCGCGGGCAGGCGGATCGATCCGGCGCCGTCGGTGCCCAGATGCAGCGGCCCGCAGCCGGCCGCGGCAAGCGCCGCGGCGCCGCAGGACGAGCCGCCCGAGGTGTAGCCCCGGCGCCAGGGGTTGTGGGTCGAGCCGGTCAGCGGGCTGTCGCTCACCGCCGTCCAGCCGAGCTCGGTGGCCGTGGTCTTGCCGAGAATGATGGCGCCGGCGGCGCGCAGGCGCGCGACGAGGGGGGCATCGGCTGTCGCAGGCGCGGGGTCGGAGAGGCGCGAGCCGCGGCGCGTCGGCAGCCCAGCCACGGCCTGCACGTCCTTGATCGTCACGGGCACGCCATGCAGCGGGCCCAGCGCGGCGCCGCCCGCGACGGCGGCCTCGGCGGCCTTTGCGGCCTCGATGGCTCCCTCCCGGTCGAGCACCACGAAGGCATTGAGCGCCGGCTCGCAGGCGTCGATGCGCGCCAGCACCGCCTCGGTCACCTCGACGGGCGAGGCCTTGCGCGCGCGGACGAGGCCGGCCAGCTCCGTGGCGTGGCGTGTTGCAAGCTCTGCGGCCATTTCCCTCTCACTCCGCTGCGACGGCGCCTGCCTTCCAGGCCTCCACCTCCAGGAACGTGCTCTGGTAGGTGGCTCCGGCGCCGATGTCGCTCAGGCGGTCGGAGCATAGGACGTTGACGGTGCCGGACACCGCCTCCCGCTCCGGCCGCTGGCCCGGAACCAGCACGACGCCCTCCTGGATCTCATCGCTGATGCGCAATTTCAAGCCGATCGCGCCGCGCTCATTGAAGAGCCGGACGACCGCGTTGTCGGCAAGGCCGCGGCGCGCCGCCTCGGCCGGGTGCAGCACGCAGCACGGCTCGCCCTCGCGCTCGCGCAAAAAGGCGTTGGCGGAGAAGGCCGTGTGCGACTGGAAGTAGCCGGGCGTGGTCAGCAGCCGCAGCGGCCAGCGGGCGGCGTCGGCCTGCTCCTGCGGGTCGGGCTCCCACACGGGCATCGGCGGCACGCCGTCGCGCGCCAGGTCGGCGGCGTAGATCTCGAGCTTGCCGGACCTGGTGCGGAACTCCTGCCCCTCTGTCTCGGGCGCCACCTTGATGGCGCGGTGCTCGAGCAGGCGGGCCGGGTCGACCTTGGCGACGGCGCCCGTCGCGCCCTCGAAGAACCTCGGGAAGATCTCGCGCGGGGACATGGAGAACACGGGGTCGGTCACGCCGAGACGGCGGGCGAGCTCCTGGGCAAGGCGAAGGTTGGACCAGGCCTCGCCCTGGGGGGGAATCGCTGCCGGCGCGAACTGCATGTAGTAGCTGCCGTAGCCGCGATAGAAATCCTCGGTCTCGAGGTAGGTGGTGGCCGGCAGCACGATGTCGGCGTAGCGCGCCGTATCGGTCAGCATGGGGTCGTGCACGACCGTGAAGAGATCCTCGCGCGACAATGCCTGCTTGACCTTGGCTACGTCGGGGTTGGTGACAGCCGGGTTGTTGGCGCAGATGAGGAGGCCGTTGATCGGCGGGTCGGCCAAGGTGAGCAGCGCCTCGCCGAGCAGGCTGTGGTTGACCTGGCGCGTTGCCGCCGGCCCGGACGGCTTGCGGATGGGCGCGAAATTGAAATCCATGGAGCCTGCAGCGAGCAGGAGCGCCCCGCCGCCACGGCGGCCGTAGGCGCCCGTGATGGCGGGCAGGGTGGCGACCGCGCGCAGCGCCTGGCCGCCGCGGGCCAGCCGCGTCATGCCCTCGCCGATGCGGATGAAGGAGCGCTTGGCGGTGCCGTAAAGGTCGGCGAGGCGCTCGACGTCGGTAACCGAGAGGCCGGTGATCTCGGCGACGCGGGCGGGCGGAAACTGCGGGATGATCTCGCGCTTCCACTGGTCGAAGCCGAGCACGTTGCGGGCGATGTAGTCCTCGTCGCATTTGCCGTCGCGGACGAGGATGTGGACTACCCCCAAGGCCAGGGCAGCGTCGGTGCCGATGCGGATGGGGATGTGCCAGTCGGCGCTCTGGGCGGTGCGGGTGCGGCGCGGGTCGATGACGATGATCTTCACGCCCTGCTTCTGGCGGCGCTCGGCCTTCTGCCAGAAGTGGACGTTGACGGCCTTGAGATCGCAGCCCCAGGAGATGATGAGGTCGGATTCGGCCACGCTCTCCGGGTCGGCGCCGCCGACGGGCCCCAGCGTCAGGTCCCAGGCGGTCTCGCAGCAGCTGTCGCAGACGGTGCCGGCGGTGAGGCGGCTGGTGCCGAGCGCATGGAAGAGGCCGTTGACGGAGTGGCGGTTGATCTGGCCCTGGTGGGCGCTATAGGCGTAGCCCAGCAGCGCCAGCGGGCCGTCCTTGGCGATGATGCCCTTGAAGCGGCTCTCGATCTCGTTGAGGGCCTCGCCCCAGGTGATGGCCGCAAAGCTCCCCGATCCCTTGGCGCCCGTGCGGCGCAGCGGCGTCTTGATGCGGTCGGGCGCGTAGACGAGCTCGGCGTCGCGGTTGACCTTGGCGCAGGCGAAGCCGTCCGTGTAGGGCTGCTCGGGGTCGCCTGCGACCTTGACCAGGCGGCCATTGTCGACGGTGGCGATGAGCGAGCACATGCACGGGCAGTCGTGGGCGCAGGTGACACGGATGTTCTGCATGGCCGGGCTCCGGAAAGTGATGCGTACGGACGTGTAGGCGCGAACGCTAGAGATCCCACAAAGCGGCTCGCTCTCAACTGCCACTTCTCAGCGACGAAGCATACCACTTTGACCGGGGCCCGGCGCCGGCCGGGCAGTCCCCCGCTCGGCGCAGGCCAACTCGCTGCGCACGATCGCCGCAAGCCGCGTCCCCGCGGCCTTGAGCTGGCGGTCGTCGAAGCCCGAGAGGCCGAGGACCAGGCCCTGGCGGACGGGTGCCGCCATGTAGTGGGGGCTCACCGGCTTGACGACGATGCCGGCGGTGCGTGCGGCCTCCGCCACGGCGATGTCGGACACGGGCGCGCGGAAGCGCAGCAGGAGCTGCATGCCGCACTCGGGCACCTCGACGTCGGCGATGTCGCCGAGATGGCGCTCGAGGCAGGCGACGAGGACGTCGCGCGCCTGGCGGTAGCGCTGGCGCATGCGGCGGATGTGGCTGGTCAGGAAGCCCTGCTGCATGAAGTCCGCCGCAATCGCCTGCAGGAAGGCCGGCGGCGAGCGGTCGGCGAGGTAGCGGGCGCCGCGGAAGGCGTCGATCAGCGACCGCGGCACCACCGCAAAACCGAGCCTGAGGCCCGGGAACAGCACCTTGCTCAGCGTGGCGATATAGATGACGCTGCCGGCCGGATCGAGGCCCTGCAGGGCGGCGAGGGGCCGGCCCGCGTAGCGGAACTCGCTGTCGTAGTCGTCCTCGACGATCCAGGCGCCGGTCTTGGCCGCCCAGGCGAGCAGCTCCTGCCGGCGGGCCATGCTCATGGCGGCGCCGGTCGGATACTGGTGCGAGGGTGTGATGTAGACCGCACGCGCGCGGGGAGCGCAGGCGATGCCGGCGGCGACGTCGAGACCGTGTGCATCGACCGGCACCGGCACGCAAGCGACGCCGGCGGAGAGCAGCGCCTCGCGCGTCGGCACGTAGCCCGGATCCTCGACCCAGGCGCCGTCGCCGGCGTTGAGCAGCACTCGGATCGAGAGGTCGATGGCCTGCTGCGCGCCCGACAGCACGATGACCTGATCGTCGTCGCATTGCACCCCGCGCGAGGCCCTGAGATAGGCCGCCGCCTCGCGGCGCAGCGCCGTCTCTCCCGCGGGGTCGGCGTAGGCGAGGCTGGTCTGCTCGAAGACGCGCGCGCGGGCGGCCGTGACGCGGCGCCAGGCGCCGATGGTCTTGGCATCGACGGAGCAGCAGCCGGCGGTGAAGGGAACGGCCGGCGCAATCGACAGGTCGCGGCCGAGCGCCTCGTAGCGCGCGCCCGCCGCCGAGAGCCTGACGCGGCGGACGGCTGGCGACCGCGCCGGGCGCCGTACCCGCGCGGCGGGCTGGGCCTGGGTCTGGAGATCGGCGGAGACGTAGGTGCCGGAGCCGGCCCGGCTTGCCACGTAGCCCTCGGCCAGGAGCTGCTCGTAGGCGGCGATGACGCTGGTGCGGGACAGGGCGAGGCGCTGCGCCAGCTGCCGGCTCGAGGGCAGCTTGGCGCCCGGGCGCAGGGTGCCGGCCAGGATGGCGCCGCGCAGGGCGAGGTAGACCTGCTGGAAGATCGGGGGGCCGCCGGCCGGATCGACGGAGAGGTCGAGGAGCTCGGACCAGTTGGCGCGGGATCTCGGTAGGGGCATCTTGCCTGCGGTCGGGGTTCGGGTCGCGGACGGTGGCCGGACAGGCCGAAAAGTGGCCTATCCAGGCCGCAAAATCCAACACAATCTCGCGACCACTTCGGGCGCGGGCGAGACGGGGCGCTGGCTCGGCCGGACGTTGCGGCCGGCGCAAAACAGGCTATGGAACCCCCGACAGGGCCACACATGCGGGGGGCAGGAATGGGCAGCAGGCGGATCATGTCGCAGGCGACGTTGGTGGCGCTCGGCATGGCGGCGGGCCTCGCCGTTGGCGCCGCGCTGTGGCGGCCGAAGGCTGCAGCCTTCAAGGCAGCGCCGCCCAGCAACGCGGCGGAGGCGGTGCGGCTGGTGCACCGGGCGTCGGCCCATGGCGTCGATCTCGAGGAGCCATCGGCATTCGCGGATGCGCGGCGCGGCTTCATCGCGCGGCCGACGGGCAAGGTGCTGGGTGCCGCCGGCAACGTGATTTGGGATTTCGATGCGACGGCCTTCGTCACGGGCGCGGCGCCGGCGACGGTCAATCCGAGCCTGTGGCGACAGGCGCGGCTCAACGGCCACGCCGGCCTGTTCAAGGTCAGGGACGGGGTCTGGCAGCTGCGCGGCTTCGACCTCGCCAACATGACGCTGATCGAGGGGCGGACCGGCTGGATCGTGGTCGACACCCTGACGGCGCGCGAGACGGCGGCCGCCGCGCTCGCCTTCGCGCGCCGGCATCTGGGCGACAGGAAGGTGTCGGCCGTCATCTTCACGCACAGCCACGTGGACCACTTCGGCGGCGTGCTCGGCGTGATCACGGCGGAGGAGGCGCGTGCGCGCCAGGTGCCGATCGTGGCGCCGGCCGGCTTCATGGAGGAGGCCACGAGCGAGAACGTGATGATGGGCGCGGCGATGGGACGGCGCGCCATGCTCATGTACGGCAGCCGCCTGCCGCGGAACGAGAAGGGTCTCGTCGACAACGGTCTCGGACAGGCGGTGGCGATCGGCGAGGTCGGCGTGCTGAAGCCGACGATCGTCGTGGAGGCGATGCGGCAGGAGCTCGAGATCGACGGGCGCAGGCTCGTGTTCCACAACGTGCCCGGCAGCGAGGCCCCGTCCGAGTTCGTGTTCGAGATCCCGGAGCTGAAGGCCTTCTGCGGCGCGGAGATGCTGAGCCACACGCTGCACAACCTTTACACCCTGCGCGGGGCCAAGGTGCGCGACGCGCTGAAGTGGGCCGACTACATCGACCGCTCGCTCGCTTTCGTCCGCGACGCCGAGGTGGTGTTCAATCAGCACCACTGGCCGGTTTGGGGGCAGGCGCGCATCCGCGACTTCATGGAGAAGCAGCGCGACGTCTACCGCTTCATCCACGATCAGACCGTGCGGCAGATGAACGGCGGCCGGACGGCGCCGGAGATCGCGGAAACCCTCGAGTTGCCGAAGGCGCTGAGCGAGCATCTGAGCGTGCGCGGCTACTACGGCACGGTGCGGCACAACGTGAAGGCGGTCTACCAGCACTATCTCGGCTGGTTCGACGCCAATCCCGCCAACCTCGATCCGCTGCCGCCGCTGGAGGCCGCCCGGGGCTACATCGCGCTCGCGGGCGGGGCGGAGAACGTGATGGCGGCGGCGCAGCGGGCCTACGAGGCGGGCGCGTTCCGCTGGGCGGCGGAGATCCTGAAGCACGTCGTCTACGCCGAGCCGCAGCGCACGGAGGCGCTGGAGCTGCAGGCGCGGGCCTTCGAGCAGATGGGCTACATGGCAGAATCGGGCCCATGGCGGAACTTCTACCTCACGGGCGCGCTGGAGCTGCGCGAGGGGCCGCCGCAGAAGGGCGTGTCGCTCGAGCTTGCAAGGGACCTCCTGCAGCACACGCCGGTGGAGCGCTTTCTCGAGCGCATGGCGGCCTCGCTCAACGGAGCCAAGGCGGCGGAGGCGGCCACCACCATCAACATCGTGCTGCCCGACATCGCGGAGAGCTATGTGCTCAAGGTCGAGAACGCCGTGCTGCACCATCGCAAGGCGCCGCCGGCGGCGGATGCGGAGGCGACCCTGCGCATCACGAAGCCGCTGTTCCTGCGCCTGATGACGGGGCAGGCCGGGGCGGTCGACCTCGCCACCTCGAGCGAGGCGCAGGTGGAGGGCAGCAAGCTGGCGCTGGCCAAGTTCTTCCTGCTGTTCGACAAGGCGCCCGGGACCTTCCCGATCGTGACGCGGTAGGGCGCGCGCCGCCTCCCCGACGGCGGCGCGAGGCTGGTCGTCGCTTACGGCACGTCACAGGCGCTGCGTGACCGGATACACTGCAACGCCAGCACGAGGAGATCAAAGCCGATGGCCATCGCACCCGTCCTTCCTCCCGCCACCGTCGCCCTCATCGGCCTCGGACAGATGGGGCTGCCGATGGCGAGGCGGCTCGTCGCCGCCGGCTTCACGGTGCACGGGGCGGATCCCGCGGAGACGGCGCGCACGGCGTTTGCGGAGGCGGGCGGGCGCGCCTTTGCCGACAACGGCGCGGCAGCGGGCGGCGCCAGCGCGGTCATCACCATGCTGCCGACGGGCAAGGTGGTGCGCGAGGTGCTGCTGGGGGACGACGGCATTGCGCAAGGGCTCGCGAAGGGGACGCTCGTGATCGACATGAGCTCGTCGGCGCCGACCGATACGACGCGCCTGGCGGCGGACCTTGCCGGCATCGGGCTGGTGCTCGTCGATGCGCCGGTCTCGGGCGGCGTGAAGCGGGCCGTCGACGGCTCGCTCGCGATCATGGCGGGCGGTCCGGCGCAGGCGGTGGAGCGCGTGAAGCCCGTGCTCGCCGCCATGGGCAAATCGATCATTGCCACCGGAGCTGTCGGCTCGGGGCATGCCATGAAGGCGCTCAACAACTACGTGTCGGCGGCGGGCCTGGTGGCGGCGTGCGAGGCGCTGCTGATCGGCCGCCGGTTCGGGCTCGAGCCGGGCACCATCGTCGACGTGCTCAACGTGTCGACGGGGCGCAACAACTCGACCGACGTGAAGATGAAGCCGTTCGTGATCAGCGAGGCCTACAACTCGGGCTTCTCGCTGGCACTGATGGCAAAGGACCTGCGCATCGCGGCCGATCTCGCCCGGCACCTCAATCTGAGCGTGCCGCAGGTGGCGGCGGTCGCGGATCTGTGGGAGCAGGCCAAGGGCCGGCTGGCGCCCGATGCCGACCACACCGAGATCTATCGCTACCTTGCCGACATGGACGCCAACCGGTAGCGCCGGCCGCCGATACGCGTCCGCCTTACGCGGCGCTCTCGGCGCGCGCCTTCAGATCGGCTGCGAATTGATCGAAGGACGGCTGCAGATCGGGGATCGAGCGCGAGATCAGCGGCGCCAGGAACCCGCTGAACTCCTCGCGCATCGAGAAATCGACCATCCCGGGCGCACGCGGCGCCAGCGTGTAGGTCCGCGTTCCCCTGAATAGGCCCATCGGCATGCCGCCGGACCAGACCATGCGGCGGTTGGGCTCGAACCCGGTGACCGTCAAGGGAAATGCCCGGCCAGGCGAGGCCTTCGTGTAGACGGCGACCTTGGCGCCCGGCGCGATGGTGCCGACCACGCGCTCGACCGTCGAGCTCCAGGACGGGTAGTCCGCGGCATTCGTGAGTATGGACCACACCCGCTCAGCAGGGGCGTGGATGGAGATCGCCGTCGCAAACGCTCTCATAGTGCCCCTCCGAGCAATGCCTCTGCGTCATTGCCGGTCCGCCTTCGCATCGGGCCGATACTTGTTGGCGGGCACGAAGCCCGACCTTTCGGCCACGCGAGGCGCGCGCACCCACACCTCGCGTCCGGGGTGCAGGCCGCCCCCGCGCGTGGCCGGCACGGCCGTCAGCCGCGCGCGGTGCAGCAATCGC
>JANRIO010000076.1:0-5449 GCA_033764875.1 Hyphomicrobiaceae bacterium | reverse complement strand
CATTGGGGCGCTGGCCGCAGCGGCGGGCCGCGCCGCGGGCTGGGCGGCCGGCGCGGCAGCTGCCGGTGCGGGGGCCGCCGCGCCCTTGGCGGCCTCGTTGATGAACCCGAGGATGGTCCCGACCGCGACCGTCTTGCCCTTCTCGAACTTGATGTCGGCGAGCACGCCCGCCGATGGCGACGGCACCTCGACCGTGACCTTGTCCGTCTCGAGCTCCACCACCGGCTCGTCAGCCTTCACCGGCTCGCCGGGCTTCTTGAACCACTGGCCGACGGTGGCCTCGGTAACGCTTTCGCCCAGCGCGGGCACCTTGATCTCGATCGTCATTGCTTCTTCCGTTTTCCGTCTCCGCCGTCCCGCGGCGGCACGCCCGCGCGGAGGCGCGGGAGGTCTCGTCGTCTCGATCTCGCGGCCCGCCTCCGCGGGCCCGATCCTGTCGCGCCGTCAGCCGCTCAGCGCCTGCTCGACCAGCGCCTTCTGCTCGCTCGCGTGCTTGCTGGCGAGGCCGGTGGCCGTGGCCGCCGAGGCCGCGCGGCCCGCATAGCGCGCCCGCTTGACCTTGAGGTTGGTGTGCTCGAGCACCCACTCGAGGCTCGGGTCGACGAACGTCCAGGCGCCCATGTTCTTGGGCTCCTCCTGGCACCAGACCACATCTGCGTTGGCAAAGCGTGACAGCTCCGCGATCAGGGCGCGGGCCGGGAACGGATAGAGCTGCTCGACGCGCAGCAGGTAGACGTCGTCGATGCCCTGCGCCTCGCGGGTCTCGTAGAGGTCGTAGTAGACCTTGCCGCTGCACAGCACGACCCGCCGGATCTCGGCGTCGGGCTTGAGGCTGATCTTCTCGCCCGGCTTCACCTGCGCATCGTCCCACAGCACGCGATGGAACGTGGTGCCCGTGGACAGCTCGTCCAGCCGCGACACGACGCGCTTGTGCCGCAGCAGCGACTTCGGCGTCATCAGGATCAGCGGCTTCCTGAACTTGCGCCGCAGCTGCCGGCGCAGGATGTGGAAGTAGTTGGCGGGCGTAGTGCAGTTGGCGACCTGCCAGTTGTCCTCCGCCGACAGCTGCAGGAAGCGCTCGAGGCGGGCCGAGGAGTGCTCCGGGCCCTGCCCCTCGTAGCCGTGCGGCAGCAGGCAGACCAGGCCCGACATGCGCAGCCACTTCCTCTCGGACGAGGAGATGAACTGGTCGAACACCACCTGCGCACCGTTGGCGAAGTCTCCGAACTGCGCTTCCCACATGGTCAGCGCGTTGGGCTCGGCCAGCGTATAGCCGTACTCGAAGGCGAGCACGGCCTCCTCCGACAGCATCGAGTTGATCACCTCGAAGCGGCCCTGGTCGGGCGAGATGTGCTTCAAGGGCGTGTAGCGCCGGTCCGCCTCCTGGTCGTGCAGCACCGCGTGCCGCTGCGAGAAGGTGCCGCGCTCCGAGTCCTGGCCCGAGAGCCTGACGGGCGTGCCTTCCTTCAGCAGCGTGCCGAAGGCGAGGTGCTCGGCCAGGCCCCAGTCGATGCCGTCGCCCGTCTCCACCATCTCGCGGCGGCGCTGCAGCAGGCGCTGGATGGTCTTGTGCGCATTGAAGTCGTTCGGGATGGCGGTGATGCGCCGGCCCACCTCGCGCAGCACGTCGATGTCGACGCCGGTCTCGCCGCGGCGGGCCTCGTCGTCGGCAAAGCCGACGTTGGCCCAGCGCCCGTCGAGCCAGTCGGCCTTGTTGGGGCGGTAGCTGTCGGCGGCGCCGAGCTCCTGGTCGAGGTGGCTGCGGAACTCGGCCTTCATGGCCTCGACCTCGCCCTCCGCGACCACGCCGGCGCTGACCAGGCGCTTGGAGTAGATCTCGACCACGCCGGGGTGCTGCCGGATCACGCTGTACATCATCGGCTGCGTGAAGGCCGGCTCGTCGGACTCGTTGTGCCCGAAGCGGCGGTAGCACACCATGTCGATCACGACCGGCTTCTGGAACCGCTGCCGGAACTCGGTCGCGATCTTGGCCACGTGCACCACGGCCTCGGGGTCATCGCCGTTGACGTGGAAGATCGGCGCCTCGACCATCTTCGCCACATCCGTGCAGTAGGGCGAGGAGCGGGAGAAGCGCGGGTTGGTGGTGAAGCCGATCTGGTTGTTGATGATGAAGTGGATGGAGCCGCCCGTGCGGTGGCCCGTCAGGCCCGACAGCCCGAAGCACTCCGCCACCACGCCCTGGCCCGCGAAGGCGGCATCGCCGTGGATCAGCAGCGGCAGGACGGGCGTGCGCTCGCCGGGCTTGCAGCCGTGCTGGTCCTGCTTGGCGCGCACCTTGCCGAGCACCACCGGATCGACGATCTCGAGGTGGGACGGATTGGCCGTCAGCGACAGGTGCACGGTGTTGCCGTCGAAGGCGCGGTCCGAGGAGGCGCCGAGGTGATACTTGACGTCGCCGGAGCCCTCGACGTCGTCGGGCTTGAACGAGCCGCCCTTGAACTCGTTGAAGATGGCGCGGTGCGGCTTGCCCATGACGTTGGAGAGCACGTTCAGGCGGCCGCGGTGGGCCATGCCGATGACGATCTCCTTCACGCCGAGCTGGCCGCCGCGCTTGATGATCTGCTCGAGCGCCGGAACCATGGATTCGCCGCCGTCGAGGCCGAACCGCTTGGTGCCGGTGTACTTGACGTCGGCGAACCGCTCGAACAGCTCCGCCTCGATCAGCTTGTTCAGGATCGCGCGCTTGCCCTCGCGGGTGAAGGCGATCTCCTTGTCGCGCCCCTCGATGCGCTCCTGGATCCACGACTTCTGCGCCGGCGAGGTGATGTGCATGAACTCGACGCCGATGCGGGCGCAATAGGTGCGGCGCAGGATCTTCAGGATCTCGCGCACGGTGGCCATCTCGAGGCCGAGCACCTTGTCGATGAACACGGGCCGGTCGAGATCGGCCTCCGTGAAGCCGTAGGTCTCGGGCCTGAGCTCCTTGTGCACCTTGCGCTCGGTGAGGCCGAGCGGGTCGAGGTCGGCGGCCAGATGGCCCATGGCGCGATAGGCGCGGATCAGCATCAGCGCGCGGATGCTGTCCTGGATGGCGCGGAAGGAGGCGGCCGGCGAGATCTCGAAGCCTGTCGCCTGCGCCCGCTGGGCGAGCCGGTCGCGCAAGCCCCGCTCCTCGGCGCCGTAGTCGCCCGTGAGCGCTCCCAGCAGATCGGCGTTGTCGCCGGCCTGCTCCAGCGGCCGCGCCCACGACGGGCCGTGGTCGCTTTGCGGCCCCCTGCTGCGCGGCTCATCCTGCAGGCTGGCGAAGAAGTGCCGCCACTCGTCCGACACGGCCCCTGGGTTGCGCTCGTACTCCTCCTGCATCTGCTCGATGTAGGACGCGTTGGTTCCCTGCAGGAAGGAGGTGCGCGCGAAGGCTTCGTTCTTTGGTTGGCGAGACATGGCTCATCGTCGCTGTTGGCGGGTTTGCAGCATTCCGGCTCGTAAGGAGGCGGGACGGACGCTGAAAAGCGATGACTGACGAGCCGCGTCCCGCAACGAGCGGCTTAACTATCACATCATTCGATTTAGTATAGGGGCGCAGTGCGGCAAGGGGCGCGCGCAGCACCCATCTCGCGCGGAATTGTGTGCGACTTTCGGCGCAGGGGCGCTGCGGCGAGCTCACACGCCGCCGCAGCCGGCGCCCGTAACAGATTTTTAAGCTTCGCCTTTATGAGCGCGAGAACCAGCCGCGCCGCGTCGTGGCCTTGACGCCGCCGCTGACCGCCTTGGCGAGCGTGGTGCCGAGCGCGGCCGGGCTGTCGGCGATCAGGATGCCGGCCGACTGCATGGCCTCGACCTTGTCCTCGGCGCGGCCCTTGCCACCCGAGATGATGGCGCCCGCATGGCCCATGCGGCGGCCGGGAGGCGCCGTCATGCCGGCGATGAAGCCGGCCATCGGCTTCTTGCGCCCCTTCTTGGCCTCGGTCTTGAGGAACTCCGCCGCGTCCTCCTCCGCCGCCCCGCCGATCTCGCCGATCATGATGATCGAGCTCGTCGCCGGGTCGGCGAGGAACATCTCCAGCACGTCGATGAACTCGGTGCCCTTGACGGGATCGCCGCCGATGCCGACCGCCGTCGACTGGCCGAGGCCCGCGTCCGACGTCTGCTTGACCGCCTCGTAGGTCAGCGTGCCGGACCGCGACACGATGCCGACGCTGCCGGCCTTGAAGATGTTGGCCGGCATGATGCCGATCTTGCAGGCGTTGGGGGTGAGCACGCCCGGGCAGTTGGGGCCGATCAGCCGCGACTTGGAGCCGCCGAGCGCCCGCTTCACCTTGACCATGTCGAGGACGGGAATGCCCTCCGTGATGCACACGATGAGCGCGATCTCGGCGTCGATGGCCTCCAGGATGGCGTCGGCGGCAAACCGCGGCGGCACGTAGATGGAGGTCGCCGTGGCGCCGGTCTTGGCCTTGGCCTCCGCCACCGTGTCGAAGATCGGCACGCCGGCGAGCTTCTCGTCGGGGTGCTTGCTGCCGCCCTTGCCGGGCGTCACGCCGCCGACCACCTGCGTGCCGTAGGCCAGCGCCTGCTGCGTATGGAAGGTGCCCTGGCTGCCGGTGAAGCCCTGGCAGATCACCTTCGTGCTCTTGTCGACGAGAATGGCCATGAAGCGCGCCTCTTGTGTGCCCGGGGCGTGGTTTAGGACCAAAGCGGCCCCAAGGGCAAGCGGGAGGTTGGGAGGGGGCGGGTGGCGGGCACGGCCCGCCGCGCACAACCGCTCACGCGCCGAGCACGGGCCAGCGGCTCAGGGACGAGGCGACGGCGGCTCGGGAGCCTCGTTCCGGCACACCGGGGCCGGCCCCCGCGTCATGGTCGGGCTTGCCTGCTCTCGGGCTCGTCGCGAGGGTCCCGGCGATCCAGCCGCCGCGCGCTCCGGCCTGCGGGTGGCTGGATCCGAGCGACCCTCGCAACATGCTCGAGGGCAGCCAAGCCCAAGGCTGTCCGGGCAACGATGGCCGCTGGTGAGACGGCACACGGCTCAGCCTTGAAGGAGGGGGTGAAATACAGGTGGGGCAGGCGCGACGGCTGCGACTGGATCTCGAGCTGGCGTGGACCCCCGCCTTCGCGGGGGTGACGTTGGTGGGGGCGGCAGGCGGGCTCGCCACAACGTCCGTCATGCCCGCGCAGGCGGGCATCCACGCAAGCCTGCGGCGGATCGCGACGTTTCAACAAGTTCAACCGGACGGCCCCGGGCCAAGCCCGCGGAGGACTGGTGGGGCAGACCACTTAGCCCCGCATCCAGCCGCCGAAGAAGCGGCGGAGGATGCCGTCGCGGGGGCGGGGCGGTGCCGGGGCCTCGGGAGAGGTCAGCGCCGTCTGCAGCGCCTCGGCCTGCGCGACGTCCGCGCTCGAATAGCTGATGAACACATCGGCCGGCTCTTCCGGCTTGGCCGTCGCCGCCAATTCCATCGCGACCATAATCCACCGTCCCCGCGCAATCCGT
>JANRIO010000071.1:0-88935 GCA_033764875.1 Hyphomicrobiaceae bacterium | reverse complement strand
GATATCGCGCAGAATGAAGATCGCGGCGACGGAAAGGATCGGCACCATGAACAGCGAGACGGCGGCGCCGAGCGGGATGTCGTTGCCCTGGATGCCGAGCCGGAACGACCAGGTGGCGAACACGTGCGTCAGGTCGATCGGCCCGCCGGACGTGAGGATCTGCACGATGTCGAAGTTGGCGAAGGTGACGATCAGCGAGAACAGCGCCGTGATGGCGATGATGTTCCGCATCATCGGCAGCGTGATGTACCAGATGCGCTGCCACCAGTTGGCGCCGTCTATGGCCGCCGCCTCGTACAGCTGGTCGGGCACCGACTTCAGCGCCGCGAGGTACATGATCATGAAGAACGGCGCGCCGATCCAGATGTTGACCAGGATCACCGAGAACCGCGCCCAGTAAGCGTCACCCGTCCACGGGATCGGCCCGATGCCGAAGATGCCGAGCACCCAGTTGAAGGCCGAGTAGGAGGGATCGAACAGCCACAGCCAGGCCAGCGTGCTCATGGCCGGCGGGATCACCCACGGCACCAGCAGCATGCCGCGCCACTTGCGCTGGCCCTTGGTCGGGATGTTGTGCACGAAGTGCGCCACGATGAAGCCGATGATGGCCTTGAACAGCACGGCGGTGACCGCGAAGATGCAGGATTGCTGCACCACGCTCCAGAAGGTCTGCCGCTTGAACAGGAAGAAGAAGTTGTCGAGCCCCACGAAGCGCTGCATCGACTTGTTAAGCGTCGCCAGGTGGATCGAGTAGAACGCCGGATACACCACCAGCAGCGCGATCAGCAGGATCAGCGGCAGCGCCATCAGGAAGGCGATGGTCGATTTTCGGTTGGACATGCGCGCCAGCATGCCTGGCCGCTTCTTGGCCGGGACTGCCGCGTGTGCGGCGGGAAGCGCTGCATCGACCATCTGCCACCTCGTATTGCAGTGAGAATGCGGCCTCCCCCATCGGCATGGGGGAGGCCGGCGTCGTAGCGGCACGCTAGGTGCGCATGAAGCCTTCGAGCTCGGTCTCGGCCCATGCGATGACGGATTCCAGCTTCTCGCCCTTGAGCAGCCGCGCCACCATCTTGGTCTGCACCCCCTGCGTGTAGATCTGCTCGGCGATCTTCGGCGGGGCCGGCGAGGCGGCGATCGAGAGCACCTGGTGGTTGTGCGGGTTGGGGTAGTGATAGAGCGTGCCCTTCGGCGGCCCGATCTCGGCCCAGGTCTTGAAGTCGGTCAGCTTCTCGAAGGACGGCAGATCGTAGCCCGCGCTCGCGTCCACCATCTTCTCGGCCGCCGAGCGGGTCGACAGGTGCCGCAGCAGGCTCTTGGCCGCCGTCTTGTTTTTGCCGAAGTTCCAGATGCCCCAGAAGTAGGGCAGGAACGGCGCGTAGCGGCCGTTGGGACCCGACGGGAAGCCGTGCGTCCAGCACTGCTCGGCAATGGCCGGCGCGTCGCGCTTGGCGACGGCCCAAGCGCTCGGCGGGTTCATGATCAGGGCGCCGTTGCCCGCGACCAGCCACTTGTTGTTGGAGGCATCGTCCCAGGCCGGAGCGTCGGGGGGAAGGAACGCGGCCAGGCGCTTCATGTAGTCGAGGGCCATGCGCACCTTGTCCGACTTGACCGTGATGGTGCCCTTGTCGTCCACAAGGACGGCGCCGTGCGCGTGGAAGAAGGCGCCGACGCTGTCGACGGAATCGGACGTCGTGCCGAGGCCGATGCCGAACGGCTTGCCGCCCTTGTGGCAGGCCTCGGCCGCCTTGAGGAACGCATCGAGCGTCCAGGTATCGGCCTTGGGGGCCGAGCCGGCGGGATACATCGCCTGCACGTCGATGCCGGCCAGCGACTTCATCAGGTCGATGCGCGAGCACGGTCCCTTGATCTGGCTGCCGGCGGTGGCGGGCACCACGATCCACTTGCCCTTGTAGCGGCCGAGATACTCGACCGTGGCGTTGACCTTGCCGTGCTCCTTGATGAGGTCGGCCATGATGTCGTCAACGGGCTCGAGGAGCTCCGCGCGGCCGTGCGGCTGCCAGGTCGGGAAAGCCAGGATGTCGTGGCCGGATTTGGCCTGCGCCTCGGCGGCGATGGTGAGCAGGTTTTTGCTGCCCTGCGATGGGATGTAGTCGATCGAGACCTCGACCTTCTCCTTAGCGGCCCACTCCTCCACCAGTGCCTTGGTGATGTTGTTGGCCCCCGGGACCCAGTGGTCCCAGAAGCCGATGGAGAGCTTGCCGGCCGCGTTGGCCGTCCTCACGAACGGTGCCGAGATGGCGGCTGCTGCCGCAGCCGACGTCGCCACGAAGCGACGGCGTGTGACCTTCATTTGAGACATTGCGATTTCCTCCTTGGATCCGGGATCGGGCAGCTTCCTGCTCTGATTGTTCCAATGCGATGGCAGCGGTGCTGGACCGCAGCCGCTGTTGCTTCAGGCGACGGCAGCGCGCGTCGCGGGGTCCTCCTCCTTCATGGCGGCATCAGGGGTCTCGCCCAAGTCGCGCTCGAAGCGGCTTTGGGAGTTCTGGAGGTGGCGGCCCATGGCGGCTCGCGCCGCGGCAGGGTCGCGGGACGCGATGGCGTCCCTGATCGCGATGTGCTCGGCGAGCGCGGCCGAGCGGGAGCTTTCGTCCTCCGTATGGCGCGCCAGCCGCTCGAAGTACGGGTTGATGCGCAGGTCGAACAGCTCCCCCACGCTGCGCTCCAGCACGCTGTTGCCCAGGATGGCCGCGATCGCCGTGTGAAAGCTTCGGTCCAGGCTGAGGAACTGGTCGCCCTCGCGCAGCGCCGCCGGCACCAGGCGCAGCACCGCGTCCAGGCGCGCGATATCGCGGTCACTCGCCAGCCGCGCCGCTTCCTCGGCGACGGCGCTCTCGATGAACTTGCGCGCGCGAAGGATCTCGAACGGCCCCTCGATCCGGCTATCGGCGAACACGTGCGCCGCCTGCGCGGGATTTGCGACGTAGATGCCCGAGCCGACACGGATGCGCACCCGCCCTTCGACCTCGAGGGCGATCAGGGCCTCGCGCACGGTGGGGCGGGACACGCCGAGCAGGTCCGCCAGCGTGCGCTCGGTCGGCAGCCGGCTCCCGACCGGATACTCGCCCCGGTCGATCAGCTGTCTGAGCTGGTCGGCGATCTGACGGTAGAGCCTGCGGGGCTCGATGGCCTCGATCGGCAATCTCCCACTCCTCGTACGCGCTTCATCCCGGAAAAGTCTTGTTCTCTGACACGATCGGTCAGTTGGTCAGGCCAGTTCAGCGCGAGTTGACGGGCTGTGTCAAGACAGCACAACGGCTCGAAAAGTTAATTGCCGTGGCATGGTTTCACGCGATTGGCGCCCGGGCGCCGCCGGCCGCTGGCCGCGCTCAAGCCGAGAGGAAGGCCCGCGCGCCGGCCCCCAGCAGCCGGGGCAGGTGCGTGTAGATGTAGCGGCAGCCGGCGGCCCGGACCCCGGCGAGCGTCTCGGCGGTCGCGGGCATGCCGGGCGTCAGGCCGCGCGCGCGGATCCGTCCCAGCACCGTCTCGATCGCGGCCGCGACCTCCGGCGCCTGCGGATTGCCCGGATGCCCCATCGACTGCGACAGGTCCGATGGGCCGACGAAGAACACGTCGATCCCCGCGACGCCGAGGATCTCGTCGATGTTGGCGACGGCTCGGGTGTGCTCGATCTGCACGCACACGAGCGAGCGCGCGTTGGCGGCCGCCGCGAAGTCGCTCATGCGGGCGCCGAGGCCCCAGCTGTCGGGCCGTGTTCCGGCGGCGAGGCCTCGCGCGGCACCCGGCCCGAACTTGACGGCGTTGACGGCAGCCCGCGCATCCTCCGCGCTGTTCACGTGCGGCACCTGCACGCCGCCGACGCCGCGGTCCATCACCGACTGGATGTCGGCGGCGCTGTTGCTTCTCGGCCGCGCGATGGCCGTGATGCCGACGGCATCGGCCGCCATCGCCATCACCTCCACGTCGGCAAGCGACAGGCTGCCGTGCTCGCAGTCGAGCAGCACCCAGTCGAAGCCGGCATGCCCGAGCATCTCGACGATCTGAGGCGACGGGAACATCACGGAGCAGCCGAGCGCTGTCTCCCCGCGTTGCAGCTTGGCCTTCATGGCGTTGCTCCTCATGGCGTGCTCCGCGGTCTCGACGGCGACCGCGACCACAGGCTCACGCGCTCGGTATAGAGCAGGCTCAGCCCCGCGCCGAGCACCACCAGGATGCCGGCGATCGCCATCAGGTCCGGCATGTCGCCCCACCAGGAGTAGCCGAGGAACAGCGACAGCGGCACCGGCGCGTAGCGGAACGGGGCCACGACGCCGATCTCGCCTGTGCGCAGCGACATGACGAGCAGCGTGTTGCCGACGAAGAGGCAGGCGGCCGAGGTCAGCATCAGCCACAGCGCGCGCGGCGAGGGCATGATCCAGGCGGCATCGAGCGGCGCGATGAGAAGGCCCGCGAGCGCGATCGCCCCTGCGCTGGCCCAGCCGACGAACATGGACGGGATGTCGCGCGGCAGGCCGCGCGTGGTGAGATCGCGCGTGGTCGTGAAGATCAGCGCCACCAGCACGGTGTAGGCCGACCAGCCGAACACCCCGCTCGTCGGCTTGGTGATCATGAGCACGCCGATGAAGCCCGCGATTGCCGCGATCCACCGGCTCGGGCCGACGCGCTCGC
This sequence comes from Hyphomicrobiaceae bacterium, assembly GCA_033764875.1. GTDB lineage: Bacteria > Pseudomonadota > Alphaproteobacteria > Rhizobiales > Hyphomicrobiaceae > AWTP1-13. Next base: position 84,282 of record JANRIO010000071.1, on the reverse strand, counting down.
CATACACCAGCGCCGCACCGGCGGTGACGGCGAGCGGCGTCACCTGCAGCACCGCGTTGACGTTGGCGAGCGGCAGGTCGCGCAGCGAGAGCACGACCAGCGTGGAGGCCGCGGCGGCCGCCAGCACGCGCAACGCCATCAGCGGCTCGCAGAGCAGCCGCAGCGGCCGCATGTAGCCCAGCGCCTTTGCTCCGAGCCCGAGCAGCACCGTCGCCATCACGCCCCTGAGAAAGATGATCTCGCTGACCGGCAGGCTGGCCGAGACGAGCTTCACGATGGCGTCGCTGACCACGAACACGGTCGAGCAGCACAGCACCGCCAGGATGCCCTTGAGATTCTCGCTCACGCTCCCGCCATCCTCGACAGCTTCTGCTCGCGCAGGAAGGTATAGAGCCCCGCGCCGGTGACGATGCCGAGCCCGATCAGCGTCCCCCCGTCGGGAAACTCCTGCCAAATGCCAAGCCCCGCAAGCACCGACCAGAGAACGATAGAATATCGGAACGGCGCCACGACCGCGATCTCGCCGGTGCGAAGCGCCAGGATCAGGAAATGCTGGCCCGCGATCAGCAGGACCGCGGCGCAGATGACGAGGCCGCCGACGGCGAGCGACGGCGTCCGCCAGGCCTCGAGCAGCACAAACCCGGTGCTGGCGAGCGCGACCATCGTCGTCGAGGCGAACGTCATCGCAAGCGACGTCACGCCGAGGCTGATGCTGCGGGTGATCAGGTCCCGCGTCACCGAGAAGAAGACCGAGACCAGGGCGAGGAGCGCGTAGGCGTTGAAGGCGTTGCCGCCCGGCCGCACGATGATCAGCACGCCAACGAGGCCGATGATCGCCGCCGACCAGCGGCGCCAGCCGACCTTCGCCCCGAGGAAGACGGCCGCGGCCGCCGTCAGCGCCAGCGGCGTGAACTGCAGGATCGCATAGGCGTCCGCGATCGGCATGTGCGTCAGCGTGAACAGGAAGGTGAAGGCGCCGCCGACGTCGCACAGCGCCCTGAGGGCCACTTTCGGCTTGATCGCGTCGACGATCACTCGCGGCGTATCGCGGGCGATGATGAGGCCGAGGCAGAGCGCGACGGTCGCCAGCCCGCGCAGGAAGATCACCTCTCCCGTCGGCAGCTCCTGCGCGGCGAGCTTGACGCAAGCATCGTTGCCGACGAAGGCAGCCATCGCCACCACCATGGCGAAGATGCCGCGCAGGTTGTGAACGGGCTCATAGGCGTGGGGGACTGCCGTCACCGCGCTCTCCTGCCGAGGTGTCCGCGCATCCCGGCAGTGGGACGTGCGAGGCGCAGACGCCTAACACCGGCTCAGCCGCCCGTCACGCTCATATGGCGGGCGACGGCGGGGGCGCGCGTGCGCCTGTCGATGACGAAGTCGTGGCCCTTGGGCTTGCGCGCGATGGCCGCGTCGATGGCCTGGGCGAGCAGGCCGTCGTCCGCCGAGGCCCTCAGCGGCTGGCGCAGATCCGCCGCGTCGTCCTGGCCGAGGCACATGTACAGCGTGCCCGTGCAGGTGAGCCGCACGCGGTTGCAGCTTTCGCAGAAATTGTGCGTCAGCGGCGTGATGAAGCCGAGCCGCCCTCCCGTCTCCTTAACCTCGACGTAGCGGGCCGGGCCTCCCGTGCGGAAGGGGATGTCGCAGAGCGTGTAGCGGTCCATGAGGCGCGCACGCACGACGGACAGCGGCAGGTATTGGTCGGTCCGGTCTCCATCGATGTCGCCCAGCGGCATCGTCTCGATCAGGGTGAGGTCCGCGCCGCGGCCGTGTGCCCACTCGAGCAGGTCCACGATCTCGTCCTCGTTGCCGCTTCCGCTATCGCCCTTGAGCGCCACCGCGTTGATCTTGACCTTCAGGCCGGCGCGCTCGGCCGCTTCGATGCCGGCGAGCACCTGGGCGAGGTCGCCCCAGCGGGTGATCGCCTTGAAGCGGTCGGGCTTCAAGGTGTCGAGGGAGACGTTGACCCGCTTCACGCCGCAGGCGGCCAGCTCGGGCGCGAACCGGGCCAGCTGGCTGCCGTTCGTGGTCAGCGTCAGCTCCTGCAGCGCGCCGCTGTCGAGGTGGCGCGATAGGGATTTGAAAAGCCACATGATATTCTTGCGCACCAGCGGCTCGCCGCCGGTGATCCGGAGCTTGCGCACGCCCTTGGCCACGAAGGCGGTGCAGACCCGGTCCAGCTCCTCGAGGCTGAGCAGGTCGCGCTTGGGCAGGAACGTCATGTGCTCCGCCATGCAGTAGGTGCAGCGGAAGTCGCACCGGTCGGTGACCGAGACGCGCAGGTACGACACGTGCCGGCCGAACGGGTCGACCAGCCGGGCCGCCGCGTCGGCCGCCACCTGGGGGCTGCCTGCAAGGAGAGAGGTTGTCATGTCCGTCATGCGCAATCGTCCCGCCGGGCCTCTGCTCGCCCGCGCCGTAGTGTTGCTTGCTTCATACAATATGTGGCTTGACCGCGCGTGGTCAAAATCGACCGGAGGCCGGCCGCGCCCCGCGCCGGCGCTGGCCGGCGGGGGCCCCGGGCTCCTGGGCGTTGGTCGGGAATGGCTAGCCCGTCGCCCGCAGGCCCCATCCGCCGCGAATTCCCAAGTCCGACATGCCCTTGCCCTATTTCGCACGCTCCTATCGAGGTATGCTGACGGGGCCATGCAGATGCTAAGCTTCAGGTGATTCGGGGGGCAAGCATCTGCGGCACCGGAAAAGCGCTGCCGACGTGTCGGCATCAGCATGATCTGGGGAGGGAATGGGGTTCAGGGGCAAAACCGCGACGAGCCTGAGGGTGCTGCTTGCGGCGCCGGTGGCCGTGCTCATGCTGGCCGTAGGCTCTGCGCGTGCCGAGCAGCGCCCCGCCAGCGCCCCCGGACCGGGGGCTGCCGGCGACATCGCCAACTTCTTCAGCCAGGTCGGCGACCAGATCTACGAGGATTGCATCTTCGAGCTTTCCGAAGAGCAGCTCGAGGTGCAGCGCGCGCTGATCGCGGCCTACATGAAGCACGGCGCGCCGCACGCCCTCGCCCGCCAGCTCGCCGTGAAGCAGATACGCCCGCCCAGGCTTTCCGACCGCTGCAAGCGCATCAAGAACCAGAAGGGCATTCCGCCGGCCGAGGTGGCGATGCCGGGGCCGTCGGCGCCGCCCGCGGAGCAGGAGCCGGGGGCCGTGCCGCCGCTGCCCCCGCCGGCCGCGGCGCCTGCGCCAGCGCCGTCCTGGAACGTCAAGACCACGCCGGTCGCGATCGCGCCCAAGGCCCCCGTCGAGCGCGGCGAGCCCTATTCGGCGGCCATCGCGCTCGCCGACCGCAAGGTGCTTCCGCATTGGGACTGCGCACCGGGCGTCGACTACGTCACGATCCAGCACAAGGGCTTCGAGCGCAAGCTGTCCGACGGCGAGATCTGCGCCCCCTTCGAGGACGTGGTGCACCAGGTGCCCGACACGGAGAGGACCTTCCGCATCGGCTACACCATCAGGTCCGGCCGCCTGTTCGTGATCTCGAGCGATCCGGCACTCAACGGCCGCACCATCGCCTGGGCCATCTCCGGCCGCGACGTCTGCCGCAACAATCCGGATCCCGATTGTCTCGCCGCCCGCGCTGTCGGCCCGCTGCCGCCGGGCGAGTACAACTTCTCCTCCCACGCCGGCAGCCGTGTCAGCTGGGGCCCGCGCACGCGCCGTCTGGTCGCGGGCATCTACCTGACCAAGCTGTACAACCGCGACAAGTACACGCCCGCGCAGACCGCGGCCATCCTGGCGCGCGGCAACATCGCCATCCACGTCCGCCTCAAGGGCGAGATGTCGGAGGCCTGCCTCGGCCTCGGCGAGCGCGGCTGGGCCTACGTCGCCCAGCTCATCAAGGACGGCCGCGCCACCGGCGTCACCGCCTACATCGACGAGCCGCATCCTCAGGTCGCCGAGCGCGCTCCGCCCATCAAGAAGGCCTCCAGCTTCTCGCTCACCTCGCTGTTCAAGTGAGGCCGGCGCTGAAGCGATAGCCGCTGCCTCGCGCGTGCGAGCGCCCGGTCCGGCGGCCGGCGTGGACGTGACGACCAAGAGGAACCGCGGCATATCCCGCGCCGCCAGCATGTCCGGCAGGCGCCGAGATGTGGGCTCCTACCAGCGAAAGGCCCTGCGGCCGGCAAGCGCGCCCGCAAGCCCCACCAGCGCGATGGCGGCCGAGTACCAGATGGCGACGAACAGCGGCGCATCGTCCGTGCAGCGGAGCATGTAGACGAAGGCACCGAGCGCTCCGCACAGGAGGCCCATGGCAAGGCCGAGGCGCGTCGGGCTGGCCGGGGCCGCGCGCCGCAAGGTCGCGACGGCCGCAATCAGGGGCAGGGCGGACAGCGCCGGCACCACGACGAGGCACAGCTCCGGATGGCGTCCCGAGGCCGCAGCCCCCCACGTGCCGGCAGGCGTCGTCAGCAACTCAGCGCCAACGGCGGCGGCGAGCAGGCCGGGCGCCGCGGCGAGCGCCCGGCTGCCGCCCCTGGCATCGGGCTGCGCCGCATCGAGGCTCGCCGCGAAGGCTGCTGCCATTAGAAGGCCGGCGAAGGCGAATTTGGCCAGGACCTGCCACGACAACAGCGCCTCCGGCAGGTCGGGACGCACGCCCGCCGTCACCAGCAGGATGGCGCAGGACAACGCCGCCCCGGTCGCCAGGCCGACGGTCAGTTGCCGCCCCAGCGGCAGGCGTGGCTGCTGCGTGTCCTCTGCCAGCGTCCGGACCAGATCGTCGAGCTTCATGTCCTCGCCTTTCGCACAAGCTCGGCGATGGCCTTGATGGCGCGATGCAGGGTCACCCGCGCTGCGCCTTCCGACATGCCGAGACTGTCGGCCGCCTCCCGCACGGTCTGGCCCTTCAGGGCGATCGCCTCCAGCACCAGCCGTTGGCGGCCGCGCACGTGCCCGATGAGCCTCTCGATGTCGCTGCGGCCCATGTCGGGCTGCGGCGTGTCCGCCGGGAGCATGTTCGCAAGCGGCTCGATGGGCACGACGATGCGGCGCCCCCGCCGCCGCATGGAATCGATGGTCTTGTTCACGACCAGCGCCCGCACCCAGGGCACGAGCGGACGCGAGGCATCCCAGAGGTGCCGCTTCAGATGGATGGCCAAGAGGCTCTCCTGCACCACGTCGTCAAGCTCGCTGAGGTCGCGACCGTTGCGCGCCAGGCACGTTCGCGCCACCGCGGTGATGAGCGGCACAAGCGCGTCCAGAAGCCGACGGTAGCTCCGCTGGTCTCCCTCGGCCGCCGCCTGCATCCAAAGCGCCCACTGCTGCTCCTCGTCCTCCACAACCTCCCCCGGGCCCCCGCTCTACGGCATGGCGAGCGAGTTTGTTACGCGTTGTCGGCGCGCACTGCTACTGGCGCGCTATCGGGCGCGGCGAACACGCTTTCGTGAGTGCTGTTACGGACGCGCCTGCCGCCGCCGTAAAGCCCTCGGAGCCGCAGTCTCGGGCTCCGCATCTGCAACGGACAATGGAGGATCTCCATGACGCTCACCCGCCGCGCCCTTCTCGCCGCCGGCCTTGCTGTCGGCATCGCCACCTCGGCTCTTGCTGGCGCCAAGGCGCCCTACTCGCAGGCGTCGTTCGACGCCGCCAAGGCGGCGGGCAAGCCCATTCTGGTCGAGGTGTCGGCGCCCTGGTGCCCGACGTGCAAGGCGCAGGCGCCCATCATCGGCGCCTTGAGCGGCGAGGCGCGCTTCAAGGACCTGCAGACCTTCACCGTCGATTTCGACAGCCAGAAGGACGCCCTGAAGTCTCTCAACGTGCAGATGCAGAGCACCCTGATCGTGTTCAAGGGCGGCAAGGAGGTCGGCCGCTCCACGGGCGATACCAAGAAGGCGAGCATCGAGGCGCTGCTGGCCAAGGCGCTCTGAGAATGTCCCTCGCGGCCCTCGGGCTTGCACTCCTTGCGGGAGCGTTGTCGACGCTCTCGCCCTGCGTCCTGCCGCTCCTGCCCATCGTCGTGGGCACGGCGGCGACGGAGCATCGCCACGGCCCGCTCGCGCTCGCGGCCGGCCTGGCGCTGTCGTTCACGGCCATCGGTCTCTTCGTCGCCACCGTCGGGTTCGCGATCGGGCTGGATTCCTCGCTGTTCCGCTCCGTCGCGGCCGTGCTGATGGCGGCCATCGGCGTCGTGCTGCTGGTGCCCGTGCTGCAGGAGCATGTTGCGGTTGCCGCCGGCCCTGCCGGCAACTGGGTCCAGGCCCGCTTCGGCGGGGCCTCTGGCGTTGGTCTGGGAGGGCAGTTCGCGGTTGGTCTCGTGCTCGGCGCCGTCTGGAGCCCCTGTGCCGGGCCGACGCTTGGGGCCGCGAGCGTGCTGGCGAGCCAGGGCACGCGCCTGCTCGAGGTCGCCGGGACGATGGCCCTGTTCGGGCTGGGGGCCGCGCTTCCCTTGCTCCTCCTCGGCATGCTCTCGCGCGAGAGCATGCTGCGCCTGCGCGGCCGTCTGCTGGCGGCGGGCAGCGGGCTGCGGGCCGCCATGGGGATCGTCCTGATCGGCATCGGGGCGGCCGTCCTGACCGGGACGGACAAGGCGCTCGAGACGTGGCTGGTCGAGCGCTCCCCGGCATGGCTCACGTGGCTGACGACGTCGGTGTGACGCAGCGCGCTCTGTGAAGGGTCGGGGCGCCGCGCGCCCGGCAGGGCGCGGCTACGCCGCGGCGGCCGGGTTCACGGTCGTGGTCGCGATCTCGGTCAGCAGCTCGTCGGCGTGCCGCTCCTCCTCGAGATTGGCCTCCAGCAGCGCGATCGCGTCGTCCTGCCCGATCTGCTTGGCCCAGGCGATCAGCGTGCCGTAGCGTGTGATCTCGTAGTGCTCCACCGCCTGCGCCGATCCGATCATGCCCGCGTCGAGAACCTTAGGATCCTCGATGTCCTCCATGTGCTCCTTGGCTTCCGCGATGATGCCCTCGATCGCATCGCACTTCTTGCCGCGCGCCGGCACGCCGAGCAGCTTGAACACCTTCTCGAGTCGGCCGACCTGGCCTTCGGTCTCCTCCCGGTGGGTCTCCAGCGCGTCCTTCAGCTTGGCGTTGCCGGCCTTCCTGACCATGCCCGGAAGCGCCTTCAGGATCTGCTTCTCGGCGTAGTAGATGTCCCTGAGGGTCTCTACGAACAGATCCTCCATCGTCTTGACGGTCATGGCGTGGTCCCTGCCTGGGCTGACGGTTGGAGTCGCGTGGTCTTGAGCTGTTGAACGCGCCCTTGGCGGCGCTGGTTCCTTCGCCGGGCATTGGCCGTGGCCTCGACCTGCCGGCCTCGACCGGCCGCCTAGGAGGACCGGGCTCGCCTGCGTTTCGCCGCGCAACGAACGACAACGGGGCCGGTTCCGCGTGTGCCGACCAGGGCCATTTGCCGCCGGCCTCCGCGCGTCCTGATCCTTGCCGCGCCCCATTTCCCGTGGAGCATGCCCCGAACGCGGCGATCGCGTTACATGCACACGGCTCTGACAGGAGATAGAGATGAAATTTGCCAAAGCCCTCGCCATGGGTGCAGTCGGCATTGCGTGCGGCCTCGCGCCGGCCCAGGCCCAGACCAAGGCTCCACCGGCGCCTCCCAAGGCGACCCAGGCCGAGGTGGCGAAGGTCGTCGCCGACATCAAGAAGGACCAGGCCAAGATGAAGCAGTTCTGCCTCATCAACAGCCTGCAGGATCAATACGAGGCGGCGGGCAAGGCCAAGGACGACAAGAAGCTCGACGAGCTCGACAAGAGCATGGACGCAGCCTCCGCGGCTATCGGCCCGGAGTTCGTGAAGGTCACCTCCGCCGATCTCGACGACGCGTCCGCCAAGCTGTTGGACGATCTCGCCGCGACCTGCAAATAGCGCGCCTTGCGGGGCGCCGCGGTCTTGCCGCGGCGCCGCGCGGTCGATGCGGCTGAGCCGCGCGGCGCTCCGCATCCGGAGCGTCAGCCTCTATCGGGGGGCAGGGCCGCCCGCCTCTCGCGGTCCGGCCGCAAGCCTTGCGGGCTATTTGCCCTTGGCGGCCCGCCGGTCGCGCGCTGGCTTGCAGAAGATGTCGGCCAGCACCTCGAGCACGCGCTCCGCGCGCCAGTCGGCCACCGAGTAGTGGATTGTCTGCGCCTCGCGTCGCGTTGCCACGATGTTGCCCTCCCGCAGTTTGGCCAGGTGCTGGGAAAGCGCCGACTGACTGAGGCCGACCACCGATTCGAGCGCCGAGACCGACCGCTCCCCCTCCAGGAGCTCGCAGAGGATCCGCAGCCTGTGCGGGTTGGCGAGCAGCGACAGCAGATCGGACGCCGCTTCGCTCTGGCGTGCGAACTCCTGCAACATCTCGTCCTTCGCGCTGCCCATGCCCGCCCTTGCCTGCGACCAAACGTGCCTCTTGTATATCTCGCAAAGCTAATTTAGATGTAGCTAATATAAAGGTCAAGGGGCGGGAGCATGCCATGCGGCGGACATTGACGGTCGGTGCGCTGGGCGCATCGATGATGGGCCTTCTGGCGGCGGGTGGCTGCGGCGAGGAGCGCAAGGCGGCCGAGAAGGCGGCCCCCGCGCCGGCGGCGAGCGGCGACGTCTTCACGGTCGCGCAGCGGCAGGTCGAGGACCTGAAGCCCGTGCTGGCGACGGTGCGCAGCAAGCGCGTTGTCGAGGCCCGGGTCCGGACGCCCGGGACCGTCGCCTCCCTCAAGATCGTCGAGGGCGATCACGTCGAGCCGGGGCAGGTGCTGGGCCTGGTGGTGGATCCCAAGATCGCGCTGCGGCTCAAGGCTTCCGACGCCCAGATCGTCGCGCTTGAATCGCGGCTTGCGACGGCTCGGGCCGAGTTCGACCGCACCAGCGAGCTCTTGAAGCGCGGCGTCGCACCGCAGGCGCGTCTCGATCAGGCCAAGACCGCCTTCGACGTGGCGACCAACGAGCTCAGCGCCGCGCGGTCCGAGCGCGCCGTGATCGAGAAGCAGGCGGAGGAGGGAGAGGTGCTGGCCCCCGCGACGGGGCGCGTCCTGCGCATCCCCGTGACGGAGGGCAGCGTCGTCCTCGCGGGCGAGAGCATCGCCACCGTCGCCGCCAACGAGTATCTGCTGCGCGTCGAGGTGCCCGAGCGCCACGCGCGCTTCATGGCGAAGGGCAACGGCCTCAAGGTCGGCGCCCGCGGGCTGTCCGCCGACACCGCCGCCATCGAGGGGCGCATTGTCCAGATCTACCCCGAGATCCAGGGCGGCCGCGTTGTCGCCGACGCCGAGGTGCAGGGGCTTGGCAACTACTTCGTCGGCGAGCGCACGCTCGCCTGGATCTCGGCCGGCACCCGCTCCGCGGTCGAGCTGCCGAGGGACCTCGTGTTCAAGCGCTACGGCCTCGACTATGTGCGGCTTGCCGGGCCGGACGGCAAGGCCAGCGACGTCGTGGTGCAGCTTGGCCAGCCCGAGATGGACGGCAAGCCCGCCGCGACCGTCGAGGTGCTGACCGGCATCAAGCCGGGCGACAGGCTGGTGCGGCCATGAGCTCCGCGTCCCCGCAGCCGCCCGCTCCCGAGCATCCGCTCGGCATCTCCGGCGCCATCACCAAGGCCTTCATCGGCTCCGCGCTGACCCCGCTCTTCCTGCTGGCGGCACTGGCGCTCGGTCTCGTCGCGCTCTTTGCCCTTCCGCGCGAGGAGGAGCCGCAGATCTCCGTGCCGATGGTCGACATCTCGGTTCGCGCCGACGGTCTCAAGTCCGAGGACGCCGTGCGCCTCGTCACCGAGCCGCTCGAGACCATCGTCAAGGCCATCAACGGGGTGGAGCACACCTACTCGACGACGCAGGACGACCGCGTGCTGGTGACCGCGCGCTTCCTCGTCGGCACCAAGGCCGACGAGGCGATCCTGCGCGTGCACGAGAAGGTGCGCGCCAACATGGACCGCATCCCCGTCGGCATCCCCGAGCCGCTCATCGTCGGCCGCGGCATCGACGACGTCGCCATCGTCACGCTCACCCTTGCGCCCAAGAGCGCGGCGGCCGCGCGCTATCAGGACAACGCGCTCTACCACCTGGCCGAGAACCTGCAGATCGAGCTCGCCAAGCTCGAGAACGTCGGCCTGACCTACATCGCCGGCGGCCGGCCGGACCAGATCCGCGTCGAGCCGATCCCGGAGAAGCTCGCCCTCTACGGTGTCACCCTGCAGCAGCTCGTGGGCAAGGTGCAGCAGGCGAACCGCTCGTTCCTCGCCGGCCGCGTGCGCGACGAGGGGCGCAGCGTCGCCGTTGCCGCCGGCCAGACGCTTTCCGGCATTCCCGACATCGGCCTGCTCCTGATCGGCACGCGCGACGGACGGCCGGTCTACGTCCGCGACGTCGCCAGCGTCGTCGTGGGCGCCAAGCCCCTCGAGCGCCGCGCCTGGCACTTCCGCAAGCCGGCCAGCGCAGGGGAGCTCGAGCGCGTGCCGGCCGTCACGGTCGCCGTCGCCAAGCGGGCCGGCGCCAACGCCGTCGTCATCTCCGACAGCATCGTCAGGCGCGTCGAGGAGCTCAAAGGGCGTCTCGTGCCGGAGGACGTCGACGTCGTCGTCACGCGCAACTACGGCGAGACCGCCAACGAGAAGGCCAACGAGCTGCTCTACCATCTGGCGCTCGCCACCGTCTCCATCGTCGTGCTCGTCGCGCTCGCCATCGGCTGGCGGGAGGCGCTCGTCGTCGCCATCGTCATTCCGGTGACGATCCTGCTGACGCTCTTCGCGTCCTGGGTCATGGGCTACACCATCAACCGCGTGAGCCTGTTCGCGCTGATATTCTCCATCGGCATCCTGGTCGACGACGCCATCGTCGTCATCGAGAACATCGCGCGCCACTGGAGCATGGGCGATGGCCGCTCGCGCACGCGTGCCGCGATCGAGGCGGTGGCCGAGGTCGGCAACCCGACCATCGTCGCGACGCTGACCGTCGTGGCGGCCCTGCTGCCGATGCTGTTCGTCTCGGGCCTGATGGGCCCCTACATGAGCCCCATTCCCGCCAATGCCTCCTCGGCGATGATCCTGTCGTTCTTCGTCGCCGTCATCGTCACGCCGTGGCTGATGCTGCGCTTCGGCGGCGGGTCGCATGCGGCCCACGCCGCCCATGCGGACGCCGAGCAGGGCGGCGCGCTCGGCCGCGCCTATGCGGCGGTGGCGCGGCCCATACTCGAGACCCGCGGGCGGGCCTGGCGCTTCCTGGCGCTCGTCGGCGCCGCCACCGTCCTCTCCTTGTCCCTGTTCGGCCTCAAGCTCGTGACCGTGAAGCTGCTGCCCTTCGACAACAAGTCGGAGCTGCAGGTGGTCGTCGATCTGCCGCGCGGCACCTCGCTCGAGGACACCGACCGCGTGCTGCAGGAGGCGGCGCGGCGCCTTGCCGACCTCGCCGAGCTGTCGTCGATCCAGGCCTACGCCGGCACCGCGGCCCCGTACAACTTCAACGGTCTGGCGCGCCGCTACTATCTCAGGGCGGACGCCGAGCAGGGCGACCTGCAGATCAACCTGGCGCCCAAGCACGACCGCAGCCGCACCAGCCACGACATCGCGCTCGACGTGCGCCAGCGGCTCAAGGACCTCGCCGTCCCCGAGCGCACGTCAATCAAGGTGGTCGAGGTGCCGCCCGGCCCGCCGGTGATGGCGACGCTGCTGGCCGAGATCTACGGGCCCGATGCCGAGACCCGGCGCGCCGTTGCCCGCGAGGTGCGTGCCATCTTCCGCTCCGTCCCCTTCATCGTCGACGACGACGACAGCTTCGGCGTCGAGGCGCCGCGCCTGCGCGTCGCCATCAACCAGGACAACCTCGAATTCTACAAGGTCGATGAGCGCGATGTGTACGACACGCTGCAGACCTACTTGAGCGGCACCTCCGTCGGCTACTCCCATCGCGGCGGCGGGCGGCATCCGGTCGAGATCGCCGTGCAGCTGCCCAAGGAAGGGCTCGCCATGTCGGCGCGCACGCTCGCAACGCCGGTGCCGGCCAACGCGTTGCCCGGCGAGCGCAGCATCGTCGAGCTGGGCGATGTGGTTCGCGTCACGCAGGAGAAGGCGTCGTTCCCGATCTTCCGCCGCAACGGCAGGCCCGCCGAGATGGTGCTCGCCGAGCTTGCCGGCGCCTACGAGGCGCCCATCTACGGCATGCTCGCCGTGGCCGATCGCATCGGCACCCACGACTGGGGGACGCTCGGGCGGCCCCGGATCGCCTTCCACGGCCAGCCCCTCGACGACGCCACCCCGGTGCTGCTCTGGGACGGCGAATGGGAGGTGACCTACGTCACCTTCCGCGACATGGGGGCCGCCTTCGCCGTGGCGCTGCTCGGCATCTACATCCTCGTCGTCGCCCAATTCGGCTCCTTCAAGCTGCCGCTCGTCATCCTGACGCCGGTGCCGCTGACGCTGATCGGCATCATGCTGGGGCACTGGCTGTTCGGGGCGCCGTTCACCGCCACGTCGATGATCGGTTTCATCGCACTGGCCGGCATCATCGTGCGCAACTCGATCCTCCTGGTCGACTTCATCCGCCACGCGCGCGTGCCCGGCCGGCCCCTGCGCGAGGTCCTGATCGAGGCGGGCTCGGTGCGATTCAAGCCGATCCTGCTCACCGCGCTTGCCGCCATGATCGGCGCGGCCGTGATCCTGACCGACCCGATCTTCCAGGGGCTCGCGATCTCGCTCCTGTTCGGGCTCGCCTCCTCCACCCTGCTGACCGTGCTCGTCATCCCGGCGATCTACGTCGTGCTGCGCGACGATCGCCCCGCGGCCTCGCATTGAGACGGACCGCGGGGCGTGCCTTGGCGCACATCCCGCGGCCGTCGGCCTGCAAGGTCGGCGGCTGCGGCCTCAGAACCTGTAGCTGAAGCCCACGCTCACCGAGTGCACGTCGGTGCTGTGGTTCCAGCCCGGACCGTCGACCGCCGGCAGCGCCAGCTCCTTCCTGAAGTCCATGTACTTGTACTCGATGCGCCCGCTCCAGCGGCTCGAGAGCTGATGCTCGAGGCCCGCGCCGAGCAGCACGCCCCAGGAGGGGCTCTTCGTGGTCGCCTCGCTCACCGTCGTGCTCTGCGCGCCTCCGCACAGGCCGGCGTCGCAGGTCTGCGTCGTCTTGCCGTTGATGTCGGCGAGTGCGATGCCGGCGCGCCCGTACACCAGCAGGCTCGGGGTGATCAGCATGCCCATGCGACCGCTCAGCGCGCCGTAGGCGCCAAGCTCGGTGCCGGACGTGATGCTGCCGCCCGTCACGTCGCGGGTCACGCTCGAGCCCATGCCGAGGTAGCCGGCCTCGAGCTCTACGCCGCCGACGATCCTCGCCCACTGCCGCTGCCAGCCCATGTGCCCCGAGGCGTAGGCCGCGCCGAACTCCGTGGTGTAGGCGCGTGGTCCGTTCACCTCTGCCGCCTCGTTGGCGCCGCGGCCGTAGTTGAGGCTGCCGCCGACGTAGAATCCGGTCCAGCTCGGCAGGGGCGCTGGAGTGGGATCGCTCGCCGCCGATGGCGCGGCGGTGGCGGCGAGCAGCGACAGGGCGGCGATGTTGGTCACGAGGCGCATTGAGTACTTCCCCTCATTGGTTGACTGGCCGTGCCTGGCCAGCCGCTGCCGGTGTTACGAGCGCCACGGCGCGTCCCTTCGCAGGCTTGGCCGGCTCCGTCGCGCGCACGGCGGGCGCCGTGTCTTGGCCGCACCACGTCAGCCCCTGCGCCACTCGATACGCCTCCAGGATGGCCGTCTGCTGCCACCAGGCGATGCAGGCGATATGTCCGTCCGGGCGGACGAGGTAGGCGGTGTCGCGCCTGAGGCTCTGGGCCCGGCCTCGCGCCGGCAGCACCTCGACGATCGCGAGGTCGTTGTCTGCCGCATAGCGCGCCAGGTCCTTCGAGGCGACGCCGCAGACCACGAGGTGCCAGCGCGCCGGATCCATGCCGCGATGGCTGCCGGCGCCGGGCCCGACCCAGGGCAGCCGGTCTCCGGCCGCGACAGCGCCATGGCTCGCGCCGCCGGCCATCGTGGCGCGATAGCTGATGCCGGTCTGCGAGACCGCCTTGAACAGCCTTCGCCGCAGCGCGGGCACGCGCGTGGCGACCGGCACGAGGCGCGGCAGAACCGCAAGCCGCAGCGCGCGCGGGAGAGGGCGCGGATCGACGGCGTAGCGGAAGGCCCGATCGGTGCTGTTGAGCAGCCATTGCGCGAACGGCCGGCGCTCCGCCTCGAAGCTGTCGAGAAGGCGTTCCGGCGCCCTGCCCTTGCAGACGGCGGCCAGCTTCCAGCCCAGGTTGAAGGCATCGCCAATGCCGGTGTTCATGCCCTGGCCGCCCGCGGGGCTGTGCACGTGCGCGGCATCGCCGAGCAGGAAGGCGCTGCCCGCCCGGAACCGGTCCGCCACGCGGTGGTGCACGTGGTAGACCGACGTCCAGTCGACGGTGCCCGGCGCCAGCCTCGGGATCGCCGCGAGGATGTCGGCGATGTCGCCGTCGTCGAGCTCGGGCTTGTCCTGCAGCTCCCGCGGCACGATGCCGATGACGCGCGCCCACCCCTCCTCGCGCAGGGGAAACACCGCGAGGAATCCGGACCTGCCCAGAACCACGTTCAATCGGCCATTGGCGAGGGGACCGCCGGCGTGCACATCGGCCACGAAGAAGCGCTGCTGGTAGCTATCTCCCGGAAACCCGATGCCGGCGATGTCCCGGGTCGTGCTGTGGAAGCCGTCGCAGCCGCAGATGTGGCGCGCCGTGACGATCTCCCTGCGCCCGCTCGCACGGCGCAACGTGGCGACCACGCCGTCGCCGACCTCGGCGTAGTCCTCGAGCTCGCAGCCACGCTCGACTGCGACCCCCAGCGCGGCAAGATGCGCCTCCAACATGCGCTCGTGCACGTCCTGCGACAGCGACAGCATGAAGGGGTAGGGGCTCAGGCCCGCCCCGAAGTCACCGAGCTCGATCGCCGCCGCGGGCTTGCCCCGGATCCACGGGCTCAGGCCATCGACCTTCTGGCCGAGGGCCAATGCCGTCTCCGCAAGGCCCAGCGCGGCGTACAGCTCGAGCGTGCGGGCATGCACGATGATTGCCCGCGAGTAGGGGCTCGCCGCCGCCCGCTTGTCGATGACCCGGGGCCTGACACCGCCGCGGGCGAGGACTATGGCAAGGACCAGCCCCGTGGGGCCGGCCCCGACGATCAGGACGTCGTTGTCTGGTTTGTTGCGCAACTCTTGCAAGGCCTGCTCACCCGTGCTGGATCTTTGGCCCTGGTACGTCGCGGGCCCGGCGTTTCCTTCGCGGCATCGGCGGCGAAGGAAATCGGCTCCGGCCCCGTACCAAGGGGGAAGGAAGGGGCAACGGGCGGCTCTCGGTCAGGATGACAGGCGAGATCACTGATGAGCAGCTGCTTGCGCAGGTCGCTCGGCGCGACCAGCGTGCATTGAGGCTGCTCATGGACCGGCACATGCAACGCGCCATAGCTCTCGCGGAGCGGATCGTGGGCGGCAACTCGGATGCCGACGACATCGCCCAGGAGGCGTTCCTGCGCGTCTGGTCCAAGGCCGAGCAGTTCGATCCGTCCGCCGGCCGCTTCACGAGCTGGATGTACCGGATTGTGTTCAACCTGGCGTTGGACCGGCGCCGGGCCATGCGCTCGCCGCTTCCCATCGAGGATGCCGAGCACGTGCCGACGGGCGGACCCGGCCAGCTCGATATCCTGCTGGCCGACGAGGATGGGCGCGCGGTCGACCGGGCTCTGGCCCGCCTCTCCGCCCGCCAGCGGGCCGCGATTGCGTTGTTTCACATGGACGGCATGAGCTGTCGGGA
Organism: Hyphomicrobiaceae bacterium; assembly: GCA_033764875.1. Lineage (GTDB taxonomy): Bacteria > Pseudomonadota > Alphaproteobacteria > Rhizobiales > Hyphomicrobiaceae > AWTP1-13. The sequence goes on along the minus strand of JANRIO010000071.1, from coordinate 68,547 downwards.
GGCGGGCGAGGTGATGGGCCTGTCCGAGTCCGCCTTCGATTCCCTGCTCAACCGAGCCCGCAAAGCCCTCAGGCAAGAGGTGCAGGCAACCGATGGGAGGCTGCAGACCAATGACGGTTGATGAACTGAGGACCGCCGCATCGCGCTGGGGCGCGGATGTGGATCGCTGGCCACCGCAACTCCAGGCTGCGGCGCGCGCCCTGGCGCTCACCCCGCAGGGGCAGCAGGTCTTGGAGCAGGAGCGGCGCCTTGACGCTCTCCTGGCCAGGCGTCCCGTCGTCTCGGGCGCACGTGCGCAGCGGGCGACGCTCGGCGTGCTGAACCGCCTGGCGGAGGCGGAAGCCAGAAGCACCCGCCGCTTTGCGCTGGCAGATCTCCTGCGGGACTGGCTCGTGCCGACCGCAAGCCTTGCCGGGTCGGCGGCGATCGGGATAAGCCTCGCCCTCGGCCTGCCGCAGCACGCGCCCGCGCCCGAGGTCACCGCGTTCCACCTCATCCTCGATTCCACGTCCATGCTCGGAGGCATCGAGATCCGGTGATGAAGCGCATCTTGAATTGGCCGCGGGGCCTTGCTGCCGGATTGCTCGCCTCGGTCTGCCTGAACGTCGTGTTCGCCGGCTACATCATCACGTCGCAGATCGAGCGCCTGCGGCTTCCGGCCGTCGTTGCCGGCCCGCAGCGTCTGATGGAGCTCGTCGCCCTGCGCCTGCCGAGGGAGGATGCCGAGGTGCTGTGGCGGGTATACCGTCAGCGCGCGCCGGAGATCCGCGCCGCGCAGGCCAGCTACCAGGCCTCGCTCACCGGCGCCGCCAAGGTCCTCGAGCAGCCCTCTCCCGACGTCGAGGCGCTGCGCAAGGCGGTTCTGGAGGCGCGGGACAGGCGCGTCGCCGTCGGCGATCTTGCCATCGGGGTCTTGATCGAGGCGCTGCCGCAGCTGTCGATGGCCGGCCGCCAGGGCCTCGTTGGATCACTGAGGCGGCCTTAGCATTCGAAGGAAACTTCTCCTCGCCCCCGTAGCAGGGATGATGGCGCACGACGCCATGCTCGAAGAGGAGAACTGAAGAAATGCTGAGCAAGCTGTGCATGTCCCTGGGTCTGGTCTCGAGCCTCGGCCTTGCGGCCCTGGCAGGATCGGCATCGAGTGCCCGGGCTGCCGATGTCGACGTCTATCGCGTCGCGCCGCCGCCCTACTACGGTCCCAACCGCGTCGTCGTCGTCACGCCGGGCCCGCGCTGCTACTGGCGCGTCCAGCGCGTTTGGATCGCAGGCAACCTTGTCACCCGCCGCGTGCGTCGCTGCGTGTGATCTTGCAGCCGAGCCTGGCACTGCTGTGAGCCCACGCCGGGGAAGATCCCTGCAGTCCAGGCCCGCTCCGACCATTCCCCATCGATCCGAGCCGAACGAGGTCAATGCATGTCGAGATCGCCTGCTTTTCCGCCGCGCCTGCCGCCGCAGGCCTCCCGCCCACCGGCCGGGCGGGCGCTGCTGCGCACCGGCCTTGCCGCGCTGGGCATCCTGGCCACCGCGACGGCGGCCGTCGCCGACGACAGGGAAGCCGCGCGCAAGGCCTGCGTGGGCGACTACAAGAAATTCTGCAGCGGCGTCATGCCCGGCGGCGGGCGCGTGAAGAAGTGCCTGGCGGACAACCTGGCCAGTCTGGAGCCGGCCTGCCGTGAGATCGTCGCCCGCAACACCGGCGACGCGAAGGCCACGCAAGGCAAGTGACCTGCTCGCCGCGGGCTCGGGCCATCGACCCAGGCTCAGGGTGCGAGCGCGCCGAGGTAGCTGCGCACCTGCGGCTGCGCCATCGTCTCGGAGAATGTGGCGTGCTCGGTCACCTTCCCGCCGCTCACGAACAGGAAGCGCTCGCAGATCTCGCGCAGGATCTCGAGCTGGAACGCGGCCGTCGGGTGCAGGCACACGAGCACGAGCCGGCCCTCGCCGCGCAGGCGGCGAAAGAAGTCGAGCATGAACCCGATGTAGCCGTCCTGCGTGTTGAACTGCGGCTCGTCGAAGAGATGCACGAGCGGGTAGTCGCTTGCGGCACGGTCCATCAGGAACGGCGGCCTCGTCTTGCGGAACTTCCGCACCTGGTAGGACTGGTGGTAGTGGATCGCGAGGCGGTCCCGCTCGTTGTAGCGCACGCGCTGCATGTCCTGGCCGGCAACGCGCACCTGGCCCGAGGACGGCGCGTTGGAGCCCGAGATCATCTCGAAGAGCGTGGTCTTGCCGGCCCCGTTCGGCCCCATGACGCCGACGATCTCGGGCCCGTCGAAGCAGCGGTCGACGGCAAGCTCGAATGCCGGCGTGCGGTCGATCAGGCCGCGCGTGTAGATCTTGCGCACGTCGTGGAGGGCAAGCAGCGGCGCGCTCATTGCAGGCCTCCCAGCAGCTGTCTCTTGAGCGCGGCGTCGTTGCGCAGCGCTTCGGCAGCCCCCGCCCACGCCACCTGCCCGTGCGCGAGCACGACGACGCCGTCGGCGACGCCGAGCGCGATATCGGCGTTCTGCTCCACCACGATCGAGGCGATGCCTTCCTGCTTCAGCCGCCGGATCACGCCGAGCACGTCGTCGACGATCTTCGGTGCCAGCCCCTGGCTCGGCTCGTCGAGCAGCACGAGCCCCGGCGAGCCCAGCAGCGCCCGCGCGATGGCCACCATCTGCATCTCGCCGCCCGACAGCGTCTCCGCCTCGCGTGCCATGAGATACTTGAGCGGCGAGAAGATCTCGGTGACCTCGCCGAGGCTCCAGGCACGGAAAGCCGTGCGCTTCTCGCCGAGTCTCAGATTCTTGGCCACCGTCAGCGTCGGACACAGGCGCCGGTCGTCGGGCACCCACCCGATGCCGGCCTTGGCGATCGCGTGCGTGGCCAGCGCGCCGATCGGCTGGCCCTGGAAGCGGATCTCGCCGCGCCGCGGCCGCGTCAGGCCCAGGATGGAGCGCAGCACCGTGGTCTTGCCGGCGCCGTTGGCCCCGAGCAGCGCCAGCACCTGCCCGCGCTCGACTTTGAGCGAGACCCCGAACAGGGCCTGCGTCTCGCCGTAGAAGGTGTCGATGGCCGCGATCTCGAGCATCAGGTGAGGCGCCCGAGGTTGGAGGACTGCACCCACGGATTGGCCTTGAGCTCGCCCGGTGTTCCGCGCGCGATCACCTGGCCCCAGTGGATGACGGAGATCGTGTCCGCGAGCGCGAACAGGAACTCCATGTCGTGCTCGATGATGACGATGGTGACCTCCCCTTTGAGCTTGCGCACGAGGTCGGCGAGGCGCGCCCGTCCGTCGCTGCCCAGCCCCGCCGTGGGCTCGTCGAGGAACAGCAGCTTCGGCCTCGAGGCGAGCGCCACGGCGATCTCGAGGGCGCGTCGCGCGCCGTAGGGCAGCGCCTTGGCCAGCTCGTCCGCGCGGTTGGCAAGCCCGACCCGCTCCAGGATCTCGAGGGCCTCGTCCTGCAGCCCCCGGTCCGCGTAGGCCTGCGCGAGCATGTTGCCGGCCCGCGCCCGCGTCGCCGGCAGCGCGATGGCGATGTTTTCGAACACGCTGAACTCGTCGAACAGGTTCATGATCTGGAACGAGCGGGCGACCCCGAGGCGCGAGATCTCCTGCGGCGACCGGCCGGTGATGTCCCGCCCCTCGAGATAGACCCGTCCGCGATCCGGCTTGTAGCGGCCGGTGAGCACGTTGAAGCAGGTCGTCTTGCCGGCCCCGTTGGGCCCCATGATGCCGGCGAGCGCCCCCGCCTCGAAGGCGAGCGAGACGTCCTCCAGCACCACCCGGTCCCCGAATCTCAGGTGCAGATCCTTCGCCTCGAACAGCGCCATGGCTATCTCGCCTCCGCCGGTGCGACGGGGCTGGGCGCCCGCTCCCGGCTGCGGTACCGCGCCAGGCACCCTTGCAGCATGCCGGCGATGCCCTCGGGCTTGAACAGCACCAGCGCCACGAAGAACAGGCCGAACCAGAGCATCCAGGCCGTGGTCAGCGCCCCGACGATGTCGCGGGTCAGGAAGAAGGCGGCCGCCCCCACCACCGGTCCCCAGAACGAGACGAGCCCGCCGCCGACCAGCGTCATCATCACCACGTAGCCCGAGTAGTGCAGGCTCATCACGTCGGGGAATGCCGAGGTCTGCGCCATCGCGAACAGCCCGCCCGCGAGACCCGACAGCGCTGCCGACAGCACCAGCACGGCGGCCTTGTAGCGCCACACGTCGTAGCCGACGAAGCGCGCCCGCGTCTCGTTCTGCTTGATCGCCTTCACGACACGGCCGAACGGCGAGTGCACGAGGCGCCACAACAGCAGCGACACGGCCATGAACACGGCGAGCGCCACGTAGTACAGCATCACGTTGTCGGCGACGCTGATCGAGGCGAGCCCGAGCTCCACCGGCAGGCGCTCGATCTTGAGCAGGCCGTCCTCGCCGCCCGTGATGCCGTGCGCCTTGATGGCGATGAACCAGAACACCTGCCCGAAGGCGATCGTCATCAGCGAGTAGTAGATGCCGCGTCGGTGCGAGATAAAGGCGGCGACGAGCGCTCCCGCGAGCGCGGCGGCGGCCGTGGCGGCGATGAGGCAGAGCCAGAGGTTCGCCGCGATGTTGAACTGTGCGAGCCCGAAGGCGTAGGCGCCGACGCCGAAGAAGGCCCCGTGCCCGAACGACGGCAGGCCCGCATGGCCGAGCACGAGGTTGTAGGCGAGCGCATAGGTGGCGAAGATCAGGATCTCGACGCCCAGATACTGATAGAGGCCCACGCGCTCGATCCACAGCGGAACGGTGGCGAGCACCAGCCAGCACAGCAGCATGGTGGGGGTGAAGGTCGGGGTCGTGCGCGGTCGGCTCATGGCTCAGGCCTCCAGCACGCTCTTCTTGCCGAACAGGCCGCGGGCCCGGAACGTGACGACCGCGATCAGCAGGAGATACATCGACAGCATCGACCATTCCGATGCATACGCCCCCGACAGGCCGACGACCATGCCGACCATCAGCCCGCCGAGCGCCGCCCCCCAGAAGCTCCCGACGCCGCCGAGCACGATGATGAGGAAGGCCGGCACCACGGCATCGACGCCCATGTGCGGCCGGATCCCCCACATCGGCGCCAGCACCACGCCGGCGAAGGCGGCCAGCATCGTGCCGAGCGCGAACACCCACACCCTCAGCCTTGCAAGGTCGATCCCCAGCGCCTGCACGATCTCGGCATCGTGCGCGCCCGCCTTCACCATCGCCCCGAACCGCGTGCGCTCCACGATCACCCAGACGCCGGCCATCGCCACGATGGCGAACGCCGCCGCCCAGAAGCGGTAGGTCGACCAGATCAGGTCGAGCATGATGAAGCCGCCCGAGATCTCGCGCGGCACCGGCAGCATGTAGTCGCGGGTTCCCCAGACGGCGCGGATCAGCTCCTCGATCACCATCGCGATGCCGAAGGTGAGCAGCAGGCCGTAGAGCGGATCGCGCCCGTACGTGCGCCGCATCAGGCGCTCGAGCACGATCCCGAAGGGCGCCACCAGCACCGGCGCCAGCACCAGCGCCGCCGTGAAGCGCCAGCCGAGCGGCACCGCCGCCCAGGCCTGGGCGATATCGCCGGGCAACGGCAGCCTGGGCGCGCTGATCGCGTACGCGAAGTAGGCCCCAAGCGCGAACAGGGAGCCGTGCGCCAGGTTGATCTGCTCCATCAGCCCGAGGATCAGCATGAAGCCGAGCGCGATGAGCGCGAACAGCAGGCCCAGCGTTACGCCGTTGACGAGATGTGGCAGCAGATTGAGAAGCAACGGCCTGGTCTCTTGCGTGGTGTGCCCTGATCCCGGGCGAGAGCATGCGCGGGTGGGCCCGCGGCGGTCAACTGGTGCGGAGGCAGCCGCAGGGGCGGCTGCCTCCGGCACGAGGGTCTAGGTCTCGTAGCTCGGGATCTCGGCATGCGCCTTCAGCTTGCACTTGGTCGGTGCTGCCTCGTCGAGGGTCGCCTCCGGCTTCGCCCAGCTGATGAGCTCGTACAGGTCCGACTTGTCCTTCGGCTTGGCATTCCGCCGCGCGAGGTAGATCGTCTGCTGCACCTGGTGCGTCACCGGATCGATGTAGGCATCGAAGTGCTGCATGCGGTCCGCCGCCGGCATCTTGTGCCCTTCGAGCTGCTTGATGACGGCGATATTGTTCGTCGAGCCGGCCCGCTCGATGGCGCGCAGCAGCTCGCGCGTCGCCATGTAGCCGTTGTAGGAGACGTTGCCCGGAACCGGGATCGGCGACTTCGGATAGGCGGTCTGCCAGCGCTTGACGAAGTCGGCCACGCCCGGCAGCGGCAGGTAGTGGTACCAGGTCGTCCCGAACACGCCGAACAGCGTATCGGGCGCGCCCCAGATGTCGGGCCAGTCCTGCTGGTTGTTGATCCAGGCCGCCTTGTCCTCGAGCTTGAGGTCGCTGATCTGCTGGCGCAGCGCCTTGATGTCGTCGCCGCCGACGGCCGTCGCCACCACGTCGGGCTTCAGCTGCTGCACCTTGAGCAGGTACGAGGTGAAGTCGCGGGTGTTCTGCGGGATCAGGAGGTTGTCGATGATCTGCCCGCCGGCCTTCTCCACCAGCGCCTTCGTGGAGGCCGAGGTGGTGTGACCCCAAACGTAGTCGTTGGTCAGCAGCAGCCACTTCTTGCCGATCCTCTCGACCGCGTTCTGCACCGCGGCCTTCGAGAAGTTGGTGCCGTTGCCGTCCCACACGAACTTGATGCGCGAGCAGTTCTCGCCGGCCTCGCTCGGCGCCGACGAGTTGGTGTTGAGATAGACGGTGCCGTACTTGTTGGCGACCTGAGTGATCGCATTCGCCACGCCCGAGTGGATCGCCCCGATCAGGAAGCTGCACTGCTCCTGCGCGATGAAGCGCTCTGCAACGCGCGTCGCCGTGGCCGGGTTCGTCTCCGTGTCGGCCGTGATCCACTCGACCTTGCGCCCGGCCACGCCGCCCTTGGCGTTGAACTCGTCGATCGCGAGCCGGATGCCGAGCAGGTCGTCCTGCCCGCTGTTGCCGTATTGTCCGCTTGCATCGCAGGTGAGCCCGAGCTTGATCGGCTTCTTGGCGCCCTGCGCCCATACCCGGGTGTGGGTCCACGGGCCGAAGAACGTGCCGACGCCGCCGGCCGCGGCCAGTGTTGCGCCCTTCAGGACCGAACGCCGCGAGATGTCCGCGGGCGACTTGCGCTGCCTTCCCATGCCTTCCTCCTTCGAATGGCGGCCCGTACGTTGCGGACCAGCTCCCAGTTGACCGTAGAATACTCATTCTATAGAGCTTGTGAAGTGGAATAAACGATCTAGTGAGGCTCCAGGGCCGCAATGCAGCGATCCGCGAAGCGACCGCCTTCCAAGACTGCCGGCGTTGCCGACGCCTACGACGCGCTGCGCAGCGAGATCGCGCGCCGCCACGCGGACTTCTCGGACCGGCTGAAGACGATTGCCGAGTTCGCCCTCGAGCATCCGACCGAGATGGCGCTTGGCACCGTCGCCGAGGTCGCCGGACGGGCCAAGGTGCAGCCCTCGGCCATCGTCCGCTTCGCGCATGCGCTGGGCTATGCGGGCTTCAGCGAGGTCCAGCAGGTGTTCCGCTCGCGCCTCGTCGCAAGCGTGGCGCCCACCTACAAGGAGCGCATCGCCGGTCTCCGGCGCGACGGCCGCTTTCGCGACGCCAGCACGCCGCACGGCGTGCTGGCCCGGTTCGCCTCCCAGGGCATGGCCTCGCTGGAGAGCTTGCAGTCGGGCATCAGGGAGAAGGATCTGGCGCGCGCCATCCAGCTCATCGGCGCGTCCGACGTGATCTACGTTCTGGGCCTCGGCGGCTCCTTTCCGGTCGCCCTGCACCTCACCTACGTCCTGCGCAAGCTTGGCCGCCGCGTGATCCTGCTCGACGGTCTCGGCAGCGCCCTCGAGGAGCAGGCGGTGGCCGCGACCCCGCGCGATGCGCTCATCGCCGTCAGCTTCAAGAGCTACAACCGCGATACCGCGCGCATCTTCCCCGAGCTTGTGTCCCGCGGCCTGCCGGCGGTCTCCATCACCGACAGCCTCTTGAGCCCCATCGTCGATGGCGCAAAGGTGGTTTTCGAGATCCCCGACATGCCGGAGGCGGCGCTGCGCACCATGGTGGCGCCGATGTGCCTTGCACAAAGTATTGCGGTCGGGCTGACATTGGCGCAGGACTAGTGTGATGATCGACAAACCGGCGCGCAGTCTGCAAGGCAGGACGGCCCTCGTCACCGGCGCGGGGCGCGGTCTCGGGCGCGCGTTCGCCGAGCGGCTGGCTGCGCTCGGCTGCAACGTCGTCGTCCACGGCATGCGCGAGCAGGGACCGTCAGAGTACGGCGGGACGCGCACGCTCACCGACGTCGCCCGTGAGATCGCGCAGGCGCACGGTGTGCGCACCCTGAAGCTGCTGGCAGACCTCACCCGCATCGAGGAGATCGACGGGCTGGTCGACCGCTCCGTCGCGGAGCTGGGACCCATCGACATCCTCGTTCACAATGCCGGCGGCGACATCGCGGCCGCCGGTGGCAAGCCCGACCCCAACGACGTGGTCCACATCCGGCCCGCGGATGTCCGCGCCGTCATCGACCGCAACCTGCTGAGCACCATCTTCGTCTGCCAGCGCGTGGCGCGGGACATGATGCAGCGCCGCTGCGGCCGCATCGTCACCATCGGCTCGGTCGCAGCCTTCAAAGGCCGCACCAACGCCTCGATCTATGCCACTGCGAAGGCCGGCGCCCTGCACTTCACCCGCTGTCTCGCCGACCAGATGCGCCCCCACAACGTGACGGTGAACGTCATCGCGCCGGGCGACACGCGCACCGAGCGCTTCCTCGCCACCCGCGCCGTCGATCCCGCGCGCCTTGCTGAGGAGGGCACGCTCGACCGCATCGCGACCGTCGACGAGGTGGCGCGCGTGGTTGAGTTCTTCGCCGGCCCCATGGGGGCCTTCGTCTCCGGCCAGGTCATCCGCGTCGACGGCGGCGGCCAGGCATGGCCAGCGTGAAGGGCGGATGGCGCGTGGGGTCACTGCTCAGATCACAGCCGATTGAGGCCTACGGGGCGACGGCGCTCTGGTTCGGTCCCGCCGGATGGGTGCCCAACAGCGCCCGGCTGCCGGCGCTGCTCTACACCCGCGCCATCGCCGGCGCGGAGTGCACGGCGGATGCCTACGAGCGCCTGCTTCGCGGCAATGGCTGGCTCCCGCAGTGGCGCAACGGCATCTACGACTATCATCACTTCCACAGCACGGCGCACGAGGTGCTCGGCGTGGCATCCGGCAGCGCACAGGTGCGCCTTGGCGGCCCCAGCGGCGAGGCGGTGGCCATCGCGGCGGGCGACTGCGTCTTCCTGCCGGCCGGCACTGGCCATTGCCTGCTCGCGGCCAGCCCGGATCTGCTGGTCGTGGGCGCCTATCCGCCCGGCCAGCGCTGGGACCTGCGGCGCGACGCGCTCTCTTTGGCCGAGCACGCGGCCATGGCCGCGCTTCCCGATCCGGCGACCGATCCCGTCGGGGGCCCGCGCGGCGCGCTCCTGGACCAGGCCGCTCTGGCCAGGCACCCTGCAAGCAAAGAGGTTTGAATGACTGCCCGCAAGACGCCGGATCGGCTTCGCTCCGCCCGCTGGTTCGCGCCGGACGACCTGCGCTCGTTCGGGCATCGCTCGCGCATGAACCAGATCGGCTACGACGTCTCGGAGTTCGCGGGCAAGCCCATCATCGGCATCGTCAACACCTGGTCCGACTTCGCCCAGTGCCACGCCCACTTCAAGCATCGCGTGGACGACATCAAGCGCGGCGTGCTGCAGGCGGGCGGCTTTCCCGTCGAGCTGCCGGCGATCTCGCTCTCCGAGAGCGCGGTGAAGCCCACTACAATGCTCTATCGCAACTTCCTCGCCATGGAGACCGAGGAGCTGATCCGGTCGCAGCCCGTCGACGGCGTCGTGCTGATGGGCGGCTGCGACAAGACCACGCCCGGGCTCATCCTCGGCGCGACGAGCGCCGGCGTTCCCGCGATCTTCGTGCCCGCCGGCCCGCAGCTGCGCGGCAACTGGCACGGCAAGACGCTGGGCTCCGGCTCCGACGCCTGGAGGTACTGGGACGAGCGCCGCGCCGGCAACATCTCCGACAGGGACTGGGAGGAGATGCAGACTGGCCTCAACCGCTCCTACGGCGTCTGCATGACCATGGGCACGGCCTCCACCATGACGGGGCTCGCCGACGTGTTGGGTCTTTGCCTGCCCGGCGCCTCCTCGATCCCCGCGCCCGACAGCAGCCACGTGCGCATGTGCTCGGCCGCCGGCCGCCGCATCGTCGACATGGTGTGGGAGGATCTCACCCCCACGCGCATCATGACGCGCGGCGCCTTCCAGAACGCCATCAACGTCGCCATGGCCATGGGCTGCTCGACTAACGCGGTCATCCACATCATCGCCATGGCCCGGCGCGCCGGGCACGCCATCGGTCTTGAGGATTTCGACGCCGCGAGCCGCAAGGTGCCGGTCATCGCCAACATCCGCCCCTCCGGCGACAGGTATCTCATGGAGGACTTCTACTACGCCGGCGGCATGCTGGGGTTGATGTCGCGCCTCAAGGACCACCTCGACCTCGGCCTCCTCAATGCCGGCGGCAGCACCTGGGAGCGGAGCCTGGAAGGTGCGGCCGTCTACAATGACGACGTCATCCGCCCGCTCAGCAACCCCATCTACGCGGAAGGTGCCCTGGCGCTCCTCAAGGGCAACATCGCGCCCGACGGCTGCGTCATCAAGCCGAGCGCCTGCGATCCCCGGCTTCTGCGCCACGAGGGCAAGGCGCTTGTGTTCGACAGCTATGCGGACCTCAAGGCGAGCATCAATCGCGAGGACCTCGACGTCACCGCCGATACGGTGCTCGTGCTGCGCAACGCCGGCCCCCAGGGCGGACCGGGCATGCCGGAATGGGGCATGCTGCCGATCCCGACCAAGCTCGTGCGGCAGGGCGTGCGCGACATGGTGCGCATCTCGGATGCGCGCATGTCCGGCACGAGCTACGGCGCCTGCATCCTGCACGTGGCGCCCGAGGCCCACGTCGGCGGCCCGCTGGCGCTCGTCAAGACCGGCGACACGATCGCGCTCGACGTGCCGGGCCGCAGCATTGCCCTCATGGTCTCGGACGCTGAGATGCAGCGCCGCCGCGCCGCCCTGAAGCCCCCGGCGCCGCGCTACGAGCGGGGCTACGGCTGGATGTTCTCGCGCCACATCAAGCAGGCCAACGAGGGCTGCGACTTCGATTTCCTCGAGACCGGCTTCGGCAAGCCGGTGCCGGAGCCCGACATCTACTGAGGATGCATGGCCGCGCGCGCCCGGCGCTCGCACCGTCAGCGCGATGGTCTCATCGCGACTTCCAGTCGTACAGGAAGGTCATGAACGCCAGCGCCACGTAAACGCTGGCTGCCGCCGCCCAGCCGAGCGCGACCCCGATGGCGCGTACGGAGACCCCGTAGATCTCCTTGACGGGAAACGGGCTGATGATGACGGACGCCGCAATCGCCGGATTGGGGAGCTTCAGCCACGCCTCAAAGATCGCCTCCTGGGCGCCCTGCTGGACCGCCGCCGCGCCGCCGAGAAAGGCGAGCGAGACGGACAGCAGCATGAATGCAAGCAGGCGCAGCAGCAGCGGCGCGTCCTTGAGGAAGAGGAAGAGCCCGGCGATATATGCCGAGGCGATCGTCACGAACATGCCGTAGAGGCTGATGATCGTCTGCGTCGATGCGTAGAGCGCCTGCAGCAGCTCGGATTCGGTCACGACCGGCCTTCCTCAGCCGGACGCAATGCGCAGCCAGTCCGGGGCTGTGCTGGTCGGCTTGCTGGTCCACGATCCCGCAGCCTTCGCCGCCGCGGCGCTCTGCGCTGGGGTGGCGGCAGCCTGCACGGCCTCCAGTTGTGAGCGGAAGTTGGCGTCGGTGTCGGGCGCGCGGCCGAGCTTCTTTGCGATGGCCAAATGGGTCAGCAGGCTGCGCGTGGCCTCATCGTCAAGGGGCTTCTGCCCGCCGCGCTGCAAGATGCTTTCGGCGAGCGCAATGTGGGCGTCGGCGTTGCCGAGGTGTGCGGCCCATTCCAGAAGCGCAACGGCGGCCTTCTCGCGGCCCGCGTCGCCGGACTGTCGGGCTTCGGCCAGAAGTCCACGTGCCAGCGTCGACGAGCAGCACAAGAGCGTCTGGTTCAGCGCCAGAACGTAAAGCTCATAGGCATATGCGTCTGCGCTGGAGCCCTTCGGCGGCGGCGCCAGGCCGATGTCGACCGTAGCGGCCAGCATGAAGGACGCGGCAGGATACTTGGCGCTCATCGCCGCCTGCAGGTCCGCTTGCATCAGCAGCAGGCTGCGCGCGCGCAAATTCTGGTCTGCCTGTGCTTGCTGGCGATAGCCGAGTGCGCGCTGAAACCGCAGCCTTGGCTTGGCGTTGTCCTTGAGGGCCTCTCCGCAACTCGAGATCGTTCGGCCGGCGTCGATGTTGGCAATCAGCGCGCCTTCGACGACACGATAAGGGTCGAGAAGATAGCCCGCAGCCTTGTCGCATTCTGTCGGGGCATCGGTCCCGCTGCCTGCGATGCTCGCGCGGCCGTGATGGATCGCGATGCTGCCGTAGAGCGCCGCTACGCCCCGGGCGATTTGCTTGATGCCGATGCTCTTGCGATTCTCGTTGCTCAGCCCCAATGCGGCGATGACGAGCCGGGCCGCCGCGGCCTCCGGAGCCTGGCGCCGCTGGAACAGGGTGATTTCCGTCGCGGCCTCCCAGGTCAGTGCGTGCGCATTCTGTTTGCTCCGTGCCGCAGCTGCCGCGAAATCGCGCTCGGCGCCCTGCACGTCTCCCTCGCGGAGGAGGAGACGCGCCCTCGCAGCCAGGATGGAAGCGGCCGTCTCGTCATTGCGCGATTGCCGCCAGATGGGGGATGCCGTGCTCCTGGATGGCTTCTCGAGCGAGATCCACGTGACCGCCTCGTTGGCGAGCCTCATGGCTTCCTGCGATGAGGCCGCCTTGGCCAGGCTCTTGTTGAGGAACTCCGCCACCGCGAAAGGCTCCAGCAGCGCCGCCACTTGCGGCTCTGACCGGTAGCTGGCAATCAACGCCTCCTCGATTTCATTGACGTCCACCTCAATCCGTTTGCGCCCTTCGCGGCGGTAGGAAGACGAGGACCTGGTGCGTTGCCGCGCCTCCGCGACCTCTCGCGCTGCGTCGACGGGCCGGTTGAGACCAAGGAAGATCTTGGCGCGCTTCGCGTTGTAGTCGCTGACGCCCACTTTGAGGGCGGCGAGCTGCTCATAGTCCGCAAGCGCCAGCGGAAACTTCGCGAGCGCGCCATAGGCATCGGCGCGCGCCTCCAGCGCCTCGGAATTGAGGGGATTCATCTTGAGCGCCTGCGTGCACTCGATGACGGCATCCTCCAGGCGGTCCGCGACGATGAGCGCGCTGCAGCGACCGGCACGCGCCGTGTCGTAGCTCGGATCCAGCACGATGGCCTTGTCGAACTCCGCGATTGCCGCCTTCGCATTCTCGCAAGAGCCCAAATGCACCCGCGCAAGCGCCGCATGCGCCGTCGCCTCGGCGACCGCAGATACCTTCTTGGCCTTTGCGATGGTGGCAGCGCCGGCTTTGCGTGCCTCGGCGCACATGTCGTCGGATTGCGCGGCAGCCGCCTGCAGTTGCAGGCCAATGATGGCTGCAGTGAGTGCACCAAGCGTCCGCATCCTTCGCCCGTCCATCATCGCGGTCAATCCTGGCGCGCAACCCGCTGGGACTGCAGCGTGCTGTGCCGAATGTAGTAGCCCCCCACGACGACGGTGCTCGATCGCACCGATGGGGCCTGCTCGGTAGGCGCGGCAAACTCGAACTCGACATAGCTGAATGCGGGGATCTTCGCCGTCATCCCCGCCGGCTGCGGCGCGGCGTGTCTGCCTCCCGCCTGCCGGCGCAGCGGCCGCAGCTCTTGGGTGGTGCCATCCGCGAACTCGCGCACCAGGCGCACGTCCCTGATGAAGGCATCCTCGGCTTCGTCCTCCGCCAGTCTGATGCGGCGGACGTCGCCCTCAAACCGGATCTCCTCGACAGCCTCCCGCTCCTCCCCTTCCGCGTGTTCGATGACCTTGCCGTGGTTCACCCACGTCTTCTCGCGGTCGTTCCAGGCGTAGAGGTAAGGACAGGATGCCTTTCCCGAGAGGTTCTGCACGAGATGCACCTCGGGCGCGGCGTGGAAATCCTCGCGCCCTTGATCAAAGCTGAAGGTGTCCGTGGTCAGCGCCAGCTCGCTTTGGGCACTTTTGACCGCGAGTTCGTCTGCCTCCAGCTTGAGGCCATTGAGGCGCAGCGACGGACCGTAGGCAAGCTCCGGCATCGAGGGCAGCTCCGGCGCCTTGTACGCGCTCGCGCGCTTGCGGCCTTTGCGTTCCTCGCCATTCTCGTAAACCGTGAACTCAAGATCGCGCAGCCTGGCGGACTGCGCTTTGCGATGCATTGCCATGGACGTCGTGCGCAGATCGTCGACGTCCATGGACTTGGTCGGGTCGAGCAGGACGATGCGCAGCGGAACGACGGCCTTCTGCCCGGGCTCGATCGTGAGATTCGCGGGGATGGTGGTGCCGGCCCCCTGCTGCTTGTCGTCGCTTTCGACCGTCCGCACGACAGTCTGCGCGCCCTGACTGACCAGCAAAGCCTTGATCGACAGTCTCTGCCGTGTCGAGTTCTCGACCACGGCAATGTCGAGCGCGATCGGACGCGTGAAGTAGCCGCTGTCTATCGTGTCGCCGCAGCCTTTGGCGGTCGTGTCGATGCTCATATAGCCGAACTTCGCATGCCACCCGCCGCGAGTGAGATACTTGAAGAACTCGAAATGCGTGCGGTGCGAGTTGGCCAACGGCCACTCTGATTTCTCGATGCCTTCGGTAGCAGGTGCCTCCGGCGGCGTATACCTGCCGTCCTCTGCCCTCACCTTCTCGTCCTCCTCGGTGTCCTGCGCCAGAACGTCGAGGTCGGCCGCGGCAAGGAAGCGCCAGAGCGTGACGCACTCGAACACCGATCTGTCCGAGCACTGGTAGAACATCTTGAAATTCTGTGGCCAGCGGTCCGTTTTGTAGATGGTGGTGCTCGCGGCCTTGTCGAAGATCGGATACCTGGTCTCGAGACTGTCGAGCGCATGCGTGATGGTCCACATGCGGCGCACCTGCGACGGCGAGCTCTGCGGGCGCACCTCGAATGACCGCCACTCGAGCTCGGATCGCGCGACGCCGCGCGCATTCATGACGAGGCCGATGCCTTTGGCATCGAACACCTGCTTGCGTCCGAAGCGCTTGAAGATGGTCTCGATCTCCTCCGCGACCGGGTTTGCGACGAGGCCCTTGTCACCGAAGAAAGGCGTGATCTCGGGCAAAACCTCGCCCATTGCCAGGGCGCCCGCGAGCACCTCGTTGAGCCGCAGGAAGGTGACATGGAAACGCTCGGTCGATCCCGCCGCCACGGGGCAGGCGGTGCTCGCGACCGTGGGTGCGCCCTTCACCCCGCCGAGCTCGCGTTGCTGGACGCTGCAGTCGTTGGCGTGGGAGGGGATGGCCGCGTACGGTGCGATGCAAAAGACGATGGCAAGCGCACAACGGGAGAAAAAGTTCACACGCATGAGCGCGCCCCACAAACCATCGTCACGCAGCAGCGTCTTTCTGTACACGAGCGTTCATGCATTGCCAAGGCTGGTTTCAGTGGCTACGCTTTTGCGGCCGTGCGCACGGCATGGCCCGAATTGCGCCGCTTCGCGCAGCCGGCTCCGGGCGAGATGGGGTGGTCATTATGGCACTGCGCTTGATGAGTTCGTGCGCCCTCCTCTTGGGTGCGCTGTTTGCGTCGCATTCCGCTCCGGCTCAATCGCCGCCGCCGCCGGAGAAGCCGTTGCTCCGTCTCGATCCGGGAATGCACACCGCGGTCATACGCCAGATCGCCGCCAGCCGGGACTGCTCGCTGCTGGTATCGGGCTCGGAGGACAAGTCGGTCAGGCTCTGGCGCCTGCCGAGCGGGCGTGCGCTTGCAACGCTGCGCCCGCCGAGCGGCGAGGACAACAACGGCCGCGTCTACTCCGTCGCCATGCCGCCGGACGGCCAATGGATTGCCGCCGGCGGCTGGACGCGCCCGGGCGCGAACCATTTCGTCCACATTTTCGATCCCGACAAGCGCACGATCACGGCGCGCCTGGGTCCCTTCGAGGTCATCGACCATCTGGCCGCGTCCGAGGATGGCAGCCTGCTCGCGGCCTCTCTCCGCAACGGCCAGGGCTTGCGCGTCTGGGAGCGGCGCTCGGCGACGGAGTGGGTCGTCGTCCGCAGGGACACCGGCTTTGCCAAGGGCGATGTCAAGGGCGTGGCCTTCGGACCGGACCGGACCCTGTACGCCGTTGCCCATGACGGCAGCCTGCGGCGGTATCCCATCGCGCGGGACGGCCGCGTCGGGCAGCAGCGCGTGCGCTCCGGCCTGAAGCCGACGTCCGTCGCCGTCAGCCCGGACGGCCGCAGGCTGCTGGTCGGCTACGCGGATACCACCGCAGTCGACGTCTACGACAGCCAGACGCTGCAGTTCATCCACGCTGTCAATACGCGCGGACTGGCCAATGGCAACCTCGCGTCCGTCGCCTGGTCGCGCGACGGCAGCAGGGTCTACGCCGGCGGAACCTACGCAGAGGACGGGCGTCAGGTGCTGCTGTCCTGGGACGCGGAAGGGCGCGCCGACAAGCCCCAGCGCGTCGGCAGCGCCTCCGACGCGATCCTCTCGCTCGCTGCCTGCGGCGATGGCATTGCCATGGCCTCGGGCGAGCCCGGGCTCGGACTGTTCGCCGGCAACAGCGAGCGCCTCGCGTGGCTTGGACCCGCAGGGCCCGACATGCGCAGCAAGCTGCGCACCGACTTCACCGTCTCGTCCGACGGCAGCCGCGTGCGCTTCGGGCTGCGCCAGGGGTCCGCGGAGCCGGTCCTGCTCGATCTCGCCAGCGAGCAGCTCGTCGAGCAGCCCGATCCGCTTCCCGATCTCCTGCCCGCAAGGACCACCGGACTTCCCGTGACGGATTGGGAGAACTCCCGCACCCCCCGCTTCTCGGGGCGGGTGCTGTCCATGGATCCGGAGGAGCGTGCCCAGTCGCTGGCGATTGCGCCGGACGGCGCAAGCTTCGTCATCGGCGGCGACTACCAGTTGCGCGCCTACGACAAGAACGGCCAGTACCTGTGGCGGCGCAAGGCCCCCGGCGTCGTCTGGGGCGTGAATATCGCCGGCAACGGCCAGGTGCTTGTCGCCGCCTGTGGCGACGGCTCCTTGCGCTGGTACCGCATGAGCGACGGCGCGGAGCTGCTGTCGTTCTTCGTCAGCACCAGGGACCTCAGGTGGGTAGCCTGGTCTCCGAGCGGCTATTTCACCGCTTCCTCGGGTGGTGAGAACATGGTGGGCTGGCAGATCACCAGGGCCGGCAATCCCACGCCGGACTATTTTCCGGTCAACAAGTTCCGCGACATCTACTACCGGCCGGATATCATCAATCGTGTCCTCTCCGCGCGCGACGAGGACCGCGCCATCAACATCGCCAACCAAGCCCTGCAGCGCAAGCGCGACACGACGAGCGTGGCGACCAACCTGCCGCCGGTGATCCGGATCGTCTCGCCGCGCGATGGCAGCCTTGCCGACGGCGAGGTCAAGGTGCAGTTCGCCGTCCGCCACCCGACGGGCAAGCGCCTGAGGCGCGTGTTCGCCCAGCTCGACGGGCGCCCGGCCGAAGGCGCGGAGATGCGCGACCTCGACGTACCCGCGGGCGCCGAGGCGGACGGCGAGATCGTCGTCAAGGTCCCGACGCGGGACAAGGTGACGTTGTCGCTCATCGCCGAGCCCGAGAAGGGTCCTGCGAGCGAGCCCGCGCGCGTCGATCTGATCGGCCCCGCGCAGGACGACGGCGCGATCAAGCCGCGCCTCTTCATCCTCGGCGTCGGTATCGGCGCCTACAAGGACGACAAGCTGGCCCTGGGCGAGTTTCCCCGCAACGACGTCCTCGATTTCGCCGAGGAGATGAAGAAGCAGGAGAAGGTGCTGTTCGAGAAGGTGACCCCTCGGCTGCTTCTCGACGCCGACGCCAGCCACAAGAGCATCACCGAGGGCCTGCAGTGGCTGATCGACAGCGCCAAGGAGCCCGAGGATATGGCGGTGCTGTACTTCTCGGGGCACGGCGCCTCGGTTCCCGCCGGCGCGTCCTACCTCCTGCCCTACGACTACGACCGCAGCCGCATCACGACCGGGCTGTCCAAGAACGTGATCATGGATGCGCTTCGCAGCATCGAGGGGCCAGTGCTGTTCTTCGTCGACGCCTGCCACGCCGGCGAGGACTTGAAGCTCGGCGCCCCGGCCGGCATCAGGCGCCTCGACGCCATGAGCCTCGCGACCGAGTTCTCCGCCTTCGAGAACGGCATCACGGCCTTCGCCTCCTCCAACGGCCGCCAGCTCTCCTACGGCGCCGGCCGCAACAGCTATTTCACGCAAGCCCTGATCGACAGCCTGCGCGGTGCTGGTCCTCGCACCGGCAACAAGGTCGTCACCGACGACGTGAACTACTGGCTGCGCCGCCGCGTGCCGGAGCTCTCGAAGGGCAAGCAGCTTCCGGTCATGATGTCCTCGCCCTTCGCGCGGCCGCTGCCGCTGGCCGTGATCAATTGATGGATCGGCGGATGCGCGCTCTTGCCCTGCTCTTGCTAGCTGTCGCGGCGCTTGCCGCCGACGCCGCCGTCGAGACCCTCAACGCCCAGCAGATCCCCCCGGAGATCACCCGCGCCCTCAGGCGCCGTCTCCCGGCGAGTATGGCGATCGACAATCAGACCGCGGTGGCGGACCAGACGACCGAGAAGGTGAGCGAGAAGGTCGTCGGTGGACGCGATGCCGAGCGCGGGCAGTTCAAGTGGCAGGTCGCGCTGATCCTCGCCTCGGCACCCAAGGACGATCCCTTCAAGGGGCACTTCTGCGGCGGCAGCCTGGTTGCTTGGAGGTGGGTCCTTACCGCCGCCCACTGCCTGTTCGTCGACGACCCGGCCGCGCCCGACAAGCTGAGGCCCGTGAGGGCCGAGGAGGTCGACATCTACCTGGGCTCCCACAACTTCATTGGCGGCCAGCGCCTGCGCGTGGCGCGCATCGTGACCCACGAGAGCTACGACACCGACACCCAGGACAACGACATCGCGCTCATTGAGCTCTCCTCCGAGCCGCAGGGCCGCCAGTCGCTCGAGCTCATGCCGCTCGCCCCCGCCACCCAGGAGCTCAACACCCGGCTGACCGTTGTCGGCTGGGGATCGACCGCGAGGGGCGTCGTGCCGCCTGAGAAGCGGCAATCGATCCAGACCCTGCAGTATCTCGACGACGTGCGCGTACGCGAGGCGAGCCAATGCAACCAGCATCTCGTTCGCTCGCTGCGCACGCGCACCGCCAAGCTGCTTCAGGAGCAGGGCGTGCGCTCGGAGGAGATCAGGACGTTCATCGACAGCTGGTATCCCTCGACGAAGCAGCTCGTGACCCGGAACATGTTCTGCGCCGGCGGCGCCGGCGGCGGCGATTCCTGCTTTGGCGACAGTGGCGGCCCTCTTGTCGTGCGTGCCCGGCGCACCTTGCACCAGGTAGGGATCGTGTCCTGGGGCCCGGCCGAGGGATGTGGCCTCACCAGCCTGTATGGCGTCTACACACGGCTCGCCAACTACAGGGCGTGGATCAGCAGGACCACGGCGGGCGCGGTCCCCTGACGAGCCCGCTCTCGCGCGCCGAGCGGTAAGGCAATCCTATCGTGACGAGCCCCGGCACGTTGCGATCGTTGCGGCAGCGCCTCCGGCTGGCCGTCGCCTACCGCACCGTCCCGACGAGCGTGAAGTCCTCGCCCCGCGAGCCGAAGCGCGCCGACTGCTGCCCGAACACTGGGACGGCCGTCGCCGAGCGGCCCGCTCCGCCGAGCCTTGCCGCCAACGCCGGCACCACGGACTGTACGTGCCCAACGAGCTCGGATAGCTCGATCTTGTCGTTGCGGTTGCTGTCGCCGTTCCTCAGCGCGTCGAGAATGGCCCAGGTGAAGAGGCCGTGCTTGACGCCGCTGTTGCCGACCACCCCTTCGTGCGCGAACTGGCCCTCGGCCGCCGCCGTCAGAACCGGCCGTCCCGTCGCCTCGTGCAGCCGTCCGATTGCGGCTTCCGAGGTCCTCGCATCGATGCGCGAGCGCGTCCCGCCGCCCACGAGCGCCCCCGACTCGCAGGTGTCGAGCAGGATGATGGCACGCTTGGCCCTGATACGGTTCGCGACCCAGTCCTGCAGATGCGCCTGGCTGATGGCGCGTTTGGCCAGCGCCTCGGGGTTGGTGCCACCCTGGTAGTCCTGCGGGATCATGTAGAAGTGACCGTCGACCGAGACGCCATGCGCGGCTGCGAAGAGCACGAATGTGTCGCGTGGGTGGATGCTTGCGGCCATGCTGTCGATGGTGCGGTCCAGCTTTGCGAGCGTCGCGTCGGCGTCGAGCGCCACGCGCGCGCGCACCTCTGCGTAGTGGCCTGCGCCGGCCGTCCTCAGCGCTTCGGCGAGTGACGTCGCATCCTTCACCGCAAGCCCGAGGCGCCCGAACTTGAGCGTCTTGACGGTGCCGGGCGGCGTCCAGCCGCGATCGACGTAGTCGTTGATGCCGATGGTGAGCACGTGCAGCTTCGGCTTGGTCTGCTCGGCCGGGCTGCTGCCGTGCATCGCGATCCGGGCAGGCGGCGAGGCGAGCAGGTTCGAGCCGTTGTAGGCGACGACCTCGACGACGTTCTCGCCGGGATCCAGCGCCAGCTCCTGCGTGACGGAGTGCTCCGGGCCAGGTCCGGCGGGCCTCGCCTGGACCGCCGCGGTGATGCCGTTGACGCGCCACTCGATCCGCCCGACGCCCTTGCCGCGGTCCGTGATCCGCGCGCGCACGGTCACCACGTCGGATGCTGGACTGGCCCCGGGCTCCTGCGTCACGATGGCAACGGCTGGCGCCGGGCCGCTGCCCAGCACCTGCTCCAGGTTGATCGACTTGGCAGCACGCGCCACCTCGCCGTTGGGGTCGCCGGCCAGCGACTCCCGCACCATGTCGGGATTGAGCAGCGACTGGAAGACCTGCGCGATGCTTGTCGCCTCGAGCCCGCTGACGATGGCGAGCATGCCTGGATCGCGATGCGAGCTGTCGAAGAAGCCGTCAGGCGTCATCGAGAGCCACTCGCCGCCCTTTCCCGCGACCAGCGCCGCAAGCGGGCGTCCGGTCTCAACCTCCCACAGGATGACCCGGCCGTCGAAGCCGCCCGAGACGAGCCGTCTCCCGTCCGGTGAGTAGCCGATCCGGATGATACCCCCGCCATGCCCCGCGAGCGTCCTCAGCAGCTTGCCGCTGTTGGCGTCCCAGATCTTGACGAGCTTGTCCATGCCCGCCGTCGCGACCTGCGCGCCGTTCGGCGAGAAGCTGCCCGCGGTGAGCTGGTTCTGGTGCCCCTCCAGCGAGCGCAGGATGGCGCCGGTCGCGATGTTGGTGATCTTGGCGGATCGGTCGACGCCGCCCGACAGCACGTGTGGCTTGCTCGTGCTCGAGGTCACGAACGTGATGTCCGAGGAATGGGCCGTGATGTTGCGCACGCGCCGCCCCGTGCCCGCATCGTAGACCCGGAGCGCGCTCCCGGCCGAGACGATGACGTGACGGTCGTCGTGGGAGAAGACGGCAGAGGTGCTGTGATAGAATTTCTCGGCCGGCCAGTGGCCGTCGAAGCTGCGCAGCTTGGCCCCGGATGACACGTCCCACAGGGTGGCCGTCTTGTCGTATCCGCCCGACAGCATCTGCGCGCCGTCGCGCGTGAACTGGAAGCCGGAGAAGCCGGCGAATGAGCCGCCGGTCGCATGCCCCTCGAAGGTTCCAAGCGCTTGCGCCGTGCTGACATCCGTGAGTTGCGCGCGGGGCCCGGAGGCCGCCACGAACGCCTTCCCGTCCGGCGTGAAAGCGTAGGCGCCGCCGGAAGTGACAGCGAGCGTGCGCGCTTTCCTGCCGGCGCCGGCATCCCACACCTGGAAACCCTCGCTGGTGCCTCCGAAGAGCACCAGCAGGCTGCTCCCGTCGGGTGCGAAGGCGGCTCGCGCAGTGGTGCCTGATGTGCCTTCGAAGAGCTTGGCCGGCTGCAATGTGCCCGCATCCCTCAGCTCCACCTTGTCGATGAGCAGTCCCGCCAACAGGTGGCGGCCGTCCGGCGAGAAGGCGAGCCGATTGACGGAGATTAGCGGCTCCACGCGCGCACGCACGAGCTTGCCGGAGCTTGCCTCCCATAGGTTGAGCGAGCCGTCTCCATGGGCGGAGGCGAACGACGTGCCGTCCGGCGCGTAGGCGATCGAGCGGACCACGCGCCATCTCGACTCAGGCAGGCCCGCAGGGACCGGCTGGCCCGCAGGGCCCTTCAGCATGTGCACCTGCCGACCGGTGTTGGCGGCCCACGCACGAATGCTGTTTTCCAGCCCCGCCGTGAGAAGCTGGCGTCCATCGGGAGACACGGCCACTGTTGTGATGCCATCGCTGTGTCCTTCGAGCGTCAGCACGGCCCGGCCCGACGCCACCTCCCACAGGCGCCCGGTCTTGTCCTCGCTACCCGAGAGCACTCTCGCTCCATCCGGCGTGAAGGCGACGGCGCTGATCGGCCTTTGATGCGCCAGAACCGTGCGCAGCAATGTCCCGCTGCCCAGCTCCCAGACCCGCAGCTTGCCGTCGAGCGTGCCGGTCGCGAGGCGGCGTCCGTCCTTCGAGACGGCAATTGCCGTGACGAGCCCGTAGGGCTTGTCGTGCGCCAGCGTGTGGATCAGGCGCCCGCTCGACACGTCGAACACCTTCGCCGTCGTGTCGTGGCTGCCGGTGACGACACGCGTGCCGCCCTGCGCGAACCCGACCCCGCTGACGACGTTGCTGTGTCCCGTGAAGGCCCGCAGCAGAAGCCCTGTCTCCACGTCCCAGAGCTTGGCGACGTTGTCGACCTCGCTGCCCGAAAGCATGAGCCTGCCGTCGGGCGACATGGCGACCGCAGTCACCGAGCCGGAATGCCCGATCTGCGGCACGATCTCGATCGGGGATGATGTCTGCGCCACTGCCCGGGCAGCGGCGAGCGCCGCAAGGCCTGCCGCAAGCAGGAGGACGCAGGTCCAGCGTCCCAGGTCAGTCGCCATTGGCATGAGGCTATGCTCCGATTGCCCGGTTGCGGGCGCATTGCGATCCTATCAAGCTCGGGCGATGCCGTGAACGAGGCGCGCGCCGGCCGCCAGGCGGCCAGTTCAGGCCTTGCGCCCGACGCGCACCACGACCTGCATCTCGGCGCAAGGGTTGGCGGACCGGTTCATGGCGCGGCAGGTGATGTGCTGTTGCGCGGTATGAATTCACATGAGGTTTGACACCAAGGATATGGCGCAAGCCGCGGCCCGCCAATAGGCTGACAGGAGCCTGATGCGCAGGGCCGATGCGCACGACATCACGGGAGGCTGCGAGCCGTGCCAACCGCAACGGAGCAATCGCGTTCGACACGAGTAGCCGCGTCGGGCGACTACGACGCCATCATCATCGGCGCCGGCTTTTCCGGCCTCTACCAGCTGCACAAGCTGCGCGACGAGCTCGGGCTGAAGGCTCGCGTTCTCGAGAAGGCCTCTGGGATCGGCGGAACCTGGTTCTGGAACCGCTATCCGGGCGCGCGCTGCGACAGCGAGAGCTACTACTACTGCTACTCGTTCAACAAGGAGATCGAGCAGACCTGGGAGTGGAGCGAGCGCTATCCCGAGCACGGCGAGATCCGCAGATACCTCGACTTCGTCGCCGACAAGCTCAACCTGCGGCCCGACATCCAGCTCGACACCGAGGTGGTCTCCGCCCGGTACGACGACGCGGCCAACCGCTGGACCGTCAACACCAAGGGGGGCGGCATCTTCCGCGCGCAATTCCTGATCACCGCCGTCGGCTGCCTCTCGACCGCCAACGTGCCCAAGATCAAGGGGCTCGAGACCTTCGGGGGCGCGTGGCATCACACCGGCGACTGGCCTCGGGCGGGCGTCGATTTCACCGGCAAGCGCGTCGGCCAGATCGGCACGGGATCGACGGGCATCCAGTCGGCGCCCGTCATCGCGGCCGAGGCGCGGCACCTGACCGTCTTCCAGCGCACCGCCAACTACTCGATCCCGGCCCGCAACGCGCCCGTGACGCCGGAGGAGATCCAGGCCACGCGCGCAAGCTACGACGACATCTGGCGCCAGGCCCGCGCGACCGCCAACGGCCACCCCTTCCCCATCGCCTCCCGCTCGGCGCTGTCCTGCTCGGAGGCCGAGCGGGAGGCGCTCTACGAGAAGGCGTGGGCGCGCGGCGGCTTGCGCTTCCGCGCCACGTTCACCGACATTCTGAGCGACAGCCGGGCCAATGCAACGGCCTCGGACTTCATCCGCCGCAAGATCCGGCAGGTCGTGAAGGACCCTGAGGTCGCACGCAAGCTGACCCCGACCGACCACGGCTTCGCCACCAAGCGCCCGCCGATCGACACGGAGTATTTCGAGACCTTCAACCGCGACAACGTTCTGCTGGTCGACCTGAAGAATGAGCCCATCGTCGAGATCACCGCGACGGGGATCCGCACCACCAAGCAGCACTACGATCTCGACATCATCGTCTTCGCCACCGGCTTTGATGCCCTCACCGGCCCGTTGCTGGGCCTCAACATCGCGGGCGCGCAAGGCTTTCCGCTGCGGGAGGCCTGGGCGGCGGGCCCGCGCACCTATCTGGGTCTGCAGGCGCCGAGGTTCCCGAACCTGTTCATGATCACCGGGCCGGGCAGCCCGTCGGTCCTGTGCAACATGCCCGTCGCCATCGAGCAGCACGTCAACTGGATCACGGACTGCATCCGCCGCATGCGCGAGACGGGCAGGCAACGGATCGAGGCCGAGCCCCTTGCGGCGGAGCGCTGGGTCGAGCACGTCAACGAGGCGGCCAATGCCACGCTGCTGCCCATGGCCAGCTCGTCCTGGTACCTGGGCGCCAACGTGCCGGGCAAGCCGCGGGTGTTCATGCCCTACGCCGGCGGCCTCAATCGCTACGCGCGCATATGCGATGAGGTCGCGAGCGAGGGCTACCGCGGCTTCGTCATGAGCTAGCGCGGCGCGAGCTGTTCGCCATCCGAACCCCGAACGCCATGAGCCGGGAGGCGGAAAGCCTGGTGGGCTGATGCGCCGCGTGCACCCGCACGTCGAGCCGATGCCCCGGGGCCGACCAGGGGGGAGCGCGTGCCCTCCTGGCCTCGTCGCCGGGGCCTGTGCTAGACGATGCCTGCACCTTCAGGAGAGGAAGCGACGAGGTCTCGCGATGTGTCGTAGTATCCGACCGCTTTTCAATTTCGAGCCGCCGGCGACCGAGGACGAGATCCGTGCCGCCGCGCTCCAGTTCGTGCGCAAGATCTCCGGCTTCAATGCGCCGTCTCTGGCCAACAAGGTGGCCTTCGATCGCGCGGTCACCGATGTCGAGAGCGCGGCCCGGACGCTGTTGGCATCCCTTGAGACATCGGCGCATCCGAAGGACCGGGCGGTGGAAGCCGCCAAGGCGCGGGCGCGCGCCCAAGGCCGATACGCCCGCATGCCCTGAGCCAGACTGGGACGAAAGCAGGATCGAGCACCCATGGATGCAATTCGCCGCGTGAGAGGCAGCGCCAGAGGCCGAAGCTCCGGCGTCAGCTATGCTGGGTTTGGCTGGGCCGTGGCGACGTCGGAGACGTCGGCCCAGGAGGTCGGTGATGTCTACCGGCAGACGGTCAGCGCCCTGGGGAAGCTGGACCGCATCCTGGCGCAGATGGGCGCGGACAAGACGCGGCTGTTGAGCGCCACCGTCTACATCGTCGACATCGATCGCAAGGAGGAGATGGACCGGGCCTGGTGCGAGTGGGTGGGCGACGATCCGGATCACTGGCCGCAGCGGGCCTGCGTTGAGGCGGGCCTCTACAAGTCGGATCTGGTCGAGATCGTTGTCACGGTGGCCATGCCGCGCTGAGGCCCGGCAGCCGGGCCGGATGCTAGAGCAGATTGCGTTTCACGCGTCAGCGTGTGTCGCGTGAAGATGCCCGTACTATCGAGTGCACAGAGCGCGCAGGTTCCGGAGGAACGGAAAGCGCTCTAGCCTCGGATCCGCCGCCCCTCCGGATCGTAGAGCGGCTTTGCGCTTGCCTCCGCCGGAACGCGGCGTCCGGCGATCTCGATCTCGAACCGGCGGGCGAGCAGGTCGGAGAGCGAGGATTTGGGCGCGCACGGCACGTAGCCCATCCCGACCGCGCCTCCGAGCGTGTGGCCGTAGCCGCCGGAGGTCAGGTAGCCGGCGATGGCTCCCTCCATCACGATCGGCTCGCCATGGAACAGCAGCGGGCCCGGATCCTTCAGCCGGAACTGCAGCAGGCGCCGCGAAGGGCCCTGCGCACGCGTGCGCAGCACGGCCTCGCGGCCGATGAAATCGCCGAGCGCGCTGCGTGGCTTGTCCGTCTTGACGGCAAATCCCAGGCCCGCCTCGATCACATGATCCTCGTCGCAGACGTCGTGGCCGAAGTGGCGATAGCCCTTCTCCAGCCGCAGCGAGTCCATGGCGTGCACGCCCGCGAGCCTGAGGCCCAGCCGCTCGCCGGCCTCCAGCACGACCTCGAGCAGATGCCGCGCGAACTCCGTCGGGACGTAGAGCTCCCAGCCGAGCTCGCCCACATAGGTGACACGGTGGGCGCGCACCAGCGCCATGCCGAGCTCGATCGTCCGGGCCGTTCCGAAGGGAAACGCCGCGTTCGACAGATCGGCCCTGGTCAGCATTTCAAGCAGGGCGCGCGAGCTCGGCCCCATCACGGCGAGACAGGCCTCGCCGCTCGTGACGTCGAGCACCACACAGCGCGCCCCTTCGGGAGCATGCCGCTGCAGCCAGGCGAGATCGCGCACCGCGCACGCGGCCGACGTGACCACCAGGAACGAGGTCTCGCCAAGACGCGTCACCGTGAGATCAGCCTCCACGCCGCCGCGCTCGTTGAGCCATTGCGTATACACGATACGCCCCACCGGCACGGCGACGTCGTTGGCGCAGATCCGCTGCAGCACCGCCTCCGCGTCCGGCCCTTCCACGCGAAACTTGCCGAAGGCGCTCATGTCGAGGGCGCCGACGGTCTCGCGCACGGCCCTGTGCTCGGCGCCGGCGTACGCGAACCACGCCTCGCGCCCCCACCCGTAGCGGTACTCGGGCCTCTCGCCGCGGGCCAGCGCGTCCGGCGGCAGGAACCAGTGTGCCCGCTCCCAGCCGGCCGTCTCGCCGAAGCAGGCGCCGCGCGCCTTGAAGGCCTCGTAGAACGGCGTGTGGCGCACACCGCGCGACGTGGCGTACTGCCGATGCGGGTAGTGGTCCGCGTAGAGCAGCCCCAGCGTCTCCCTCACGCGCGTCTGGATGAAGGTGCGCGTCGCCTGGAACGGAAATACGCGCCGCACGTCGACGTCCCACAGGTCGAACGGCGGCGCCTTGTCGACGATCCACTGCGCGAGCGCCATGCCGGCCCCGCCGGCCGACTGGATGCCGACCGAGTTGAATCCGCAGGCGACGAAGAAGCCTTGCACGTGCGGGGCCTCGCCGAGCAGGTACCGGTCGTCGTGCGTGAAGCTTTCCGGCCCGTTGAAGAAGGTGTGGATGCCGACGCGCCCGAGCAGGGGCACGCGGCTCGCGGCCTTCTCCAGGATCGGCGCGAAGTGGTCGAAGTCCTCCGGCAGCTGGTCGAAGCAGAAGGCCTCCGGGATGCCGTCCAGGGCCCAGGGCTTGGCGACCGGCTCGAAGGCGCCGAGCAGGATCTTGCCGGCGTCCTCCTTGTAGTAGGCGCACTCGTCGGGCACGCGCAGCACGGGCAGGTCGCGCGGGATGGCGGCATCGGCCTCCGTCACGATGTAGAAGTGCTCGCACGCCTGCAGCGGCAGCGGCACGCCGGCCATGGCGCCGACGTCCCGGGCCCACATGCCGGCGCAGTTGACGACGACCTCCGTGGCAATCGGCCCCGCCTCGGTCGTCACGCCCGTCACGCGGCCCCTGGCCGTGGTGATGCCGGTGACCTTGACGTGCTCGAGGATCTTGACCCCGAGATTGCGGGCGCCCTTGGCCATGGCGAGGGTGATGTTGGCTGGGTCGCCCTGCCCGTCCTTCGGCAGGTAGACCGCGCCGACGGCATCCTTGGCCTCGAGCAGCGGATGCCGCGTGGCGGCCTCCTGCGCCGAGATGGTCTCGATCTCGACGCCGTAGGCCCGCGCCATCGAGGCTCCGCGCTGCAATTCCTCGAAGCGGTCGGCCGTCAGCGCCAGCGTGATGGAGCCGTTGCGCTTGAAGCCCGTGGCGACCCCGGTCTCCGCCTCCAGGCGCCCGTACAGCTCCTGGCTGTACTTGGCGAGCTTGGTCATGTTGGCCGTGGCGCGCAGTTGCGCGATGAGCCCCGCCGCGTGCCAGGTGGTGCCGCTCGTCAGCTGCTTGCGCTCCAGCAGGACGACGTCCGTCCATCCGAGCTTCGCCAGGTGGTAGGCGACGGAGCATCCCGCGACGCCGCCGCCGATGATCACCGCCCGCGCCTGACGGGGCAGGGCCTGCATATCCGTCTGGCTCATGTCGCAGGTGCTGTCTTGATGTGCGCCGGTTGCTGCACCGCGTGCACCAGCTCGGCGAGCGCCTGGCTCAGGGTGTCGAGCGAGGCGCGGTCGGTCGCGATGCAGACGAGGGCCATGGGCGCCGGTTGATCGTGCGTGTCGTAGGGCTCGAGGCTGATCCGCCCGCCGCCCTCGCCTTGCACGAGCATGGTGCGGCCGGCCGGATCGCGCACGAAGCCCTTGATGCGGTGGATGCCCGCGGGCGCCTGCACGAGGATGCGGCGCAAGGCGGCAAGCTCCAGGCCTGCGTGCAGCGGCACGGTGGTCGTATGGAAATGCGGCGTGTGCTCCCCGCCGTCGGTGCGTCGCGCAGCCGGTGACGGCGCGCCGAACAGCCACCGGGACGCCACAGCGCCCTTCTCGACCTCGATGAATTGCGAGTCGGGAGCCTGTGTCCGCAGCCACGCCCGGGTCTCGGCAAGCCTGCTCTCCCCCGCGAGGTCGATCTTGTTCAGCACGATCGCGTCCGCGGCCTCCACCTGGCGCCGCACCAGCCGGCCGACGAACTTGTCCTGCGCCCGTGCCTGGATGGCGCCGGCATCGACGACGGTTGCGATCCGGTCGAGCCTGAGACCCGGCCACGCCTCGACCGACCGCGCCAGGCGCTGCGGCTCGGCGACGCCGCTGGCCTCGATCACGATGCGCGCGATGGAGGCCGCGCGCTCGAGCTGCGCCTGCAAGGCAGTCCCGAGGTCGTCGTCGATGCTGCAGCAGGCGCAGCCGTTGGTGAGCGTGATCGTGTCGGCGCCTCTGTCGGCGATCAGCCGCGCATCGACGTTGATCGAGCCGAAGTCGTTCACGAGCACGGTGATGCGCGGGCTGTCCGGGGCCGAAAGCAGGTGATTGATCACGGTCGTCTTCCCGGCACCGAGATAGCCGCACAGGAGCGTCACGGGGATGCGCATGCGCTAGCCTCGAGCCACCGGCGCCGGCGCGCCTTCGAATACGGTTCCCCAGATAGGGATGTCCTTCAGCTCCATCGGCGGCACCTCGAACGGGTCGGCCTCGAGCACGGTGAAGTCCGCCTTCTTCCCGGCGCGGATGCTGCCGACCTCGTGCTCCATGCCGAGCACGTACGCCGCATCGATGGTGATGGCGCGCATCGCCTGCTCGACGCTGAGCCGCTCCTCGGGGCACATGACGGCGCCGGAGTCGCTGACGCGGTTAACGGCGACCCACGCCGAGTTCAGCGGCAGCGCCGGCGCCATCGTGAAGTCCGTGTGCAGCGCCGTGGTCACGTTGTGACGCGCGAGCGTGCCGAGCCGGGACATCTGCGAGGCCCGCTCGTAGCCGAGGCTGCGCTTCCAGTAGGCATCCCCCAGCTCGTGCACGTAGTAGGCGTTGACCGAGGCGAGCGCCCCGAGGTCTGCCATGCGCCGCACCTGCTCCGGCGTCGAGAGGCCGAAGTGCTCGATGGTGAAGCGGTGGTTGAATCGCGGCCGCTCGAATTGCAGCGTCTCGAGCGTGTCGAGCGCGAGCTCGAGGCCGAGGTCTCCCGTGCAGTGGACATGGATGCGGAAGCCCTCGTGCCAGTAGAGGCGGCACAAGGCCTCGAACACCTCCGGCGGCATCAGCCACTCCCCCTCGTGGCCGTCGATGAAGCCCGGCGGCTGCACCTGCATCAGCTCGGCGAAGTAGCCGCCGTCGGTGAACAGCTTGACGGCCTTGCGGAACTCGAGCCGGTGCGTGTTGCGACGGGCCATGCCGCGGACGCGCTCGAGGTTCTCCTGCTCCTTGCCGAGGCCGCCCCCGCGCTCGACGGCGCGGGCGACGAACTGGGTGCGGAACGGCGTGTCGTCGGTATCCATCACCGCCTTCAGGGTGGACCACTCGAGCTCGAGATCGAGCATCGGCAGGCCCATGTCGCAGATGGTCGTGTGGCCGCCCTTGTGCACGGCGCTCTTGGTCAGCTCCATGCCGCGCCGGAAGCGCTTGGGATCGAGCAGCAGCTTGCGCATGCCGCCCATGGCGACGGCAAGCCCGGTCTCGTAGAAGCGGCCGTCCTCCAGGTCGATCTGGTGGTGGCGCTCCATCATGCTCCGGTCGGCGCCGAACCAGGCGATGGCCGCGTCGTTGGCGATCACCTCGTGGAAGGAGCGTTGCCAGACCACGATCGGGCGCGTCGCGGAGATGCCGTTCAGCACCGTGCGGTCGACCGTGCCGTGCCAGATCTTGTGATAGCCCCACGTGATGAGCGGCTCGCTCGGGTCGCTCAAGCCCTCCTCGATCTGCTTCAAGCGGTCGATGTAGGCGTTGTGCCCATGCACCGGCGCGCAGGTCCGGTCGGGCAGCTTCCACTCCATCGCCGTGATGAAGTGGCAGGGCAGCAGGATGGCGGCGAGCGACGGGTGCAGGTGCGGGTCGATGAAGCCGGGCATCAGCACGTGATCGCGGAACGTGGTGTCGATGCTGTGCGGATGCGCGTCGAGCCACGGCCGGATGCTCTCGAGCGTGCCGACCTCGACGATGCGCCCGTCCCGCACCGCGACGGCGGTCGCGAGCGGCAGCGACGGGTTCATCGTCCGGATACGCTTTGCGGTGAAGACGGTGATCTTGGACATGGGCTGGCGTTCCCCGGGGTGCCTTGTGCCGTGCCTCAGTACGAGCTCGGCGGCGTGATCGCGCACAATAGGATGGCGGGAGCGGCCCCCGTGTTCTCGAAGCGATGGCGGCCCTTGTGGCGCAGCGAGTAGCTGTCGCCTGCCTTAAGCCTGAAGCGCTTGCCGTCGACGTAGAGATTGAGCGCCCCGGACAGCAGGAAGCCCGCCTCCTCGCCCTTGCGAAGGCGCCCGCCCCGTCCGGTGCTCGCCTTCGGCTGGAACGTCGTGACGATCAGCTCGAGTTGGCCGGTGAGGGTGGGCGACAGCAGCTCCTCGATCACGCCGTCGCCGCTGAGGTCGAGAATGCGCCGGTTCTCCTTGCGCACGATGATGTCGCGCTCCCCCGGCGGCGCCGCACCGGGCCCTTGGAAGAACCAGTTGATGCCGACGCCCAGTGCATCCGCGATCTTCTGCAGGGTGGCGATCGAGATGCCGGACTGGTCGCGCTCGATCTGGCTGACATAGCCCACCGAGCGTCCGATCGCCGATCCGAGCTCGGCGATCGTCTTGCCGCGGGCAAGGCGCAGGTCGCGCACCATCGAGCCGACATGGGTCTCGCCGGGCGGGGCGGTGGCCTTCTTCCGTTTCGCGCGGGAGGTTTGGGAGCGGGTTTCCATGGCTTGCCGGTAGGAGGGGTTGGCGCGGTGTGAAATTTTTATTGCATTTTTCACAAGGATGAACAAGGTTTCATTGGCGCGCGCCGTGGCGAAGGTGCGCGGGTGTCGGTGATGTGCCGTCTGCTAGGGGAGAGTACGGTGATGCGTGGCAGGTCCCTCGTCGCGGGAGTGTTGATGCTCCTCGCTTCCGCCGCGGTCGCGCAGGAGAAGCGCGGCGGCACGCTCGTCATGGGCCAATCCGTTCCCACCGCCCAGTTCAACAACGCCGTGGCCTCCGGCACCGGTGTCATGGTGCCGGGCGCCCAGCTCTTCGCCAGCCCCCTGATGCATGACGAGAGCTGGAACCCGAAACCCTATCTGGCCGAGAGATGGGAGATTGGTGCGGATGCGTTGTCGGTGACACTGCACCTGCGCAAGGATGCCGTGTTCCACGACGGCAAGCCGGTCACGTCCGAGGACGTGGCGTTCTCGATCCTCGCCATCCGCGACAACCATCCCTTCAATACGATGCTGCGCCCCGTCGAGCGCGTCGATACGCCCGATCCCCACACGGCCATCATCCGCCTCAAGAGCCCGCATCCGGCGATCCTCTACGCCATGGGCCCGCCGCTGATGCCGATCCTCCCCAAGCACGTCTACGGTGACGGCAAGCCGATCAAGCAGCACCCCAACAACGCCAGGAACGTTGTCGGCTCGGGTCCCTTCAGGCTCGTCGACGTCAAGCCGGGCGACCAGTTCGTGCTCGAGCGCTTTGACAAGTTCTTCATCCCCGGCAAGCCCTACCTCGACCGCATCATCGTCAAGAGCTATCCCGACTCGCAGACCTCTATTCTTGAGTTCGAGGCGGGCCGCCTGCACATCCAGCCGTTCTTCAACCGCGTGCTCGAGCTCGAGCGCGCCAAGGGCAACGCCCAGCTCGGCGTGACGGGCAAGGGCTACGAGGCGGTCGGCGGCATCAACTGGCTGCTCTTCAACAACAAGAAGAAGCCGTTCGACGACATCCGCGTGCGCCAGGCGATCGCGCACGCCATCGACAAGAATTTCATCGTCAAGGCGCTGCACAAGGGCTTGTCCAAGGCGGCGACGGGCCCGATCCACTCCGGCTTCCCGCAGTACTCGCCCGACGTCACCGCCTATCCCTACGACCTGAAGAAGGCCGAGCAGCTTCTCGAGGCGGCGGGCCTGAAGAAGGGGGCCGACGGCATTCGGCTCAAGCTCACCTGCGACTACTATCCCGGCGACGAGGATGGCCAGAAGCGGCTCGCCGAGTACATGAAGCCTGCGCTCAAGCGTGTCGGCATCGACGTGGAGGTGCGCGCCCCGGCCGACTTCGCCGCCTGGGCCAAGCGCATGGCCGACAAGGATTTCGACATCAGCATGGATGCCGCCTTCGCGTGGGGTGATCCGGTGATCGGCGTCAACCGCACGTATCTGTCGAGCAACATCCGTCCGCTCGTGTTCACCAACAACGCCCAGTACGTCAATCCCAAGGTGGATGAGCTGCTGGCGACCGCCGAGCGCGAGTCCGATCAGGCCAAGCGCAAGGCGCTCTACGCCGAGTTCCAGAGGATCGTGACCGCGGATGTGCCGCTCTACTGGCTGACGGAGCTGCCCTACCACACGATCTACAACAAGAAGGTGCAGAACGTGCCGACGACCATCTGGGGCACGGCGTCCCCCATGATGGACGTCTGGCTGGCGGACTAGCGGGTTATCGCGGCGTCGAGCGGGTGGGACATGGCTCTCGCGGCATTCGTTCTCAGACGCTTCCTCTACGCGGCGGGCCTCGTGCTCGCCGTGCTGGTCTTGAATTTCGTTCTGATCCGGCTCGCCCCCGGCGACCCGACGGAGACGCTCGCCGGGCAAATGGGCGGCATGACGGAGGAGATCCGTACCGAGCTGCGCCAGGCCTACGGTCTTGACCTGCCGATGCTGCAGCAGCTCGGCATCTACGTCGGGCGCATTCTCCGCGGCGACCTCGGCTACTCCTACTTCTTCAACCTTCCCGTGACCTCGCTTATCCTGGAGCGTATGCCGGCGACCATACTCCTGCTGCTCGCCTCGCTGACGGTGTCGGTGACGCTCGGCACCACGCTCGGCGTGCTGGCCTCCCGCAGGCCGCAGGGGCTCCTGTCCCAGCTCATCACGGTCGGCTCGGTGGTGGGCTACTCCGCGCCCGTCTTCTGGACGGGCATGCTGCTGGTGATCCTGTTCGCGTCCGTCTTTCCGATCCTGCCGGTCTCCGGCATTCGCTCGGCCGCCGTCTCGCAAGGCGCGCTGCGCGATGCGCTCGACGTCGCGCGTCACCTCGTCCTGCCCGCCCTGTCGCTCAGCTTCGTGCAGATGGCCCAGTACAGCCGCCTCACCCGCGCCAGCATGCTGGACGTTCTGGGCGCCGACTACATCCGCACCGCGCGCGCCAAGGGGCTCGGCGAGAGCTCGGTCTTCTTCAAGCACGCGCTGCGCAACGCCATCCTGCCGGTTGTGACCATCATCGGGCTCCAGTTCGGCAACATGCTTGCGGGAGCCATCGTGGTGGAGACCGTGTTCAACTGGCCGGGGCTGGGTCGCCTCGCGTTTGATTCCGTCCTGCGCCGCGACTACCCCACCCTGCTGGGCTTGCTGTTCTTTTCCTCCCTTCTCGTCATCGTCGCCAACCAGATGACGGACCTTGCCTACCGCTTCGTCGATCCGCGGATCAAGGCCGGATGAGCGCGCCACCATCGAGCCCGCGGGCGCCCGACGCCCAGTCCCCCACGCGCGAGGCCGCGCAGGTGTTCCTGCGCCGCCCGGCCGCGCTCGCCGGCCTCGTGCTGTTCGCCCTGATCGTGGGTCTCTCTCTGCTGGGGCCCGTCCTCTACGAGGCCGATCCCTTCGACATCGCCTCCGCCCCGCTCACCCCGCCCTGGAGCAGCGAGGCCTGGCTCGGCAGCGACCAGCAGGGCCGTGATGTTCTCACCGGTCTGGTCTACGGCGGCCGCGCCACCCTCGCGGTCGGCGCGACGGCCGCCGGCATCGCGGTCTTGATCGGGGTGACGGTCGGCGCGCTGGCCGGTTACTTTGGCGGCGTCGTCGACGAGATGTTGATGCGCATCGCGGAGTTCTTCCAGGTGCTGCCGGCGCTGCTGTTCGCCATGGTGCTCGCGACCCTGTTCTCCCCGTCCCTCGTCGTCATCTCCCTGGCCATCGGCGTGGTGAGCTGGCCTCCGACCGCCCGTCTCACCCGGGCTGAGTTCCTCAAGCTGCGGGAGCTCGACTTCGTCGCGGCCGAGCGCGTCATCGGCGCCTCCACGGGCCGCATCCTGTGGAAGGCCATCCTGCCCAACGCACTGCCCCCGCTCATCGTGTCGGCGACCTTCGCCATCGGCACGGCGATCCTGTTCGAGGCAAGCCTGTCCTTCCTCGGGCTTGGCGATCCCAATCGCATGAGCTGGGGGCTGATGATCGGGGCGGGCCGCTCCTACATGCTGACATGCTGGTGGGCCGTGACCTTCCCCGGTCTCATGATCTTCCTCGCGGTCCTTGCCATCAGCCTCATCGGCGACGGGCTCAACGACGCACTCAACCCGAAGCTCAGGGAGCGTCGCTGATGGCGGATCGCGTGCCGCTGCTTTCGGTCGAGGGGCTGTGCGTGGACTTCGAGGGCACGCGCGGCATTGCGCGTGTGCTCAGCGGTGTCAGCCTGTCCGTTGCTGCGGGTGAGACGCTCGGCATCGTCGGCGAGTCCGGATCCGGCAAGAGCATGACGGCGCTTGCCATCCTGCGGCTGGTGCCGGATCCGCCCGGCCGCATCAGCCGCGGCCGCATCGTCTTTGCCGGAGAGGACCTCGCCGGCGTCAGCCCGCAGCGCATGCGCGAGATCCGCGGCAACAAGATCTCGATGATCTTCCAGGAGCCGATGACGTCGCTCAACCCGGTCTTCACGGTCGGCGCGCAGATCTGCGAGACGCTCGCCCTGCACTTGGGATTGCGCGGTGAGGCCGCCCGCAGGCGCGCCGTCGAGCTCCTGAAGGATGTGCGCATCCCGGCCGCCGAGGAGCGCTTCGGCGAGTATCCCCATCAGCTCTCCGGCGGCATGCGCCAGCGGGTGATGATCGCGATGGCCATGGCCTGCGAGCCGGCGCTGCTCATCGCCGACGAGCCGACGACGGCGCTCGACGTGACGGTGCAGGCGCAGATCTTCGACCTGCTGCGCGACATCCAGCGTTCGCGCGGCATGGGGCTGATCCTCATCACCCACGACATGGGCGCCATCGCCGAGATGGCCGATCGCGTGGCGGTCATGTATGGCGGCCGCGTGGTGGAGGAGGGGGCGACGCGCGACGTGCTCGAGCGCCCCCAGCATCCCTACACCAGGGGTCTCGTCGCCTGCGTGCCCGATCTCGACGCGGAGTTCCCCGAGCGGCGCGCACTGACCGAGATCCCGGGCCTCGTGCCGTCGATCTGGGAGCTGCAGGAGGGCTGCCCGTTCGCCGATCGTTGCGCCGAGACCATGCTGTCCTGCCGCACTGCCATGCCGCCGGATGCGCGGGTTGCGGACCGCCGCGTGGCGTGCTGGCAAAGGCCGGAGCGTGTGGCGTGACGCACCCGGTGCTCCAGATCGAGGATCTGCGCGTCCACTACCGGCGGCGCCGCATCAATCCGTTCGCCGCGGCGCAGGTGGTGCACGCGGTCGACGGCGTCTCGCTGTCCCTCGGCAAGGGACGCACGCTCGGCCTCGTGGGGGAATCCGGCTGCGGCAAGACGAGCCTGGCGCGCGCCGTCTTGCGGCTTGTGCCCGTGACGAGCGGCAGCATCAGCCTCGCCGGCCGCCGCGTCGATAGCCTGCACGGCGCCGGCCTGCGCGAGGCGCGCCGGGGCATGCAGTACATCTTCCAGGACCCCTACTCCTCTCTCAATCCGCGTGTCAGGGCCGGCAGGATCGTGCAGAGCCCCCTCGATGTGTTGCGCATCGGCGATGCGCCCTCCCGCGAGGCACGGGTCGCCGAGCTGTTTGCCGCGGTCGGTCTGCGGCCCGAGCAGCGCGCGCTCTTCCCGCATCAGTTCTCAGGCGGTCAGCGGCAGCGCATCAACATTGCACGCGCGCTGGCGCCCGAGCCGAGCCTCATCGTCTGCGACGAGCCCGTCTCCGCCCTCGACGTCGCCATCCGTGCCCAGATCCTTAATCTGCTGGTGCGGCTCCAGCAGGAACGCGGCATCGCCTATCTCTTCATCTCCCACGACATGGCGGTCGTGAAGCACATGGCCGACGACGTTGCCGTCATGTATCTGGGCCAGATCGTTGAGCGGGCGCCGAGCCGGGCCTTCTTCCGGGCGCCCCTGCATCCCTACAGCGTGGCACTGAAGTCCGCGGTGCCGAGCGTTCGCGGCGCCGGGGCCACGAGCAATGCCCGCATTCGCCTGGCTGGGGACCCCCCGAGCCCGATCGATCCTCCGCCCGGCTGCCGGTTCGCGCCCCGCTGTCCGGTCGCCGTCGGCGAATGCCACCAGACCCTGCCCGCCTTGCGCGAGGTGGCGCCCGGCCATGCCGTCCGCTGCCACCGCGTGGAGGCCAAGGGCGGACGCGTCGTCGGCCCCATGCCGACCTAGCGACGGTGCTGTCCTCCGCCTCCAGCCGGCCTGCGGAAACGTCGCCGGCCCGCAGGCGGCGTCCGGATGAGCTTGGCCGCGGTTGCGGCGGCGGCCAGGAGATCGCTCGTGATGAGGTCGAGGATCGCGGCCCCCGCCCGCGAAAGCGCGCGGCGCGGGTGGCGGGCGACGGCCACCGATCGCACCAGGCGGGATGACGTAAAGCGATACGCATCCATGCGCCCCTCCTGGATGTCCTTGCGCACGGCCACGCTCGGCAGGATCGTCACCAGATCGGTCGTCGCGACGACGTCGCACAGCGCGGCGATGTTGTCGAGCTCGAGGCGGGGCCTCAGCGCGATGCCCTGCGCCGCCGCCGCGTCGTCGAGCACCTTGCGCAGGCCGTGCCGTTTCGAGGGCGAGGCGAGACAGAGCCGCTCGAGATGCCCGAGGCCGAGGTCGGCGGGAATGTCCAGCGCATCCTTGCGGCAGGCCAGCACCATCTCCTCGTCCAGGATCGGCGCGACCGCAACGGGCAGCCGGGCGCGCGGGGCATTGATCACGGCCGTCTCGAGCTGGCCCGTCGAGACCCAGTCGACGAGCGTTTCCGTATAGCCCTCGGAGACGCAGAGCTGTATCTCGGGATAGGTCCGCGCCGCGCGCGCGGCCGATTGGGCCATCGTGCACTGCGCGACGGACGCGACGAGGCCGATCGTCACCCGCCCGGCGATCTGGCCCTCGCCATGCTGCATCGCCTGGGTGGCCGCTTCGGCGTCGCGCAGGATGGGCGCCACCAGCTCGACCAGGCGCTCGCCGGCGGCCGTCGGGCGCACGCCCTGGGGAATCCGCTCGAACAGCTTCTGTCCGAGGCTCCGTTCGAGCTTTGCGATCTGCATGCTCAGGGCCGGCTGCACGATGTTGAGGCGCCGTGCGGCACGCGTCACGTTGCCCTCCTGCGCCAGGCAGACCACGTAGTGCATCTGCCGCAGTTCCAGTGGCGCCTTCACTCCGCTCCTCCAGCCATCACTTCGGATGATGATCAAGATACGATACCGCTATTTGTGCTGATGGGTAGTCGGCAGTAGGCTCATCCGCAAGGACCATGAGGTCGGCCGGAGCACGCGGCTGCTCTGCTGTGCCGCCAACGCCTTGCGAACGAGAGCCGACGTGATGTCCAGTGGCAGCACAGCAGATCTTCGAGCCTGGCTCAGGCAGCTCGATGCGCGGGGGCAACTCGCCGTTGCAAGGCCCGAGGCGGGCCTCCTGCACGAGATCGCCGCGATCGCCAAGAGCCTCGAGCGGGAGCAGGCTGTGCTGTTTCCCGCCCCGCGCGCGGCAGACAGGACCCACCACATTCCGGTGGTCGCCAACCTCTTCGTAGATAGGCCTTCCGTCGCCGCGGCGCTCGGGGTGCCGGACGCCGAGCTTCTCGATCGCTTCCTGAACGCCGCGCGCAACCCGATCGCGCCCGTCGAGGTGGCCCGTGCGCCGGCCCAGGACGTGGTGCACGAGGCAGTCGATATCGAGCGCCTGCTGCCGATCCCGACGCACAACGAGCTGGACAGCGGCGCCTACATCACCGCCGCGCTCCTGATCGCGCGAGATCCGGACACCGGGATTCAGAACATCGCCATCCACCGGTGCCAGATCAGCGGCCCCGATCGGATCGGCGTGCTTCTGTTGCCCCGGCACACGCAGGCCTACTACCGGCGCGCGGAGCAGCGCGGCATGCCGCTGGAGATCGCGCTCGTGGTCGGCGTGCATCCGGCCTTCCTGCTGGCCTCTCAGGCCATTGCCGCGCTCGACGAGGACGAGATGGGCATCGCAGGCGCGCTGCTCGGCGCGCCGGCCGAGGTCGTGAAATGCCGTACCAACAATGTGCGTGTCCCGGCCCATGCCGAGATCGTGCTCGAAGGGCGCCTGCTGCCGGGCGTACGCGAGCCCGAGGGACCGTTCGGCGAGTTCCCGCAGTACTACGGCCCCCGCGCGGCGCGGGAGGTCATCGAGATCGACGCGGTGACCCACCGCCGCGATCCGATTTTCCATACGATCGTCGGCGGCGGCTTCGAGCATCTGATCTTGGGCGGCGTCCCGCGCGAGGCGACGCTGCTGCAGCACCTGCGCCGCAGCTTTCCCAACGTTCTCGACGTGCGCCTCACGCGCGGAGGCACCTGCCGCTACCATCTCGTCGTCAAGATCGAGAAGCTCAACAACGGCGAGCCGAAGAACATCATGATGGGGGCCTTTGCCGGACACTACGATGTCAAGCAGGTGGTCGTCGTCGACAAGGATGTCGACATCGACAGCGCGGTCGATATCGAGTGGGCGGTCGCGACGCGGTTCCAGCCCGACCGGGATCTGCTCGTGGTCGGCGGCGCGCAGGGCTCGCGTCTCGATCCCTCTGCGGACGATGGCGTCAGCGCCAAGATGGGCCTCGATGCGACGGCGCCGTTGGGCCAGCTGAGCGATACCTACCGGCGCATCCATGTCCCCGGCGAGGACAGGGTCGACCGGGAGCGGTCCCTCGAGCAGGGCGCGTCTGTCGCGAGCCGCATCGCGGCCATCCTGGGTGAGACTAGGGCCTGAGGCGCGGAGCAGTTGCTCCGCGCCGGCCGCTTGCGGTGATCGATCCGGATCTGCGCCTCGCAACTGTGCGCGCGAGGCGTTGAGTGAATGTTGACTATTCCGGCTGCAATCCGGCCTTGATGATCACCTCCCGCCACTTGACGATCTCGGACGAGATCAGCCGCCCCAGCGCGTCCGGCGTCGACGAGCTCGGATCAGCCCCGATGTCGATCAGCCGCCTGCGGACCTGCTCGTCTGCAAGCGCCTTCTCCGCCGCCCCGTGGAGCCTGTCGATGATCGGCCTCGGTGTCGCCTTCGGCGCCAGCAACGCGAACCAGCCGGCACACTCGTAGCCCGGCAGCCCGGCCTCGGCTGTCGTCGGCACGTCCGGCAGCGACGGCGAGCGGGCAGCCGACGTAACGGCGAGCGCGCGCGCCTCGCCCGCGCGTATCTGGCCGAGCACGTTCGGGATGAGCTGGAAGCTCAGCGGGACGGCGCCCGTGATGAGATCCGTCACCAGCTGGCCCGTGACGCGGTAGGGCACGTGCACCATGCTGGTGCCGGTCATCTGCTGGAACAGCAGGCCGGCGAGGTGCTGCGAGCTGCCGGGGCCGACCGAGGAGTAGTTGAGCTCGCCCGGCCGCGCCTTGGCGTAGTCGACCAGTTCCTTCAGGGATTTGATCGGCAGCTTCGCGCTGACCGTGACCACGTTCGGGAGCGTGGAGAGAAGCGAGATTGGCGCGAAGTCCTTCTCGGGATCGTAGGGGAGAGTCTTGGTCAGCGTCCGGTTGACGGCCAGTGGCCCCGACGCCGTGACGACGAGGCGATAGCCGTCCGGCTCGGCACGGGCAACGACGTTCGTCCCGGAGTTTCCACCCGCGCCGGGCTGGTTCTCGAACACGAAGGGTTGCCCGAGATCCGCGGCCATGCGCTCCAGGACGACGCGTCCCACGACATCGCTGGCGCTTCCTGCTGCGAATGGCACCACCACCTTCACCGGGCGGTCCGGGTAGGCCTGTGCCCACGCGCTATGCGGCGCGCCGGCGGCAAGCGTTGCCGCTCCGAGGCCGCCCAGCAGTTCTCGGCGATTGATCGACATGTGCAGTCTCCTTGGTTTCCGCCACGTGGTTGCGGGCTTCTTCAGACGTCGATGGGCGTGTCGACATAGCCCTTGTAGGATTGCGACTTCGGCTTGGCGCGATCTCCCTCGTTGACGTAGGCGATCGAGCTCTTCCCTTTCAGGTGCTGGGGCAGGATCATCACGCGGATGAATCGCGACGGGCGATCGGCGGCGGCCTGCGCGAACACCGGCTCCGGCCCGGTCTCGAACCAGGGCGAGCCCGGGCCGTACGAGGTCGAGCGACCGTGCGTTTCGATGCGGATGGCGCCCTCGATGAGACAGCGTATGCCGGGGCCTTGGTGCGTATGCAGCAGCGCGCAGCCTCCGGGTGGAAACGAGACGCTGTCCAGACGCATCAGAACGGCGTCCGCCACCGGCCATGCCAACGGTGCGCTGATTTTCAGGACGGAGGCGCCGTCCCTGGCCACCTTCGGGGACCCCGCGTCCGATGCAGCGAGCTCCCACCTCCATAGCGTGGCGCCGGCGTCACCGGCCGCGACCTGGGCGGCCCCTCGGATATGCAGACCCTCGTCCGCCGTCAGCAGCCGGCCGTCGACCGTCACCGAGCCGTGCACCACGTAGAGCGCCCGGTTGACGCCGTCCGGCGGGAGCTCGAGCCGGGCGTTGTCCGCCAGCGTGTCCTCGATCAGGCGCATCTGGAATGTCTTGCTCATTGTCGTCCTCCTAGACCGCGATGGCTTTGAGCAGCTCGGCTTTGTCGCTGTCGGATGCCGCCGCCCCCGATCGAATGACTTGCCCCCGCTCGATGGCTACGAAGCGGTCGCACACCTCCAGCGCACTCTTCACGTTCTGCTCGACGAGAAGGATCGTGCAGCCGCCGGCCTTCATGTTGCGGATGATGCGATAGACGTCGGCGACGATCATCGGCGCCAGTCCTTCGCTCGGCTCGTCGATCAGGAACAGCTTGGCGTCTCCGATCATGGCGCGCGCCATGGCGAGCATCTGCTGCTCGCCGCCCGAAAGCGTCGTGCCCGCCTGCGCGCGACGCTCCCTGAGCCGCGGGAACTGCTCGTAGATCTGGGCCAGAGCCGCCCGGTTGCCGGCTGCAGCCCGTCGCGGCGCCTGCATGAAGCCGAGCGTCAGGTTTTCCTCGACGGTGAGGCCGGGGAAGATCCGGCGGTCCTCCGGTACGAACCCGATCCCGAGCCGCGCGATCCGGTCGGGTGACAGCCCGTTGATGGGCGAGCCTGCGAATGTGATGCTTCCGCGCGAGGGCTTGAGCCAGCCCGCGATCGTCTTGAGCACGGTCGTCTTGCCGACGCCGTTGCGGCCGAAGATGCCGAGCACCTCGCCCCGCGCGGCCGACAGGCTCAGGCCCTGCACGACGTGGCTCGTGCCGTAGTGGACGTGGATGTCGCTGAGCTCGATCATGTTACGCATGCCCGAAATATGCCGACTGCACGGCCGGATCGGCGCGCACCGCCGCAGGCGGCCCCTCGGCGATCTTCCGGCCCTGATGCATCACCACCACCTTGTCGGAGAGGTCCATGACGAGGCCGATGTCGTGCTCGATGAGCAGGATGGTGACGTCCTGGGCGAGCTTGCGGATGAAGGCGGCGGTCACCTCCGTGTCGCCGTGGCTCATGCCCTGGGTCGGCTCGTCGAGCAGGAGGACCTTGGGCTCGGCGGCGAGCGCCACCGCGATCTCGAGGCGCCTCTGCTCCCCGTGCGACAGCGCGCCGACGAGATACTCCGCCTTGTCGGCGAGCCCGAACTGCTCGAGCAGCGCCTGCACGCGGGCCTGCGCGCGCCCGCTGCGGCGAACGGGAGCCCACAGCCGCCCGGTGGGCTCGAGGCGCTGCGCACCGAGGCGAAGGTTCTCGGCCACCGTCAGGCCGAAGAACAGCGCGGTGATCTGGAAGGAGCGGGCAAGCCCCGCCGCCTGCATGCGGAAGGGCGGCGCGCCCGTCACGTCCCGGCCGTCGAGCCGCACGCGTCCGCGCACCGGTCTCAGCGCCCCCGAGACGAGGTTGAAGAGCGTGGATTTGCCGGCGCCGTTGGGGCCGATCACCGTCGTGATGCGATGGCGGTCGGCCGCGAAGGTCACTCCGTCGACGGCGTGCAGGCCGCCGAAGCTGATGGAGAGATCCTCGACCTCGAGGATGGTGCTGCTCATGGCCGCTTCCCCGCGCTGGCCCGGCGCAGGAGCGCATGCAGCAGTCCCATCATGCCCTTGGGCAGGAAGATCACCACCAGCATGAACAGGATGCCGATGACGATGAGGTGGTGCTCCGTCCAGCTGCCGACGACGGATTTCAAGATCGTGAAGATGAGGCTTCCGTAGAGGGCGCCGACGAGCGTGCCGACGCCGCCGAGGATCACCGTGATCACCGCGTTGCCCGATGTGGCGAAGAATAGCAGCTCCGGCGAGACGAAGCCGCGCAGCATCGGATAGAGCGCCCCCGAGAGC
Source organism: Hyphomicrobiaceae bacterium (assembly GCA_033764875.1). Lineage (GTDB taxonomy): Bacteria > Pseudomonadota > Alphaproteobacteria > Rhizobiales > Hyphomicrobiaceae > AWTP1-13. The sequence continues at coordinate 24,953 of JANRIO010000071.1, read as the reverse complement.
GCCGCGACGACCGACGCCAGCATGAACGAGCCCAGGCGCAGCGTCGACGTGCGATAGCCGAGAAACGGCACCCGGGCCTCGTTCGTGCGCATGGCGATCAGGAGGCGCCCGAAGGGGGTGTCCATGAGGTAGGCGCAGACCAGGTAGAGCGCCGTGATCATGCCGAGGACGAACAGGAAGAAGCCCGCGGGGGAGGCGGTGCTCACGGAGAGCAGCCCCAGATTGATGTCGATCACGGGCACGCCGATGAGCCCGTCGGACGCGCCGAGCGATCGCGTATTGTAGATCGCCTTCGCCATCACCTGCGCCATGCCGAAGGTGATGAGGGCGAAATACACGCCGCGCACCCGATTGGCGATGAGGCCGCCGGCAAGTCCGCCGATGAGCCCCGTCGCCAACGCGGCCCCCATAGCCCCCCAGAAGGACGGATAGGCGATGAGCGTGACGGCGGAGACGTAGGCGCCGAGCCCGAAGTAGAGCGCCTGGCCGAGCGACAGCAGGCCGGTGTAGCCGAGCAGGATGTCGACCGCCAGTGCCAGCCCCCCGAAGATCAGCGCCTCGGTGGCGAGCCGCAGGTAGAACGTATCGCCGATGGCAAAACCCACGCCCGCCACGATCACGCAGGCGAGGACGAGAGCCCCCGTCAGCCAGTGGTTGGTGCGGGCCTGGTACGAGAGGGCGTCACGCATGGCCGAGGCGCCCCCGCAGTCCTTTGGGCCTTGCGACCAGCATCAGCACCATGATCCCGAACACGATCGGATCGGCCCACACGGGCGAGATGTAGAGCGAGGAGATCGCCTGCACCTGCGTGAGGAGCAGGCCCGCGATCGCAGCCCCGCCGATCGAGCCCATGCCGCCCACGATGATGACGGTGAAGGCGAGGAGGATGAAATCGCGTCCCATGGTCGGAAACACGGAGTAGATCGGGGCCAGCAGCACCCCGGCTAGGCCCGCAAGCGCCACCCCGAACGCGAACGCGCCGGCATAGACGTGCTCGACGGGCACACCGAGCGAGGCGGCCATGTTGCGGTCGAAGGCGGCCGCCCGCACCATCGCCCCGAGCCGCGTACGATACACGATGAGCGCCGTCGCGATGATCACGGCGCCGCCGAAGCCGACCATGAACAGCCGATACAGCGGCAGGAATGTGCCCAGAACCTCGATGGCGCCGGGGATCGGCGTCTCCGGCTTGTGCGGATTGGGTCCGAACGCGAGCCGCAGGCCGTCCTCGAGCACGAGGCCGAAGCCGAACGTCAGAAGTAGCGTCGTGACGTGGCGGTCCGGGGTGTGGAACACGCGCTGGATGAGCCCGCGCTCGACGATGTAGCCGATGGGCAGCATCAGGAGGGGCACGCCGATGAGGAGCACCCAGAACGGCAGGCCCAGTTGCCCGAGGGCCAGCGCGATGAACGCTCCCACGGCGTAGAACTCGCCGTGGGACATGTTGATGACGTCGAGCAGCCCGAAGATGATCGTGAGCCCGAGCGCGACGAGGATCACGGCGACGCCGAGCGCCAGCCCGGTGACGACCTGTGGTGCGAGAACGAACTGAATGTATTCCAGCATGGGCCCCCGGCCTCCCGGCTCGGACTCGTCGCAGCTCAGAAGCGGGTGCAGGTATCGGCTCCGATCGCGTCGGCACCGGGCACCTGGGAAACGACCGTGAACTTGCCGTCCTTGACGCGCACGACGTACATGATCTGCTCGGCCTGGTGGTCGCCCGCGCGGATCGTCTTCTCGCCCTGCGGCGTCTTCCACTTCAGCCCCCGCAAGGCGCCGCGCAGCTTGTCGGTCTCGGTGCTGTTGGCCTTCTCGACCGCGGCCTTGTAGGCGTAGATGAGGCCATAGGAATCCGCCCCGTAGAGATCGGGATCCGCCTTGTTGGCGGCGCGGAAGGCCGCGACGAACGTCTTGTTCTCGGGCGTTGCCGCCTCGGCCGAGTAGCCGACGCCGGTGGTGAAGCCTTCGGCAGCCTTGCCGATGGCGCCGATGTTCTGCGCGGTCACGGTGCCCGAGGCGCCGAGGACCGTCATGTTCTGCAGCAGCCCGAACTCCTGCAGCTGGGTGAACAGGCGGACTGTGTCGTTGCCGGCGACCGACGTGTAGAGGATCTGCGGCCGCGCCGCGCGAAGCTGGCCGAAGTACTGCGTGTAGTCCTTGCTGTCGAGCGGCGCGAACACCTCGCCCGCGCTCTGCCCGCCGACGCGCTCGACGTTCGCCTTGAAGGCGGAGACGGTGGAGCGGCCCATCTCGTAGTCGGGGCCGAGGTAGTAGACCTTCGCCTGCGGCTTCTCCTTGGCTAGCCACGCCGCCAGCGCAGCCGACTGCTGGCCCGCGCGCGCGTTCACGCGGAACACGTTGGGGGAGCATTTGTCGGCCGTGATCGAGTCGGCGAAGGAGACGGTCGTCGCGATCAGCCTGCCGGAGCGCTCGGCGAGCTGGCCGACGGCGAGCGTCGAGCCGGAGTTCACGGTCCCGGTCAGGAAGTCGACCTTGCCGACCTGGAACAGCTTCTCCGCCTTCTGCACGGCCACCGACGGGTTTGCCTCCTCGTCCTCGAACAGCAGCTCGATCTGCCGGCCGAGGACGCCGCCTGCGGCATTCACCTCCTTGGTGGCAAGCTCGAGCCCCCAGCGCACCTGCTGGCCGATGCCGGCATAGGTTCCGCTCAAGGGCGTGACGACGCCGATCTTGATGGGATCGGCGGCGACCGCGGGTGTCGCGATCGCTGCGGCGAGCATCAGCCCGCACAGGTGTCTCGTAGCTGGCTTCATCATTTCCTCCTTCGTTGTCGTGCTTGTTCGCTGTTGGCTTTCCATCGCCTAGGTGCCGCGGAACACGGCAGGCCGCTTCGCATGGAAGGCCTCCACGCCCTCCTTGAAGTCGTCGGACTGCCGCAGGCGGCTGTAGCAGTGCCCTTCCAGCTCGATGGCGATGGCGAGCGTGGAATCCTCGGTGTCGTTCAGCAGCTTCTTGGCGGTGCGCTGCGCGATGGGCGAGAAGCCGCGCAGCTCCTCCACGAGCGCGTCGGTGGCGGCCTCGAGCTTGTCGTCCGGCACGCACTCGGTGGCGACGCCCCACTCCAGCGCCTGCTTGCCCGGAATGCGCTTGGAGCGCATTACGATGTCCTTGGTCCGGGTGATGCCGACCATCTTCTGCAGGCGCGCTGATCCTCCCGAGCCCGGAATCTGTCCGAGCCTCTGCTCGGGCAGTGCGTACTGGCAGGTCTCCGACACGATGCGGAAATCGCAGGCGAGCGAGATCTCGAAGCCGACGCCGAAGCAGTAGCCACGGTTGGCCGCGATCACCGGCTTGCTGCAGCGCGCCGGCGCCGCCATGTTCCAGGCGAGCTTCGAGACGTGCTCTGGGGCAGCCTCGAGGAAGCCCTTGATGTTGCCGCCGCTCGAGAAGTGCTGGCCGATCGAGCGCAGCACGATGACGCGCACGCGGGGGTCCTCGTCCAGCGTCTCGAACGTAAGGCGGAGCTGGTCGCGCTGCGCCATCTCGATCACGTTGAGGGGAGGGCGGTCGAGAATGACGTCCGCGCGCTCTTTCGCGGCGTCGATCTCGACGCGGAAGCCGTTGAGCCTGGCAAGCCTCGGATCCGCGAATTTGTAGCTCTCGCTCATGTGCTGTGTCCTTTCTCTCTACGTCTCGGGATCGTATTCGCCCGCCACCAGCTTGCGTCGCAGCAGCTTGCCCACGGGCGACTTCGGGATGCTGTCGACGAACACGTAGCGGCGCGGCCGCTTGAAGTTCGCAAGGCCGGATGTGCGGCAGAACGCGTCGAGCTCCGCCGCATCGACGTGGCTCCGGCGCTTGATGAAGGCGGCGACGATCTTGCCCCAGCGCTCGTCCGGCAGGCCGACGACGGCCACCTCGCAGACGGCGGAATGCAGCGACAGGCAGCTTTCGATGTCGACGGGCGACACGTTCTCGCCGCCCGTGATGATCATGTCGTCGACGCGCCCCGTGACGAAGAGGTCGCCGTCGGCGTCGAGGTAGCCCGTGTCGCCCGTGAAGTACCAGCCGTCGCGGATGGACTTGGCGTTGGCCTCTGGCCTGCGCCAGTATCCCTCGAAGGCCTCGTCGCTCGCCAGCGAGGCGATGATCTCGCCTTCCTCGCGCGGCGCCGCGAGCTCGTTCGGCGAGGCAGCGTTGAGCTTCACCACCCGGATCAGCTGGTTGATGCCGGCCTTGCCTGCGGATCCCGGCTTTGCCGGGGCATCCTGGTCGATGGTGAAGGTGTAGATCTCGGACGAGCCGTAGTGGTTGACGAACAGGTCCGGCTTGAAGGCGCCTGCCAGCTTGTTCAGCAGTCCGTCCGTCATCGAGGCCCCGGCAAAGCCCAGCTTGCGCACGCTTCCGTGGTCCCGGCGTGCGAAGTCGGGATGGTGGACGAGGTCGTGGTAGAGGGTCGGGACGAGGTAGAGATTGGTGATCCGCTCGGACTCGATCAGCTCGAGTGCAGCCGGCACATCGAAGCGCGGCAGGCAGATGAATGCGCCGTTGATCTGGGCCATGGCGAGAAGCGAGCGCACGCCCATCGTGTGGTAGAGCGGCATCACGCCCAGCGTCCGCTCGCCGCGCCCGTAGAGGTTCTGGGCAACATGGGCGACCGCGGCAGCGCGCTCCGCGCCGTGCCGCCGGGGCACGCCCTTGGGACGCGCAGTGGTCCCAGAGGTGTAGAGCATGACGGACCAGTCGTCCGGCTTCGCCCGGGGGGCGACGGCAGCACCGCCCGAGGTCGACATCTGCGCGAAGGCGACCGACCCTTCGATCTCCGCCTCGACGCCGATTGAGGCGATCGAGCGCGCCAGCGCCGAGCCTGCGACGGCATCCCTCGCCACCTCCTCGAAGACCAGGCCTCTGGCCCCGGAGTTGTCGAGGCAGAAATCGATCTCGTCGGCTTTCGAGCGCCAGTTGATCGGCGTGATCACGATGCCGGCGAATTGGCAGGCCCAATGCAGGGTGGCGGCCTCCCAGCGGTTCTGCAGCACGGTGACGAGACGGTCGCCGTGCTTCAGCCCCATCGCGTCGAAGCCGCGCACGACGCTCTCTATCCTCTCGAGCCACTGCGCGTATGTCATGCGCGTGGCGCCGTCGACGATGGCGAGCGCATGGCCGTCGCGCGCGACGGCCGCCAGGAAGCTGGTTGCGAGATCAAACATCCGCCCCTCCCTCTCGCAGGGCACCTGCGGCCTCGAGCGCGGCAGCGACGATTGGAACATAGCCCGTGCAGCGGCACAGGTGGCCGCTGAGGAATTCTCTGAGCTCGGCCTCGCCGGGATCGCGGTGCTCGCGGAGAAAGGCGTCGAGCGACATCAGGATGCCGGCGGTGCAGAACCCGCACTGAAGGGCGTGGTTGCGCCGGAAGGCCTCCTGCAGCACGGAGAGGCGCAGGCCGCCTTCGCCGGCACTGGTCCCGGTCGGGGCCAGGCCCTCCACGGTGCGCACCTCGGCACCTTGGACCTGGACGGCCAGCGCCAGACAGGCGCGGGCCGGTTGCCCGTCGATCTGGATCGTGCACGCGCCGCACACGCCATGCTCGCAGCCGACATGCGTGCCCGTTGCGCCGATCACGTGGCGAAGGAAATCCGTGAGCAGCATGCGCGGCTCGGCCTCGGCCGTGACCTTGCGGCCGTTCAGGGTGAACGTGATCGCGTGGCGGGTCTCAGCGCTCAGTCGCGGCATCGGCGTGCCTCCGCAATGGTCTGCGCGCCGAGCTTGCGCACGAGGTCGCGGCGCATGCGGGCCGACGCATGCAGGTCGTCGCGGGCGTCGAGGGCGTGGGCGAGCTCGTTGAGCGCGTCTTCCAGTGCGCTACCCGTGAGATTGCCCCACGTGCGGGCCACGGGCCGGTCCGCCACTCCGCCGATGGCGAGCCGGATGCTCGCGGCATCGGCCACCGCCGCGCAGGCCGTCAGGGCGAAATCGCCGTGCCGGCGTCCGAACTCGCGGAAGGCGAAGCCCTGCCCGGGGCGCGCCTGCGGGAAGGTGACGCCCGTGATCAGCTCGTCGTCCGCGCGCGCCGTCGACATCATGCCGACGAGGAAGTCCTGGGCCCGGACCTTGCGCTGCCTCCAGCGCCTGGCGAGGTGCACCTCTCCCTCGAGGGCGATCAGGACGAGCGGCAGCTCCGCGCTCGGATCCGCATGCGCGATCGAGCCGCACACCGTTCCCCGATTGCGGGTCTGGGCGTGGCCCACCCACGGCAGGGCCTGGGCGAGCAGCGGTTGCACGCGGGCGAGATCGGGCAGGGCGAGCAGGGCGGATTGGCGCACCGCCGATCCGACGTGCAATGTGCCATCCCTGTGCTCGATGCGCCCGAGCTCGGCGAGCCCCATGATGTCGACCAGCACCTTGGGGCGGGCCAGGCGCATCGACAGCATCGGGATCAGCGTCTGTCCGCCGGCGATGACGCGGGCGTCGGCGCCCTCCGCGGCCAGGACCTGGATGGCCTCGGCGCGGCTCTCCGCCCGCACATAGTCGAAGCGAGGGGGCTTCATGGCCGCACCCCCAGGGCTTTCAGGATCTGCTCGAGCCAGGCGCGCCAGATCGGCCGCTGCGCGCCGCCGACGCGCCGGCTGAGCGCCTCGAAGAACTGCCTGATGACGATCCGCGCCGCACCGTCGAGGAGGCGCCCGCCGATCGAGGCCGCCTTGCCGCCGATCTGCGCATCGTACTCATACGCGATGAGCGTGCCGCCGTCCGCGCCTGCGGTGAGCCTGATGAGGCCCTCGCCGTGTGCCGCTCCGAGCGCGCCGATGGCGCGTCCCTCGAGCCGCGCCGATCGGTGCTCAACGAGGTCGGACAGCTTCACCTCGGCGCGATAGAGGCCCTTGACCGGCCCGACGCCGAGGGTCACGTCGGCCCGAAAGTGCGTGGGCGAGACCTGCTCGAGACCGTGGCAGCCGGGAATGATGGAGGCCAGCACCTTGGCATCGAGCAACGCGCTCCAGACGGCCTGCACGGGGGCATGGACGTGGGCGGATCCGCTGCCGTGGAGCGCACGGCCCGCGCCCGCGGCTCCTGCGGCGGCGTTGGCGCCCCCCGTTTGCCGCGGCGCCGCCGGCTCCGCCTCGCCGATCGCCGCGATGATCTTGGCCGGTGTCAGCGGCAGGTCGATGTCGTCGATGTCGAGCGCGTCGGCAACCGCATTGGCCAGGCACACCGGCGTGCTCATGCAGTTGCCTTCGCCCACGCCCTTTGCGCCGAGCGGGGTGAACGGCGACGGCGTCTCCATGTGCAGGATCACCGGGCTCGGCACCTCCATAGCGGTCGGTGCCAGGTAGTCGGCGAAGGTGCCGGTGAGGAAGCTGCCGTCCTCGCCGTAGGCGTACTCCTCGTACAGCGCGGCGCCGACGGCGTGCGCGAAGCCGCCCGTGATCTGGCCCGCGACCATGCCGGGATGCAGAACCCGCCCGCAGTCGTGCATGGTGACGTACTTGTCGATGCGCACCGCCCCCGTCACCTCGTCGATCTCGACGCCGCACATGTCGAAGATGAAGCCGTGGCAGAGCGACGAGTTGATCTCGTCGGCCTCCGTCGGCGCGGTGAGCTCGGGCGGTGTCCAGAACGCGGTCTCGCGGATCGCCGTCGCCTCCTCCGAGGGCAGCGTGCCCGGCGCCCAGTGGCTGGTCGCGGCGAGCCTTCCGAACGCGATCGCATTGCCGGGGTTGCTGCGCGAGCGCGCCTTGCCGTCGGCGAGCTCGATATCCTCGGCGCGGACATTGAGCTGCGTGGCCGCGATCGCGGCGAGGCGCCGGCGCAGCCGTTGCGCGGCGATCTGACCCGCCCCGCACACGGCGGCCGCGAACCGGCTTGAATAGTTGCCAGACGCGATCGACCAGGCGTCCTTGGCCGTATCCATCTCCGTGGCGACCACGATGTCGGCGGGCTTGAGGCCGAGCTCGTCGGCGATCACCTGCGCCAGCACCGTGCGGTGCCCCTGGCCTTGCGGGACGGAGGAGACGTGCGCGGTGACGGCGCCCAGCGGGTCGAGCGAGATGGTCGCCGTGGCCTGCGCGCCGTTCTTCGGGCCGGCCTTGCGCCGTTCCTCGGGGGGCAGGGCTGTCGTGATGTAGCCCATGTTCGAGACGCTGGGCTCGATCACGGCCGTGAAGCCGATGCCGTAGCGCCGTCCGGCCTTGCGCGCCGTGCTCCGGCGCTCCTCCAGATCCGCCAGCGAGCCCTCGCTGAGCGCGATGTCGAGGGCGGTCTGGTAGTCGCCGGAATCGAGTAGCGCGCCGGTGGCCGTGCGGTAGGGAAAGCGGTCGGCGGGGACCAGGTTGCGCCGGATCACGTCGACGGGATCGAGCCCCAGCCGCCGCGCCACGCGCTGCATCAGGCGCTCGAGCGCGTAGTAGACCTGCGGGCCCCCGAAGCCCCGGTTGAGGCCGGTCGGCGTCTTGTTGGTGACGACCACGCGGTTGCGCACCGACACGTGGCGGATGTCGTAGGCGCCAGTGAGATTGCCGTGCATGCGATAGAGCGTGGCCGGCTCCGGCGCGCGGATGTGGGCGCCCACGTCCTCCACCTGATCCCACGCGAGCGCGAGCACGCGGCCCTGCGCATCGATGGCCGCCTCCAGGTGCGTGGCGCGGTTCGTGGCCGAGACCGAGGCGGTCAGATGCTCGAGCCGGTCCTCGATCCACTTCACCGGACGGCCGGCGACGCGGGAGGCGACGCCGATGAGGACGATGTAGGGGAACACCCCCTGCTTCACGCCGAAGCTGCCGCCGGAGTTGGGCGGCGTGCGCATCCGCAGGCGGTTCCCCGTGACTTTGAGGGCCCGCGCGATGACCGAGTGGATGCTGAACGGCCCCTGGAAGCTCGACAGTATGTCGTAGCTGTCCTCGCCCGGGTCGTAGCTCGCCACGACCCCGTAGGTCTCGAGCGGCGTGCACGAGTTCCGCGGATAGGTGACGTCGATGCCGATCCGGTGCGCCGCGCCTGCGAACGCGGCCTCGGGATCGCCGTAGCGGAACTGCCGCTCGCTGGCGATGTTGGAGCCGAGCCCCTCGTGCAGCCGGGGCGAGTTGGCATCCAGCGCCGCGCGCGGATCGACGACGACGGGAAGCAGCTCGTAGTCGACCTCGATCAAGTCGAGCGCGTCCTCCGCGCGGTACCGGTCGCTTGCCACGACCACGGCGACGGGCTCGCCGACGTAGCGGACGCGGTCGACCGCGATGGGCCAGCACTTGATGGGGGCACGGACCCCGACGGGAAGGCTGCTGGTGAGCCGCTCGACATCGGCGCCGGTGAGGATCGCCGACACGCCCGGCGCCGCTTTCGCACGCGCGGTCTCTATGCGCCGGATCGCTGCGTGGGCGTGCGGCGAGCGCAGGATGGCCGCATGCAGCGTGCCCGGCGGGACGCCGAGGTCGTCGATGAACTGGCCACGGCCGGTCAGCAGCGCAGCGTCCTCGACGCGCGCGATCGAACGGCCGACCCAGGTCTGAGGCGTGGCGGGCATCTTGAGGCGTTTCTCTCCAGGGCCCGCTCTTTGCGGCGGGCTGTGGGAGAGAGGCTGCCATGCCCCACCAGGAGCAGCGAGACCGTGCCGTCCCGCCGCTTACCGAATTGTCTCATTAATTGCGGTCCGCGCGGTGCGGCTCAGGTCAGCCCCATGCGGGTGACCGAGCGGAACTCGCCGGGCGTCACCCCGGCGTGCTCGCGGAAGAAGCGCGTGAAGTGCGATGGCGCGCTGAAGCCCAGGTTGTCGCTGACCGCCGACAGGCTCTCGCCGGAGTCGACGATCGAGCGCACGGCCATCTCCATCTTGAACACGTTCAGGTAGACGTGCGGGCTCATGTCCAGGTTGCGCTGGAAGAGCCTATAGAAGTGGGAGCGCGACAAGCCGGCCTCCTTGGCGACCTGATCCATCGTCACGCCCTGCGGCTGCGTCCGGATGACGTCGAGGACGCGGCGGATGCGCCAGTCGATGCGGTGCTTGCCGGCGCTGGCGAGGATCGAGACCGGTGCCTTCGCTCGCCACTGCGCGAACCGCTCGATCGTCGAGATCATCAGCTCCGAGAGCAGCTCCTCGTGTGCAACGCGTCCGCTCGGGTCGTGAACCATCTGCTCTGCAAGCGTCATCGCCAGCGTGCGGATGCGCGGGGTGACCTCGCCGGCCGGGGCCTGGAAGAACTCGGGCGTGCCGCTCGAGGCCCAGCCCCTGTGGATCAGCTGTAGCCAGCGCGGCTCGATGTAGAGGGCGAGAATGACCGTCGTCGCGCTCTTGGGCACGTGCACGTAGGCGTGGGGCTCCCAGGCATTGACGAGCACCGCATGGGTGTCCGTCAGCGGCACCAGGTTGCTGCCGACCGTGAACGCCGTATCTGCACCTTCCACCTTGATCAGCACGTGGCAGTGGGGATGCGCATGCCGCACGAGGGAGCGGTCCATGTTGAGCAATGCAACACGGCCGAAGCTTCCATAGGCGATGCGGACGGCGGTCGACATGAGCCCCAGATCTGCTGCGAGGATTGAACCCAGTACCGGTGTACGACCCTATTCGCTGGATGGCCCCCGGTCCAGCCGGCCGTCCGCAAGGCGGCGGAGCGGTGCCCGATGCGGGCGAGGTCGCCGGGCCGTTTGGGCCGCTCCTGGCCGACAACGCAACCGCGAGATGACGCCTCCTGGGCGCCGCTTGTCGGGGCCCGGCGCGATGAATGCCACTGGGGGAGCGTGTCTCTCTGATTTATAGTTTGAAGGCGGGGGTGACATGCTCGGGGCGGCCACTGGCGCCCCCGAGGAGCCTCGCATCGGGAAGAGCCGCGCGGATCCGCCCGGCCTGCCCTTGATCCATCGCAGAGAGTGCCCCGGCGCAGCCGGATAGCGTTTCGAAGGCTGATTGAGGAGGCGCCAATGACCCTGACGTCGCCGAATGCATCTCTGGTGGCGCTGGATGCCATCGCTTTCGACTGCGAGACGACGGGCCTCGACGCCCGCTCAGCACGGATCGTGCAAGTGGGCGCCGTTCCGCTCGTCAAGGGCACGGCCATGCGCGAGCAGGCGTTCTGCCGTCTCGTCAACCCCGCGGTCCCCATACCGGTGGCGACCACGAAGGTGCACGGCATCACGGATGCCGATGTCGCCCGCGAGCCGCCGTTCACGGCCATCGCCGGGGAGCTCAAGACGTTCCTCGGCGAGCGTCCGCTGATCGGCCACAGCATCAGCTTCGACCTCGCGATGTTGGCGCGGGAGTACGAGATCGCAGGCCTCCCCTGGCCGCGGCCGAGGGCCTTGGACATCCGGCTTCTCGGCCGCATCGTCGCTCCGACACTGGCCGAGCATGATCTCGACCGGCTCTGTGCCTGGCTCGGCGTCGAGATCGAGGGGCGGCACACCGCTCTCGGCGATGCCACGGCTGCCGCGCAAGCCTTCCTTGCCCTGGTGCCGATGCTGCGCGCCCGCGGCATCCGCACGATCGCGGAGGCCGAAGCCGCCTGCGTCGAGCTGGCGGAGCGGGACGCGCGCGCCACCGGCGGCTTGTTCGTCTCCGAGGGGCGAGCGGCGGCGGCGCCGGCCGCCAGCGTCAAGCTCGACACCTTCGCCTACCGCCACCGCGTCTCCGACGTGATGAGCGCCCCCGCCGTCGTTCTCGGCCACGCTGTGAGCCTGCGGGAGGCTGTCGGCCTGATGATCGCGAAGGGCCTGAGCTCCGTCTTCGTCCGCCTCGAGGCCGGCGACTACGGCATCGTCACCGAGCGTGATGCCCTGAGGGCGTTGCACGAGCACGCCGATGCCGCGGTGAGGCCCGTCGGCGCCATCGCCAAGTTTCCGCTTCTTGGCGTCGAGCACAGCGACTTCGTCTATCGAGCCATCGGCCGGATGGAGCGCCTGGGCATCCGGCATCTCGCCGTCCGCAGCGGACCGGAGATCGTCGGCGCTCTGACGCCGCGCAATCTCCTGCGCAACCGGGCCACCCAGAGCATCGTGATCGGCGACGGCATCGCCGGCGCGGCCACCGTGGCGGAGCTCGCCCAGTGCTGGGCGGAGGCACCCGCCATGACCACCAGCCTGCTGGCCGAGAATGTCGATGCGCGGCTGATTGCGAGCGTCCTGAGCAGCGACATCTGCGGCATGACGCAGCGCGCCGCGGAGCTGGCGACCGAAGGCATGCTTGCGGCGGGGCGCGGGCCGGCGCCTGCCTCGTTCTGCGTTCTGGTCCTCGGGTCGGCAGGCAGGGGCGAGAGCCTGCTTGCCGCCGACCAGGACAACGCCATTGTGTTCGAGGCCGGCGAGCGCGGTGGGCAAGCCGACGCGTGGTTCGCGGAGATGGCGCAGAACATGTGCGAGATGCTCGATCAGGCCGGCATCCCTCTCTGCAAGGGCGGCGTGATGGCCCGCAACGAGGCCTGGCGCCATTCGCGGCAGGGTTGGGACGAGCGCGTCAGGAGTTGGGTGCGCCGCCAGAAGCCCGAGGACCTGCTCAACGTCGACATCTTCTTCGATGCGGTAGCTGTTCACGGCGATGGCCGGATGGCCGAGGACCTGCTGGCGCACGCCTCGGAGCTTGCCCGTCGCTCGCCCGACTTCCTGATGATGCTGACCGAGCTCGCCCGCCAGTGGCACGCGCCGTTCACGCTTCTGGGCAACTTCCAGAAGAGCAACGGCAGGGTCGACTGCAAGAAGGCGGGCCTGATGCCGATCTTCACGGGTGCCCGCGTCTTGGCGTTGCGGCACGGCGTGGACGCGCGCTCCACGCGCGAGCGGCTCAAGGGCGTGCAGGAGCGCGGGGCTGCCTCGCCGGATACCGTCCGGCGCATTCTCGAGGCCCACGAGGTCCTGATGCGGAACGTCCTCCAGCAACAGATCATCGACGGCCAGCACGGCGTGAAGCTGTCCCCCAACGTCGACGTCGACCGCCTCGACAAGGGTGCGCGCAAGGAGCTGAAGGACGCGATCCTGGCCGTCCGGGAGATCGTCGATCTCGTCTCGGAGGGCCGGCTCTGAGGTCCGACGGCTGGTCGCGAGGTGCCGTGGATGCCGACCGGCCCGGCCTCTGTCAGTACTTCGGCGTGACGCCAAGCAGCGACAGCGACAGCGCCGACACGAGCATCAGCGCCGACAGCCCGGCGGCGTGCAGCGCGAACCGCAGGTAGACATCGCGCAGCACGTTGCCGATCAGTTGCTGTGCGATCTCGGGGATGGGGCGCTGGTCCTTGGGCAGGATGATCCACAGCTCGGTGGTCTTGTAGGGCTTGCGCCGGGCATTGACGCCCTTGAGCAGCAGGATGGCGCACGTCAGCAGCGTCAGGATCCCGCCGGTCTGGAAGGAGACGGCCGGGTGCCAGGCAAAGCCGATCATCAGCGTGAAGATGGCGAGCGCCGCAAAGCCGCACGCTCTGGCGACCGAGAACTCGGCAATTTTCTCAATGGAGACAATCATATATGTGTCGCGCCGTAGGTGCAGCCGCCGTTCCGTTGCGTGGTCCAACGCGAGCCTAAGGGCGCAGGTTCGCTCCCCGCAAGCGGCATGGCTTGCTGAAGCTACACATTCGCGCGAGCAGACTTAGGTCAGCAGCAGGTAGGGAACCCCGACCAGCAGCAGTGTGCACCCGAGCCAGACGCCGATGGAGACGGGGTCGCTCTCGGTCTGCCCTTTCGCGCGCTCGTAGAGGGCCGCCGGGATACCTGCGATGAGCAGGGTCGTGGCGGACGCGACCAGGGACGCGAGATAGGTCACGACCAGCGGGCTCGCCAGGATCGTGCCGGAGAGCAGCGCCTTCAGGAGCACGACAAACGGCAGCAGCACCGGCGAGTTGGACATGCCGTTGACGAGGGACAACCCTGCGGTCGCCACCAGCATGACGTCCATCTGCATCGTGTCTTGGCGCTTGTTGTCGTCCATGGCTCACTCCGTCCCCAGGAACGGCTTCACGCCTGCTGCGATGATCGTGAGGTAGAGGAACATGCGCGCCGTCGTCAGCCATACGATGGCGAACACGAGCACCAGCCCGTTCGGAATGATCGCCGGCGTGACATAGCGCACGGCTTCAACGACGGGCGCCGTCACCTGCCTGAACACCTTCACGATGACGGCATCTGGCTTCTTGGAGAACACCAGCTCCAGGATGTAGCGCCCGACCAGGGAATAGGTCAGCGCCGCCAGGATCAGGTTGGGAAGGTGGAAATACCAATGCGAGAAGAAGGTATCGGTCGGCGTCATTCGGCCCCGGGCTCGGCGTGCTGCTAGAGCGGATCGCGATCGCGTGCAAGCGCGTGTAGCGCGCGGATGCTCGTACAGTCAATTGCGTAGAGCACGCCTCCGGTTCCGGCGGAATGGAAAGCGCTCTTGGACGAATGAAGGGCGAGATCGATCCCGCCCTTCACGCTTGCCTGGATGTTCGGCGCCGATGCCGTCAGTGCACGACCACGGCACCCTTGTCCTGGAGGATCATCTCGCCCTTCGGACGGCGCGCCTCGTCGACCATGTCCATCGTCTCCTGGCGCGGCGCCTTCGTCATCAGCGAGACGATGATGATCGTGAGGAAGCCGGCGGGCAGGGAGAACAGACCCGAGGAGATGTTGTTGATGTTGAACCAGCCGACCTTCGAGGCCATCGGATGGGACAACGTCACCCAACCGTCGAACGCGTTCGGCGCCGCCATGGCTTTCGCCAGGTCGACCACCGGGGCGCCCGTCACCGGGTTCTGCAGGGCCGTCATGCCGAGGTACTGGACGCCGTAGCCCGGGAAGTAGCGGGACACGACGAGGTACACCAGGCACAATCCGAAGCCCACGATCATGCCGGCGATCGCGCCAGCCTTGTTCGCGCGCTTCCACCACACCCCGAGCACCAGCGCCGGGAAGATGCCCGCGGCAGCCAGCGAGAACGCCCAGGACACCATCGCAAGGATGTCGGAGGGTCGTGTCGAGGCCGTCCAGGCCGCCGCGATGGCCACCACCACGAGCAGGATGCGCGACACCACCAGGCGCGAGCTTGTGGAGGAGTTTGGCGCGATCATCTTGTAGTAGATGTCGTGGCTCAGTGCGTTGGCGATGGCAAGCAGCAGGCCGTCTGCCGTCGACAGTGCGGCAGCCAGGCCGCCGGCGGCGACGAGACCCGCGATCACGTAGGGCATGCCCGCGATTTCCGGCGTCGAGAGAACGATGGCATCCGTGTTGATGCCGAGGTCCTGATGACGCAGGACGCCTGGGTGCCCGGCGACGGCCGCGCAGTTGGCGATGACATTCTGCACCGTGTCCGCGCTCTTGCCGCAGATCGTCACGAGGCCCAGCTTGCCGTAGGTGAAGATCCACGCGGGCAGCTTCGCCAGCTCCGTCTTCGCTGCGATGAGGTTGTACACCTCGAGCTTCGAGAACGCCGCGTAGGCGGGCGCCGTGAAGTAGAGCAGGAAGATGAAGAACAGCGACCACGCGACCGATACGCGGGCTTCACGCACCGACGGCGTCGTGAAGTAGCGCATCAGCACGTGCGGCAGCGACGCCGTGCCGACCATGAGGCAGAGGATCAGCGCGAAGTAGTTGGCTGGCGAGTAGTTGATGAACGGAGTTGCGTGCGGTTTCAGCGTTGCCGCCGATGCCAGCCCGTCCGCCACCATCTTCTTCTCGAGCGCCGTGATGTCCGCGATCGCCTGACCGTAGGTCAATTGCGGGAGAGGGATGCCGTACTTCTTGGCCGACAGGATGACCACCGGCGTCAGGTAGGCGATGATCAGCACGATGTACTGAGCGACCTGCGTCCACGTCACCGCCTTCATGCCGCCGAGCATCGAGCACAGCAGGATGCCGATCAGGCCGACGTAGACGGCGATCGTGAAGTCCATGCCGAGGAACCGCTGCGCGATCAGGCCGGTGCCGAAGATCTGCGCCACCACGTACGTGAACGAGCAGCAGATCAGGACGATGACGGCGAGAAAGCGCGGAAACGAGCCCTCGTACCGCGCGGCGAAGAAGTCCGGCACGGTGTAGGCGCCGAACTTGCGCAGGAACGGAGCGATCAGGATCGCCACCAGCACGTACCCGCCCGTCCATCCCAGCACGAACGCGAGGCCGTCGTAGCCGAGGATGAACAGCGAGCCCGCCATGCCCACGAACGACGCCGCCGACATCCAGTCGGCGCCCGTGGCCATGCCGTTGTAGAAGGCGGGAACCGTGCGGCCCGCGACGTAGTACTCGCCGGCCTCCATCGTCCGCGACAGGATGCCGATGACGGCATACACCGCGAGCGTCAGGAACACGAACCCGTAGCCGATGTAGACGTTGGGAACGCCAAGCTGCTCGAGGATTGCGAGGACCGCGACGAACGCGAAGAAGCCACCAGTGTACAGTCCATAGATTCTGCCGAGATTGGAGAGGAAGTCTCCCCCGGCCTTGGCTGAAGTTGCCATTGTCATTCCCCCCGGTTCAAACGTCTTCCGCCACGCCCTCTTGCTGGTCGATGCTGTCCTGCCGTTTTGCGAACACGAACAGCATCACCACGAAGGCGATCAGCGACCCTTGCGCGGCCATATAGAAGCCAAGGGGGAAGCCCAAGAATTTGATCTCATTGAGCTGGTTGACGAATGCATGCACTACGAAGCTGAACACCACCCACAGGACGAACATCGTCCACATGAGGGTGCTGGTCCTTCTCCAATAACGATCACCATCAGTCTGCATTGGGCATCCTCCACGGCGGATAGCGCATGCTCATTTTTGCGCTGGCTCTGTCGGCCCTCGTTGTGCGCTGCAAGACGCAGTCGGGACTCGTAGCAACGCTACCATTGTCTAGATTTTTGTGTTTCTATACCTTCGTCGCATTCGTTCAGCCCAATCGATTGCTTTCAAGGGGGCGATCATGCGTGGTGAGCTGTGCCGGCGCATCCTCCGGACCCCGGTTTCCAAGCTTCTGTACTTGCTGCTTCTTTGCTGGTCCGGTGGGCTGTATGTCGCCGCCTATGTCGCGGCGGCCCATGCCAGTCAGGTGCTGGCCGGCATCGCCGTTGCCATTGCGGTCTTGCTCGCGACCGATCAGCTTCCCGCCGCTTGGCGCGATCTCGACTGAGTGCCGAGGATCAGCGCGAGGCGACGTCTGCTCGCACATGCACACACCGGCGGAACGAGACGATGGCGGCTCATCCGGCGCCGGATCGCATTCGGACAAGCAGCATCCGGAAAGGATAGAATGTCCTTGGACGAGTTGATGGCATTGGCACGGTTGCGCCCCGCGATCAGCACGGGAATCCACACGACGCAATCGGGATTGCGCGAGAAGCGGAGCAAAGCATCCGTGGTCCTGGTGCCAGGTGCGAGCGGTCGATTGTCTCAGGAGACATCATCGATCATGGAAGGCCTGCATCACGGGATCGACGCGGACAAGGCGTTGCGCAGCGCCACGTCCCGCGGATCTCCGGTCAACGCCGTTCCCATCCGGCTCGTCACGTAGGCATAGCCGATGCCGGCGTCAGGATCAGCGTACCCGAAGGAGCCACCGGCTCCAGGAGATCCGAACGATGCCGGGCGCCCGAACGGCCATTCCCGACTGGGCTTCATGAAGCCGAGCGAGAACTGAACCTCGCCTCTCAAGCACATGTCGTAGAAGCCGCCCGCGGGCGGAACTGCAGGAGCAGCCAGCAACCTCAGCGTCTCGGGTCTCAATTGCAGCTCCCGCCCCCCGGCCGCAAACGCCCCGTATGCGCCGGCGATGGCGCGAGCCGAGCCCACACCTCCGCCTGAGGGCACCTCGAAATTGCGGGCGTAGATGCGTTGCTCGTCATAGGACAGCGCCGTGCCCGGATTGGCGATCAGCGAGCGGTGGAGGTGCGAACGGGGGTTTAGTACGTCCAGCTGCAGCACCAGGGGCAGACCCAGGAGGCTCTTCAGCAGACAGGGTGCCTCGAGCTCCGCAAGCCTGTCGTTCGGGATGCACTCCGGCAGGCGGATATAGACGTCGAGCCCCAAGGGGGCCGCGATCTCGTCGTGGAAGAACTGCCCGAGGCTGCGGTGGCGTGGATCGACCCGGCGAAGAAGCTCGCCTTCGTAGAAGCCCAGGCTGATGGCGTGATAGGCCTGCCGCGTGCCCGGCTCCCAGGCTGGCTTCTGGCGCGCCATGACGGCTGCCAGGCGATCAAGATCGGCGATCACGCTGCGATCAACCGGCTCGTCGAACGCGTGCAGACCGGCCTGATGCGCCAACAGTTGCCGGACGGTGATTGTGCCCTTGCCGTTCTGCGCGAATTCGGGCCAGTACGAGCACACGCGCGCCTCGTAGTCGAGCCAGCCGCGAGACTGGGCGATGGCCAGTGTCATGGCCGCCAGGCCCTTGGTGGCTGAGTGCACAAGGACCATGGTGTCCGCCTCCCACGGCTCCCCGGTCGCCTTGCTCCGCACCCCGCCCCAAAGGTCGACGACCTTCTCGCCGTGACGATAGATGCAGCACGCGCCTCCCAGCTCCTTGCGGCGGATGAAATTCTCGGCAAACGCTGCGCGCACGGCCTCGAAGCCCGGGGCAACGTGCCCGTGGATCGCAATGGGTCCGATACGCATTGGCGGCCCCCCAGTCCCGCAGCGGCCGCGCAACGGCCAAGCGACACGCTTCTCGCAACAAGCTTTGCGCAGGCCGCGCCGTACCGGCCTTGCGCTGGAGCAATCGCGGCTTGGACGTAGGTGGCGCAACGAACGCGGGAGCTGATCCGCTCGTCGGCTGCGACGAGACCGCGCCGGGCCACCCTCGGCGCAACCAGCGCAAGCGTGTCATAGTCGTGCTGGCGGGCCTGCCGCAGGGGCAACTGGCATCGGCCAGTGCTGGACCCGGGCTCCGACGCCTGGAAGTGCTGGGACGAACGCCGCGCTGGCAACATCTCTGGCAAGGACTTTGCGGAGATGCGGACGAAGCTCAGTCGCTCCTTCAGCGTCTGCATGAGCGTTGGCACGGCCTCAACCGCGACGGGCCTCGCCGACGTGCTGGGCCTGGGCCTACCTGATGTCCAACTTGGGTTGTAACCAATTGAAAATCATGGCGCTCCCTACGGGAGTCGAACCCGTCTTTTCAGATTGAAAACTCCGTTGACTGACTTTTTTCTCGCATCTCATACCTGCTCATGCCGCAACATTTACATCAACCATTTCAGTCGGTTATTGCGCGGCGATGGCATCATGGCTACTCTTCCGAGACCAGGGAAACTCCGTCGCGCTGGTACCCCAGTGGTACCCCGGAAAGGGGAGTGATGCGTCAGTTGACGGCACGGTTCGTTGAGTCGGTGAGGACCAACAAGCTTCGCGAAGAGATCCGTGACAAAGCCGTTGATGGGCTCGAACTTCGCGTCACCCGCACCGGCACGAAGACTTGGTGCCTGCGATATCGACGGGCACGCGATGGACGCAAATGCGTTCTCACAATCGGTCGCTACCCAGACTATTCTCTGGTCGAGGCGCGTAACGCGGCTGCGGAAGCGCGCTGCGTGATCGCTCGTGGCGGCGACCCTGCTGGCGACAAGCAAGAGCATCGGCAATCAGAGACCTTTGCCGATCTTGCGCAGCATTGGCTTACCGAGCACTGCGAGATCAAGAAGCGACAAAGTTCAATTCAGAATGATCGCTCGATCCTCAAACGGCACCTCCTCCCACGGTTCGGTGGAATGCGGGCCAATGACATCACTCGTCGCGACATCTCACAGCTGTTAGCATTGAATGCCCAGTCGTCTGATCGGCGATTTGCGACGGGTGATCGCAGTCGCAAAACGCGCCCGACCCGGTTGCCAAAGAACCGGCGGACCGTCTGCAATGCCAATCGCGTGTTTGCTGTCGTTCGTGCAATGTATCGATGGGGGCTGGCTCAAGGTCTGGTCGATAACGATCCAACGTGGGGAGTGCGCGCTCCGGTTCGCGAGCCCACACCGCGCACGCGTGTCTTGTCGGATGCCGAGCTGATGCGATTTTGGTTCGGCCTTGAAGACGCACCGATCCGAAAGATCGACCGCATCATGTTCCGACTTGCGGTCGTGACGGGACAGCGGATCGGCGAAGTGGCGGGGTTGGCGAAACGCGAACTCGACTTGTCCGCGCTCGATCCGGTGTGGACGATTTCTGGGGCTCGAACGAAGAGCAAGGTCCCGCACAAGGTGTGGCTCTCGCCGCTCGCTGTCGAGCTTATCCGAAGTGCGGAAGCATTGAGCGGCGCCAGCGAGTGGTTGTTCCCGTTGACGAAGAAGGACAGGCCGATGCGAACTCCAAATGTGGTCGATATCACGAAAGTTGTCCGGCCTGTTGTATGCATCGACGACTTTGTGCCGCATGATCTGCGACGCACGGCGGCAACTTATCTTGGCGAGCACGACATTCCTGATCGAGACATCGAGGGCGTGCTCAATCACGTGAGCGGACGCGGCGTGACCCGGAGGCACTACGATCATGCAGTGCGCGAGCGTGGCAAGCGAAAGGCAATGATGTTGTGGAGCGAGCATCTTGAGGGATTCTGCTTACGCACCATAGTCAGCCATCTTGAGTTGCCGGTAGGGTGCCGGTATTGAGCGCGCCGCCGCGGACGCGAGGATAGGGATCATGGCGGCGAGGTTCTCGCGGTTGTTGAAGCGCCACTCGAACTCGGCGAGCGTGCGCACCAGATGCTTCTTGCGCACCGCCTTGTAGGTAGCGACGATCGCCGTCTTGATGTTGGCGAGGACCGTATTGAGCCAGTGGAACGAGGGATGGCCAGCGCCGTAGCGGCTGGCGCCGGTGACGATCGGATGGTGCTCGCAGCCGGCATCTGCCACGCCCCGGAAGCACGCGAGCCCATCGGTGACGACGAACGCCCCCGGCGCGATGATGCGCTTGGCCAGAGACTTGATGCGTTTCCTCTTGAAGCGCGCGATGCGGCGCACCTTGAGGCGCGCAGGTGCCTTGCCGTCAGATGATTGCAGCGCCACGATGATCGGCCGCTTCCCAGGGCTGCCGCGGCCCGTCTTGCCGCCGGAGCGCTTGCCACCGAGATAGGCATCATCCATCTCGATGCGGCCATCGAGCGGAGTGCGGTCATTGTCGAGGCGCATGACCTCGGTGAGCTTGGTCTTGATCTTCCAGGCGGTCGTCTGCGTCGTTCCGAGACGTCGGCCGAGTTCGATCGAAGAGATGCCCTGCTTGGTCTGCGTGATCAGGTACATGGCCCGGAACCACACGGTCAGCGGCAGCTTCGTGGAATCGAAGATGGTGCCTGCCGTGGGTGAAGCCTGGTGGTGGCAGGCGTTGCATTGGAACAGGCGCCGTTCACTGACCAGGCAATGCGCGCTGCCTTTGCAGCGCGGGCATCGGAACCCATCAGGCCAGCGCCACGCCGTGACGAGCGCCCGGCACTGCTCCTCGTCGCCATAGAGGGCCTGAAACCGGGCCTCGGAGAGACCCTTCTGAAATTGGATGCGATTGCGTGCCATGGCCATCCCTTTCGAAAGACAGCCGAAATCGCCAGATTCGTGAGGCCGCAACGTGGCGGACCTTCATGCGTAATCAAGTCGTACCAAGCTCGTTCAGAGCCAGACTAATGGCTTCCGCCGCCTCTGGTTTGAGCCCTATCGCGGGGCCTTCGATGACCAATCTACCTTCCGAGCTGATCGGGGCGAGGGTCGCCTCCACGATGCTCGCCAAGTCGGCGCCCGCCCAATTCGCGGTGCTCAGCAATCGCTGCGCTCGACTGAGGGCGTGAATGCGCTCCGTGCAGCGTGCAGCAAAGGCTTCGACACTATCTTCCTTATGCCCCCCCTGCGAAACGAGTGCGGCAGCGACGGTCAGGATGTTCATGGTGCGGTGATCGAGCTCGCGCATGAGAAACTGTACATGCTGTTCGTGCTCCTTGCGCGCAGTGATGTCGAGATTGACACCGATCAGCTCGACGGGGTGTCCCCCTGCATCGCAAACAGCGTGCCCCCTGCCGAGGATCCAGCGCGTTCCATCCTTTCTGACGACGCGATATTCGAGGTCCCAATCCCCACCTGTTTCGCGGCATTGCGAAATGCGAGTATCGATGACTTGCAGATCGTCGGGATGCACGCGAGCGCGGAAACGCTCGTAACTCGGCCGGCCATCCTTCACTTCGTATCCCATCAAGCTGACGTTCTCGGGCGTGCAATGCAGCACGTCGGTGGACAGGTCCCACCGCCACGATCCGATGCCGGCAGTCTCCTGAGCCAGTTGGAACGAAGCCTCGACCGTCTGACGTGCCTTCTCCGCTTGCTTCATGGCGGTGACATCGACAAAGGTGAGAACGACACCGTCGAGCCTGTCGTCGTGCGTCCGATAGGGCCGGATCCGCATCAGGTAGGTCGCCCCGTTGCCCTTTGGGTGCACCTCCTGCTCGACCATCTGCAACGAACGCTGCACCTGCGCGACATCGCGCTCCAGGTGCTCATATGCCAGGCGGCTGACGATCTCGGTTATCGGGCGGCCCCGATCCCCGTCCCGCAAATGAAAAATGTTCGTCATCGCCGGCGTGAAGCTGCGTACCAACAGCTCCTTGTCGAGGAACAGCGTGGCAATGCGCGTACTGTCGAGCAGGTTCTGGAGATCATCGTTCAATCGACCGAGCTGCTCGTTCTTGCCGTGCAGCTCGCTGTTGACCGTCTGCAGCTCCTCATTGACCGACTGCATCTCCTCCTTGGCGGTCTCTAGCTCCTCGTTGACGGATTGCGTCTCTTCGGTCGACGAGCGGAATTCCTCGATGTGGGTCTCTAGATCGCTGAGGGCTGCCTTGAGTTGTGCGCGGGTCGTCGCCAGTTCGCGCTCCAGCCCCGGCTCTTGGCTTGCGTCCTCTTTGGCGGGAGCAACATCGCTACCGGCGGGCGCCGTCTCCCGGAAGGCGAGGATCACCATCCCGTTGTCGATCGGCTCGACAATGAGGGTGACCGGATTGCGCTGTTCGCCGATATAGACGTCGGTCGCCACGACGGGTTGGTGCCCGGCCAGCGCCTTCTGCAGGCTCTCGCGCACGAGCGGGCGTAAGGGTCTTCTCAGCATCGCAAACAGGTTGAGACTTGCCTCGCCGGACGACGGTTCCAGGTATTGCCCGACGTCGGCACCCGAGAAGCGGATGATTTCCTGGTGGCGATTGATCACCAGCATGGCCGGCGACAGGCGTTCCATAGCCGACCTGATACTGCGATCGATGTTCTCGGAGGTACCGGTGGGCGGTTTGATGTCGGTCGAGCGGCCGAAGGTAGACGTGTCGATCGGCCGGAATCCTGGCAGCGTCGGCTGAATATCGTCTCTGCGTTGTAGGATGCGGTACTTTCTGTCGACGACATGGAACAGCGCCCGGTCCCGTGTCGCCCTATCGGACGGCCCGAGGAACAGATACGCGCCAGGCTTCAGCGCATAATGGAAGGTTTGGATGACGCGATGCTGCAATTCGCTGTTTAGGTAGATCATCACGTTTCGGCACGAGATGATGTCGAGCTTGGAAAAGGGTGGATCCTTTACCAGGCTGTGGACCGAGAAAACGCACACATCTCTGATGCGCTTCACCGGGCAGAAATGATCCCCGTCGCGCACGAACCAACGCGCCAGTCGATCTGGTGACAAGCCCGGCATGGGCTCACGATAACGCGCGGTTCGCGCAACGGCGATCGCGTTGGGGTCGAGGTCGGTTCCGAAGACTTGAAGCTTGACCGCGGATTTCAGCTCGTCGATCGCCTCCTGCAGCAGAATGGCGATCGAGTATACTTCTTCGCCGGATGCACAACCTGCGACCCAGACACGGATCGGTGTATCAGGATCGCGATCGGCGAGGAGAGGCGGGACAACAGTTCCCGCGAGCGCGGCGAATGCCTCGGGATCGCGAAAGAATTGCGTCACACCGATCAAGAGGTCGCGGAACAGAAGATCGGGCTCTTGTGCTCCTGCCCTGAGCGCAGCGATGTATGCGGCGACGTCGTCGATGCCGAGCGCCTGCATGCGCCGCTGGACACGGCGGATTAGGGTGCTGTGCTTGTAGTCGGTGAAATCGTGACCGATCGCGCTACGCAGGATTGCCGCGATCTCGTTCAGGTACTTTGGCCAAGTCTCGGCGCTCCCATGCGTCTTCCTCCAACCGGCCGTCGCTTGGAGCGTTTGCAGATGCTCGATCAGCTTGGCTGGCATCGCATCGGCGGTAATGACGTGATCGACGAGCCCGGTCGCAACTGCGCTCATCGGCATGCCGGCAAGAGCGGTCTCATCGTGCTCGGCCTGCGCCATCGTCAAGCCGCCTGCCGCCTTGATCGCGCGCAAGCCCTGGGTGCCGTCGCTGCCCACCCCAGCCAAGACGATCGAGGCGGCGCAATCACCCTTGTCATCGGCGAGAGACCGGAAGAACGTGTCGATCGGGCGGCGGCTCTCGCGCGGTGGCGCCGGCTTGTCGACGTGGAGAATGCCCCCCTTGATTGTCAGCGTCGCGTTGGGCGGAATGACATAGACATGATCGGCGGCGGCAGTGATCCCGTCTTCCGCCGTGACGACCGGAATTCGGCTGTGCGCCGCCAGGAGTTCGACGAGCAGGCTCGGGTGGTCCGGATCGAGATGCTGCACGAGAATGCAGGCGATGCCGCTGTCCGGCGGCATCGCATCGAGGAACGCCTTGAAGGCCGCAAGTCCACCAGCCGACGCGCCGATGCCGACGATGAGGCGGGGCGCAGCCGAATGAGAAGTGATTGGTAGCCTCGATTCTGGTTCGATGTGGGCTCCCGATGGCGGAGCTTACAGTAATGGTAGGCGAAAGGCTTGCAGATTCGAACGGGTCAGTGCCGCTGTTTGTCCCGGATCAGCATTCTTCTGGACTTCCCTCAGCAGCGGACGGGTGTCGCATCAACGACGCCGGATCAGCCAACGGCAGGTCCTGGCCCATCGCGTCACGGCCCTGACGTCCGGTTCCGGTGGCCAGCTGAAATCGCTTGTCTCACGCCGGCGCCGCGGCCTTGGCGGGCGCCATGCGGCACCGCCTGGCGCCGCCGCAGCAAGCACAGTGCTCACCGCTGTGC
>JANRIO010000070.1:0-29235 GCA_033764875.1 Hyphomicrobiaceae bacterium | reverse complement strand
CCTCACGCCTTCTTCTCCCATCTTCCGTCGCGGGTCTGTTGCCAGTAGGTGGTGGTGCAGCCGGCGTCGCGGGCCTGCTTCCACTGGCGGCGGGCGAGCGCGAGGGCCTCCTCGTCGCGGCCGTCGAACAGGACGACGAGGCGCGTGTAGCCGGCAAAGGCGGGGCACTGGGCGCCGTCGACCAGGAAGCGCACGGCGGCGGCGTTGGGGTTGTCGTCGCCGGAGGTGAGGAAGACCGGCTGCCGGTCGGGAAAGCCGTCGCGCGCCGAGCCGTGCGGCAGGAAGCTGTCGTCGCGATAGGTCCAGAGATGGTTGTCCAGGGCCTCGACGCGCTCGTCGGAGCCCGCCTGCACCACGGCGCGCCAGCCGCGCTGCAGCGTGCGCTCGAGCAGGCTCGGCAGCACGCGCTCGAGGGGGAAGTGCTCGAGATGGTAGAACAGCACCTCGGGGGCCATGCCGTCGGCCATCGCCGGCCTCACTTGGCGTACGGGTTGTCGCCGCCGCGCAGCTTGAAGCGGACGGGCACGCCGGGAAGATCGAAGGCCTCGCGCAGGCTGTTCGTGAGGTAGCGCACGTAGGCCTTGGGCAGCGCGTCGGGGCGCGAGCAGAAGGCGACGAAGGTCGGCGGGCGCGAGGACGGCTGCGTCATGAAGCGCAGCTTGACGCGGCGGCCCTTGGAGGCGGGCGGGGCGTGGCGCGCCAGGGCCTCGCCCAGCCAGCGGTTGAGCTCGGGCGTCGGAACGCGCCTGTTCCACAGCTCGTAGGCCTTGAACACGGCCTCGCGCAGGCCATCGAGGCCGCGGCCGGCCTGCGCCGACAGCGTCACGAGCCTGAGGCCTGGAAGCTGGGCCAGGCGCTCGTCCAGCATCTCGCGCAGCTCCTTGTGGCGGCGCTGCTTGTCGGTGACGAGGTCCCACTTGTTGACGGCGACGACGAGGGCGCGGCCCTCCGTCTCGACCATGTCGCCGATGGTGAGGTCCTGGTGCTCGAAGGGCCGCTCGGCATCGATCAGCAGCACCACCACCTCGGCGAAGCGTATGGCGCGCACGGCGTCGCTGGCGGCGAGCTTCTCGGCGGCCTCGGAGATGCGCGCCTTCCTGCGCAGGCCGGCCGTGTCGAACAGACGGACCGGGCGGCCGCCCCAGTCGAAATCGGTCGCCACCGCGTCGCGCGTGAGGCCGGGCTCGGGTCCGGTGATCATGCGCTCCTCGCCGAGCAGCGCGTTGACCAGCGTCGACTTGCCGGCGTTGGGGCGGCCGACGATGGCGATGCGGATGGGGTGGCTCTGCGCCTCGGCCGCGATCTCGGCCTCGCTGACGGCAGGCTCGGCCTCCTCGCCCTTGCGCGGCGCCCTGACCACGGACAGGCCCAGCGCCTGCAGAATGGCGCCGGCCAGCTCGCCGATGCCCTCGCCGTGCTCGGCGGAGATGGCGATGGGCTCGCCGAGGCCGAGCTGGAAGGCCTCGTAGAAGCCGTCGGTGCCGCGGCGGCCCTCGCACTTGTTGGCGACGAGGATCACGGGCGTGCCGGCCTCGCGCACGACCTTGGCGAAGGCCTGGTCGGCCGGCACGATGCCGTCGCGCGCGTCGATCACGAACAGGGCGAGATCGGCCTTGGCGATGGCGGTCTCGCTCTGGGCGCGCATGCGGTCGGCGATGCTGCCGGCAACGGCCTGCTCGAGGCCGGCCGTGTCGACCAGCGTCAGCACGTTGCCGGCGACGTTGGCCTCGCCCTCGCGCCGGTCGCGGGTCAGGCCCGGCAGGTCGGAAACGAGGGCGGAGCGCTTGCCCGTCAGCCGGTTGAACAGGGTGGATTTGCCGACGTTGGGGCGGCCGACAATGGCGATGACGGGGGGCATGGGATCAAGGCTTTCGATGCTTCCAGAGCGCATTCCGATCCAACAGAATCGGAATGCGCTCTGTATTCCTGATATTGCGAGCATCTTCACGCGATACGCGCTCACGCGCGAAACGCGATCTGCTCTAGCCCGTGCGAATAGCCGGCCCCGGGCCCGGCCGCAAGCCGAAGCCCCCGAAAGGCCTCGCGGGATCGGGGCGGGCCGGCGCCCAACTGCAGTCAAGTTCGAGGGGCAAGGGAGCGTCGGCGTGGCTGATCGGCCTGCGCCCGCGCCAGGGACAGGTGATGCTCGACACACGGTACATGTGGCTTGCGCTGGCGGTGCTGGCGGTGATCGTGGCCGCGTACGACTGGACGCGCCGGTCCGCAACGGGCCCCGCCGGCGAGCCGGTGGCGTACGTCACGGCGGTGGAGGACGGCAAGCCGGTCACGCGGAGCCTCGGCCGGGCGGAGTGCGTGGCGACCGCGGAGCGGGTGTGGGCCGCGACCGAGCAGGGGGTCGAATGCATCGCCTACCTGGTGCCGGAGGGCGGCGTCCCGGGCGGCAAGGCGGTCCTGTACTTCGAGGGCGACGTCGCGGACCAGTCGGCCGAGAACGCCCAGCGCATGATCGCGGGCTACCGGCGCATCGCAGGCCAGTTCAAGGAGCGCTTCGGGCTGCCGCTGATCGTGATCGGCCGGCCGGGCCTGATGGGGTCGAGCGGCTTTCATCTGCTCGGCGGACGGCGCGACGAGGGCGAGATCCTGAACGAGGCGGTCGAGGCCCTGAAGCGCAAGCTCGGCCTGAGGCAGATCGTGCTCGCGGGGCAATCGGGCGGGGCGCGGGTGGCAGCACAGCTGCTCGTGCTCGGGCGCAGCGACGTCGCCTGCGCGGCGATGGGCTCGGGCGCCTACGGCGTTCCCGCAAGCGGGCGGGGCAAGCTCAGGACCAACGTGTTCGGCGAGCCCGGGCAGAGGTACCTGGTGCCGCTCAGGCAGGTGGAGCGCGTCGTGCCTGCGCGCGAGCGGCGGCTTTTCGTCATCGGCGACCCGCGCGACCAGCGCACGCCGTTCGAGGAGCAGCGGCAATGGGCCGAGGCGCTCGGCGCGCAGGGGCACCACGCGGTCCTGCACAGCGCCAACGGCAGCGGCCCGGAGCATCATGGGCTGTCGCTGGTGGCGCTGCAGGTGGCCGGCATGTGTGCGGCGGGCAAGTCGGACGCCGAGATCGCGGCATACGTCGCCCGGCAGAGGTCGGAGGCGGCACGCGGGCCCTGAGCGGCTCGGTGGCTAGTTCAGCGCGATCAGGCGCGCCTTGTCGGTGAGCACGAACATGCGTCCGCCGGCGACGACCGGGGCGATGTAGACGGGGGCGCCCATGTCCTGGGTGGCGATGACGCGGCCGGTGACCGCGTCGACGCTGACGAGGCTGCCCTTGCCGGAGGCGAGCCAGAGCTGATTGCCAGCAAGCACGGGCCCCGACCAGGTGCTGCCGCCGGGCAGCTTCGCCGTCCAGTGAACCTTGCCGTCCTGACGCGAGATGGCCATCACCTGGCCGCCGGTGTCGACCACGAACAGCGTGTCGGCCGCGATGGCGGGCGGCTGGATGCTGGCCACGTTCAGGGACCACACGCGCTCGCCGGTGCGCTGGGCGTTGGCCACCGTGCGGCCGCCGTGCCCGGCGACGAAGACGTAGCCGCGGTCGACGGCGGGGCGCGAGGCGTCGGCCATGGCGGCGAGCGAGGAGGCGGTACGCGAGCGCGAGAGCGAATCCGTCCACATGGCGCGGCCGTCGTGCACGCTCAGCGCGACGATGTCGCCGGTGGGATAGGGCACGATCACGAAGTCGCCGTCGACGGCGGGGCTCTGGTTGGCGAGGATGCTGGCCCGCTCCGGCATGCCGCGGAAGCTCCACAGCTCCGAGCCGTCGGAGCCCGACAGGCAGTACACCTGGCCGTCGCGGCTGACCACGAAGACGCGCTCGGCGGCGGCGGTGGGCGAGGACCGGATCGGCGAGCCGACGCTCTTCTCCCACAGCTTCTTGCCGGTGCCGAGATCGAGCGCCACGACGACGCCGAAGCCGGTGCCGGCGTACAGGCGGCCGCCGTCGGCAGCGATGCCGCCGCCGAAGCCCTCCTGGTCCTTCTCGCCCTGGGGCGTGAGGTTCGCCGTCCACACGGTCGCCCCGCTGGCGGCGTTGAAGGCGGACACGCGGCCGGCCGCATCGAGGGTGAAAACCTTGCCCTCGGCGACGATGGGCGAGGCCGTGACCTTGCCGTAGAAGCTCGAGCCCTTGCCGGCGTCGGCCGTCCAGGCGACCTTGACGGCGCCGGCCAGCGCCAGGTGGCCCGGCGCGTTGCTCGGCACGCCGCCGGGCTGGGGCCAGCTGTCATTGGCCCGCGGCGGCGGCAGGGCAACGACCTTGTCGCCCGCCGACAGGTTGGTCGCGATGTT
The DNA here is from genome assembly GCA_033764875.1 of Hyphomicrobiaceae bacterium. Lineage (GTDB taxonomy): Bacteria > Pseudomonadota > Alphaproteobacteria > Rhizobiales > Hyphomicrobiaceae > AWTP1-13. The sequence goes on along the minus strand of JANRIO010000070.1, from coordinate 24,945 downwards.
CTCCTGCTGGATGATCTCGACGCGCTTGCCGGGGAGGCTCGGCTCCTTCTCGGTGAAGGGATTGAGATCGGTGATCTTGGGCATCGGAGGCAGGCTCATGCCCGCGACCATGTCGGCGCAGCCGGGCAGGGCAACAAGGGCGAGTAGACAGGCGCCGGCCAGACCCAGCCGGGTGCCGCCGTCAGACATCGTCGCTCGCACCCGTCCTCGCATCACGTCCCCGATCCTGCCATCCCTCGCCACGAGGACGCTCCTCAGCGGCCTTTGCCGTCTGTCTTGGTCGGGCCATCGGCCTTGGGCGACTCTTTCGCCTCGGTCGCGGGCTTGGGCGCGCCGGTCGCCTTCGCCAGCTCGGCCTCGGTCAGCATGGCAAGCATCAGCCGCGAGCGCTCGGCGATGCTGGGCGGCACGCTGCGGTCGCCCATGAGCCGCTCGAACTCCTGCTTGGCCTCCGCCTCCCTGCCGGCCTTCAGCGCAGCCAGCCCGAGCAGCTCGCGGGCGCTGAAACGCCAAGCGCTCTGCTCAGCCGCCAAGGGCGTGAGCTGATTCTGAATGTCCGTCCAGCTGCCGGTGTCGAGCGTCAACATGGCAATCTGGAGGCGGGCAAAGTCGGCCAGCAGCGGATCGGTCCGGCGATCCTTGGCGACCGCGTCGTACTTGGCGATGGCATCGGCCTTCTTGCCGGCGGCGGTGTCGGCGGCGGCCAGGCGCAGGCGCGCCAGCGTCGCATAGCCCGAGGGGCCGTTGCGGGCGATGTCGTCGAGGGCGGTTGGGGCGTCGGGCTTGGCATCGGCCTTGGGGGCCTCGCGCGTGGCGAGCGAGAAGCGCGTGCCGGCGGCCTGCTCGGCGGCGATCTTGCGGGCCTCGTAGAATTTCCAGCCGCCGACACCCGCGATCAAGAGAGCCACGGCGCCGACCACATAGGTCCCGTACTGCTGCCAGAGCTTCAGAAGCTGCTCGCGGCGCAACTCCTCGTCGACCTCCCTGGCCAACACGTCGCGATCGTCGACCATGCGCGGCAGTCTCCTTAGCGCTTCAAGCTCTGTGAGCCCTTGTTGTGCTCTTGCGCCGGCCAACCCCGTACGGCAGCAGTGACTTACGGGCTCCGGCGGCATCGAGCCCTTCATAGCCCGGACCTGCGGCGGCCGGAAGGCCTGCGTGGCGATATGGCTTGCGGCTAGCCGGGCAGCGGAAGGGGCAACTCCCACTGGGGCGCCGCAAGCACGGCCACGGGGTCGCCGAGGCATACCCGCCCCCCCTCGAGCACGCGGCAGGTGAGGCCGCCGCGCCAATCGGGAAACAGCGCCTTGAGCAGTCCCCGATGCACCTCCTCCATGCGGCGGCAGGGAGACGTCTGGCCGGTCACCTCCAGGCGGACGGTGCCGATACCGAGGATCGCCCCTCTGGCACGCGGCAGCAGCAGGCCGGCGACCAGCAGATTGGCCCGGCGCGCGGTCCAGGGCAGAGCCGGCGCGCCGGCGTCCCGGCAGGCGTCCTCCCAGTCTTCCACAGAAAGAATCGTGACCTGACGACGGAGAAACTTGACGCCCTTGGAATCACCCTCAAGGCCGGCGGCCGGCGTGATGGACACCTCGGTGAGAGTCTGCATCGGCGCGCGACGGGCGGGGCGACGCGCCAAGCCGCGCACCACGCCGGCGGTCGGAGAGCGATCCCGGGGCAGGCTCGGCGGTGTCTGCGCAGGTTTCCACATCATTCGCGATCGCCGTTCCAAGTCCCCGGAAGCCCGCCCCAATTTGCGCCAAAATGACAGCCACAACTCGGGGCATGACCGCGGGGGAAAAGCGGTCCGCCTACTCGCCGTTCGCAGACCGAAGGTCTCGGGTCAGAGCTCGTCGGCACCGCCAGACACGCGCGGTGCACCCGCCGGCGGATGCCGGTATGTACCAAGCGTGCGGCGTCCGCGCGGCACGTTTGGGCGCATGGACGTTTCGCCCGGCATGGTGTATTCCTGCAACGGGGTAGAGTTAAAGTTGCGTAGTGTATGAGGGGCAGCATGGCCAACGATCCGTCGTCCACGGGCATTGGGGCCGTTCCTGGGGCCAATTCCGGGGCAGCTCAGGGTGGCGATGAGCGGACGCTCGAGGCGGGCGCCGGGCCCGCAGTGGCCCAGGGCGCGGCGCCGGGCACGTTTCCGGCCAATCTCACGCAGGAGCTGGCGCATCTCATCGCCGCGTCGATCGCGCAGCAGGGCGGCATCAAGATGCCGTCGCAGCGTCCCGGCGGCACACCCACCAACTCCGACCTCGCCAGCCTGGCCGCGATCATGTCGGGGTCGCAACCGGCGCGAAAGCCGCTTCCTCTGTACCGGGACGAGCTGTCGTCGCTGAACTACAACCGCCCGGCGCCGCCGGCCCCGTTGAGGCCCCCGCACGAGGTCTACCAGCAGCCCCAGCCCCACGACCTGGGGGCGCACATCCACGACGACGAGCCGATGCCGATCCCGTCGACCTGGCGGCAGCCGGCCATGCACGACGAGGACCGGCCGTTCGGCAAGCAGGTGCTGGCCGCCGGCATGGGCCTCGTCGCCGGCCTGGTGGTGGTTGTGCCCGCGGTGCTATGGCTGACGGGGGCCTTCGGGCCCATCAAGTCGAAGCTCGACGGCCGCAGCGTGCAGGCGAGCTCGGAGTCGCGCGCCGCCAAGCTGCGCGAGATCGACGCGTCCGCCGATGCGCCGCCGTTCACTCCGGCAGAGACCGCGGCCGTGGTGCCGCAGGAGCCGCCCTCGGTGACGACGGCCAGCATGACCAAGGCCGCGCCGTTCGCCGACGGCGGGCAGCAGATCGAGCGCGTGCTGGTGCAGGCGCGGCAGAAGATCGATGGCGGCGACGTGCTTGCAGCGCGCGAGATCCTGGCCGGCGAGGCGCCCCTGCCGCCGCTGCTGTTCGCGCTTGCGGAAACCTACGACCCGAACATGCTCGCCGCCTGGGGCAGCCGCGGGGTGACCGCGGACGTGCAGCGCGCCCGCGCCCTCTATGCGCGCGCGCTCGAGCAAGGCTACGGCCGGGCGCTGCCGCGGCTCGACGCCTTGAGGTGAGGGGTACGCGCCGCCGCCGGTCCGCTTCCCCTGCGCCCGGCACCCGCCCGGGCGCCGCGCCCTGATCTGCCTCAATCGCCCTATTCGACGAAGAGACGTTGGACGCGGGCGCACGGGTGCCGATAATAGGGGCAAAGCAAACAAGCCTCATGCTGGAGGAAGCGCATGTCTGCGAAGGCGTACACCGTGCCCGCGGAGTGGTCCGCACGAGCCTATGTCGATCAGGCCAAGTACCGCGCCATGTACCAGCGGTCGATCGAGGACCCGAACGGGTTCTGGGGCGAGATGGGCAAGCGGCTCGACTGGATCAAGCCGTACACGCGGGTGAAGAACACCTCGTATGATCCCCACAACGTCTCGATCAAGTGGTACGAGGACGGCAGCCTCAACGTCGCCTACAACTGCATCGACCGGCATCTGGCCAAGCGCGGCGATCAGGTGGCCATCATCTGGGAAGGCGACGACCCGACGGTCGACCAGACCGTCACCTACAGGCAGCTCTACGAGCGCGTGTGCAAGTTCGCCAACGTGCTCAAGGCCAACGGCGTCAAGAAGGGCGACCGGGTCACGATCTACCTGCCGATGATCCCGGAGGCCGCCTACGCGATGCTGGCGTGCGCGCGCATCGGCGCCGTGCATTCGGTGGTGTTCGGCGGCTTCTCGCCCGACAGCCTTGCCGGCCGCATCGTCGACGCGGACTCCAAGTTCGTGATCACGGCGGACGAAGGCCTGCGCGGCGGCCGCACGATCCCGCTGAAGAAGAACACGGACGATGCGCTGGCCAAATGCGCAGGCGACGAGAAGGTGCTGCTGGTGCGGCACACCGGCAACCCGGTGAATGTCGTGGCCGGGCGGGACATCTGGCTGCACGAGGAGCTGGTCAAGGTCGACGCCGACTGCCCGCCGGTCGAGATGAGCGCGGAGGACCCGCTGTTCATCCTATACACGTCGGGGTCGACGGGCAAACCCAAGGGCGTGCTGCACACCTCGGGCGGCTATCTCGTCTACGCCTCGATGACGCACCAATACGTGTTCGACTACCACGACGGCGACATCTACTGGTGCACGGCGGACGTCGGCTGGGTCACGGGCCACAGCTACATCCTCTACGGGCCGCTCGCCAACGGCGCCACCACGCTGATGTTCGAGGGCGTGCCGAACTACCCGACGGCGTCGCGCTTCTGGCACGTGATCGACAAGTGGAAGGTCAACACCTTCTACACGGCGCCGACCGCAATCCGCGCGCTGATGGGCGCGGGCGACGACTTCGTCAAGCGCACCAGCCGCAAGTCGCTGCGGCTGCTCGGCAGCGTCGGCGAGCCGATCAATCCGGAAGCCTGGGAGTGGTACTACAACATTGCCGGCGACGGGCGCTGCCCGATCGTCGACACCTGGTGGCAGACGGAGACCGGCGGCATCCTGATCACGCCGCTGCCGGGCGCCATCGCGCAGAAGCCGGGCTCGGCGACGCTGCCGTTCTTCGGCATCCAGCCGGCGCTGGTCGACGACAAGGGCCAGATCCTGGAAGGGGCCACGAGCGGCAACCTCGTCATCCTCGACAGCTGGCCCGGGCAGATGCGCACCGTCTACAAGGACCACGAGCGCTTCGTGCAGACGTACTTCTCGGCCTACAAGGGCATGTACTTCACCGGCGACGGGTGCCGCCGGGACGAGGATGGATACTATTGGATCACGGGCCGGGTCGATGACGTGATCAACGTCTCCGGCCACCGGCTGGGCACCGCGGAGGTCGAGTCCGCGCTCGTTTCGCATCCGAAGGTTGCGGAGGCCGCCGTGGTCGGCTACCCGCACGACATCAAGGGCCAGGGCATCTACTGCTACGTCACCCTGATCCAAGGCTACGAGCCGTCGGAGGAGCTGCGCAAGGAGCTCGTGGCACACGTCAGGAAGGAGATCGGGCCGCTGGCCACGCCCGACATGATCCAGTTCGCGCCGGGGCTGCCGAAGACGCGCTCGGGCAAGATCATGCGCCGCATCCTGCGCAAGATCGCCGAGGACGACTTCTCCAACCTCGGCGACACCTCGACGCTGGCCGAGCCGATGGTGGTCGACGACCTCGTCAGCAACCGGCAGAACAAGCGCCCCGGCTAAGCTCCGGCGGACGTGACGCTCCTGACCAGCGCGCCAGCGGGGACCCGCGGCGCGCTCATCCGTGCTCGTGGCAGTTTTGCATTGCCCCTGCGAAAATTTTTCTGAGGCTGTGCATAGTCGCACTGCAATGCGCTATGTTGCCTAGGATTTTTGCGGGACGCGCATGCTGGACAATCCAAAACGATACGCGCCGCGCCATCGCCCGGACGGTGGCGCACGGCCCGACGCGGACGGTCAGGACGATGCTCATGGCCGGTGGCCGACGCAAAGCGCGCCGGGGCCGGCTCCGGCGGATTGGGAGCCGCCGGGCGCGCAACCGCACGGGCCGGTTCACGTCGACGAGATGGAGCCCATTGCGGCCTATCCGAGGGTGGTGTCGCATCCGGCAGCGCGCGAGGCGGCGCCAGCGCCCTACGAGGCGCCGAGGGTCAACGGCAAGGTGCAGCCGGTCACCGCGCCCGTACCGCAGATGATGGCCGGGCCTCCGGCGGCCGAGGTCGACTACGGGCAACCGGCACCCGCCTACAGCGCGCAGATGCCGCGGACCTATGCGCCCCGCGCCGGCCCCACCGTCTACGCGCCGCAGCCCTACGCGCCGCAACCGCAGCCGGGGCCGGGACATGCGCCGCAGCCGCAGGCGGCCGGCGGCGGTGCGCGGCACGGACGGCGCCAGCGGCGGCCGCGTCCGCCGGCGCGGGACAAGTACCGGCTCGGGCGCGGCATCGCCCTGGCTGCGATGGGCATCGGCTGGCTGCTGATCGCCTGCGGCGTGCTCGGGCCCGTGCAGATCCTGCTCGGGGTGTTCGCGACGCCGCTCGGAACGGTCGGGAGCGTGCTGGTCGCGGGCCTGCTCTCCGTCGGCGGCCTGTTCATGCTGATGGCCGCGCACGCGGTGACCGCGATCTTCGACCAGGCCGACACGCTGCGGGATCTCGCGAGCCTGGAGCGGTCCAAGCGGGCCGACGACAGCCGGGGCGACGGCGCCTGACGGCGGGCGGCTCGTGTCGTGCGCAGGCATCGTCGCCCGGGCTTCACGGCGCCGCAACGGTCGGTCGCGCGCCGTTCATCGCCAGAGGATGTCGGCACACGCGCGCCGCAAGATCTCTCTCGGCCGCTGCGGATAGGGCGCGACCGGCCTCAGGAGCCGCCGCGGTGCTCCTCGAGGCGCGGCATGATCTCGACGAAATTGCAGGGGCGGTGGCGGTTGTCGAGCTGCCACTTGAGGATGCCGCCCCAGGCGTCCTTGCAGGCGCCGGGCGAGCCCGGCAGGCAGAAGATGTAAGTGCCGTGCGCGACACCGGCGCAGGCACGCGACTGGATCGTGGAGGTGCCGATCTTGTCGTAGGAGAGCATGTGGAAGATCACGGAGAAGCCGTCGACCTCCTTCTCGAACAGCGGTTTCACAGCCTCGGGCGTGACGTCGCGGCCGGTGAAGCCGGTGCCGCCGGTGGTGATGACGACGTCGATGGCGGGATCGGCGATCCAGGCCTCGACGGCGGCGCGGATCGCCGTCACGTCGTCCCTGACGAGCTTGCGGTCGGCGAGCACGTGGCCGTCCTCGGCGATCAGCCTCGCCAGCGTGTCGCCGCTCTTGTCCTCGGCGAGGTCGCGGGTGTCCGACATGGTCAAGACGGCGATGCGGACGGGCAGGAAGGGGCGCGTTTCGTCGATGCGCGACATGGGGTCCTCTCGATGCTCAGGCTTGCGTGCCGCCGTCGAGCAGCGCGCGGATGGCGAGCAGGTCGCGCCACGCCTGCCGCTTGGCCGCGGGCGTGCGCAGGAGATAGGCCGGGTGCAGCGTGGCCATGGCCTTGGCTGCGTGCCGGCCAACCGTGACAGGCTTGAGCTTGCCGCGCAGCTTCATGATGCCGTCGGCGACGTCGAGGAGGTGCTTGGCCGCAGCGCCACCCAGTGGCACGATGATCTCGGGCGCGACGAGCTCCACCTGGCGCTCGAGGAACGGCCGGCAAACCTGCGCCTCCTGCGGCGTCGGCGTGCGGTTGCCGGGCGGGCGCCAGTAGACGATGTTGGTGATGTGCACGTCGGTCTCGGCAAGCCCGGCGGCGGCCAGCATCTTGTCGAGAAGCTGCCCGGCGCGGCCGACGAAGGGCCTGCCCTCCTGGTCCTCGTCGCGGCCCGGGGCCTCGCCGATCAGCATCAAGCGCGCCTTCTCGGCGCCGCGGAAGAACACAAGGTTCTTGGCGGTCGCCTTCAGGCTGCAGCCATCGAAGCGGGCGAGGATGGCGGCGAGCTCGGCCAGGGAGGCCGCCGCGAGCGCCTCGGTCCGCGCCGACATGACGGCGGCGTCGGGCGCGGTGCCGGCAAACTGCCTGGGCGCGGCGGCCGGGAGCGGCTCGGTCCGCGGCGCGATTCTGGGGGCGGGGCGGGGCGCGGCCGGTGCGGCCCGTGCCGGTCCGGGCGCGTGCGCGGCGTCCCCGGCGGGCTTCGCGAAAGTGCCGCCCGGCACCCGGTTTTGGCCAGCCAGCCAATCGGTTGCGTCCTCGTCCACGAGGTCGGTGACGCCCATGGCCTGGTACCAGTCCAGCACCTGGGCGAGCGCGGCCATGGGCATGCGATCCTGCATGCGGCCATTCTAGGACATGTGCCCCGCGGTGTCCCGGCCCAACGTCGACCGGCCGCTGCCGCGCAGGCTGACGGAGAGCGCGAAATCGCCGCGCGGTCTCCCCCAAACGTCAATGCGCTTGACGCTCGGCCCGACCTCGCCCAAACCGACCGGGAAGCAAAAAGGCGATCCCAAGGAACGAGGGCGGCGCGATGGCCAGCGAAGCGGAACTCCCGGCGCGCGATGCGATGGAATTCGACGTCGTCGTGGTGGGCGCGGGCCCGGCCGGGCTGGCCGCGGCGATCAAGCTCAAGCAGCTCGCGCAGGCCGAAGGCAGCGACGTCTCGGTGGTCGTCATCGAGAAGGGCTCGGAGGTCGGCGCCCACATCCTGTCGGGCGCCGTGATCGACCCGATCGGGCTCGCCAGCCTGTTCCCGGACTGGCAGGAGAAGGGCTGCCCGCTCGAGACGCCGGTCACGGACGACCGCTTCTACTTCCTCGGGCCGGCGGGCAGCATGCGCATTCCCAACGCCGTCATGCCGCCGCTGATGAGCAACCACGGCAACTACATCGCGAGCCTCGGCAACGTCTGCCGGTGGCTCGGGGAGCAGGCGGGCGAGCTCGGGGTCGAGGTGTTCCCGGGCTTTGCGGCAGCCGAGGTGCTCTACGACGACACGGGTGCGGTGGTCGGCGTCGCGACCGGGGACATGGGCATCGGGCGCGAGGGCGAGCCCACCGACCGGTTCCAGCGCGGCATGGAGCTCAGGGGCCGCTACACCATCATCGCGGAAGGGGCGCGCGGCTCGCTCGCCAAGGGACTGATCGCCAAGTTCGGCCTCGACAAGGGCCGGCAGCCGCAGAAATACGGCATCGGCCTCAAGGAGCTCTGGGAAGTGCGTCCGGAGATGCACCGGCCGGGCCTGGTGCAGCACACGCTCGGCTGGCCCCTCGGCAACGCGACGGGCGGCGGCTCGTTCCTCTACCACTACGGCGACAACCTGGTGTCGGTGGGCTTCGTCGTCCACCTCAACTACGCCAACCCCTGGCTGTCGCCTTACCAGGAGTTCCAGCGCTACAAGACGCACCCCATCATCGCGCCCACGCTCGAGGGCGGAAAGCGCATCGCCTACGGGGCCCGCGCGCTGACCGAGGGCGGATGGCAGTCGATCCCAAAGCTGACCTTCCCCGGCGGCGTGCTGGTCGGCTGCGCGGCCGGGTTCATGAACGTGCCGCGCATCAAAGGCTCGCACAACGCGGTGCTATCGGGACTCGCGGCGGCGGAGGCGGCCTTTCGGGCCATCGCCCAGGGCCGCAGCCACGACGAGCTCGCCGACTACGCGGACAGCGTGCTGACGGGGCCGATCGCCTATGACCTGAAGCGCGTGCGCAATGCCAAGCCGATGCTGTCCAAGTTCGGGACCGTGGTCGGGACGGCGCTGTCGGGCGCCGACATGTGGGCCAACACGGTGCTGCCCGGCGTCGGCCTCGGCTACACGCTCTCCCACGGCAAGCCCGACTACGCCAGCCTGAAGCCGGCCTCCCACTGCCGCAAGATCGAGTACCCCAAGCCCGACGGGGTGCTCACCTTCGACCGGCTGACCAACGTCTCCTTCTCCGCCACCAACCACGAGGAGGACCAGCCGGTTCACCTCAAGGTGAAGGACATGGGGCTGCAGATGCGCTCCGAGCTCGAGACCTTCGGCGGGCCATCGAACCGCTACTGCCCCGCCGGCGTGTACGAGTGGGTGGAGAACGGGTCGGGCATCCCGAAGTTCGTGATCAACGCTCAGAATTGCGTTCACTGCAAGACTTGCGACATCAAGGACCCGAATCAGAACATCACCTGGGTGGTGCCGGAAGGCGGCGGGGGGCCGAACTATCCGGGGCTCTAGGCGGGGCGCCAAGCGCGGCGAGCCCCACGCCCGCGGGGGCTTGGACGCGGCGGCTCAGACCGCGTTGCTGCCCCAATTGCGGGCTTTGATGAGGCGCAACGATCGGAGCGCCGCGACGGGCACGGGCCAGGATAACGGCCGCGTGCCACCTGCCTGCGCGGCAGCAACTGCGCGCTTCCAGGCGTCTGAAGACACCGTTGTTTGAGTCGCAACGGCGTATCTTTCCTGCTAGCGTTCCCTGATCCACAAAGGGAATCATGGCGGGCCACAAGCCCGTCCGAAGAGGTCACATGCGGGCACGATATTGCGAGCCACGACAGCGCAAGCTCGGTGCGGTCCTCGCGGCGACGGTGGTTGCCGCGGCGATGATGCTGGGCCTCCCCGGTGCGCAAGCCGGCGTCGGGCCAAACAGCGCCGCGGAGCCAAGCGGCAGCAACGACGCCCGCTCGCTGCTCGGCAGCTATCTCGCCGGCCGCGTGGCCCGCGGCCAGAACGACACGGAGGTGGCGGCGCGCTACTACCGCGAGGCGCTGACCCACGACCCCGACAACGAGGTGCTGGTCGAGCAGACCTTCCTCATGGAGACGAGCGAGGGCAACTGGAAGCAGGCCGTGCCGCTCAGCCGCCGGCTCGTCGGCATGCAGCCGCAGCACCGCACGGCGCACGCCTTCGTCGGCATCGTCGACTTCGCCGACGGCAAGTACGAGGACGCGGAGAAGCATTTCATCGCCTCCAGCGCCAACCCGATCGGCGAGCTGACGAGCACGCTGTCGCGCGCCTGGAACCTCGTGGCCCAGGGCAAGGCCGGGGCGGCGCTGGCACTGCTCGATTCGCCCAAGCAGCCCGAGTGGGCGCAGTACTACCTGCGCTATCACCGGGCGGTGCTGGCCGACGTCGCCGGCAATGCCGCGGAGGCACGGGCGGCGTGGGAGCGCGTCCCCAAGACCGACCTGCGCTCGCTGCGCATCACGCTCGCCTACGCGCGGCACCTCGCCGTGGCGGGCGACAAGGCCGGCGCACTCGCTGCGCTCAAGGCGCAGTTCGAGAAGAGCAAGGCGGAGTCGCATCCGCTCGTGCGCGCCCTCTATAGCCAGATCGAGGCCGGCCGGAAGGTGCCGCTGCTGATCGGCTCGCCGACGGAGGGCATGGCCGAGGTCTACTACGGCCTCGGCGAGGCGCTGACGGGCGAAGGCAGCGTCGGCGTCGGCGCCATCTACCTGCAGTTCGCCCTGTTCCTGGTGCCGGACCACCCCTACGCGCTGGCCACGCTCGCCAGCGCCTACGAGGCGACCAAGCGCTATCGCGCGGCCATCGACGCCTACGAGCGGATTCCGCGCGGCACGCCCATGCAGGCGAGCCTCGACATCCGGCGGGCGCTCAACCTCGGCCAGCTCGAGGAGACGGACGCGGCGCAGAAGCTGCTCGAGCGGGTGGCCAAGGAGGATCCCAAGGACATCCGTCCGCTCGACGCGCTGGGCGGCCTGATGCGCAACCAGAAGCGGTTCGCGGAGGCGGTCGAGTACTACTCGCGGGCGATCGCGCTGATCGACAAGCCGGAGGCGCGGCACTGGACCTATTTCTACTCGCGCGGGACCAGCTACGAGCGGCTGAAGAAGATGAACCTCGCCGAGGCCGACCTGAAGAAGTCGTTGCAGCTGTCGCCCGACCAGCCGATGGTGCTCAACTACCTGGGCTACACCTGGATCGACCAGAACCGGAATCTCAAGGAGGGCCTCGGGCTGATCGAGAAGGCGGTGCGGCAGAAGCCCGACGACGGCTACATCGTCGACAGCCTGGGCTGGGCCTACTACCGGCTCGGCAGGTTCCAGGAGGCGACGAAGCAGCTCGAGCGCGCGGTGGAGCTGCGGCCCGAGGACCCGGTGCTCAACGACCACCTGGGCGATGCCTTCTGGCGCGTCGGGCGCGAGCGCGAGGCGCGCTTCCAGTGGGAGCAGGCGCTGACGCTGAACCCGGAGGCGGAGGACGCCGAGAAGATCCGAACCAAGCTGCAGAAGGGGCTTGCACCGGCCTCGCAGGCCAAGCAGGTGAAGAAGACGCGCGAGGTGCAGCAGCGCAAGGAAGCACCGAAGAAGAGCAGCGGGCTGTTCCCGATCTTCGAGTGATGCTGCGGGTGCGGGCGCCGCGCCCGTGACGCGCGCCGCCCGTTCCGCCGAGGGCCGGCCCATCATGCGCCTCACCGAGACCGCGCGCGCCAAGGTCAACCTGACGCTGAAGGTGGTCGGCCGCAGAAGCGACGGCTACCATGCGCTCGAGAGCCTGGTTTCCTTTGCGTCGGCCGGTGACAGCGTCAGCCTGGAGCTGGGCGCGCCCGTCGGCGTGATGACGGACGGGCCGTTCGCCGGGGCCATCGAGGGTACCAACCTGCTCGCGCGCACGCTGGCGCTGGTGGCGGAGGCCTGCGCCGAGCTGCGGCTCGGGGCCGTGCGGCTGACCAAGATGCTCCCCGTCGCGGCCGGGCTCGGCGGCGGGTCGGCGGACGCGGCGGCGCTCTTGCGCCTGATCGCCCGCGCCAATCCGCAGATTGCACCAGAAGTGGACTGGATGGCGCTCGCCGCCCGACTTGGCGCCGACGTGCCGGTATGCCTCGGCAACGCCCCGGCGCTGATGTGGGGCGTCGGCGAGCGGCTCGTGCCGCTGCCGGCGGCGACGGGGCAGCCGGGGCCCCTGCCGGCGGTGCTGGTGAACCCGCGCCGGCCGCTGGCGACGGCCGCCGTGTTCAAGGCGCTGGCCGCATCGCTCGCGCCCGAGCCGCTGGAAGTGCCGGCGGCGCCCGTCCTCACGACGGTGGCGGACGTGGCGGGCCTGATGCGCAGCGCCGGCAACGATCTCGAGCCCGTCGCGCAGCGCCTGCTGCCGGTGATCGGCGAGGTGAAACGCGAGCTTGCGGCGCAGCCGGGCTGCCTCGCCGCGGCCCTCTCCGGCAGCGGCCCCACGTGCTTTGCCCTGTTCGCGACGCCGGGGCACGCGGCAGCCGCCGCGCAGCGGCTCGGCGCGGACGCGCGCGGCTGGTGGGCGGTGGCGACGGAGATCGAGTTTCCGGCCGCCTAGTCGACAGGAAACGCGGCGCTTGCCGCATCCCAGCGGGCGATAAGGTTGCCGCGCAGGATCCAGAACTCAGTGCCGTAGCTGCCCATGGCCTTGCCAGTGCTGGCGTCCGTCCACCGGTTCGTCCAGGTTACGCCGAGGACGTTTCCGTTGAGGGCTCGCAATGACTTCTTGCAGACGAAACCTCGACGTTGGCTGGTGAAGAAGGTCGCCATGTGATGGCGAAGCGCCTCGCGTCCGTGGATCAAGGGGGCAGGTGCGAAGTGGACCACGCATTCCTCGGTGAACCCTGATACGAACGCGTCGACGTCCTGGGACGTCGTGACCTCGGCAAAAAGTCTGACCAGCGCGCGGGCATCCTGAAGGCTGATTTCCGTCGCCCCGGCAGCCAGCACCTCATCATCGGTGCGATCCTCGAGAGCAGTCTGAATAGCCATGCGATCGAAGCCCTCCAAAAAAAATGTGCCTGCAAATATACCTCAGAGGACAACATGCCAGGTTCAGGCGTCGGCAGGAAGCGGCGCGATTCAGATTCGGCCGCCCTCGCCCGGCTCAGCTGGCGCGGCTGATGCAGAAGCCGATGACGTCGGTCAGGGCGCGGGCGGCGGGGTTGGCGCCGAAGATGGCGAGCGCGTCGCGGGCGATGTCGCCGTAGTGGCGGGCGCGCTCGACCGTCGCCTCGATGGCGTTGTGGCGCTTCATGAGGCGGATGGCATGGTCGAGGTCGGTGTCGCGCACCTCGCCGTCGGCCAGCGTGCGCGTCCAGAAGGCGCGCTCCTCCTCGCTGCCGCGGCGGAAGCACAGAATGACGGGCAGCGTGATCTTGCCCTCGCGGAAATCGTCGCCCACGGACTTGCCCATGCGGGCGCTGTCGCCCGAATAGTCGAGGGCGTCGTCGATGAGCTGGAAGGCGATGCCGAGGTTGCGGCCGTAGGACTTGAGCGCGGCACGCTCGGGCTGCGGACGGCCGGAGATGGCGGCCCCCACCTCGGCGGCGGCGGAGAACAGCGCCGCCGTCTTGCTGTCGATGATGGCCAGATAGTCGTCCTCGGTGGTGGCCGTGTTCTTGGCGGCGGCGAGCTGCATCACCTCGCCCTCGGCGATGATGGCGGCGGCGTCGGAGAGGATCTTCAGGGCCTGCAGCGAGCCCACGTCCACCATCATGCGGAAGGCCTGGCCGAGCAGGAAATCGCCGACCAGGACGCTTGCCTGGTTGCCCCAGACGATGCGGGCCGACTGCTTGCCGCGGCGATAGTCGCTCTCGTCGACGACGTCGTCGTGCAAGAGCGTGGCCGTGTGCATGAACTCGACGGAGGCGGCGAGCTTGACGTGGCCCGCGCCCTGGTAGCCGCACAGCTTGGCGGCGGCAATCGTCAGCATCGGCCGCAAACGCTTGCCGCCGGAATCGATCAGGTGATGGGCGAGCCTGGGAATGAGGTCGACATCGGACACCGCCTTGTCGAGGATGATGGCGTTGACGGCCTGCATGTCCGCACGCACCAGCTCGACAAGCGGCTTCAGGCTCTCGGCAGCCTCATTGCCTTCGAAGGGGACGACGACGCCCACTTGTGGTATCCGTTCCTCAGGTTCCAGCTCGGTTGAGGATATAGCCGGTAGCGCTGTCGAGGCTCAAGAAGCTTTTCCCGGCCGCCTGGGCCGTTAACCAGTGCCGGCACGGCCAAAGAAGCGGAAGCGCGGACGCGGCGTGATCGACGGCGCGCCGGGCCGGCGATGACGGCCCGAGCCTGACCGGGGCATGCATGTACGAGATTCTACGCAGCAACGACGCCGTTCTCATCAGCTACGCACAGGTGGTCCTGCGGCAGATGGGCATCGCCTCCACGATCGCGGATCAACACATCAGCGTGATCGAGGGCTCGATCGGCGCGTTCCCGCGCCGGCTGCTCGTCGGCACCGAGGACGCGGCGGCGGCGCGCCAGGCGCTGGTGGAGGCTGACCTCGGTCAGTGGATCTACGATCCCGGGCCGTTGCGGCCGCAACGCTGAGCGCTGCCGGCATGAGCCAACCCGAAGCAGAGCTCCCGCAGGCCGACGGGCCGCCGCTCGAGGCGGTCACGGACGATGCGTTCCTCGGCGGGCAGCTCATGCTGCTGCAACCGCGCACGGGCTATCGCGCCGGGCTCGACGCTGTGCTGCTGGCCGCGGCGGCTCCGGTCGCGGCGTCGCGCCGGGGCGAGACCCTGCGCGTGCTCGACGTCGGGGCAGGCGTCGGCGCGATCGGGCTGTGCCTGGCGCGGCGGGTGGCGGAGGCGCAGGTGACGCTCGTCGAGCGCGACCCGGTGCTGGCCCGGCTCGCGCGCGAGAACGTCGCGCGCAACGGCCTCGGGGGGCGCGTGGAGGTGATCGAGGCCGATGTCGCGGCGCCGCTGGCCGCGAGCCCTGAGCTTGCCGGGCTCGTCGAGACCATGGACCTGGTGCTGTC
Source organism: Hyphomicrobiaceae bacterium (assembly GCA_033764875.1). Lineage (GTDB taxonomy): Bacteria > Pseudomonadota > Alphaproteobacteria > Rhizobiales > Hyphomicrobiaceae > AWTP1-13. The sequence goes on along the minus strand of JANRIO010000070.1, from coordinate 9,815 downwards.
GAACCCGCCCTACAACAACGAAGGCCTCGGCACGCCGGCGCCGGACGCGCTGAAAGCGCGCTCGCACGCCATGCCGGTGGGCCAGCTCGAGCGTTGGCTGAGGTTCATGGCGAGCATGGCGCGGCCCGACGGCCGCTTGGCGCTGATCAACCGGGCCGAGATGCTGGCCGCCGTGATGGCGGCAGCGCAAGGGCGGTTCGGGGCGCTGCGCGTGCGGCCGTTCCATCCGCGCGAGGGGGCGGACGCCAGCCGCATCATCATCGAGGGGCGCAAGGGCAGCCGGGCGCCGCTGACGATCGCCGGCGGGCGCATCCTGCATGATGCCGACGGGCGCTATCGCCCCGACGTGGAGGCGGTGCTGCGCGACGGGGCGGCGCTTGCCGACGCTGCCGACTGAGGCCCCGAGGCTTGGCACGGCAAGCCGGCGCCCTTATGTCGTCGCCGGGGGGCGCCAAAAAGCTCCGCAGGCACTCCCGCAACTGGCACAGGATGGACCTCTGCATGCTCTGGCTCAACCGCGCTCCGATCGTCCCCGTCCTGCGCTTCAGCGGCCCCATCGGCATGGCGACGCCCCTGCGCCCCGGCCTGTCGCTGCCGGCCGTTGCCGGTGCCTTGGAGAAGGCGTTCAGCCTGTCGAAGCTGCCGGCGGTGGCCGTGGCCATCAACTCGCCGGGCGGATCGCCGGTGCAGTCGAACCTGATTTTCTCACGGCTGCGACAGCTCGCGGCGGAGAAGGAGAAGAGAATCTACGTGTTCTGCGAGGATGTTGCGGCGTCGGGCGGCTATTTTCTGGCGGTTGCGGGCGACGAGATCTACGCCGACCCGTCCTCGATCATCGGCTCGATCGGGGTGATCTCGGCGAGCTTCGGCCTCGACAAGCTGATCGCCCGCTACGGCATCGAGCGGCGCGTCTACACGGCCGGCAAGGACAAGGGCACGCTGGATCCGTTCCGGCCGGAGCGGCCGGAGGACGTGGCGCACCTCAAGGCGCTGCAGCGGGACGTGCACGAGACGTTCATCGGCATCGTCAAATCGCGGCGCGCGGGCAAGCTCAAGGGACCGGAGGACGACCTGTTCTCCGGCAACTTCTGGTCGGCGCAGAAGGCGCAGGCCTACGGTCTCATCGACGGCGTGTCGGACATGCGCAGCAAGATGCAGGAGCTGTATGGGCCGAAAGTGCGGCTGCGGGCCGTACCGCTGTCGCCGGGGGGCTTCTTGTCGCGCTTCCGGCGGCTGCCGGGGATCGATATCGCCGCAACCGGCAGCGGATTCGGGCTTTCCGCGGCGCTGCCCGATGATGTGATTTCGGCGATCGAGGCGCGTGCGCTATGGTCTCGCTTCGGGCTATGATCGTTTGATCGGAGGGTCCGGCGCAGGGCCGGAACGGAGGTGACGATGCCTCAATTGATGGTGGCGGCGCTGCTGGGTGCCGGGCTCTACGCAGGCTACCGGTTCGTGGCGCGGATGGCCGAGGAGGCGCGTCGCGCGCAGGAGGAGCTGGTGCGGCAAGCCACCGGCGCCGTTGAGAAGAACCTCGGCACGCTGGAATACGACCCGGTCGCGGGCGTGTATCGGCCGAGCAAGCGCGCCTGATCCGGCGGGGCGGCCCTACCCCTCGCCTCACCGCCCGGCGATGGCCGCGACGACGGCGAGCGCCAAGGGGCTCCATTCCGGGTGCGTCGCGTGCGGTCGCCGCGACAGCGGAGATGCTCGACTACGTGGTGTGCGCGCGCGCAATTCCTGGTGACCCGGGCCGGCATTTGCGTATATTGCGCGCCGCTCACACGAAACCCTTGCACCAGGCCTAGAATGCCCGCCACAGCCCAGAAAAAGGCCGCGAAATCAACGTCTCAAGCTTCGGCTTCGGCGGCAGGCGAGACGGGCCTGCGCCCGCGCGAGAGCTTCCAGGACCTGATCCTCACCCTGCAGCAGTTCTGGGGCGCGCAGGGCTGCGTGGTGCTGCAGCCCTACGACATGGAGGTGGGCGCCGGCACCTTCCATCCCGCCACCACGCTGCGCGCGCTCGGCCCCAAGCCGTGGAACGCGGCCTACGTGCAGCCCTCGCGGCGGCCCAAGGACGGGCGCTACGGCGAGAATCCGAACCGGATGCAGCACTACTACCAGTTCCAGGTGATCATGAAGCCGTCACCGCCGGACATCCTCGACCTCTATCTCGAGAGCCTGGCGCGCATCGGCATCGATCCGCTCGCCCACGACATCCGCTTCGTGGAGGACGACTGGGAGAGCCCGACGCTGGGCGCCTGGGGGCTCGGCTGGGAGGTGTGGTGCGACGGCATGGAGGTGACGCAGTTCACCTACTTCCAGCAGGTGGGCGGCTTCGACTGCAATCCGGTCGCAGGCGAGATCACCTATGGGCTCGAGCGGCTCGCCACGTACGTGCAGGGCGTGGACCGCGTGTTCGATCTCAATTTCAACGGCCGCACGGACGCGCGAAAGCTCACCTACGGCGACGTGTTCCTGCAGGCCGAGCAGGAGTACTCGCGCTACAACTTCGAGCACGCCAACACCGACGTGCTGCTGCAGCACTTCAAGGATGCGGAAGCCGAGTGCCGGGCGCTGCTGGAAGCCGGCGCGGTCACGCTTCCCGATTCTTTGCTTGCGCCTTCCGACTCCCCTGCGGGGAGCCGGCCGGAAGGCGCGAGACACAAAATGGCGCTGCCGGCCTACGACCAGTGCATCAAGGCCAGCCACATCTTCAACCTGCTCGACGCGCGGGGCGTGATCTCCGTCACCGAGAGGCAGAGCTATATTTTGCGCGTGCGCGAGCTGGCGAAAGCCTGCTGCGGGGCCTGGCTGCAGACGGAGGGCGGCGGGGCTTGAAGGACGCTGCTATGCGCCGATCGGGGTGTAGCGGTAGACGGCTTCAAGAGGCATGGTCACGCCGAGGGCCGGCAGATCCAGCGCGCTATCGCGGCCTGAGAGCGTGCGCTCCGCCCAGCCGGTGTCGCGATCGAAAGCGGTGATCTCAGCGCCTTTCAGAGACACCGTCACATCGTACTGGCAGTTGGGCACACTGGCGTAGACTTTCCGCCGCCAAGCCTGATCGGCCTTCGTGTTCGAACGCGACATCACCTCGAAGATGACGAGCGCTTCCTCAGCGACGGGTGTGCCCGTCAACGGCCCCGCGATCAACAGGGCGTCCGGTTGCGGCAGGCTGTTCTTGGAGGCAGGAACGCGCGTGCCCGTGCCGATGAACGGGAGCCAACTGTGTCCCTTCGTGATCTTTTCCGTCATGAGATGCGTGACGATGTTCGTGACTATTACCTGGTGAAAATCAATGGGTGACGGGTTCAAAACCGGAGCTCCCTCGATGAGCTCCCAGCGCTCGCCCTTCGGCCGCTCGTGCGTGAAGGCGAGGAACTCCTCGATGGTCATCTGGTCGTTGGCTGCGAGCCTGGGCCGAGCTGGCATGGTAACCTCTTGGCTCAATAGGCGATTACCCTAGCACGCGGACACGTCCGATGCACGCCGGAGGCGGCGCGCAATAGGGGTCGCGCTCGCTGGGATTGAACGCTAAAAGGGCGTCCGGCGCGGATCGGCGCTGCATCATCTGCCAAGGCCTGCGAACTCGCATGTCCGAACCTTTGCTGTGAATCTCGTCATGACGATTATCGCGAGCGAGCGGGCACGACGGTTGCGCCGTGAAAAAGGAGACGCCGAGCGCCGACTCTGGCGGCACCTGCGCGCTCTCAATCGCGAAGGCCATCATTTCCGCCAGCAGGCGCCGCTTGGTGCCTTCATCATGGACTTCTGCGAGCATTCGGCGCGGCTGGTCGTCGAGCCCGACGGGGCGCATCACGGCCTGCCGGAGATCCAGGACTACGACCGCAAGCGCACGCGATGGCTGGAGGGGGAAGGCTACAAGGTGCTCCGCTCCTGGAACCATGAGCTGCGAAGCCATCCTCAAGGCGTCGAGACCGCCATTCTCCTGGCTCTCGGGCACATCGCGGAGCAAGGCGAGCGTGGTCCCCCTCCCCCTTGTGGGGAGGGGACAGGGATGGGCGGAAGCCCTACCCCAGATGTTCGGGGGTCCCCCCCTCCCTGTCCCTCCCCCACCAGGGGGGCGGGGATGCCAGATGCGGCCGGCCGGCATGCGGTGCGGCGACGTTCTCGATGCTCTCGCTCGAAACCCAGGTTCCCTCATGTCTGAGCTGCTGCTTGAACTGTTCTCCGAAGAGATCCCGGCGCGGATGCAGGGCCGCGCGGGCGAGGATCTGCTGCGGCTGGTGACGGAGGGCCTGAAGGCGCACGGCATCGCGGGCAGCGAAAGCAAGGCGTACGCGACGCCGCGGCGGCTGGCGCTGGTCATCGACGGCCTGCCGGCGAAGTCGCCCGACATCAAGGAGGAGCGCAAGGGCCCGCGCGTGGGCGCGCCGGAGCAGGCGCTGCAGGGTTTCCTGCGCGCAGCCGGCATTGCCTCCATCGAGGAGGCCGAGATCGTCGCCGACAAGAAGGGCGACTACTACCTTGCACGGATCGAGAAGCCCGGGCGGCCGGTGCAGGAGATCATCGCGGAGGTGGTGCCGGCCGTCGTGCAGAGGTTCCCGTGGCCCAAGTCCATGCGCTGGGGCACGGGCCGGCTGCAGTGGGTGCGGCCGCTGCATTCCATCGTGTGCCTGCTGTCGGGCGAGGTGGTGCCCTTCGAGATCGGGGACGTGAGGAGCGGCCGGCGCACGCGCGGGCATCGCTTCCACGGCAACGCCTCCTTCGAGGTGGCGGGCAGTGCCGACTACGCCACGCGGCTCAAGGCACACAAGGTGATCCTGGATGCTGCCGAGCGGGCGCGCGTCATCAGCGAGCAGGCGCACGCGCTGGCCAAGGAGCACAAGCTGGCTCTCGTCGAGGACGAGGCGCTGCTGGCCGAGAACGCCGGCCTCACCGAGTGGCCGACGGTGCTGATGGGCACGTTCGACGAGGCGTTCCTGTCGGTGCCGGCGGAGTGCCTGATGCTGTCGATGAAGCAGCACCAGAAGTGCTTCTCGTTGAAGCATCCCCGCGGGGGCAAGCTCGCCAACCGCTTTCTGCTGGTGTCGAACCTGTCGCCCAAGGACGGCGGGGCCGAGATCATCGCCGGCAACGAGAAGGTGATCCGGGCGCGGCTGTCGGACGCCAAGTTCTTCTGGGAGCAGGACCTGAAGAAGCCGCTCGACGAGATGGCGGTGAGCCTCGGCGCCATCACCTTCCACGAGAAGCTTGGCAGCCAGAAGGACCGCGTCGAGCGCATCGCGGAGCTGGCGTTCCAGATCGCGGGCAGCGTGGACGCGGATCCGGCGGACGCGCGCCGTGCCGCGCAGCTCGCCAAGGCCGACCTGGTGTCGGGGATGGTGGGCGAGTTCCCGGAGCTGCAGGGGCTGATGGGGCGCTACTACGCGCAGGCCGGCGGCATAAGACCTGAGATCGCGCGCGCCATCGAGCTGCACTACAAGCCGAAGGGGCCGTCCGACACGGTGCCGCTGGAGAGCGAAGGCGATGCGGTGGCGATTGCCGTGGCGCTGGCCGACAAGCTCGACACGCTGGTCGGGTTCTGGGCCATCGGCGAGAAGCCGACGGGGAGCGGTGATCCGTATCAGCTGCGCCGCGCGGCGCTGGGCGTGATCCGGATCGTGCTGGAGAATGATCTGCGATTGGTCTTGCCCCGATATTTCCAGATTTCGTTTGGCTGGGCTTGGCTCACGAACAGAATGCGCCACGTCAACTCTGGAGATGTTCGAGCACTTTCCAATTGGGAGAATCTTCTGAGCGATAGCGCCGTCGGGTATGCGCTTCTATGGCTGCCATCAGACGCGATGGAGGATGATGACATTAAGAGAGCGGCTCGAAAGGATTTCGTCGCGGTATCCCAAGACCTCCTCTCCTTCTTCGCCGACCGCCTCAAGGTGTACCTGCGCGACAAGGGTGCGCGGCACGACCTGATCGACGCGGTGTTCTCGCTCGGGGGCCAAGACGACCTCGCCCTCATCGTGAAGCGCGTCGAGGCGCTCGGCGAGTTCCTGAAGACGGACGACGGCAGCGTGCTGCTCGCCGGCGTCAAGCGCGCGGCCAACATCCTGCGCGACGAGGAGAGGAAGGACAAGACCAGCTACGCCGCGGCACGCGCCGATGCGGCGCTGCTGCGAGAGCCGCAGGAGAAAGTGCTGTATGCCGCGATCCAGAAGGTGGCGTCGGACACGGTGGCTGCCATCAACGTGGAGAACTTTGCCGGTGCCATGCGGGCGCTGGCCGAGCTGCGGGCGCCGGTCGATGCCTTCTTCGACGCGGTGATCGTCAACGCGGAGGACAAGGCCCTGCGCGCCAACCGGCTGGCGCTGCTGGCCGAGATCCGCGCGGCGACGCTGACCGTCGCTGACTTCTCAAAAATCGCGGGCTGACGCGAGGCTGCGTGCCAGGTGATGGTGCTCGTTCTCATGCCGCGCCTTCCCGGAAATCCCCGTTCCATGCAAGCCCGGACAATCGCGCGGGGACGCGCGATTGTCCGGGATCCTGCCGCGTGACGCTGGAGCGCAAGCGCGGGTGCCTGATCGCAATTGGGCAAGGCCCCGGACTGGCGCTGCGCGCCATCCGGGGACGCGAGAGGGAATGGGTCTCCGCGGCTGCGCGGCAACCGGCTGGCGGTCATGCGGACCCACGAGGGCCCGGCGCATGCATGGTGCACGGGGCAGGCGCGCGCAGAGCGCGGGCCAGGGACGGCAAAGGCCGGAAAGGTGAGCGGCCTGACACGATCGGACATCAAATTTGAGCCGAAGGCGCGGCCGTAAGCACCCATAAGCGCTCGTGATTTTTAATCGATCGTGTATGCAACCAAAGGCGCCGGGGCCTCCCGGCGCGCCTTGCCTCCCACCTCGGCTCCGACGCCGACGCCCTGGCCGCCGCTCCAATCCGAGACGTGCCGCTCCCCGCGGCACCAGGGGCGCCGGGATCGCGTGAGCCCCTCAGCACCGGCCACGTCCAGGCGCTGCGCCTCTGCCGCAACCGCCCATACGGCGAGCCGCCCGCCCGAAAGGAGAACGACGCACCGCCGCCTTACTTCCCCGCCGAGCCGGTCGAGGGCCCCGCAACGGGACGCCAGACCGCCACACGCCCCCCCCCCCCCAGCAGCACGCACGCCCAGCACAAGGACGCCAACTCGCGGTCGGACGCCACGACCCCACAGCCTCAGGCACAGGAGTAGAGCCATGCGTACGCCTTCACGACCAAACGGAGCCCGCTCGCAAGGGGCCAGCACGCCCTTCACCCCTCGCACCAGCATGAGGGCCATCGCGCGGCCGGCCGTGCTCGCCGCCGGCCTTTGCCTCCTGGCCTCACAGGCCCTGATGGCCTCGTCGCCGCCGACCGTGGAGACCATGCGCGCCTCGCGCGCCGGGCGCCTGCAGGAGCTGCGGCCCATGATGCCCGATGCGGGTGTGCCAGCGCATGCCATTCCCACCGCCAGCGCTCCCAATGCCGCGCCGGTGCCGCAGGACGCCGCGAGGCCGACCGCGGCCCCGCTGCCGCCCACCAAGATCAGGGGCGGATATCCGCGCGGGCTGCATCCCGTGATCAAGCACTCCATGGTGGAGGCAAGCCGCTACCTGCCCGAGGGCTGGCAACTCGAGTTCATGAACGCGCTGCGCGACGCGCGGGGCGTGTGGAACGGACCGCACGGCAAGCGCGACAAGACCGGCGGTGCGCTCGCCGTCGACGTCTGGCTGGTCAATCCCAAGGGCGAGCGGCTGTGCAATTTCCAGTGCCGGCAGACCTTCGAGCCGTACCAGACCTTCATGCAGATGGTGAAGCACATCCAGGACCGCGACTTCCCCGCCTACCGCAATCAGGGGCGCTGGGGCGGCTATTTCGGCGGGCGCTACGCCAACGACGAGATGCACTACGACCTGGAGCCCACGGCCTGGACGGCGGCGGGCAACTGGGAGAAGGGGCTGTTCGCGCCGTACGCGCACTTCGGCAAGGCGGGCGACGTGGGCAAGGGCATGGGCAGCATCGCGGGCTATCGCCTGCCGGAGAGCGGGACGCTGGCAAGCCTCGAGACGCCGCCGGCTGCGGTCGCAGCCGGCCCCCAGATGCGGCCCGTGGCGGTCGCAGCGGCGCCGGCGGCGCCGAAGGTGGCGGCGCTGGTGAAGGCGGCACCAAAGGCCCGCCGTGCGCAGCAGACCTACCGGCAGGCGCTGCATCGGAGCCGGGCTGCGCAAGCGGACGAGGACGAGGCGCCGGCTCCGCGCGGGCGCTGGCGCAGCGTGGTCGAGCAGTCCGACGCCGAGGAGGCCCCGAGGCTGCGCGTGCGCTATGCCCAGTACTCGCGGGAAGGCCGCAGGAACAGACGCATCGTGCGCGACGACGGCGACGATTGAGGCGCGTGCGGAGGGGAGGCTGCCTGACGGCGCCTTCCCTTGCCAATCTACTTCGCGGCGGCGGTGGTGCGCCGCGGCGTATCGGGCTTGCCGACCTCGCCGGCTGCGACAAGAGCCGCGATGCAGCCCGACGAGAGCCTGAGGCCGTTGGCGCGCATGCACTTGCGCACGCTCTGGCCGTCCGGATCGTGCTGGCTGCAGTAGGCAAGGTAGTCGCTAGTGCAGGCGGCGCGGACGCGCTCGTCTGTGGCGCTGGCCGAGCCCACCAGGCCGACGAGGGCGAATGCGGCAAGGCCGAACGAACGACCAATACGGCGAAGGCTGCGGGTTGGAAGGCGGGCGGTCATCTCGAGGCTCCTTTCTGCGCCGGCTGCGGCTGTTGCATCAATCTGGACGTGATGATGCCATGGGCGGCGCGCACGCGCTGTCTCCCCCGAAACAGGTGCCGGATGACGCGGGCCCAACACGGTGAGCCTGCGTGTTTACCAAGCGGGGCTTTCGGCAAGCTGACGGCCGAGGCCGGGCTTGCAGGCCCCGATCAGCTCAGATCGGACAGGTAGTGGTTGCCGCCCGGGTTGCACCAGGCGGTGCGCCACTCGGCCGGACCGTCCTCGATGGTTCGGACGATGCGGTCGAAGACCAACAACATCGTGCCGGCGGCGACGCTGAGGTCGGTTGCGGTGGCGGCGTCGGGCGCGCCGATGGTGATGCGCTCCTCACCCTTGCCGAGGAGCACGCCGTTGCGGTGGGCGAGGTCGAGGAGATCGTAGGTCTCGTTCCGCCGGGCCGTGTCGGCGAGCGTCGGAAACAGGCCGATCGGAACGACGATCTGCTCCAGCATCAGCGGCTTGCCTGCGTGCAGGTCGAGCAGGCGCACGCGGGCCACGGGCTGATCGGCGGCGAGACCCAGGCGCATCTGCTCCTCAGGGGTCGGATCCGCCGTCGCGAGGGACATCTGCACCCGTTCAAGCCGCAGGACGCCGCCTTGCGCGTCGTGGAGGCGGTTGAAGCGGCGCGCGGCCTCCTTCGACGCCGGGTCGGTCACGAACGTCCCGCGGCCTTGCTGGCGCGAGACGAGCTTGGCCTCCTCCATCCAGTCCAACGCCTTGCGGACCGTGCCGGCGCTCAATCCGTACTCCTTGGCAAGATCCAGCTCGTTGGGAATGGTCTCGCCGGGCTTCCAGTCGCCGCTGGCGATTCGCCGTGCCAGTGCGGTGCGCAACTGCACATACAGTGGCTCCGAGTTGAGCAGCTTTCCCGACATAATGCCCTCCCTAGAGAAAAATCATTCTTGTCATGCAGCGATGCCGGTTCCGGACGACCCAAACGAATGCGCACGCCGCAGCGCAACTATAGTTTTGGGTTTGGCGGAGCCGCGAAGCCGGTGACCAAATACGCTGTGGTCATAATAATACGAGTGCGTTGATGCATATCAATTGGATTTTTATCCGA
>JANRIO010000061.1:0-13031 GCA_033764875.1 Hyphomicrobiaceae bacterium | reverse complement strand
GTGCGGTAGGCGAGGCCGAGGCGCTTGAGCACGGTCTCGGCGGCCTCAGTCATGCGCTCGTGCTCGGCGAGCGACTGCTCGGGCGTGGTGATGGAGACGAGCTCCACTTTCGAGAACTGGTGCTGGCGGATCATGCCGCGCGTGTCGCGCCCCGCCGCACCGGCCTCGGCGCGGAAGCAGGGCGTGAAGGCGGTGACGCGGATCGGCAGCTCGGCCTCGTCGCGGATGGACTCGCGGACGAGGTTGGTGAGCGGCACCTCGGCGGTGGGGACGAGCCAGAATCGATTCCGCTCGTGGAGTCTTTCGATATTCTGCCGAAAGGATTTGCTCGTCCGAACTGCCTGCGCAGTTTGTGCCAATTGGACAAAGTCAGCATCGGAGATCTGCGCAAAGTAGCTTGGGTCAGCGATGAAGCGCTCAAACTCATCGAGAACACGGTCGAAGTTCTCTGAGAGAGTGACTGGAAATTGATCCTCCCTGAACTTCGGCAATTGCGCGGTGCCGAACATGGCGTCGTCGCGGACGAGGATGGGGGGCGCGACCTCGGTGTAGCCGAACTCGGTGGTGTGGATGTCGAGCATGAAGGCGCCGAGCGCGCGCTCCATGCGGGCCAGCGCGCCCTTGAGCACGACAAAGCGGGCGCCGGAGAGCTTGGCGGCCGTCTCGAAGTCCATCAGCCCCAGCCGCTCGCCGATCTCGAAGTGCTGCAGCGGCTGGTTGATGCCAGTCAGCGCCGGCGGTGCGCCGACCTTCCTCTGCTCGACGTTGCCGTGCTCGTCGCTGCCCTCGGGCACCTCCTCGCGGGGGATGTTTGGAATGACAGCGAGTGCCGTGCGCAGTGCCGCATCGGCAGCGGCTTGCGCCGTCTCGCCCTCGGCCATCTCGTCCTTGAGAGTCGCGACCTCGGCCATCAGTGCCGCCGCCTTGGCCTCGTCCTTGGCGGCCTTGGCCTTGCCGATCTCTTTCGACGCTGCGTTGCGGCGGGCCTGGGCCTCCTGCAGGCGGGTGACGATGGCGCGGCGCGCCTCGTCAAGCTCCAGCAATTCGGCCGAGAACTTGATGTCGCCGCCGCGCGCGATGCCGCGGCGCTCGAGGCCCTTGTCGAAGGCTTGCGGGTTGTCGCGGATCCATTTGATGTCGAACATGGGTGTGCCTCGCTCGGGCGAATTGGGTGGCGTTGCTATAGGCCGTCAGTGGGCCAGGGTCCAGGTGTCGGCAGCGGTGCGAGAACCACGCGGCAAGATCCCGGACTGCCGGGCCTGCGGCCCGTCATCCGGGGATGCACTGGAGAGGTTGACGCTGAGCCCGCATGCCATCTGATGGTGTGGACAGCGCTCTCGCGCGGTATCTGAGTGCGTCCCCGGAAGGCGCGAACGCGCCTGTCCGGGGCCTTGCCCGACGCTGTCGAAGCGTCAACTCGAGGTGGTACTCGGCGGGGTGGGCTCCGCAGCGGCGGCGGCTTCCCTGGCCAGCCGGCTCTTCTCGACGCGGGCGACGGAGAGGATCGCGGCCTCGTAGAGCAGGATCGTGGGCAAAGCCATGGCGATCATGCTGAACGGATCGGGCGGCGAGAGGACGCCGGCGGCCGCCGTGATGGCGACGATGGCGTAGCGGCGGAAGTCGCGCAGGTTCTGGGCGCCGACGATGCCGGCCTGGGCCAGCAGCGTCAGCAGCACGGGCAGCTGGAACATGATGCCGAAGCCGAGGATCAGCGTCATGATCAGCGACAGGTACTCGCTGACGCGGGCCTGCAGGTGGATCTCGACCTGGCCGCCGGTCTGCTCCATCGACAGGAAGAAGGTCATCGCCAGCGGCATGACGACGAAATAGACGACGAGGGCGCCGAGGATGAACAGCATGAACGTCCACAGCAGGTAGGGCCGGAACGCATCGCGCTCGTTCTTGTAGAGGCCGGGGGCGACGAACCGGTAGACCTGCGTGGCGATGATGGGAAAGGCGAGGAAGACGGCGCCGAACAGGGCGAGCTTGAGCTTGGTGAAGAAGAACTCGTGCGGGGCGGTGTAGATCATCTCGATCTTCTGCCCCTCGCCGCGGGCCACCTGGTAGGGCCACACCAGCAGATTGTAGATGTCAGTGGCGAAGGCGAAGCAGATGACGAAGCCGATGCCGATGCCGATGGTGGCGTAGATCAGACGCTGGCGCAGCTCGATCAGGTGATCGATGAGCGGCGCCTTGGATGCCTCGATCTCGTCGTGGCCCTCGCGGTTGACGGTCTCCTGCACGGTGCTCAGGCTCCGCTCTTCTCGGGTGCAGGCGTCGCGGCGGCGGGCGTGTGGGCCTCGGCGACGGCCGGGGCAGGCGGCGGCGGCTCAAGGCTCTCGGGCACGGCGGGGCTCGCCGGCAGGGTGGGCGCGTCCGCGGCCCTCGCGGGCTCGGCGAAGGGATCGCCCAGCACGGCCGACGGATCGGTGCCGGCCTTGGCGTCGGCCAGCTGCTTCTCGATCTCGGTCTCGGCCGCGCGCATGGAGGTCTCGGCCTCCTTGGTCGCGCTCTCGACCTGCTTCCTGATCTCGGCCAGCTCGCTGTCGCGCATGGCCTCCTCGAATTGGGCGCGGAAGTCGTTGGCGTGCCGCTTGATCAGGCCGACGTACTTGCCGATCGTGCGCAGAAGCGCCGGCAAATCCTTGGGCCCGATCACCATCAGGGCCACGAGCCCCAGGATCAAGAGCTTGCTGGAGGTAAAGTCGATCACGTCGAACGGCTTTCATGTCGCTCCGGCGGCGAACGCCGGACTATCAGAACAGGGTCGGCGACGGCGTCGCCGCGGCCCTCCGCCCGTCAGACCTTGCTGCGCTCGGCCTCGGTCGCCGGCTTGGCGGCCATGGTCTCGAGCTTGCCCTCGAGCTTCTGGGGCTCGTCCTTCTTGGGCGCCTCGTCGTCCTCGGCCATACCCTTCTTGAAGCTCTTGATGCCCTTGGCGACGTCGCCCATGATCGAGGAGATCTTACCGCTGCCGCCGAACAGGAGAAGGGCAACGGCGAGGAAGATCAGCCAGTGCCAGATGCTCAAGCTACCCATAGTCGTGTGCTCCTCAGGCAGCGGCCCGCGCTGCGTGTGTTTTCGATTTTGCCGCACTATTGCAGAAAGGCCCCGTGGGGGCAAGTTTGAGGCCCACCGGCAATCCTGACTTAAGACCCTGAAATGGCAAAACTTCTAGCTCCGTTGGAGTAAATTTCCGTCCATGCTCGCGGTCTCGGGGGCCGGGAACACCAGAACCCCTCCCGGATCGACGCTGAGAGCCACGTCCGCGCCTTGCTGCGGCACCTCGGACTCGCGCACGAGGGTGAACAGCGGCTGGTCGAAGCCCTCGGTCGCGATCTCGAGCGCGTAGAGATCTCCCAAGAACTGGGCGCGCAGGACGCGACCCGCAAGCCCCTCGCCGGGCGCGACGAGGCGGATGGCACGGCGCCGGATGCACAGGATGGCCGGCTCGCCCTCGCTGAGGCCCGGAACACCAAAGCTGCCGAAGGGGGTGCGCAGGGCGCCACCGGTGACGGGCATGCGGATCTCGTTGATCTCGGAGAAGAGACGGGCAACGAACAGATCCGCCGGGTGGCGATAGAGCTCCTCGGCCTTGCCGGCCTGGACGATGCGGCCGGCGCGCATGACCACGATGCGGTTGCCGAGCCGCAGGGCCTCGGACGGGGCGTGCGTCACGATCAGGGAGGTGGCGCGGGCCTCGCGCAGGACGCGCAGGGTCTCCTCCTGCAGGCGGTCGCGCAGCTGCACGTCGAGGCCGGAGAAGGGCTCGTCCATGAGCATCACGGCCGGCCTCGGCACGATGGCGCGGGCAAGCGCGACACGCTGCTGCTCGCCGCCCGACAGAGTGTGCGGGAACTCGTCGGCAAGCCGCTCCAGGCCGACCCGGTCAAGGGCCGCAAGCGCCTCGCGGCGGGCCTCCTCGCGCGGCAGCGCGTTGAGCCCGAAGGCGACATTGTCGACGATGGACAGGTGGGGAAAAAGCGCGAAATCCTGGAACATCAGCCCGACGTTGCGCTTCTCGGGCGGGACGAAGCGGTCGGGGCCGGCGACCTCGAAGTCGTCGATGAGCACGCGGCCAGCGGAAGGCTTCTCGATCCCCGAGGCAATGCGCAGCAGCGTGGTCTTGCCGCAGCCGGAGGGGCCCAGCAGGCACACGACCTCGCCGGGGGCGATGTCGAGCGAGATGCCGTCGAGGGCGACGGAGGAGCGGTAGCGGCGCTCGACGCCCTCGAAGGTCAGGCGGGCGGCGAACGTGGCGGCGGCACGGGTCGGGGGACGCTGTCGCGGGATGTTGAGCCTGGCGGGCAAGCCGATCCTCGGGGCTGCTTCGATCGCGGCTGCCGGAGCCGGCGAGGCCCGGCAAGCGCCCGCTCTGGTAGCAGCCGCCCAGGCTTAGCGCCAGTGGCAGAGGGCGGCAGCGTTGACGGCCGCCGGCGGACCCAGCGCGTCGCGCACACCCCGCGGCTCAGACCGACAGCGGCTCCGTCAGGTCGAAGAAGGCGGCAAGAAGCCGGGCGTCGTGGACCACGGTGAAGGTGGTGATCTCGTTGCCCGAGACGGTCCACAGATGGCGCTGGGTGCCCTGGACGTCGAGGCCGGTCGCCTTGGAGCGGTAGTCATATTGCACGCGGAATTCGATGCCATGCTCGGTCGGGAAGGCCGAGATCGGCTTGAAGCGCTTGACCTCGTAGGGGGCAAGGAAATTGCGAAGGCGCGCCACAAGGAGGTGGCGGCCGACGCCGCTGCCGATGTAGGAGCGCGCGGTTGCCGAGGCCGGCACGTCGAACCGGAGATCCGGCGCAAAGCAGCTCTCGAGCGTTGCGAGGTCGCCGCGCCCCCAGGCAGCATAGGCATTCTTCAAAACAAGATAGTCGTTGAAAATCATGGAAGCCCCCGCGTCCAGATATTTCCAGTATACTCCACCGATTGATAATCGGAAAAGAACAATGGACGCTGCTTACCGCATGAAGGACCGGCTTGGCGGGTGCTGCGGGACGGCAGCCACACTTGACCTTGCGGCCGGCGGTCCGATCTGCGTCGCAAATGCAGGTGAGGATGCCGGGCAAATGCGCAATGATGCAGTCGCCACCAAAAAAGGGAGTGCGCCCGGAATGCAGGCAGTCCGCTATCTGTCGATGGTTGTGCTGTGTAGCGCCGCGATGCCGGCGCTGGCGCAAGAGCACGGGTTTCCGCCACGGCGGGAGGGTCTGTGGGAGGTCACGAACGTCACTGAGAAGCCGGACAAGACGCCCAAGATCAACATGCGCATGTGCGTCGACAAGGAGACCGACGCCGAGCTCATGGGCTACGGCATGAAGGTGTCGAAGGACACCTGCCAGCGCTATGACGTCGTGCGCAAAGGGCAGACGTGGACCATCGACTCGCACTGCAAGATCGGTCCGATCTCGACGACGAGCAAGGCCCTGGTCAGCGGCGACTTCCGGTCCAGCGTCACGGTGCGCGTCGAGGGCAGCACCGAGGGCATGCCGGGGACGAGCGGGCCGCAGCGCATGCAGATGACGCAGACCGCGCGCTGGGTGTCGGCGGCGTGCGAGGGGATGAAGCCCGGCGACATCGCGCTCGACGGCGGCATCAAGGTGAACGTGAAGCAGCTCAAGCAGCTGCAGAAGCTGATCCCCGGGCTGATCCGGTAGCGCTGCGAGCCGGCGCGGGATCGCGACGTCTCGAGAACGCGCAAGGTGCTGAGCACTCCGGCTTTGCGAGGAGAGCCTGCGTCCGCTCGCGCGGGCGGCTCACCGGCTCTCGCTGGAGATGACGGGGCCGAACAGCTTCCAGCGCTCGCCCTCGAAGCGGGCGAGCTGCAGCGACTGCAAAGGATAGAAGTCGGTCGGGCTGGTGTTGACCCGGATCCCCGGCAGCAGCAGCGGGACCTCGAGATTGCGCAGGCCGGCGGCCTGGCGCATGACGTTGGCGCGGCGCAGGTCGTCGCCGCAGCGGCGCAGGACCTCCACCAGCGTCGATGTCACGGCATAGCCGTAGACGTGGTTGTTGTCGGCGAGGTCGGCGCCCGGCATGTACTTGGCCATGAAGGCGTGGAAGGCTGCAACGTCGGGGGCTGCGGCCCACTGCGGGTCCGTCACGTCCTTCCGGAACTGGGCGACGATGATGTCCTGGCCGTTCTCGAAGCCCGCGGGACGCATCACGGAGCTGATCGAATCGGAGACGTTGTTGAGGTAGTGCGCCGGCTTCCAGCCGATCTCGGCGGCCTTCCTGATGGCCTGGGCCGCAAACCTCGGCGTCGTGATGTTGAAGAGCACGTTGGCGCCGGAGCTCTTGAGCTGGATCATCTGGCTGTCGACGGTGGGGTCGGCGACCTCGTAGGTGGCGACCTGCACGATCAGCCGCTCGTTGGGCTTGCCGAGGGCCTCCTTGAAGCCCGCGAGATAGTCGCGGCCGTAGTCGTCGTTCTGCATCAGAACCGCAATCTTGGGGTCCTTGACGTTGGCGAGGATGTGGCGGGCGTAGATGCCGGCCTCGGTCGCGTAGTTGGGCTGCCAGCCCATGGTCCAGGGAAAGACCTGCGGGTTGCCCCACTTGGAGGCGCTGCTCGAGACGAAGAGCTGCGGCACCTTGCGGTTGTTGAGATAGCGCTGGATGGCGCTGTTCGAGGCGGTGCCGAGCGGGGCGAAGACGAGGAGGACCTTGTCCTCCTCCACGAGCCGGCGCACGAGCTCCACCGTCTTGGGCGGCGAATAGCCGTCATCGTAGGAGATGAAGTTGAGCTTGCGGCCGTTGATGCCGCCCTCGTCGTTGATCCTGCGCAGGTAGGCGGCGATGGTGCGGCCGATGGTGCCGAAGGCGGAGACGGTGCCGGAGTAGGGCTGGGTGTTGCCGATTCTGATCTCGGTATCGGAGGCGCCGGGATCGTAGAGCTTCTCGGCGTGCGCCGGGGCGGGCGCAAGCGCGCACGCGGCGGGCGCCAGGGCCACGGCGAGGGCAAACAGCACCGATCGTGCCTGGAGGTGCATGGGTGTCGTCCGATCGTTGCGGGGCCGCGCCCCCGGGGCGCGGCAGTGCACAACGCCCTATAGCGTTCGGGCCGCGATGTCGACGGCAGCGGCCCCGCCGATGCCACCGCGGCGCTGCCGGCTGGTCTGCGCGGCGTGAAGAGCTCGACCCGCTCAGATGCCAGACGATCGGCGCACGCGGCTCAGGCGGGCCCCGCGCTGGCGGGGGCCGGGACCGGGCTGTCGAGATCGAAGCCAGACTTCTCGAAGCCGGCCTTCCAGTCGCGCAGGTGGCGCCCGACCCAGAGCAGGGCCGCCTCCTTGTCGCGACGCTTGAGGGCGTCCAGCATGGCCGTGTGGGCCGCGACGAGGCGCGGGATGGCGGCCGGGTTGCGCGTGATGATGTGGGCCGTGGTCGGCTGCACGAGCAGGCTCGAGGGCTCCTTGGCGAGCAGCAGGAGGCGGTTGTGGGCGGCCTCCGCCAGCAGGCGGTGGAACTCGGCGTCGCACGCGGCCACGGCGTCGGCGTTGCGGGCGCGGCGGCGGGTGAGCGCGACGTTGGCCTTGAGCGCGGCGAGGTCGGCCTCGGTGCGGTTGTCGACGGCCTGGCCGACGGCTGCGTGCTCCAGCGCCCAGGAGGTGTGCCAGAGCTCGCGGAAGGTCACCTGCTGCAGGATCAGGGCGCGCGTCATGCGCGTGGAAAGACGGTCGTAGTGCGGCAGGGCAACGGAGAGGCGCCGGCTCGGCTCGCGGGCGACGAGGCCGGTGCGCTCGAGCAGCCGGATGCCCTCGCGCACGGTCGAGCGGTTGACGCCGAACTGGCGCACGAGCTCGGACTCGGTCCCGATGGGGTCGCCGGGCCGCAGCTTGCCGGAAAGGATGTTGCGCTCGATGGCTTCCGCCACCTGCTCGTAGGCAGGCCGGGTCTTGATGCGCTCGAAACGCGTGTCGGTGTCGCCCATAGGGGTCGCGAATAAATGCCTTCAAATCACAAACTAAGCGCAAGGCAACCCGGCGGGGGGATCCCGCCGGGCGCCATCTGCCGTCACTTGCTCTCGCTGGCGAGCACGTCGCCGAAGAGCTCGAAGGTCTCGCCCTTGACGCGGCCGAGCCGGACCGCCTGGATCGGATAGAAGTCCGTGGCGCTGGTGTTGACCTTGATGCCCGGCAGCAGAAGCGGTGCCTCGTACCCTTGCAGGCTGGCCGCCTGCTTCATGATGTTCTCACGCGTGAGGTTGTCGCCCGCGCGCTTGAGCACCTCGGCCAGCGTGCTGGCGACCGAGTAGCCGTAGTTGTGCGTGTCGTCGCTGATGTTGGCGTTGGGCAGATACTTTGCCAGGAACGCCTTGTAGGCGACGATATCCGGCGCGTTGGCCCACTGGGCGTCGGTGGAGTCCTTGCGGTAGAGAGCCAGGACGATGCCCTGAGAGGCCTCGATGCCGGCCGGCTTGAAGACCGAGCCGAAGGACGAGGACACGTTGTTGAGGTAGTGGACCGGCTTCCAGTTGATCTCCGCCGCCTTCTTGATGGCCTGGGCGGCGAACTTGGGCGTCGTGATGTTGAAGAACACGTTGGCGCCGGAGTTCTTGAGCTGGATGATCTGACTGTCGACGGTGGGGTCGGTCACCTCGTAGGTGGAGAGCTGGACGATCAGCTTCTCGTTGTCCTTGCCCAGGCCTTCCTTGAAGCCGTTGAAGTAGTCCTTGCCGTAGTCGTCGTTCTGCATCAGCACGCCGATCTTGGCGTCCTTCACCGTCGACAGGATGTGCTTGGCGTAGATGGCGCCTTCCGTCGCGTAGTCGGGCTGCCAGCCCATGGTCCAGGGGAACTCCTTGGGCTTGCCCCACTTGGAGGCGCCGGTGGCGACGAAGAGCTGCGGCACCTTCTTGTTGTTCATGTACTTCTGGATCGCCGTGTTGGGCGGCGTCCCCAGCGTGTTGAACAGGAGGAACACCTTGTCCTCCTCGACCAGCTTGCGCACCATCTCCACCGTCTTGGGCGGGCTGTAGCCGTCGTCGTAGGTGATGAAGTTGATCTTGCGGCCGTTGATGCCGCCGTCGTCGTTCACCTTCTTGAAGAAGGCCTCGATGGTCCGGCCGATGTTGCCGTAGGCCGAGGCATTGCCCGAGTAGGGATTGGTGTGGCCGATCTTGATCTCGGTGTCGCTGGCGCCCTCGTCGTACTTCTTCTGAGCAAACGCCGGCGCGGCAGCGGCTGCCACCAGGGCAAGCGCCGAGGTGGCGGCGATCAGGTTCCGTCTCGTCATTCTCGACATGCATTTCCTCCTGGACGCAGATTCGTTCTGCTTGTTGCCGCTTCAGAGTCCGGAGCGGCGCCGGATCCTTCCCCAAAGGGCGGCGAGGCCGCCGGCTATGCCCGTCGGCATGACGTAGACGAGCAGGATCAGGGCGATGCCGTAGATGGTCCACGGCTCGATATCGATCGGCAGGTGCAGCGCGTGGCTGACCATGCGGGCGCCGGCGTCGGCGTACTTCTCGATGACCTGCACGAAGATGCCGCCGATGACGGAGCCGGCGAGCGAGGCCACGCCGCCGACGACCATGCCGACGAGCAGCGAGATCGACACGTCGATGCGGAAGCTGTCGGGGGCCACGAACTCGAAGATGATGGCGTGCAGCGCGCCCGCCACGCCCACGTAGAGGGCGCTGATGCCGAAGGTGATGGCCTTGGTCTGGGCGATGTTGATGCCCATGGTGCTCGCGGCCATGGTGTGGTCGCGGATGGCCATCAGGGCGCGGCCGATGCGGCTGTCGAGGAGGTTCCGCGCCATCCAGAACATGAAGACGGCGACGACGAAGACGACGAGGTACATCCACTGGTCGGCGTTGAGCGGCAGGCCGAAGGGGGCGTCCGGCTTGATCAGGTTGATGCCCTGGACGCCGCCGGTCAGGCCGTCGAGATGCTTGTATTTGAGGATCTGCGGAACGGCGATGGCGAGCGAGAAAGTGGCCAGTGCCAGGTAGTGGCCCTCCAGGCGCAGGGCCGGCAGGCCGAACAGGTAGCCGGCGAGGAAGCAGGCGGCGCCGGCGAGGGGAAGCGTCGTCCACCAGGGCAGGTCGTAGCGGTCGATGAGCACGGCGGCGACGTAGGCGCCGATGGCGAAGAAGGCGCCGTGGCCGAGCGAGATCTGGCCGTTGTAGCCGGTGAGCAGGTTGAGGCCGAGCACGGCGATGGCGTAGACGATCATCAGGCTCAGCTGCAGCACCATGAAGTTGCTGAGCAGCCCGAGCTTGCTCGCGGCGATCGGCGCCACGAGCAGGACCAGGAGCAGCAGCGCCATGCCCATGCGCCGCCGGGTGCTGGCGCCTTCGCTCGCCGCCGTGTTGCTGCCGGGCTCGAGGGCGCCCGTTGCCGTGGTCGTAGCCATGCTCACACCCGCTTCACGGTGACGTGGCCGAAGAGGCCGGAGGGCTTCAGGGTCAGAACGGTGATGACGATGATCAGCGCCACCATCAGCTTCTCGCCGTTGCCGACGATGTAGACCCCGGTCGACTTCTCGAGCAGGTTGCCGAAGTAGGCGACCAGGTTCTCCAGCACGCCGACGATGAAGCCGCCGGCGACGGCCCCGCCCGGGCTCGAGATGCCGCCGACGAGGGCGCCGGCAAAGCCGTAGAGCAGGATGCTCGCCATCATGTTGGGCTCGAGGAAGACGACGGGAGCCACCAGGGCGCCGGCGACGGCGCCGACGGCGGCGGCCAGGCCCCAGCCCAGTGCCAGCATCATGTCGACGCGGATGCCGGCCAGGCGCGCAGACACCGGGTTCTGGGCGGCGGCACGCATGGCAAGGCCGATCGGCGTGTAGCGGAAGAAGGCAAACAGCGCGAAGAGCAGCAGAAGCGTGACGATGATCATGCCGATCTGGTGGGGACCGATGTAGCCCGAGCCCGCGAAGCTCACCTTCGGGAAGGGCGAGGCGAACTGCTTGATGGTGTGGCCCCAGATGGAGCCGGCCATGGAGTGGAAGATGGCGAGAAGGCCGATGAACACCACGACGATGGAGAGCACCGGTGCACTGTGCAGCGGTCTGAGGACCACCCGCTCGATGCCGACGCCGAGGAGGAAGGAGAAGGCGGCCACCAGCGGCAGCGCCAGCCAGAAGGTCACGCCCCACTCCATGAGCTGCCAGCACACGAAGGCGGAGAACATGGCGAGCTCGCCTTGCGCGAAATTGATGTGATCGGTCGAGACGAAGATCATCACCAGGGCGAGCGCAAGGCAGGCGTAGATGGCGCCGTTGGCGAGCCCTGAGGCCACCTGCTGGATCAACTGCTCCATGGAGGTCTCCTCAGTAGCCGAGATAGGATTTGCGGATGGCCTCGTCGCTCTTCACGACGCCCGAGGCACCCGACATGACGACGTGGCCGGTCTCGAGCACATAGGCGTGGTCGGCGAGCTCGAGGGCGAGGGCCGCGTTCTGCTCGACGAGCAGCATGCTCACCTTCGCCTCCTGGTTGATGCGGCGCATGATGCGGAAGATCTCCTGCACGATAAGCGGGGCGAGGCCGAAGGACGGCTCGTCGAGCAGCATCAGGCGCGGCCGCAGCATGAGCGCGCGGCTGATGGCCAGCATCTGCTGCTCGCCGCCCGACAGCGTGCCCGCCTGCTGACGGATGCGCTGGCGCAGGATCGGGAAGTAGGTGAGCACCATGTCGAGGTCGCGGGCGGTCTCGGCGTGGTCGCGGCGGGTGTAGGCGGCGGCGCGCAGGTTCTCGTCGACGCTCAAGCTGACGAAGGTGCCGCGGCCCTCCGGCACGTGGCCGACGCCGAGGCGCACGATGTCCTCCGTCGCCCAGCGCTCGATGGGCTTGCCGTCGAAGCGGATGCTGCCCTGGGTGCGCACCATGGCGCAGATGGCGCGCAGCGTCGTGGTCTTGCCGGCGCCGTTGGCGCCGAGCAGCGTGGTGATGCCGCCTTCCTCCAGCGTGAAGGAGACGTCGTGCAGGGCCTGGGTCTGGCCGTAGTAGGCCTTGAGGCCCGAAACCTCGAGCAGCGCCATGGTCAGCTCTCCGACGCGCCGAGATAGGCGCGGATGACGTCCGGGTTGCGCTGCACCTCGGCCGGCGTGCCGTCGGCGATCTTGCGGCCGAAGTCGATGGCCACGACCTTGTCGGACACGCTCATGACGAGGCTCATGTGGTGCTCGACGAGCAGCACGGTGACGTGCTGCAGGTCGCGCACGCGGCGGATCTGGCCCTTGAGCACCTCGACCTCCTCGTGATTGAGGCCGGCGGCGGGCTCGTCGAGCAGCAGGAGCTTGGGGTTGGAGGCCAGCGCGCGGGCCAGCTCGACGCGCTTGCGCACGGGGAAGGGCAGGGGGCCTGCCGGCAGCGCCGCGAACGGCTCGAGGTCCATGAAGGCGATGAGCTCGCGGGCGCGGGCGGTGATGCGGGCCTCCTCCGGCTCGGCCCTGGGCAGGCGCAGGGCGTTGACGATGAAGCCCGTCGAGGAGGCGCTGTGGCAGCCCACCTTGACGTTGTCGAGCACCGACATGCGGTCGAACAGGGCGACGTTCTGGAAGGTGCGGCCGATGCCGATCTGGGGAATCGCGTGGCGCGGCTGGCGCAGGATCGAGTGGCCGTCGAACAGGATGTCGCCGGCGTTGGGGATGTAGAGACGGGACAGGCAGTTGAAGAGCGTGGTCTTGCCGGCGCCGTTGGGGCCGATCAACCCCGCGATCTGGCCGGGGAAGATGTCGAAGGTGACGCCGTCGAGGGCGACGATGCCGCCAAAACGGACAGAGATGTCGCGCACGCTGAGCAGCGGCGTCGATCGAGCGTGCTCGCGGGGCCCGGACGGAACGGTCTCCCGCGGCGCGGCTTGCGCAGCCATGTCGGACGATGTCTCCCTAGTCGCTTGTTATCGGACGCTCTAACGCCCGGGCCGCTGCGGCTTGTCGCCTGCTTGTCGGCCGGGCCGACCCGCCGACCGTGCGGGCTCTTGGCGGCCCGCCTCTGTCGGATTGTCGGACAAGCACTGTGGAAGACAACCCGCGGCCGGTCCAGAGGGCAAGTGTGCAGGTGCGGTGTGGGTTGCGCGCGG
>JANRIO010000059.1:0-73605 GCA_033764875.1 Hyphomicrobiaceae bacterium | reverse complement strand
GCTTCTGGGATATCTCGGCGCAATCACGCAAAGGCAGTCGGGGCCCCTGATGCAGATTTAAGTGTACACTCGACGGGGCCGGCAAGAAACGTAACCTCGGCCGCCGCGTCCGGATGCATCCGATGAGCCTCCCGCGCCACTTTGACCCCCCGGGGGGGGGGTCGCCTTCTCGATATTTTCGAGGGGTACCAGTGGGGGTGGGCAAGCCATTGAGGAAGGTCTCGCTTCGCGCGGGGCCTCTTTCTTCGATCGGTCTGGGCTTCAATTGCTTAGCGCAAGCAACCGCCAGTTCAAGCCGCCGCCATGTCTGCCGCCGGACGCTGATCATGCCCGTGCGTGTTCGGCCCGGTCTGGCCCTTGAAGAACCCCAGATAGATGATCAGCGGAGCTGTGACAGCAGCCATCTCGATGGTGGAGCTGTTGATTGTCAGCTCTAGCGAGCTTGGCCACCAGGCGAAGAAATCGGTGAGCGAGCCCGGTACCATCGGCTTCACGGCGCCCGTCACAGATGTAAGCACCCCAACGTCGCAGTAGTATTTGGCGTTGTCGTACGTGAAGTCGTACCGGAGAGACACGAGCATGGGGAGCGCTAGAGCGGGCCAGCCCGTCCAGCCCAGATCGTGCAACCTGCGACCGGCAACGCGTGCGAAGGGATATCCAAGGATCAGGATGCTGGCGAGAACGGCGTAGTGTGCAATGCGGTTGGTGCAGACGCTTGCGACGGGCAGTAGATCGACCGCGAACATCACCGCGTAGAGCATTGCTACGTAGCCGATGAGACCCGCCCACATGCCTTTGCGCGAACTGCAACCGCCAAAAACACTCGCTTCCCACGTCGCCATGGCTAGCTCCCCAACAACGATCCAGTGGGGTCGAAGCTACGTAAGGTGCCGCAGCGAATGCTGTTCCGAGGGTTACGCCTCATGGCGTGCTGGAAATAGCTGCAGCCCAACACTGCGTCCGCCCCAGCTCGGCATCTGGGTCGTGGCGCCCTTGCTCCCACACTTGCTGCAGCGGGCAGAACGCCTCAGCTGATCGCTCGACGCTGCCGGCCCCCATCGGATGATCCATGGCGCCATGGCTGCGGGGGCGCGGTGCAAGCAGCGGGAATTCTCACAGCTTAGCCAAAGCCAGCAGGTCTGGGCCCGCAGTTGGGCGAGGGTCGGTACGGGAGGCTGTGACGCGGGGCGCATGGCGGCAGGGTCGGCCAGGCAGCGTCGAGAGTGAAGCCACTAGGGCTGGTTGTGGATGTTCGGAGACGGGCTAGGGATGGTCAGGCACGGTTCTTCCGAGCCCTTTGCCGCATCCATTCCTCTAACGCGACAGCGGCCGGTCGCTTCTCTCCGTCGATCCAGGCCCGCACATCTGCCAGCCTGAAACGCCGTGCCCTGGCTGCAACGCGGTCTGGCTCCGGAAGCTGTCCATCCTGAACAGCCCTTCGCACGGTGCTGAGGCTCACGCCGGCCTTCTCAGCTGCCTCTCGCCAGGACAGGCGCTCGTTGGGGTCTTCGGCTGCGTGAAGGGTCAGTGGCGGCGCCGGCAACAGTACGGGGTTGCCATCCGGGTCCACGAACAACTCACCCCGGCCGTTGACGAGAAGCCCAAAGACGCGGTTGTCGGCTTCGTCGCGCGGGCTCTCGGGGACGACGATCGTGGTGGTGCGGAACTCGGTCACACGCCCGTCGCTCATGAGGACGTGAATGACGGGCCTGTCCTCATCGTCAGCCGAGAGCGTGGCCTTACATGTGGATGTGCCATTCCCATGTGCCATTGAGCGTCGCAGGGCGCTTGAACAGCAGCCCGTCCCCGAGTAATAGACGCGCACTGCCGGGACGCAGTGCTGATTTGCCATGGGCGTCAAGGCAGGGGGTTTTCAGACCGTTTTGTGCCATTGATGTGCCATTGGACGAGTTTTCGAGCCGATGAGAGCATCAAGAAATTAGCCTAAAGCGTTGAAAAACCTAAGAAGTTTGCCGCAGTAGCTCAGGGGTAGAGCAACGCATTCGTAATGCGTGGGTCGGGGGTTCAATTCCCTCCTGCGGCACCATTCAGCAGCTGTGTCCGGCCCGGAGACATAGGTAACGGATCGTACCCAAGACATGGGTAACACCCGTGATCCGAACGGGTTGTCGATAGTTGCAGGGGTTTTCTGTTCCAAGCCGATGTATCCGAGGTCGTAGGCCATGAAGCTGACGACCCAGATGCCGTCGTCGACCTCTTTGAGGCCGAGCCTTTGGCCGGCCATGACGGCCGAGATGTTGATCGTCAGGGCGTGAACAGACGCGCCAGCTGCAGCACGTCGTGCCCGGCGCTTGCCTGGAGGACCTCGGCGAGGGTGGCCAGCGCGTCGTCGAGGGCGGCCGCCGGCTCGCTTCCCGCCAGGAGACGGCCGAGGAAGAGGCCGTCGAGCAGATCGCCCGAGCCGTTCGGAACGCCGGAGAAACGGGGGCTCGTGACCGCGCGGACGAGCCCCGACCGGCCGGCGAGGAGCGTCGTAACCTCCAGCTCGGTCTCGGCCGCCGAGGTGACGACGACGAGCGGAGGCCCCAGCGCGCGTGCGGCCGCCACGAGCGAGGCCTCGTCGTCGAAGCCGAGCGCGCTGGCGAGCCATTGCAGCTCGAAGCGGTTGGGTGTGGCGATGTCGGCGAGCGGCAGCAGCGCATCGCGAATGGCAGCGGCGGTCTCGGCGGAGACATAGAGGCGTCCCGCGTCGCCGATGACGGGGTCGACAAGGACGCGCACGCGTGGGCTCTGGGCCTTGATGCGCGCAACGGCCTGTGCGGCCGCCTCGACGGTGTCGGGAGATGCGAAATAGCCGGTCAGCACGGCATCGAGCATCGGCCAGCAGCCGTCGCGCTCGAGCGCATCGAGCATTGCGGACAGCCCGGCGGCATCGGTGGCGCGCCGGCCCCCCGGGGCCATGGCGGCGCGGCCGAGTCCCGGGCGGGCAGCGAGCGTGACGGTGGGCAGGGCCCAGACCTCGTGGCCGAGCGACTGCAAGGCGGGGACCGTGGCGGCTAGGCCGACGCTGCCGCGCACGACATGGGAGGAGATGCAGAGGATCCGGGCCATCGCCGCCGCCTATATCACGTTGCGCTCGCAGAGCGGGCGGTTTTCGGCGATGCGGCCGTAGCCGAGCCGCGCCAGGTCGATGCTGGTGAAGCGGCCGTCGCAGATGAGCTCGGCAATGGCGCGACCCGCAGCAGGGCCCTGCTGCGCACCGTGGCCTGAGAAGCCCGTAGCCATGAACAGGTTGGACAGCTGCGGATGGGCGCCGATGACGGCGTTCTGGTCGAGGGTGTTGTAGTCGTAGTAGCCGGCCCAGGCGTTGACGACGCGGACGCTCTCGAAAGCCGGTACGCGTGCGGCAAGCTGAGGCCAGACCTCGGTCTCGAAGAAGGCGTGGTCGATGTCTGAGAGATTGCCGGCGGGCGGCTCGGCTCCCTCCTCGGGAGATCGCCCGCAAATGAAGAAGCGGCCCTCGGGGCGGAACCAGACGCCGCTCGGATCGACGGTGAGCGGGGCGGCGCGCAAGGCCTCGGGCGTGTCGCGGCAGTCGATGACGTAGATGAAGCGCTTCCTCGGCTCGATGGGGAGCGGCACGCCGGCGAGCGCAGCGAGGCTTCCCGACCAGGCGCCGGCGGCGATGACGAGGCTTCCGGCGGCGATGGTCGTGCCATCGGCAAGGGTGACGCCCAGGATGCGGCCGGCGTCGCGGCTGATGCCGGTCACGTCCGCATAGACCAGCTCGACGCCGGCTGCGCGCGCGGACTTGCGCATCAGGCCGGCGAAGCTCGGCGGGTCGAACCAGCCTTCGCCCGTCACGCCGTGGGCTGCGACGGCGAGGCCGTCGACCGACAGCCACGGGAACGTCCGGACGAGATCCCCGGGTGCGAGCAGGGAGATGGGGGCGCCGGCGGCCGATTGCACGGCATGGTTCTCGCGCAGGATGTCGGCGCCGGCATCCGAGGCGAGTACCAGGTAGCCCTGCTCGCGGAAGGCAACGTCGGCGTCGGCGCCGAGGAGGTCACGGGCGGAGCGGATCATGGCAAGCGTCGCCTGGGAGAGGGCGATGTTCTCCGGCGTGGAGAACTGCTGGCGCAGGCCGCCGGCGGAGCGCGCCGTGCTCGCCTCGGCGAAGGTGCGGTCGCGCTCCAGGAGCACGATGCGCTGCCCCGCGCAGCCAGGATGGCGGCTCAGAAAATAGGCGGTGGCGCTGCCGACGATGCCGGCCCCGACGATGACGATGTCGCTCGTCTGTTGCATGCCCTGCCTTCTTTTTGCTCGCGTCTCCAGCGGGATAGCGGGCCACCTCGCAAGATGCAAACGGCTTCGGCGAGCCGGCGAATTGACGCAACGGGGGAGAATCCGAGGGCTGCGCTGCATCTCCCCGGCCGGCGCGCGACCTGATGCGGCACGCGCTTACCTGCGGTCGCGATCTGCACTAGTGTGCAGTGCGAGATAGCCAACCAGGGTCCCCGTGTGATGACCATCCGCCCCCGCCGCAGCGTGCTGTACATGCCGGGCTCCAATGCCCGCGCACTGGAGAAGGCCAAGAGCATCGCTGCCGATGCGCTGATCCTCGATCTCGAGGACGCGGTGGCTCCCGATGCCAAGGCGCAGGCGCGCGAGCAGGTGTGCGCGGCCGTGCAGGCGGGCGGCTACGGGCCGCGCGAGCTCGTGATCCGCATCAACGCGCTGGATACCCCCTGGGGCCGGGACGATCTTGCCGCGGCGGCCGCGGCGGGGCCCGACGCCATCCTGCTGCCGAAACCCGGCTCGGGAGCCGCCATCGCCGACATGGAGGCCGCCATGCGCGAGGCCGGCGCGCACGAGCGCACGCGGCTGTGGGCCATGATCGAGACGCCGCTCGCCATCCTCAACATCGGCGAGATCGCCGGCAGCGCCCGCATGGCGGGCTCGCGCCTGGCCTGCCTGGTGATGGGGACCAACGACCTCGTCAAGGAGACGCGCGCGGACCTGTCGACCAACCGGCGACCGGCGCTGTACTGGCTCTCGGTCGCGGTGACGGCGGCGCGCGCCTACGGCCTCGACGTGCTGGACGGGGTGTACAACAACTTCAAGGACGCCGAGGGCTTCGCGAAGGAGTGCGTGCACGGGCGCAAGCTCGGTTTCGACGGCAAGACGCTGATCCACCC
Organism: Hyphomicrobiaceae bacterium; assembly: GCA_033764875.1. Lineage (GTDB taxonomy): Bacteria > Pseudomonadota > Alphaproteobacteria > Rhizobiales > Hyphomicrobiaceae > AWTP1-13. The sequence continues at coordinate 68,446 of JANRIO010000059.1, read as the reverse complement.
GGACCAGGTGGCCAAGGCCAACGAGGTGTTCGCACCGCCGGCCGCGGAGGTCGAATGGGCGCGCAAGATCGTGGCTGCCTTCGAGCTTGCCGAGAACGGGGGCAAGGGCGTCATCACGGTGGAGGGGCGCATGGTGGAGCTGCTGCACGCCGAGATGGGCCGGCGCACGCTCGCCATCGCCGACGCCATCGAGAAGAAGCGCGCGTAAGCGTGGCGGAGCAGGACCTTGAAACCACGCGGGGATCAGGTTGAGAATGGACACGCTCACAGCAGCAATTTGGCGTCATGCCCGCGAAGGCGGGCATCCACGCAAGCATGAGGCGGAATGAAAACGGCCGAGCAAGGCGTGGCCGAGTGGCGTTGGTGTCCGACGAGACGTTGGAGCGAGTGCGCAGAGTGGCGTGGATCCCCGCCTGCGCGGGGATGACGGTGGAAGAGGTAGCGAGCGCCCGTATATCCTCTGACGTCATGCCTGCGGAGGCCGGCAGCCTCGCCGGATCGAGGGAATGGACGCCGTCGTAGCCGCGAGGCACCTGCCTATGGTGGGGAAGCGGCGAGGCGGACTCTGCAGAATGCGAGCGGTATCGGCATGATGAAAGCGAAAACCGGCAACTACTTCGAGGACTTCAAGGTCGGCCAGGTGCTCGTGCACGCGACGCCGCGCACGGTCACGCACGGGGACGTGGCGCTGTACAACGGCCTCTACGGGCCGCGCTTTGCCGTGCAGTCGGCCGACACGTTCGCGCAGGGGCTCGGCTATCCGAGATCTCCCGTCGACGATCTGCTGGCGTTCCACGTGGTGTTCGGCAAGACGGTGCCGGACATCTCGCTCAACGCCATCGCCAACCTCGGCTACGCCGAGTGTCGGTTTCTCGCCCCGGTCTTTCCCGGCGACACGCTGTCGGCGACATCGGAGGTCATCGGGCTGAGGGAGAACGCCAACAAGATCTCGGGCGTCGTCTACGTGCGCACGACGGGGCGCAATCAGGCGGGTGCCACGGTAATCGAGTACGTGCGCTGGGTGATGGTGCGAAAGCGCGACAAGGCTTCGCCCGCCCCGGCGCCGGTGGTGCCGGAACTCGCCGACCGGGTGGATCCGGCCGAGCTCGGCAGCGCGGTGCCCCGTCTCGAGGCGGCGAGGTACGACACGGCGCTGGCCGGCTCGCCGGCGCGCTGGGGCGACTACCATGCCGGGGAGCGCATCGACCACATCGACGCCATGACGCTCGAGGAGGCCGAGCACCAGACGGCGACGCGGCTCTACCAGAACACGGCGAAGGTGCACTTCAATCTGCACGAGCAGGCACAAGGCCAGTTCAAGCGGCGGCTGGTGTATGGAGGCGTCGTCATCTCGCTCGCCAGGGCGCTGTCCTTCAACGGCCTCGCCAATGCGTTCCACGTCGCCGCCGTCAACGGCGGCCGGCACGTGGCGCCGTGCTTTGCCGGCGACACCGTCTACGCCTGGTCGGAGGTGCTGGAGACGGCCGCGATCCCGGGCCGGGACGACATCGGCGCGCTGCGGACCCGGCTTGTGGGCGTGAAGAACCGCACGTGCGCCGATCACCCCTACAAGAACGAGCAGGGCGACTACGTCGACGGCGTCATTCTCGATCTCGACCTGTGGCTCGTGCTGCCGCGCTGAGGTATGCTCGGCGCGCGGCAACCATTCGACGGGGAAAGAGGCGATGTCCGACGCAGATGCCCACCAGACGCCGGCACTTGGCATGCTGGAACGCCGCCGCATCGAGGCGCAGATCCTCAAGCACGTCTACGACGAGCTTAAAGCCACGCAGGGAGTGGAGGTCGCGCAGCGGACAATCGCCAACGCCGTCAGGCAATCGGCGATCGAGCAGGGCAAGCAGATGGCGGCGGAGGTCGGCGGCAAGACCTCGCTGGCCTCGTTCCAGGCCAAACAGGACCTGTGGACGCGGGGCGACGCGCTGAGGATCGACGTCATCGAAAGCTCGCAGAGCCGGTATCGCTTCAACGTCACCATGTGCCGCTACGCGCAGATGTACAAGGAGATGGGGCTCGGCGAGATCGGACACCTGCTGTCGTGCCAGCGCGACGGCACGTTCTGCGAGGGATACGACCCGAACCTCAAGTTCAAGCGGACGCAGACCATCATGCAAGGTGCCGGGCACTGCGATTTCGAGTACACGTACGCGAAGCCGGAAGGCGCCTGAGCCGGGGCGCTCAGCGCCGTGCCGGGCTCCTGAGGTTGCCGAGCCTGGATATCGCCACCGCGGCCGTGCCTGCAGCGGCGATGAGCTCGATGGCCGTGCGGGCCCAGGGGACAACGGGGCTCCAGGCGTCCATCTCACGCAGGACGACGAGGCCCAGGATGCCCGCGGTGGCAGCGAGCAGCGCCGTGTCCAGCACCACGCGCAGGCGCCGCGCGTTGTCCTTGAGATAGAGCGCGGTGTAGACGAGCAGGGCGACGGCGATCAGCGCCACGGCAATGGTGGCCGCGATCTGCAGGCTGCGGCGGTCGGTGTAGATGCCGTTCTGCCGGGCCAGGGCGCGCAGGAGACTGCCGCTGCCCTTGAGGACACCCGACGCCACGATGAGCTTCGCGCAGGCGAGGGCCAGGAACAGCGCGGCGAGCCCCGCCCAGATCCAGGTGTCGGCGATCGCGAGGCCGCGCCGTCGCGCCGCGCCACAGGCCCAGGCGGTGTACGCCGCGAGGAGGCCCGCGACCAACAGTGCCAAGTGGCTCAGAAATCGACCCGCTTCCTCGGGCATATTGTGCAGTCCCCGGAGCATTGAAAAACAGCCCGCAAAGGAATGCTTGCACAGATCGACCGACTGGAACAGCGCCCGGCTGGCATAATGCTTCACAGATCGATAAGTGCAGCAGGCACTGGAACATGGAAGGCACAGAAAAGCAGCGCAGTGGCGCCTCTCCGTCCACCGGCGCCGCCGTGTTGTTTCAAGGCCGCGATCGCGGCGGGTCGGGAGGACCTGGAACATTGTCCTCTGCGGCCGGGTTGATCCTGGGGTATAGATGGCGCATCGGCGGCATTCAAGGAAATGAGGGCACAGTGGCGTTGCGCCGGGTTCCGCTTGCCGTTTCGTTGCCGGTGGTCGTGGCTGCGTTCAGCGCGGGTGTAGCGGCGAGCCTGTGGCAGGATCATGCCGAGCCGGTGCAAGCCGTGACCGCGCCGGGGGCGGTGCCCACCACCGTGCCACCCGTGGCGGTGGAGCCCACGGCATCAGCACCGACGGTGGCGGAGCCGAAGACGGCGCCGTCGCCGGAGAGCGACATGCGCGCGGAGCCAGCTCCGCGGACCTTGCGTCCCGCTGACAGCGCCGCGGGCAAGGCGGAGGCGTCCGGCCGGGCCCAACGCGCCTCCTACGGGCCTCAGTCGCAGGCCGGTGGGAAGCCGGATGCGGCTGCCCGCGATGCTGCGGGAGACGATGCCGAGGAGGCGCGGCCGGATGCAGGGCCGGCCCCTGCCACAGGCGCCAAGGAGGCGCCGACGCATCCGGCCGCCGACACCGTTTCGAGGCCGCCCGTTCCGGCCGTCGATGTGCAGGTGCCGCCCACGACCTACGCGCTGCCCGTGGCGCCGCCGGAGGAGCTCAGACCGCCGAGCGCGCGACGCCCTCCCCCCCGGCAGGCTGCGGCCAAAGTGACGCGCAAGGCGCCGCCGAAGCAGACCGAGGTGCCGATCCTCGGACCCTTGTTCGGGCTGAAATACTAGGAGCGCCATCCGCTTCTGGAAGCGCGCTCCCAACTGTCAAAGGTCGCACGGGCGGCGTCACGCGATTGGCGCCCGTGGTGCCGCCGGGACGGAGAGCGCGCCGGAGCGCGCCCCCCAACTCGGGCCGTGCGCGCTGTCCGTTCCTCCGGACGCGGATGCGCGCTCGATGTGCCCGATGATGCGAGCGTCTTCATGCGACACACGCTGACGCGTGCTCCGCGATCTGCGCTAGTGCAGGCCTTCAACGCACACGGTGGCCATGCCCTTGAAGTTCGGGATCGTGCGATAGACCATCTCGACGCGGTCGATGGCCCGTTCCCATCCCTGGAGGTCGAGGGGGCGGGTGCGGCTGCCCTCCCGGATCACGGCGCGCACGGGGACGTCGTCGGGCTGGCCGTTGGCGTAGACCACCTTCAGATCGAGCATCTCGACGTCGGCGCCGCGCACGTGCAGGCGGATGGCCTTGAAGCGGCCCTCGCGCCGGCCGACACGGATGCTGTCGCGATCCTTGCCGAACAGCGACACCTGCTGGCATCCGAGCTCGGTCCAGTCCCCCCTGCCACCGTGGCCGGGCTCGGGACGGTTGAAGCCCCGCCCGAGCTCGGCGAAGACCTTGACGACGGCCCTGCCCTCATAGTTGGGACGGGCCTTGTAGACCATCTCGATCGCCCTGATGAAGCTGCGATCGCCGCGCAGGTCGAGGGCCATGTCGCCGCCCTCGCGGATTAGCCGGTCGACACGGAAATCCTCGGCATACCCGTTGAGATAGACGAGGCGGACCGACATCATGTGGACATCGTTGCGCTCGGCCTTGAAGTGGAGCGTGCGGAACGCCCGCGACCGGTACCAGTCCTCCGACTGATTGACGTTGATCACGTCGCGGTCGACGCGGAAGCCGACGGTCTGCTCGCCGAGCAGAACCCAGTCTTGCCTGGGGGGCTCCGGGCGATGCATGCGCGCCAGCTCGCCGAAGACCTTGACGACGGCCCGGCCCTCGAAGTTGGGCCGCGTCTTGTAGACCATCTCGATCGACCTGATGAAGCTGCGATCGCCGCGCAGATCAAGGGCGAGATCGCCGCCCTCTCGGATGAGGCGGTCGACGCGGAAATCCTCCGCGTATCCATTGAGATAGACGAGGCGGATGGACATCATGTGGACCTCGTTGCGCTCGGCCTTGAAATGGAGCGTCCGGAACGCACGCGAGCGATACCAGTCCTCGGATTGATTGACGTTGATGACGTCGCGGTCGACACGGAAGCCGACGGTCTGCTCGCCGAGCAAGACCCAGTCGCTGCGTTGGCCGTACTGGGCCCATGCACCCGTCGTCCACGCGGAAAGCAGCGTCAGTGCGCCCACCAACGCGGCAAAAAATCTGGTCGTCAAGAGAGCCTCCCTGGGCAAAACGTCCGCCGCCAAATGACCGAATTGCGGGCGGCCGAGCGCGTCGGAATTCGCACACCAATGCGGCACAATGAAAGCACAATGGCTACGGGTTTGCGGCAGCAACGCACGTGCGCGATCGGCGCGGCACGTCATGTTGCGGTGCGGACGATGCCCGGGCGCCGGCCCTTCAGATCAGCGTGCGCAGCATGGCGACGAGCGGCGCGTCGGCTGGCGGCATCGGATACTCGGCGAGCTTGTTGGCGCGCACCCAGGCGACCTTCTGGCCGAGCTGCGGGGTGATGTCCCCGTCCCAGTTGCGGCACACGTACAGCGGCATGAGGAGGTGGAAGGCCTCGTAGCGATGGCTGGCGAAGGTGAACGGCGCCAGGCATTTCTCGGCGACCTTGATGCCGAGCTCCTCCTCGAGCTCGCGCACCAGCGCAGCCTCCGGGCTCTCGCCCGCCTCGACCTTGCCGCCGGGGAACTCCCACAGCCCGGCCATGGACTTGCCGGCTGGCCGCTCGGCCAGCAGCACGCGACCGTCGACGTCGATCAGGGCGCAGGCCGCCACGAGGAGAATGTCGGCGGCCATGGCGGGGGTCAGCTCCGGTAGTCGGCGTTGATCGACACGTAGTCGTGGGTCAGGTCGCAGGTCCACACCGTGGCGGACGCCTTGCCGACGCCGACGTCGGCGCGGATGACGATCTCGGCCCCCGTCATGTACTGGGCGACCGTCTTCTCGACGTAGCCCGCCGCCCGCTCGCCCTTGTCGGCGACGAGGTGGGGCCCGAACCAGATGGAGAGCTTGTCGCGGTCGGCGGCCTGGCCCGACTTGCCGATGGCCATGACGACGCGGCCCCAGTTGGGATCCTCGCCGGCGATGGCGGTCTTGAGGATGGGCGAGTTGGCGCAGGCGAGCGCGATCTTGCGGGCGGCGATCCAGCTCTCGGCGCCCTCGATCTGGAAGGTCACGAACTTGGACAGACCCTCGCCGTCCTTGGCGACCTGGATGGCCAGATCGCGCATGAGGTCGTGCAGCGCGGCGCCGAAGGCCGCAAGCCGGGCGTCGCCGGCGCTCTCGACCGGCTGCTGACCCTTTGCCGCGGCAGCGCCGGTGGCAAACAGAAGGCAGGTGTCGCTGGTCGAGGTGTCGCCGTCGACCGTCATGCAGTTGAAGGTGGTGTCGGCGTGGCGGGTGAGCAGCTCCTGCAGGGCAGGCGGGGCGACGGCCGCATCGGTGAAGATGAAGCACAGCATGGTCGCCATGTCCGGGGCGATCATGCCGGCACCCTTGCAGAAGCCGTTGATGGTAACGGGCACACCGCCGATCTCGGTGCGGCGGGTTGCGAGCTTGGGATAGGTGTCCGTGGTCATGATGGCGCGGGCCGCAGCCAGGAATGCGTCGGGCGCGGCGCCAGCGGAGAGACCATCGAGCAGGTGGGCGAACTTGTCGGCCTCGAGCGGCTCGCCGATGACGCCGGTGGAGGCGACGAACACCTCGGACGGCATGCAGCCGACTGCGCGAGCGGCCGCCTCGGCGGTGATGCGCGTGGCCTCCAGGCCGCGGCGGCCGGTGAAGGCATTGGCGTTGCCGGAGTTGACGACGAGGGCGCGCGCCGTGCCGCCCTCGAGGCCGGCACGGCACCACAGGACGGGCGCGGAGCAGGTCTTGGAGCGGGTGAGCACGCCGGCAACGGTGGTGCCGGGCGCCAGACGCGCGAGCATCAGGTCGGTGCGGCCCTTGTAGCGGATGCCGGCCTCGCAGGTCGCAAAGGCCACGCCCTCGACGGGGGGAAGCTCGGCCAGCGACGCGGGCGCGAACGGGGAGACCTTGCTGACGCTTGCCATGGGCTGGTCCTTCGGCGGGATGCGCCGGGCCGGCGCGGCTTCAGTTCTTGGGTTGCTGCGGTTGCTCGGCCTCGACGAGCTTCTTGATCTCGGCGTCGACGTACTCGATGTTCGATTTCTTGCGAAGCTCAAATACGAGGCGCTGGGCCTTGTCGTGGATCACGGCCGGCTTGAGACGGTCCTTGATCTCCTCGTAGGGCGGCGCGCGCCGCTCGCGGCGGGCGTCGAGCTTGACGATGTGCCAGCCGAACTGCGTCTCGAAGGGCTCCGAGATCTCGCCGAGCTTGAGGGCGAAGGCCACCTGCTCGAAGGCCGGCACCATCTGCCCGCGCACGAAGAAGCCGAGGTCGCCGCCCTGGTCCTTGGAGCCGGGATCGCCCGAGTTGTTGCGCGCGAGCGCGGCAAAATCGCCGCCGCCCTTCAACCGCGCGTAGACCTCCGAGGCCTTGTCCTTGGTGTCGAGCAGGATGTGGCTGGCGCGGATCTCCTCCTCGGCCTTCTTGGAGCCCAGGTGCTCGTCGTAGAACGACTTGATGTCGATCTCGGCCACGTTCTTGGCGATGACCCTTTCGAAATAGGTGTCGCGGAGGGCCCGGCGCTTCCAATAGGGCGTATCCTGCACATTGGGCGGCAGAGGAATCTTCTCGGCCTCGGCGGCGTCGGCAAAGAGCTGCGTCTCGATAAGAAACTCCGCCAGGACGCGGCGTCTCGCCGCGCCTGCCAGGCTGCCGAGATCGGCGCCTATCTCGGCCTCGGCGAGCCGCATGTCGGCCTCGAGCAGATCCTTGCCGTTGACGCGCGCGGCGACGCCGTCCTGAGCGGCAGCGGTGTCAGCCGTCACGCCCAAGGCGACAAGCAACGCCGCAATCATTCCTAGAAGGCTCATTCTGAACACGTTTCGGTTGTCCTCTTGCAGGGCGACCGCATGCGCGGCTTCCCATAGCCGTTGCGCAGGGCGGGGGCAATCTCGGGGCCGTGCCGACCTCGAAAGCACAGCAAGATGGTCGTGCTGTGTCGGAGCCGGCGGCTCCATGCCGGCGAGGGTCGCGGACGCCCCATTCGTTGACAAGGGGTGGCGCGGTCCTTATCTCAACGAGGCCCGGCGGGGCCGGAAGGCTTGGCGCGTAAGGCGCCGTCAAATCACGCCATCTTTCGAGAATGAGAGCTTCGACGCCCGACGCCGCTGTGGTCCAGATCCGGGCGGGACGCTTCGGCGGTCACGCCGCGTTCGGCGCGACCGTGCGGGGCAACGGGCGCCGGACATCCGCAGGGCCCTCGCGCGCTCCTGCAAACCCTTTGCGGACTTGAGGAAAACCAGAATGCTTTCCATCGGCGCCATTGCGGCCAAGGTCTTCGGCAGTGCGAACGATCGCAAGGTGAAGACCTACCGCCCGAGGGTGGAGGCGATCAACGCGCTGGAGCCCGAGATCGCCAGGCTCACGGACGCGGAGCTGCGCGCACGCACGGACATGTTCCGCAAGCAGCTGGCCGACGGGGTCGCCCTTGACGACCTGCTGGCGCCGGCCTTCGCCACGGTGCGCGAGGCGGCCAAGCGCACGCTGGGGCAACGGCATTTCGATGTGCAGATGATCGGCGGCATGGTGCTGCACAAGGGCAACATCGCCGAGATGAAGACGGGCGAGGGCAAGACGCTCGTTGCCACCGCGCCGGTGTACCTCAATGCGCTCACGGGGCGCGGGGTGCACGTGGTCACGGTCAACGACTACCTCGCCCGGCGCGACGCGGAATGGATGGGGCAGGTGTACCGCTTCCTCGGCCTCACCGTCGGCTGCATCGTGCACGAGCTCGACGACGAGCAGCGGCGCCAGCAGTACGCCTGCGACGTCACCTACGCCACCAACAACGAGCTCGGCTTCGACTACCTGCGCGACAACATGAAGATGAGCGCCGCCGAGATGGTGCAGAGGGGGCACTACTTCTCGATCGTGGACGAGGTGGACTCGATCCTCGTCGACGAGGCCCGCACGCCGCTCATCATCTCCGGCCCTCTCGACGACCGCGCCGAGCTCTACAACGCACTCGACGACGTCATGCCGCTGCTGAAGCCCGAGCACTTCGAGCTCGACGAGAAGCAGAAGCAGGTGTCGTTCACGGAGGTCGGAAACGAGTTCATGGAGCAGGTGCTCGCCCAGCGCGGGCTGCTCAAGGCCGACACCTCGTTCTACGACATCGAGAATGTGACGGTGGTGCACCACGCCACGCAGGCGCTGAAGGCGCACAAGCTGTTCCAGCGCGACCGCGACTACATCGTCAAGTCGGGCCAGGTCGTCATCATCGACGAGTTCACGGGCCGCATGATGCAGGGCCGGCGCTACTCGGAGGGCCTGCACCAGGCGCTGGAGGCGAAGGAGCACGTGGAGATCCAGCCCGAGAACCAGACGCTGGCCTCGATCACGTTCCAGAACTATTTCCGCCTCTACGAGAAGCTCGCCGGCATGACCGGCACGGCCGCCACCGAGGCCAGCGAGTTCATGGACATCTACGGCCTCGACGTGATCGAGGTGCCGACCAACGTGCAGGTGGCGCGCCTCGACGAGCACGACGAGGTGTACCGGACGGTCGCCGAGAAGAACCGGGCCATCGTCGCGGAGATCGCGGAGGCGCACCGGCGGGGGCAGCCGATCCTCGTCGGCACCACGTCGATCGAGAAGTCGGAGCATCTCTCGGCGCTGCTGAAGGACCGCAAGTACTTCCGCGAGACGGGCAAGTTCTTCCGCTCGCAGGCCGACAGCCTGAAGCCCGGCAAGGAGGATGAGCTCAAGGCGCAGCTCAACGAGATCGCCGCGCACCTGACGGAGCTGGGCGAGAGGAACTCCGCCGGGGACCCGATTCCGCACCAGGTGCTCAACGCCCGCTACCACGAGCAGGAGGCGCACATCATCGCGCAGGCCGGCGTGCCCGGCGCGGTGACCATCGCCACCAACATGGCCGGCCGCGGCACCGACATCCAGCTCGGCGGCAACGTCGAGTACCGCCTGCGCGACTGGCAGCGCGAGCTTGAGAACAAGGGCAAGGCGCCGCAGGACGGCGAGGTGGCGAAAGAGCGCGAGAGGATCGCGGCCGACGTTGCCGAGAAGAAGCGCAAGGCGCTGGCCGCCGGCGGCCTCTACGTGATCGGCACGGAGCGGCACGAGAGCCGGCGCATCGACAACCAGCTGCGCGGCCGCTCGGGCCGCCAGGGTGATCCCGGCCGCTCGAAGTTCTACCTGTCGCTCGAAGACGACCTGATGCGGATCTTCGGCTCCAACCGCATGGACGGGATGCTGCAGAAGCTCGGCCTGCGCGACGGCGAGGCCATCACGCACCCCTGGATCAACAAGGCCCTGGAGAAGGCGCAGCAGAAGGTCGAGGCGCGCAACTTCGACAGCCGCAAGTACGTGCTGAAGTACGACGACGTGATGAACGATCAGCGCAAGGTGATCTTCGAGCAGCGGCTCGACATCATGGGCCACGACGACCTCAGCGAGACCGTGCGCGACCTGCGCCACCAGATGGTGAACGATCTCGTCGCCAAACATATTCCCCCCAACGCCTACGCCGAGCAGTGGGCGACGCCACAGCTCGCGGAGGACGTGAAGCGCGTGTTCGCGCTCGAGCTGCCGATCGAGGACTGGGCGCGCGAGGAAGGCATCGCGGAGAGCGAGATCGGGGAGCGCGTCGCCAAGGCCGTGGACGAGCGCTACGACGAGCTGGCGCGAGAGGTCGGTCGCGAGCTCCTGAAGCAGTACCGGGACGCCAGAGGCATGCTGGAGTACGTGGCGCACGAGCCGGGTCTGGCTGAGCTCGTGTCGCAGCCGGGCGATACCTTCGCGGCGATCGGGCAGCACCTGATTAACGGGGAGAACAGCCCCATCCGTCTCAACGGCATCTCGCCGGCCGACGCCATGCAGCAGGCGCCGCAGATCGGCTTCCAGTTCCTGCAGAGCCTGGCGCAGGCGCGCGAGTTCGTCGCCGAGATGGACGCCACCGACCGCAGCGAGCTCGCCGTCGGGGCGACCCGCATGCGCAAGATCGAGAAGACGGTGCTGTTGCAGACGCTTGACCATCTCTGGCGCGAGCACATTGTCACGCTCGAGCATCTGCGGCAGGTGATCGGCTTCCGCAGCTACGGCCAGCGCGATCCGCTTAACGAGTACAAGTCGGAAGGCTACCAGCTGTTCGAGGTGATGCTCGCCAATCTGCGCGAGGAGGTCACCGGCCGTCTCATGCACCTGCAGGCCACCTCGACCGAGGAGGAGGCCGTGCGCGGCGAGGAGGAGCCCGACCTGTCGCGGCTGGAGGCCGTGCACCCGGATCCGCGCCAGAGCGATCCGGAGTGGGCGATGGCCGAAGCGGCCCTTGCCGTGGCGGACGGGCGTGCGAGCCCGCCGGCCGAGGACCGGCGGGCGCCGGTGCAGAGCCGCAAGAAGCCCGGCGAGGCGGTCGACCCGAAGGATCCGAGCACCTGGGGCAAGGTTTCCCGGAACGCGCCCTGCCCGTGCGGTTCCGGCAAGAAATACAAGCATTGCCACGGCAGCCACCAGTAGACCGCTGCCGGCAGCGCCTCGCCAGCCCAAGCGCCAGGGCCGTGTCCAGGGGGCTGGCCGCGCGCGCGCCCGTTAACCTACGGCGCGAATTCGGCGGTGATGGCGCGACAAGCGTCTGCCGGGGCGGTAGAAGGCAGGAGGCAGCGATAGGCCCTCCGCGAGGGCAAGCAGGAGCGGCAACCTGAGCAGGCGACCGGTGAGGATCCTCGGCCTTGTAGCGAAAACCCACGACAGCGGCCTGGCGCTCCTGAGCGACGGCCGGCTGGAGGCCGTGCTCGAAGAGGAGCGGCTGGACCGCCGCAAGAAGTCGCAGAAGTTCCCGAGGCATTCGCTCGCCGCCCTGTGCGAGGACCTCAACCTCAAGCTCGCCGACATCGACGTGGTGACGACACCCTGGAACGTGGGTGAGCTGCGCCGACAGGCCGCGCGCCTGATCCTTCGACGCTTTCCCCTGAGCCTCGGCCTGGTGCTGCCGGGCGCGCACCGGGCGCAGCAGAACCAGATCATGCTGCTCAACCAATACCTGCGGCGGGGCCTGCGCGCGCATTTCGGCCAGGATGCGCGGCTGCCGGAGATCGTGAATGTCGGGCATCACGACGCGCACGCGGCATCGTTCTTCGTGTCGCCGATGGAGGAGGCGCTCGTCCTGGTGATGGACGGCTACGGCGACGACGCCTCCACCAGCGCCTACGTCGGGCGCGGCAACCGGGTGGAGCGCCTGTGGCACACGAGCCAGATGAACTCGCTCGGCCTCGTCTACACGTTCGTGACCGAGTACCTGGGCTTTGCGGGATTCGGCGACGAGGGAAAGGTGATGGCGCTGGCCGCCTTCGGCGACGACACCTACGTGGCGCGCTTCCGCGACGTGGTGCGGCCGGCCGCGGAAGGCCGCTACCGCGTCAACATGGAATATTTCTCCTACGAGACCTTCGGCGAGCTGAGGCCGTTCAAGCCCAAGTTTATTGAGACGTTCGGGCCGGCGCGGGTGCCGGGCGCCCCGCTCGAGGATCGCCATCGCGACATCGCCTTCGCGCTGCAGGCCGTGACGGAGGAGATCGTGCTGCACGTGGTGCGCGATCTCGTCGCCCGCACGGGACTGACGCAGATGTGCCTGACAGGCGGCGTGGCGCTCAACTGCGTGGCCAATGCGAAGGTGCTGGAGGAGACGCCGGTGAAGCGGCTGTGGGTGCCGCCCTGCGCCTCGGACACGGGGGCGCCGCTGGGAAGCGCGCTGTGGCACCATCACCAGACGCTCGGGCGCCCGCGAACCTTCGAGCTGACGCATCCCTTCTACGGCCGGGAGTACGGTCCGGCGGAGATCGAGGCGGCGCTGAAGGCGGCGGGCTTGCGCTACGAGACGCATCCGGAGGCCATGCTGATCGACCGGGTGGCGAAGGACCTCGCCGCGGGCAAGGTGGTCGGCTGGTATCAGGGCCGCTTCGAGATGGGGCCGAGGGCGCTCGGCAACCGATCGATCCTCGCCGATCCGCGCCGGGCCGAGATGCGCGAGATTCTCAACGACAAGATCAAGGCGCGCGAGAGCTTCCGGCCGTTCGCGCCTGCGGTGCTGCTGGAGCGGGCGGCCGAGTTCTTCGAGATCACACAGCCCGATCCGTTCATGACGCTGGCGCCGCGCGTGCGGCCCGAGAAGCGCAGCGCCATCGCGGCGGCCGTGCACATCGACGGCACGGGCCGCATCCAGACCGTGGAGCGCGAGGCCAACCCGCGCTACTGGGGGCTCATCAACGCCTTCGGCAAGCTGACGGGGGTGCCGGTGCTGCTCAACACCAGCTTCAACCGCAAGGAGCCGATCGTGGCGCGGCCGGAGGAGGCCATCGCCTGCTTCCTCGAGAGCGGCATGGATGTGCTGGTGATGGGCGACTTCTACACCACGGACCGCCGGCGGCAGGACCCCGGCAAACGGGCCTCGCGCGGCCAGCCCGTAGCGGCGATCTGAGCCTTGGCGGGGCTCAGTAGGGGCGCACCATGCAGCGCGTGTAGCCGGACTGGCGGAACTCGGCGCAGATGGCCATGGCCTGATCGCGCGGTCCAGGCGGCAGCACGACGAGGTGATACCAGACGCCGCTTTCGCCGAGGTTGACGGTCTGCGCGTCGGCGCGCCTGGATCCGAGGATGCCGGGGAACTGCTTGCGCAGGTCGTTGTAGGTCTTCGCCAGGGCCTGCTTGTCGCGGTTGGTCGCGATCACCGCCACGTAGGGCTGCGTCGAGACGTTGCTGCGCGGGGCCTGCGGCTGCACGACCATGAGGCCCGGCACCTGTCCACGCGGACCTGCATCCTCAAGCGGCGGAGCCGCCATGGGCGGCGGGCTCGGCACGCGCCGCGGCCCGCCGGCATGGGCGTCGGAGTTGGCGATCGCCTGCTCGCGCGCGGCGGGGTCGCCGAGCGAGACGCGCTCCTTCTTCTGGATGCTGCGGGAGGCGATGGAGGACTTGCCGCCCACGAGCCTGCTGTAGGTGGCATAGCCGCCCACTCCGATGATGCCGATGAGGCCCAGCAGCACGACGCTCCACAGAGCGAGGCGGCGGCTGGAGCCTCGGCGGGGCTCGTCCTTGCGTGTCGCGGTCTTGGCCGTCTTGGCGCCGCGGCCGCCGGTCTTGGGCGGCTGGGTGCGGCCGGTGGCGAGGGCCCGCGGCACGTCGCCCTGGGGCACGGTGAGGTCGGCCAGGCGCACCGGGGGCGGTGCCGGGACGTGCAGCATGTCGTTCAGGCCGCGCAGCGCATCCCAGGTCGGCTCGGCGGGGTGGTGGGGCGGCTGCGGCGTCAGGTCAAACACGGACTGCGACTGGCCGCGCGGCAGGATCGGCTGCGGATAGGTCTGCGGGACGGGCAGCAGCGCCTTGTGCCCCGCCGCCTGGCGGCTGCGCGCGGACAGCACGTCCTCGATGATCGTCGATACCTTCTGCAGGGCCACGAACTGCATCTGCAGCATTTCCTGCATGGCGGCGTAGCGCTGGCCCGGATCGAAGGGCAGCTGGCTCATGCGGTGATTGAGCCATTCCTGCGTGCGGACCACGTCGGCGGCGGCGGTGCGGGCATGCAGGCGCACATCCGGGCTCACGGCCTCGACCTCGCCCTCGAGCTGGCTCAGAAGGTCGGAGATCTCGAGGGAGACGCTCGAGAGACGGTCGCGCATGGTGGCAAGCACCCGCTCGAACTCGTCGTGTCCCGACCGAGGGCTCAACCTCGTGCTCCTTTAGCTGCGCCGGCGCCTCTCTGGGCACCTCGGCGTGCGCCTGGTCCCTGCATCAAAAGGACAATGCGCCTCGAATTTCAACCTTCACCAGATGGTTACCGTTGGAATTGGTGACCTTGGGCCTTCATGGCGCAGGCTCTGGACGAATTTGCGGCCTTGGAGAACGTGCCGTGCGGCAGGGGAAACCCTCCGGCGGTTGCGCTGCGGCGGGCATCGGCTACCCTCAGGGTCAAACATCGAATGCCTGGGAGGGCGGCGCCATGAGCTCCAAGCGATGGAAGAACAGGCCCGAGGGGTCGACCTGGGGCGACTGGGGCGCCGACGACCAGCTCGGGCGGCTTAACGAGCTTACCGCGGAGAAGGTCCTGCAGGGGATCGCCGAGGTGAAGACCGGGGCGACGTTCTGTCTTTCCCTGCCCCTCGACTATCCCGGCGGCAACGTGCTGAATCCGCGCCGGCACCCGCCGCAGATCCGGCCGTCGCGGCGCCCGGACAAGCCGAACTGGCTCTACCGCACGGAATGGGACCATCCGGGCCTCACCGACGTGGTCAACGACGACCTCGTCATCATGCACCTGCAGTACTCCACGCAGTGGGACTCTCTGGCCCACGTCGGCGCCCTGTTCGATGCCGACGGGGACGGCGTGGCGGAGCCCGTCTTCTACAACGGCTTCCGCGGCGAGGAGGTGATGCTCGGGCCGAGCGACGTCGCGCAATCGGGCGCGGTGCCGGGAAGCATGGTGGAGGCGCGATCGACGTCCAACGCGACGGCGCTCAGCGTTGCAGGGATGGCGGAGAGGTGCCTGCAGGGGCGGGCGGTGATGATCGACCTGTTCGCGCATTTCGGCCGCCGCCGGCACCCGGTCGGGTACGAGGACCTGATGCGGGTGATGGCGGCCGATGGGGTCAAGGTCGAGAAGGGCGATCTGGTGTGTCTCCGGACGGGCTTCGACGATGTCATCCTGTCGTGCAAGAAGGAGCCCGACAAGCACCTGCTCGAGACCACGTGCACGGGGCTCGACGGCACCGATCAGAGGCTGCTGCAATGGATCTCCGACAGTGGGCTGGTGGCGCTCATCGCCGACAACTACGCGGTGGAGCTGATTCCCGACCGCATCAAGCCGGGGCAGTGCGCGATGCTGCCCCTGCACCAGCACTGCCTGTTCAAGATGGGCATCAACCTCGGCGAGATCTGGCGGCTGTCGGAGCTTGCCGACTGGCTGCGCGCCAACAATCGCAGCCGGTTCCTGCTGACGGCGCCGCCGCTGCGGCTGCCGGGCGCGGTCGGCTCGCCGGCGACCCCGGTGGCGACGGTTTGAGCCGGTTGCGGCGCCGCCCGTCCATCGGCGCCCGCCTCATCGGGCTCGCCGCTTCCTGCCTCCTCACCCTCTGGATCACGAGCCCCATGAGCGATGCGCGCGCCGCCGAAGCCACGACCGTGACCCTCGGCACCGCGACGCCGGGGGGTGGGTTTCCGGTCTATGGCGAGGCCTTCGCGGCGGTGGTCAACGCGCGCGCGGGCGGCCTGCGCGTCGTGGCGACCAACACCAAAGGCAGCACGGAGAACGTGCCGCTGCTGGAGGCGGAGAAGCTCGACATCGCCCTGGTGCAGGGCGAGGTCGCGATGGAGGCGCTCGGCGGCATCGGGCGGGCCCCGGCACGCCTCGCCGTGGTGACGGCCATGTACGCGACACCCGGCATGTTCGTGGTGACCGCGGCGAGCCCGTACCGCAGCATCGCGGACCTGAAAGGGCGACGCGTCGTGTTCGGCGCGCGGGGCTCTGGCCTCGGCATCCTGGCGCGCTACGTGCTCGATGGGCTCGGCCTCGACCGCGACAAGGATTTCGACGCGGTGTTCCTCGACCGGGCGGGCGACGGGCCGCCCCTGGTGCTGTCGGGGGAGGCGGCGGCGCTGTGGGGCGGCGGCAGCGGCTGGCCCGGCTTCCTGGCGATGGCCAAGGCCCCGGGCGGCGCCCGCTTCATCGTGCCGGATGCGGACGAGATTGCGCGCATTCTCGCCAAGCACCCGTTCCTGAAGCGGCTGACGGTGCCGGCGGGCTCGCTGCCGGGGCAGGGGGCGGCGATCACGTCGGTGGGGTCGTGGAGCCTGGTGCTGGCGCGGCCGTCGCTTCCCGACGAGACGGCCTACGCGCTCGCCAAGGCCCTGCACGAGGGCGAGGCGGATCTCGGCCGCCGTCTGAGCCAGGCCGGCGAGACGACCGCTGCCAACACGATCGCGGCCGTCAGCGCCGACAGACTGCACCCCGGCGTTGTGCGCTACTATCGCGAGGCCGGGTTGCTGCCCTGAGAGGACGTACGGACGATGATGGATCTTGCCTCGCTTCTCGTGTTCGTCAGCGCGCTCGGCGTGGCGGCGGCCTCGCCCGGGCCTGGGATTGCGGCCATCGTGGCGCGGGTGCTGGCGCGGGGAACCTCCGGCGCGTTCGCCTTCGCGGCCGGGGTGGCGCTCGGCGATGTCGTGTGGCTGTCCGTCGCGGTGCTGGGGCTGGCGGCGTTGGCGCAGGCCTTTGCGCCGGTGCTCGTGGCCATCAAGTACGCCGGTGCGGCGTACCTGCTCTATCTCGCCTACAGGCTGTGGACGGCACCGGTGCAGGTGGAAGAGGGATCAGCGCAGCCGGAGGCGCGGGAGGGCACGCGGCTTTTCCTGGCCGGGCTCTCGGTGACCATGGGCAACCCGAAGGTGATCGTGTTCTATCTCGCCCTGCTGCCGAACCTGATCGATCTCGGGCGGCTGTCGCTGCTGGGTCTGGTCGAGCTCTCGGCGGTGACGCTGCTGGTGCTCGCCGTGGTGTTCGGTGTCTACATTGCGCTCGCGGCGCGCACACGCAGGCTGCTCCGCAGCGCCCGTGCGATGCGGCTGGTCAATCGCGGGACCGGAATCGTGATGGCGTCGGCGGCGGCGGCCATCGCCGCGCGGTAAAAAAAGAACGGCGGCCTCAGCCCGCGGCCTTGGCGCGGGCCTTGCCGGCAAGCTTCTTGAGCCGGCGGCGGGCGGCGAGCGTGTTGCCCTGGATGCGCGTCACCTTCTTGCGGGGGGCGGCGCGGCGGTTCTTCTTCTTCTGGGTCTCAACGTTGCGGGCCGAGCGGACGACCATGGCTCTCTCCTGAAGCAATCGCGAGGGGCCCGTGTAGGGGCTTTTTCCTGCCCCGACAAGTGGAAATGCTCCCCGCCCGGGTGCGGGTCAGCGCGGATAGACCTTGAGCGGCATGCCGCCCGCCGGGCGCAGCGTGATGCGGCTGAGGGGCTCGGGGCTGTGGCGGCCGTCCCATTCGAAGCGCGCATGCCGCACCAAGGTGCCGAGAATGGCCACGCCCTCCATCATGGCGAAGGACATGCCGATGCACAGGCGTGGGCCGAACCCGAACGGCATGAACTGGGCACGGGCCTGCCTGGCCTCGTTGTCCTTGAAGAAGCGCGTCGGATCGAAGCGGTCGGGATCGGCCCACAGCTTGTGATGGCGATGGATGGCGTAGACGGGAATGACGATGAAGGTGCCGGCCTGCATCGGCTTGCCGCCGAGAACGGTGTCCTGCGACAGCACGCGGTTCATCATCGGCGCTGGCGGGTAGAGGCGCATGGCCTCCTTGAAGACCGCGCGCGTCACCTCGAGCTGGTCGAGATGCGCCGCCCCGATCGGCGCGTCGCCGCACACGCGTGCCACCTCATCGGCGATGCGCTGCTGCCACTCGGGCGCGCGGGCGAGGAGATAGAGGCTCCAGGTCAGCGCCTTGGCGGTGGTCTCGTGGCCGGCGCCGAGGAAGGTCAGCAGATTGTCGACGAGCTGGCTCTCGGACATAGGATCGCCGGTCTCGGGGTCCCTGGCGGCGCACAGCCGGCTCATGAGATCCTGGCCGTCGACGCCGGCGGCGCGCCGGCGCTGCAGCATGCGGGCGGTGAGGTCGCGCAGCGTGCGGCCGGCGCGGCGGCGCAGGTTGCGGCCCGGATACCAGAGCCAGTCCGGCAGATTCATGATGGCTGCCGCGATGTCCCAGGACACGGAGGAGAGCGCGCCGTCGGCAGCGTGCAGGATCTCGCGCGCGTCGCCATCGGCATCGCCGCCGAACATGGTGGTCGAGATGACGCGGAAGGTGGTCTCGGTCATGTCGGCGTCGATGGCCTGCACGGTGCCGGCCGGCGACTGGCGCCAGCGGGCGGCCTGGGCCTCGCCCTCGGCCGTCATCTGCGGCACCAGCGCGTTGAGGTCGGAGACGCGGAACAGGGGGGCTGCGGTGCGGCGCTGCCAGCGCCAGCTCGCGCCCTGCGAGGTGAGGATGCCGTCGCCCAGCGTGCTCCTGAAGATGCGCTTCTCGATGGGCGACTTGTGGAAGTGGTCGGAGCCCTTGAGCAGCACCTCCTCCACGAGGTCGGGCGCCGTCACGTAGACGACCGTCCTGCCGCCGTTGGCACGGATCAGCATGTCCTCGTGGTAGACCGGCCGCGCGATGGTCAGCAGCGGGTTGCGCACGAAGCGGACGATGAACTTGGCGAAAGGAAGCGGGGCGGGCGGGGGCACGACCGTGGGAGGATAGAGACGCGTATCCGGGATCACGGCCTCAGAGGCGATGGCGACAGCCACCATGGCAAGGTCTCCCTGCGGTTCGACAGCCTGCAATCTACCGGCGACATAGGCATGCGGCACGGGCGCCCCAAGGCCCGGCAACAAAACTTTACACGCTATTTGAGCTTGTCGAGCCACCACTGCAGGCCCCACGACCCCGGCGACAGCAGCACGAAGGCCCACAGAAATGCCGAGGCCCAGTTGGCGATCTGAAAGCGCAGCCACGGCATCTCGGTGATGCCGGCGACAATCGGGACGCTGGCGCGCAGCGGGCCGGAAAAGCGCCCGAGCACGACCGCCCAGGGGCCGTATTTCTCGAAGAAGACGTGGCCCTTGTCGATCAGCTCCGGCTTCTTGTTGAGCGGCCACATGCGCCGCACCTGCTCGTGGTAGTGGTAGCCGATCCAATAGGAAAGCCAGTCGCCCAGGGCGGCGCCGCAGGCGGCGGCGGTCACAATCGTCCAGAAGGTGAACGGACCGGCGCCGCCGATGATCGTCCCGATACCGACCAGCATGGCCCAAAATGGGAGGATCAGGGACACGAACGCCAGCGATTCGCCGAATGCCAGGGCGAAAACGACGGCCGCTGAAGCGCCCGGATTTGCGCGCACGAAGTCGAGAACTTGGTTCGAGTAATCCAGAATCGACATTCAGCGCCGCTCCTCGCCCCGTGCAGGGGCCCCTTGTGCAATTGCCGTCCAAAAGTCCGAAGTGCGGTCGCCTTGTCAACTTCCGGCTCCAAGGCCTCGGCTGCGAGGCTTGGTAAGCTTTCCGTTAATCCGGGTTGCAGTGCGGCACGCTTCCTGCTTCTAGTCACCCCTGAGTGCTGCGGCCAGCGGGCGCGGTCGCAGAAGGCAGAAGAGAGGGTGGCGTGGGCGTCGAGGCGGGTCGCGGTCTGCCGGCAGCCGGAGGGAGGAGGCCAGTGAGAATGCTCGCATTGAGCCTTCTCGTCGCCTCGAACCTGTCGCTGGCGCTGATCATCTTCCCCGCGTCCCCGGCGCTTGCGGACGCCGCAGCGCCACTGACCGGCCACATCATCGGGGTCGGGATCGCGGCCGCGGCCGCGCTGCTGCTTCGCCGACATGGGCTGGCCGCGCTCGTCGGCGGTGCTGTTGCTACATTTGCCATCCACCTCTGGCTGGGGCTCGGTGCGGCGACATTCTCACCCGGCAGCGAGGCGATTGCCGCCGAGACGAGGCCGTCGCAGACAAGCCTGTCGATCGTGTCGATTAATACATGGGATGCCGCGCAGAATCTGGAAGAGCTGCGCGCTTATCTCGCGACGGGGCCGGCCGACATCGTCGTGCTGTCCGAGCTCGGGCCGGACAAGCAAGGCCTCGTCCCGGCGCTGAGCGCCGTCTATCCCCACCAGCGCTCGTGCGCGCACCGCTACGACTGCTCGCTCGCGCTGCTGTCGCGGGTGCCGTTCGAGGCGGCCGGCACGGTCGCCTATACGCGCGAGATGCCGGCCTTCGTCTGGGCCCGCTTCGCCGGGGCGCTGCACGTGATCGGCACCCACGTCTACCGGCCGAGCCGCAAGCCGTGGCTGCATGCCCGGCAGACGGAGGCGATCGCGCGGATGATCAAGCGCATCGAGGGCCCGGTGGTGCTCGCCGGCGATCTGAACATGTCGCCATGGTCGCACGCCTACAAGTCGCTCAGGGCGCAGACGGGGCTGAAGTCGGCGCGCTGGCTGATGCCCAGCTGGCCGGCATGGCCGCTGAACCTGCCGCAGGTGGCGCTCGACCACATCCTCGTGTCGCATGATCTTACCGTGACCGCCTCCGGGACCGGGCCGGCAGTCGGGTCCGACCATCTGCCGGTGCTGGCGCGCGTCGAGCGGCAGGTGCAGCGCACGCGGGGGCCGACGACGGGCCGCGGCTCACGCCTTGCAGTGACGCGCCTTCATCTCGACGCTGAGCTCTTTGCTGACCTCGGCGGCGAACATGGTGGCGCGCGCGATCTGCGCCGGTGAGAGGCCCTTGGCATCGGCGCTGCGCAGGGACTTGGCGGCGCTGTCGGCCTCGCGGCGGCCCGCGGCCAGCTCCTCGCAGCTCAGCTCTTTCTTCTGCGTGCGATAGGCGAACAGGCGAACGCCGGAGGCATGGGCCTGGGGAGACGCCGGCTCCTTCACCCAGCCGCGATCCTTGTCAGCGAGCATGCCCTTCAGTGTCGCCTGGCGGCTGTCGATGCATTCCTTGCTGTCGTCGAGACAGGACAAGCCGGCACGCGGATCATCCTGGCCCAGCGAGCAGCCAAGCAGCGCGAAGGGCAGGAAAAGGAGCATTGCTGGCGACAGGCGCATGGACTGCAGGGCGGGCATCGTTTCCTCTTGAGGTTGCCGCAGCATGCCCATAGAACGCTTCGATGGCGCCGCCAAGGCGTCTCGCGGGGACGTGGCTCTACGTCCTCTATCCTCGCCGCGACCGGTTGAAAAGGCGGGCGACGGTCACCTCGAAACAGCCCGATCGGAGAAGCGTCCATGGCCCAAGTCGTCCGCATCCACGCGCATGGTGGTCCCGAGGTTCTCAAGGTCGAGGACGTGGACGTCGGCGAGCCCGGTCCGGGCCAGGTGAAGCTGCGGCAGCGGGCGATCGGGGTCAACTACATCGATACCTACCAGCGCTCGGGTCTGTACAAGCTGGCGTTGCCGTTCGTGGCGGGCTCGGAAGGGGCCGGCGACGTGGTGGCCGTGGGACCGGGCGTGACCGACTTCAAGGTCGGCGACAGGGGAGCCTATGCGGGGGTCATCGGCGGCTATGCCAGCGAGCGCCTGATGCCCGCGGAGCGGCTCGTGAAGCTGCCCGACAGCATCGACTACAAGACCGCCGCCGCGATGATGCTGCAGGGGATGACGGTGCGCTACCTGCTGCGCCAGACCTACAAGGTGGGGCCGGGGACGACGCTGCTCATGCACGCGGCCGCGGGCGGCATCGGCCTCATCGCGTGCCAGTGGGCCAAGCACCTCGGCGCGACCATCATCGGCACGGCCAGCACGCCGGAGAAGCTCGCGCTCGCCAAGGCGCACGGCGCCACGCACATGATCAACTACAAGACAGAGGACTGGGTGAAGCGGGTGAAGGAGATCACCGGCGGCGCCGGGTGCGACGTGGTCTATGATGCGGTGGGCAAGGACACGTTCCCGGGCTCGCTCGACTGCCTGAAGCCGCTGGGGCTGTGGGTGAGCTTCGGCAACGCGTCCGGCGCCATCGCCAATTTCGACATCCTGGTGCTTTCGACCAAGGGCTCGCTCTATGCGACCCGGCCGACGCTGGGCACCTACGTCGCCAAGCGCGAGGATCTTCTCGCCAATGCCAACGACCTGTTCGACGTGGTCTCGAAGGGCATCGTGAAGATCGAGGTCAACCACACCTACGCGCTGAAAGATGCGGCACAGGCGCATCTCGACCTGGAAGGCCGCAAGACCACCGGGTCCATCGTTCTTCTGCCTTAAAGCTCGGCGATGATCGTTGGCGAGGGCGGATTGCTCCTGCAGCCTCAGGCAGGAGCAGCCGCCCGTTGGAAGCGGCACACACAGGCAAGACGGGCGGGTGGGGTCAGCGCTCGCCGAGACGGGTCGGATCGGGCTTGGCGCCCGTGACGCGCTCGAGCGCGATTGCCGAAAGCACCTTCGAGGCCATGGACTTCTGAGCGGGGTCCTGCTCGAACTCGGCCGCCTGGGCAGGGCCCGCGAATCCGGTCGCGAAGGGCTGGCTGTTGGCGCAACCGGCAAGCAGCACGCTCGCGACGACTGCTGCGCACAATCCCAAACCAGTCATGGAAGACCCCCTTCCCCGAGTGACGTAACGGCCCCCGCCTTTCGTACTCTCAAGTAACCTTATCGCCCGAGAGCCACAGTGCAACATCAAAATTGCAGGCTGTTGACAGAGTGCGTCGCAGGACCTGAAGGGATGGTGAATGAGCGGTTAACGGAGAGGCCAAGGATCGGTTAAGCGGCATCCAGGATCAGGAAGAATGGCCCGAATCGACACGACCGGAGGTCAGCATTAGCCTGCAGTTAGCAATATAATCCCTTGTAATTGCGTCAAAATTTACGCGATTTAATCCGCTCCCATAGATCATGGTCCGCCGAGGGGAGCGCGGAAAACGGGTGTTCCCCGCCGAACAGAGCAATGCCGGCTCTCATGCGATGGGAGATGCATCGCACGGTTTTGCGTCACGAGAACAGGGGTAGGACCAATGGCACGTTTTGAGTCGATTGCATTCCTCAACAGCGAGATCATGCCCGCCGGCCAGTCGGCCGACGCGCTGTTCGAGCTCGGCCTCATGTACTGCGCAGGCCGCGATGTCGAGATGGATCTCGTCAGCGCACACAAGTGGTTCAACCTGGCCGCGATGCGCGGCAACGCCGAGGCCAAGCGCTACCGCATGGAGATCGCGCGCGAGATGAGCCGGCAGCAGGTTGCCGAGGCGCAGCGCCAGGCGCGCGAGTGGCTGCGGATCAATTGATCCGCGGCGCTGCGCGACGACAACGCATTGCCTTGGCTCGAGCCGGAAGTGCTCGATCGGGCTCAACTGCGCACCTTGCGGCTTGGTGCGAGGCAATCTGCCGGGCCACAGCAGCGCCGGTCCGCTAGTCGTCCTTGTCGTAGTATTGGACCAAGAGATGGATCAGCCCCAGCCCGAGCTGGCGCCGATCGTCGCCGGCACCGATGTCAAAGGGTGCAGTCGGAAATCGCACGAGAAACGCGATCCTCACAGGCTCCCGACGGCGAATGACCGCATTCGGAACCGTGAATCTCCTGATCGCCTGAGCCCCTTCCCTGTTGGGGTACGTGAGCTCGGTGACCGCCGTCCCATTCACCTCGACGGCGACAACCTGCGTCGGCACGCGGTCGGCATTCGTGAACGGGCTCGCAAGCAACTCGAACTCGACATCGGACCTCGCGGCGGGGACCGAGACCTCGACCTCGGAGCGGCTTCCCACGCTCCACACGCCCCAGTCCTCGACACCGGACCAGCCGGACTTCAGGAAGGCTTTCTCGCGGTTGCGGGTGCTGGGCGCATAGAGCACGGATCTGGGCGGGCTTCTGCTCTGAGCTTCCTGCCGCTGGAGAAACGCCGACGTCGCGTAGTAGCCGGCTGGGAGTCCCAATAGCGCTGCACAGAGCAGCGTGAAACGAAACATCCACATCAGATCAATCTCAAGACATTGTCATGCGGCTCGCGTGGGCTCGGCCGCTCAATACCGCAAAGCAATGCCGACAATCCATGGGGGCCGGCGCGTCATGTGGAAAGCGTGCAGTGCTGCCGCCGCGAACGACCGGCGGGAGAGAGATGCGTCGGGGTCAGCACTTGGAGAACAGCGACGACAGGCACTCCCACGTCTTCTTGGTGGCGTTGGAGACACCCTCGCCAACGCTCTTGGCGCCCTGCGTCATGGTCTCGCCGGCCTTCTTCATGTCCTCGACCGTCTTCTTGTTGGCGCGACCGGCCATCTCCTCCACGGTCTTGGGCGGCTCCTTCAGATCGGGCTCCTTCACGGCCTCGGCCTTTCCGGGCGCCACCTCGCCCGCGACAGGCGCCCACGGCACGCGCTTGACCGGACCGGTGCAGTCAAACACCGTGCCGCGCTTGATGGCGCAGGAGGCATGCTTGCCGGCCTTGGTCATGGCGGCGATGCACAGCGTCTGCAGCGGCGTTGCTCCGCCCGGCTGAGCATTGTCGATGACGCAGCGATAGACCGCACCCGGGTCAGTGCAGGCGATGCAATACTCCTGCGCGTGCGCCGCGCCGGCCGCCGGCAGCGCGAGAAGCAGACAGACGATTTTCCTCCAGCAACGCATCTTGGGTGTCACCATTCGCGCCGGTGGCATCGTCCGAGGATCTCGTCCCGGGGCCGCGCGGCAGCCGATCGAAACGACTGTCGGCGGGGCCCGGCTGCAGGTCAAGGCGCGCCGTTGCGGCCATGCGTCCGGTAGGCGGGCCGCTGCGACAATTGCTCATAGTAGGCAGCAACTGCAGCAAATTCCGGCTTCGGGAAGTCGATGCCATACCAGCGGTTGACGACGAGGCCAACGGGGATGTCGGCGATGGTGAAGCTGTCGCCCATCACATGCGGGCCGCCGGCGCGAAGGTGCGCGTCCAGCACGCCCATCTGCCGCGCCCATTCCTGCGCGCCGGACTCGACCTGACCGGCGTAGGCCGGATTCTTGACGACGAGGGAGTGGAACACCGGCGTCATGCCGCGGGCGAAATCGGTCGAGGACCAGTCCATGAAGCTCTCGATGCGCGCGCGCGTGCGCAGGTCGTCGGGGTAGAGATCGAGCCGATTGTGCTTGCGGGCGAGGTAGCGGACGATGGAGTTGCTCTCGCGCAGGCGGAAATCGCCGTCGTCGATGACGGGGACGACGCCGACCGGGTTGATGGCCTGGAAGACGGGGTCGTCGGTCGGGCGATAGCCGCGCCCCCAATCCTCGCGCTGGAAGGGCTCGCCGACCTCGTCGAGCATCCACAGCACCCTGCGCACGTTGATCGAGTTGGCGCGCCCGTAGACCTTGATCATGCCGGCTTTACCTCCGCGGCGATGTTTTCACCTGCCGCAGCATAGTGCAGGGAGCCGTGACAGGCGACGTCAACGGGCCAGCCGCTGGCGCAAATCATCTGCGACGGCGCTGGGCGTGGCACAGACGCGCACGCCTGCAGCCTCGAGCGCCGCCCGCTTGCCGGCGTAGCTGCCCTTGTCGCCCATGACGATGGCACCGGCATGACCCATCTTCTTGCCGGGCGGGGAAGCCGCGCCGGCGATGAAGGCGGCGACGGGCTTCGTCATGGTCCGCGCGTACTCGGCCGCCTCCTCCTCCATGGCGCCGCCGATCTCGCCGACGAGGGCAACGGCGGCCGTGTCCGGATCAGCGTCGAGCGACATCAGCGCGTCCCTGGTGGTGGTGCCGATGATGGGGTCGCCACCGATGCCGACGAAGGCGCTGACGCCGAGGCCCGCCTGCACCAGGTTGAGGCACAGGAGCGTGCCGAGGGAGCCCGAGCGGGAGACGACGCCGACGGAGCCCTTGCGGAAGACGCGGGGGTTGAAGGCCGGCATGAAGCCGACGAAGCACTCGTCGACGGTCACCACGCCGGCCGTGTTGGGCCCGATGAGGCGGGCACCGCGCTCGCGCGCGGCGGCGAGCACGTACATGGTGTCATGCACGGGCACGTGCTCGGTGAGGCAGACGATCTTGCCGATGCCGGCGTCGATGGCGTCGAGCGCCGCCTCCTTGACGCCCATGGGCGGGATAAACATGACGGCGACGTCGACGTTGGTCTCCTTGGCCGCCGCGCGCGCCGTCGCCCATACGGGAAGATCGAGGTGGGTCTCGCCCGCGCGCTTGGGGTTGACGCCGCCGATGATGCGGGTGCCGTAGTCGCGCATGCGCTCGGACCAGAAGGTGCCCTGCTTGCCGGTGATGCCCTGCACGAGCACCGTCTCGCTGCGCCTGATGATCATGGCCGGGCTCCGCTCGCGGCAGCCACGGCCGCCTTCACCGCATCGTCCATCAGGTCGAAGGGCTCGATGCCCAGGCGCTCCCTGACCATGGCGACGGCCTCGTCCTCGCCGGTGCCGTGGATGGTGAAGAACACCGGTACCGAGGGCTTGAGGGCGAGCCACGCGTCGATGACGCCGCCGGCCATCACGTCCGTGCGGGCGAAGGCGCCGCAGAAATTGACGAGCAGGCACCGCACATTCGGGTTGGCGAGCACGATCTCGAGGGCGGGCTTGGCCTTGGTGTAGCTCTCGCCGCCGATCTCCATGAAATTGGCCGGCGCGCCGCCGTAGTGGCGGATGGCATCCATGGTGGTCATGGTGAGGCCGGCGCCGTTGGCGAGGACGCCGACGGCACCGTCGAGCTCGATGAACTTGAGGCCGAGCGCGCCGGCGCGCGTCTCGAGCGCCGTCAGCCTGTCGGGCGTGCCGGAAAGGCTGAGCGCCTGCCGGCGGGGCACGGCGCTGTCGTCGAGGGTGAGCTTGCAGTCGAGCGCGAGGAGCCTTCCGTCGGCGGTGACGACGAGCGGGTTGATCTCGATCAGCTCGGCGTCGTTCTCGGCGTAGGCGGCATAGAGCCGTGTGAGCAGGTCGACGAGAGCGCCGCGATCGCAGGGCAAGGCGGGCGGCAGTGCGGCCTCGAGCACGGCCGGCTGCAGACCCTTGCGAATGTCGACGGGCACGCGGATCAGGGCGTGGGGGCGGGTGGCGGCAATCTCCTCGACGTCCATGCCGCCCTCGGCCGAGAACAGCAGGAGCGGCCCCTTGCTCGCCGGATCGTTGAGGACGGCGGCGTACATCTCGTGCGCGATCGGCACCTGCGCCTCCACCAGCACGCGCGTGACGGGATAGTCGGCGATGCTGAGGCGCAGGATGTCTGCTGCGTGGCGGCGGGCCTCGTCGGCATCGCCCGCGAGCCTGATGCCGCCGGCCTTGCCGCGCTTGCCGGTCGGCACCTGCGCCTTCACAACGCAGGGGCCGATGGCCGCCGCGGCGGCGGCAGCCTCGTCGGCCGTTGTGGCCAAGCGGCCGGCCGGCGTCTCGATGCCGACGGCGCGCAGCAGGGGCTTGGCCGCATGCTCCTCGAAGTTCACGATCGGGCGCTCCTGGGCTTCCTGAGGACCGGTCCGGGGCCGGGCCTACTTGCCGTACTTGGCCCAGTAGGGGCCGAACAGGGCCTCCTCGCTCGGCTTGTCCTCGGGGATGGTCGTCACGAGATGCGTGATGTTGACGAAGCAGCGCCAGTTGAGATTCTCGGACAGAGAGTTGGCCTGCCAGGTACCGCAGCCCATCGACAGCGTGAAGGGCAGGCCGTTGTCGAAGCCGCCGCCGTTGCCGAAGGTGTGAGCCTGGTTGACGAGGACGCGGACCACGTCGATGTCGCGGGCCAGCTCGCGCGCGTGCTCCGGATCGGCCGTGTGGATGCCGCAGGAGTGGCCCTTGCCCTGGTACTCGAGAATGTCGCGGACGATGCGCTTGGCGTCCTGGAAGTCGCGCGCGCGATAGACCGTGAGGACGAGGGAGAGCTTCTCGCCCGAGAGCGGATAGGCCTTGCCGGTGCCGGTCTCCTCGACGAGCACGAACTTGCAGCCCTTCGCCTTCGGTGACAGCTCGAAGACGTCGACGAGGGCCTCGGGGCCCTGCGCGATGACGGCGCGGTTGAGCTTGCCGTCCAGCCACAGCCGCTCGACGATGCGGGTGCGCTCGGCAGGCGTCGCCATGTAGCCGCCCTCGGCCTCGAGGGCCCGGATGGCCGCATCGTAGACCTTGTCGAGGATGACGACGGCATTCTCCGAGGAGCACGAGGTGGCGTGGTCGAAGGTCTTCGACAGCATGATGAGGCGGGCCGCGCCGGCGAGGTCGGCGGAGGCATCGATGATCACCGGCGCGTTGCCGAGGCCGACGCCGAGCGCCGGCTTGCCCGACTTGTAGGCCTGCTTGACGTTGACCTGGCTGCCGGTGACGACGACGAGGTCGGACAGCTCCATCAGCCGGGTTGTCGCCTCCCGCGTCACGGGGGCGGGCAGGATCTGCACCAGGTCCTCCGGCAGGCCGATCCTCTTCAGCTCGGCGCGCATGCCGTCGACGGTGGGGTTGGTGGCGGCCCAGGCCGTCGGCGGCGGGGCAATGATGATGGCATTGCCGCCCTTGAGCGCCATCATGGCCTTGTTGACGGGGGTGGCCGAGGGGTTGGTCGAGGGCGTCACGGCGCCGACGACGCCCACGGGCTTGGCCCACTTGACGATGCCCTTCTCCGGAATCTCCTCGATGATGCCCGTCGACTTCACACGCAGCAGGTCGCGCAGGGTGCCGAAGGTCTTGCGTGTGTTCTTGATGACCTTGCTCTCGACCTCGCCGATGCCCGTCACCTCGACGGCGATCTCGGCGAGGCGGCGCGCATTCTCGGGCTTGTAGATGGACCAGGCGAGCGCGGTCACGGCCTCGTCGATGCGGGCCTGGCCCTTGGCCTCGATCTCGCGCGCGTAGACGGCCATGGCCGTCCTGGCCCGGGCCAGAAGCGGGGCGACGACATCGTCGACGGGAGCGGCAGGCTTGGGCTTGGCGGCGGCTGTCGCGTCTGCCATGCGGCATCTCCTGTTGGCGCGCTTTGGGTCATGGACGCCGATGCCGGCGACAGGATCATGGCGAAGCGCGCGTTCGAGGCCAGGAGTGTCCCCTGCCGCGCCGGCTTGTCAACGGCGGCTGCCGGCAAAACAGCTGCGTCCCGCGCCGACGGGCTGATCAGCGGCGCGCCAAGGTGCGGGTGCACAAGAGCCCGATGCCGACGACCAGGGCGGCGCCGGCAAGGACGGCCAGCGCGGATCCGAGCTGGGCGAAGGCCACACCGTAGACAACGGGGCCGGTGGCGATGCCGATGAAGAAGAACAGCGAATGCATGGAGATGGCGGTGCCGCGGGCGGACGGAAGCAGCTCCGTCGCCTCGACCTGAATGCAGGCGTGGAGGAGATAGAACCCCATGCCGACCAGCAACATGGCGGCGAACTGCACGAGCCAGGAGGGATCGAACGAGACGATGACGAAGCCGAAGGCCGCCATGAAGGCGCCGGTCAGCATCATCTGCGGCTGGGTCAGGTGACGCATGAACGAGGCGACCGTCATGGAATAGGCGAGGCCGCCGATGGAGAAGCCGGCGATGACCAGGCCGGCGATGGCGGCGCGGGGCTCGCCCGCGTGCATCAGAAGCACGGAGATGTAGGGAAACAGGCCGAAAACGGCGACGCCCTCCAGGAACACCGCGAGAAAGCAGAACTTGGCGCGGGGGTTGGCGACGACGGCAAGATAGCTGGAGGGGATCGCGCGCAGGCTGAAGACCTTGCGCGGCACGTCGGCAGCCGCGCGCAGGTGAAGGAGCCCATTGACGAACGAGAGGGCGCAGCACAGCCCGACGGCCAGGAACACGGCCCGCCAGCCGGCGGCGTCGCCGATGATGCCGGCGAGGGCGGCGCCCAGCAGGTTGCCGGCAATGACGATGGCGAGCCAGCGGCTCAGCGCGATCTGGCGCTCGTTGACGGGCACAAGGTCGCCGACGATGGCCATGCCGACGGGAAAGATGCCGCCGCTCGCCATGCCGCCGACGATGCGCGCGACGACCAGAACCCAGTAGGAGGTGGCGACGGCGCAGACGAAGGACGACAGCATGATGACGAGGACGCACACCATCATGGTGCGGATCTTGCCGACCGAATCGGCGAGCGGCCCGAGCACGGGCTGGACGAAGGCGAAGGGCAGCGCGAAGGCCGTCGACAGCAGGGCGACCTTGTCGACATCCGTGGCGAGGCTCGAGGCGATGGGCGGGACGATGGGGTCCACGGCGCGAGCGGCGAGCGCCGTCGCAAAGCCCATCAGGCTCAGGTGTCCGATGAGACGCTTGTTCTTGGCATAGCTGCCGGGGCCCGCGGGCTCGGCATGGGTCGTCTCGGACTCCGCCATCCTGCGCCTCCGGCTGCGCGAGGCCGTCGCGCCTGCAACTACATGCGCCCGGACCCGGCGCATGGCCGGATCCAGGCTCGCTCATTCACACGAGCGCACCAGCAATTTCTGCGCCAGCGGGCTGTGGTCGACGGCCGGCGGGCCGTCAGCTGCGTTTCTTGCCGCGGGCCTTGCGGGCGGCGTAGCGGGCGTCGCGCGCAGCCTTCTGGGCCAGGCGCAGCAGCTCCTGCTCCTGGGCCTCGCGGACACGCTGCGCCTCGCGCTCGGCGGCTTCCGCTGCCTCGCGCGCGATGCGCTCCTCCTCGGCCCGCTTCAACTCCGCAAGACGGGCCTCCTCGCGCGCCTGGGCGCGCGCGACTCGGGCCTCGGCAATGGCCAACCGCTCCGCACGCCGCTCGATGAGGTGCGGGTTGTTGGGATCAAGCTTCGGCTTGAGGCGTTCGAGGGCGGCTTGGCGGCTTGACTGGGAGCTGCTCAGACGATCTGCAAAGTTCTGACCTTTAAAGCCTTTCATTCGACGTCTCTTACAACCTTTCTCGGGAACCTGGATCGGGGTGGGTGGGATGGTGCGGCATCTCATAAAGCCTGAAATGCGTTCGCGCCATCACACATGCATCATCACCGGGCATGCAACTGCGGCATACCTGGGGACGAATGGCATAGATGGTACAGCGGGTGGCCTCGCCGATGCGGCCGTCGAGGGCGAGACAGCGCTCGCCGTCGCAGCGCATGCCGCCCAAATTGTCGGCAACAAGGGCGTCGGGGATCGCTGCGATCTCGGCCTCGGTCTCGAGGCTGAAACGCGGCCAGGACCGGCTGAAGGCGCAGCAGGCGCCGCAGCGCTGGCAAACGTCGCCACCGCTCCCGCCGCCCATGTCTGCGCTGCCGGCCATATCCTCAGCCCGCCCTGGTGATGGTCTTGATAGGACCGCGCGGGCGGCCGGAGCGCTCGGCGATCTCGCGATCCTGCTGCTCGATGACCTCGCGGATCGGCGCGTCGCCGTCGAGCGTGCCGACGGCGGCGCTGGGCACCTTGCGGTTGGAGGTGAGCGAGCCGTCCTCGTAGAGGACGTTGAAGAGGACGAACTCGGATTTCGCGGTGGGCTTCCTTGCCATCTTTCCTGTTCCTCAGTTCTACTAACCGTCAGCGAGGCCAGGGGTGGGCGGAACGGCCCAGGCGCCGCAGGCGCGAGGCCTGCGGCCGGTCTTGCGTGACGCGTGTTGGGGGCGGGCTATCCGAGGTATATGTGCCCGGATCCCCCGCACGAGAACGGGCGCGACGTTAGCGCGCGCCAGCTCCGCTCGTATGACGGCGCTCCTGGCGCTGGCCGTTGCGGCGCGGGCCGCTGCGGTCGTCCTTGGAGCGCGAGGGTTTCAAGAACGAGACCTTGGCAAGCTGATGACCGCTGCTGGCATCGCTGCCATGCCCGCGGCCTTCCGTCCGGTGCTTGCCGCCGCCGTCCGGGCGGGGACCCGAGCGTTGGCCGGCGGGGGCCGGGCGGCGGTCGGGGCGATGGTCGGGACGCTGCTCGGAGCGCTGCTCAGGACGCTGCTCGGTGCGATGCGCGGGCCGCTGATCCTGCTGCCGATCCTGCCTCTGGTCAGGCCGGTGATGCGGCCGGTTGGCAGGGCGCGCGTCGGGCCTGCCGGCCGCTGCCGACTGGGCAGCCTGGGGCGCCGCCTGGGCGGGGCGCCGATCCGCATCGCGCTCGCGCCTCTCGGGGTTCCGGCCCTGGCCGGATGATCCCTGCGGGCGGCCGTTGTGGCCGTGCCTGGAGCCGCCGGGCCTGCCGGAGCGGTGACCCGCCTGGCCGCGGCCCTGCCGCTGACCCTCGGGACGGCCCGAGCCTGCCTCGCGCGGGCCCTTCTCCTCGCGCGCCAGGGTGGTGTCGTTGCGGCGGTCCTCCGCGGCGATGCTCTGCCGCGTCAGCCGCTCGATGTCGCGAAGCTGGGCGCGCTCCTCGGGATCGCAGAACGAGATGGCGATGCCGCTGCGGCCGGCACGCGCCGTGCGGCCGATGCGGTGCACGTAGCTCTCCGGCACGTCGGGCAGCTCGTAGTTCACCACGTGGCTGACGTCGTCCACGTCGATGCCGCGGGCGGCGATGTCGGTGGCGACGAGCGCGCGGATGCGGGCACTCTTGAAGGCCTCGAGGGCCTTCTCGCGCTGGCCCTGGCTCTTGTTGCCGTGGATGGCGGCGACGCCGACGCCGGCGCCCTCGAGATAGCGCGCGACCCGGTCGGCGCCCCGCTTGGTGCGGGTGAAGACCAGCGTGCGGGCAAGCTCAGGGTTGGCGAACAGCTCGGCGAGCAGCGCCTTCTTCTTGTGGCTCTCGACGTGGATGACGCGCTGCGTCACGCGCTCGACGGTGGTTGCCACGGGCGTCACGGCGACGCGCACGGGATCCTTCAGGAGATCGCTCGCGAGCTTGCCGATGTCGGTCGGCATGGTGGCCGAGAAGAACAGGTTCTGGCGCACCTTGGGCAGGTTGGCGACGATGCGGCGGATGGCCGGCAGGAAGCCGAGATCCAGCATCTGGTCGGCCTCGTCGAGGACGAACACCTCGGTCGCGTCGAAGCGGACGTTGCGCTCGCCCATGTGGTCGAGCAGGCGCCCGGGGGTGGCGACGAGGATGTCGACGCCGCGGGCGAGCGCCTGCATCTGCGGGCGATGGCCGACACCGCCGAACACCGTGGTTACGGTGAGTCCCGTGTTGCGGGCGTACTCGCGGATGTTGTCGGCGATCTGGGAGGCGAGCTCGCGCGTCGGCGACAGGATCAGCGCACGGGTAGTGCCGGGCTTGCGCGGCCCGGTGGTGCGGGCCAGGCGATCGATGATGGGTAGGGCGAAGGCAGCGGTCTTGCCGGTGCCGGTCTGGGCGATGCCCAGAAGGTCACGGCCGGCCATGACGGGCGGGATCGACTGGGCCTGGATCGGCGTGGGCGTGACATAGCCCAGCGTCTCGAGCGCCTTGAGGATCGGCGCAGCGAGGCCGAGTTCGGTGAAGTTATTCAATGGATTTCTTTCTCAGGATGGGGTGCGCGCGCGAGTTCAGCAGCGCGTCAGGCGCCGTCTTCCCGCACGAGCCAATGCCCGTTGCTTGAAGACACCCCCGCGTACCTGGGTTGTCCGGATGGGTAGAGATCGCAGGGCGCTCAACAGGAGGATCGACTGGAGCCATGGGAAGCGCGACTGTCGCGCGAGCGGCTCGAACATATCCTTCACGCGGCTGGAGCGCCGGGAGCCGCGGCACGACCTTGGCAGGCCCATCGCGACACCCGATACATGTCATGCTGCGCTGCACAAGTCAAGGGAAATGAGGATTTGTCGCAGCGGGACGCGGGGTTGCGGGCTCAACGGTCTCTGGGTGCCACCGGCAGCGCTCTCTTCTGATTTCCCAAGATGCCGCGGCTGCAGGGAAGGCCAGTGTTTCGCCGCGTGGCTGGTCCGCAGTCCACCCTCAGGTTGCGCCCCCATCGCATTCCAGTATAACGGCGGCGGGAGGTTGGCGGCGGACGTGTCACTCGCCAACCGGGTCAGGTCCGGAAGGAAGCAGCCCTAACGAGCCCGGCGCGGGTCGTCTGTCAGCCTCCTTTGCCCGCCGGCGCACTGCACGGCGCGGGAAAATCTATAGTACGCCTGGGCTTGGCCGCGACAGGCCGGTGTGCCCGAAGCTCGCGCACCCCAAGCCCTTCTTGACGCCGGCGGCTCGGGAAAAATATCTGGGACTCGGATCCTGACGCTCGATGCCCACATCGTCATGGTCGGGCTTGTCCCGACCATCCAGCCAACGGCACGCTCCGACGCCAGCGAGGGGCTGGATCCTCGGGACAAGCCCGAGGATAACAACAGTGGGCAGCTTGCGTCGGGATCGAAACGCCAGACCCGAACGTGCGCGGGTGCGCCCGCGTGAGGCTGCTGGCACCTTGCATAGCGTCAGGCGCGCCTCCGCTTCCAAGGGAACGGAGCGTGCTCCGGGCCCGTTCTGCGACACACCGGCGGCGTTGAAAGCTCATGGCTAAGAAAAGCGAAGGCGACGTGCCCCCCGACGGAGCCAGAGCGCCCGCAGCCGAAGGCGCGCAGAAGCCCTACGTCGTGCTGGCGCGCAAGTACCGCCCGCAGACCTTCGACGACCTGATCGGCCAGAGCGCCATGGTGACGACGCTGAAGAACGCGTTCGCCGCCGACCGCATTGCGCAGGGCTATATGCTGACCGGCGTGCGCGGGGTGGGCAAGACGACGACCGCGCGCATCCTCTCCCGCGCCCTCAACTACGAGCGCGAGGGTGTCACGCGGCCCACCTTCGACATGCCCGTGCTGGGCCGGCACTGCCTCGAGATCATGGAGGGCCGCCACCCCGACGTGCTCGAGATGGACGCCGCCTCCAACACCGGCGTCGACAACATCCGCGAGATCATCGAGAGCGCGCGCTACAAGCCGATGGTGGCGCGGACCAAGGTGTTCCTCATCGACGAGGTGCACATGCTGTCCAAGGGCGCCTTCAACGCGCTGCTGAAGACGCTGGAGGAGCCGCCGCCGCACGTGAAGTTCATCTTCGCCACGACGGAGGTGCGCAAGGTGCCGGTCACGGTGCTGTCGCGCACGCAGCGCTTCGATCTGCGCCGCGTCGACGTGCCTGAGCTATCCGCGCACTTCGCGCGCATCGTGGAGCAGGAAGGGGCCAGGGCGGAGCCCGAGGCGCTGGCGCTCGTGGCGCGCGCCGCCGAGGGCTCCGTGCGCGACGGCCTGTCGCTGCTCGACCAGGCCATCGCCATGGGCTCGGGCAGCGTCACGGCCGAGCAGGTGCGGGCGATGCTGGGGCTCGCGGACCGCGGGCGCATCTTCGACCTCATCGAGCACGTGTTCGGCGGCCGCACGGCCGAGGCCCTGCGGGCGCTGGAGGGCTTGCATCGCGACGGCGCCGAGCCGCAGCAGGTGCTCGCCGACCTCGCCGACACCGTGCACCTTGCCATGCGCGTCAAGATCGCGGGAGCGGAGGCGGCGGGCGAGGCGCTGTCGGCCGAGGAGCGGCGGCGGGCGTCGGCCATCGCCGAGCGGCTGTCGGTGCCGCTGCTGTCGCGGGCCTGGCAGATGCTGCTCAAGGGGCTCGAGGAGATCTCGCGCGCCCCGCGCCCGGGCGCGGCAGCCGAGATGGTGCTGATCCGCCTCGCCTACACTGCCGACCTGCCCTCGCCCGATGAGC
This sequence comes from Hyphomicrobiaceae bacterium, assembly GCA_033764875.1. Taxonomy (GTDB): domain Bacteria; phylum Pseudomonadota; class Alphaproteobacteria; order Rhizobiales; family Hyphomicrobiaceae; genus AWTP1-13. Next base: position 32,507 of record JANRIO010000059.1, on the reverse strand, counting down.
TTGCGCGCCTGATCGCCGGCGGCAGCGTGCCCGCGCGCAACGGCGCGGCGCCTCCGCGCGCCGAGGCCGCACCGGCTGCCCGCGCCCCGGTCGCAGAGCACGTCGAGGAGCCGCCGCCGCCGCAAAGCCCGGAGGAGTACATCCTCGATGCCGATGCGGAGATGGACGCGGACCTCGAGAGCCTGGACGACGAGGCGCCGCGGCCGCAGCGCCCGGTTCCGACCGCGCGCGTGCTGCGCAGCTTCCAGGACGTGATCGACCTCGTGGGCGAGCGGCGCGATGCCAAGCTCAAGTACCATCTCGAGGACCACGTCAGCCTGGTGAAGTTCGAGCCCTCGGGCAGCATTGAATTGCACCTGCTGCCGCAGGCCCCCAAGGAGCTGCCGAACGACCTGCGGGAGAAGCTCAACGGCTGGACCGAGCGGCGCTGGATGGTGGCCGTGAGCAAGACGGCAGGCGAGCCGCCGGTCGGCGAGGTGCGCCGCGCGCGCGAGGCGCAGGAGCTCGCCGAGATCCAGCGCCACCCCGCCGTGGAGGCGGTGCTGAAGGAATTCCCGGGAGCCGAGATCACCGTGCGGCGGCTGCCCGGCGCCAAGAGGGACGATACGGGCACGGGTTGAGACAGCCCCCGTTCCACCGCCGCGGCACGTTCCCTCACAAGGAGAGACGACATGGATCTGATGAAGATGATGAAGCAGGCGAGCCAGCTTCAGTCCCGCATGCAGCAGATGCAGGAGGAGCTGGCCATGCTCGAGGTGGAGGGGCAGTCAGGTGGCGGACTGGTCAAGGTCACCGTCAACGGCAAGTTCGACACCCGCGCCGTGAAGATCGACCCGAGCCTGCTCAAGCCCGAGGACGCGGAGATGGTGGAAGACCTTATCGTGGCGGCCCTCACGGACGCCAAGGGCAAGGCGGAAACCCAGATCGCGGCCAAGATGCAGGAGATCACGGGCGGCCTGCCGCTTCCGCCAGGGCTCAAGCTGTTTTGATCGCAAGTGATCCGCGGCTGTTCCCTACTGCGTAGCTGAGTGCGGGTCTTCCACGCGAAGGTCGCCGCCTCAGCAACGAAAGGAGCATGCCATGAAGGCAATCGCTACCGCAGTCTCGACCGCTCTCGCCCTCGGCGTGCTCGCAAGCCCCGCGCTTGCGAGCGAGCAGAAGACTGCCAAGCACTACAAATACTACAATCTGACAAAGCCCTATCCTTATGCGACCGAGCGGCAGCGTCGGAACTCCCTGGCTTTCGAGAACGGTGGCTACTTCGAGTACATCCAGAGCGAGCACGCCTTCGGCAGCCGCTCCTGGTGGCTGCTGCAGAACCGCGGCGGCGGCGGCCGGCGCTGACGGCGGGGCACGGGGCGCAGACCGCGCCCCGTATCCCCCGACCCGCATCGAGCCGGACTGCCGAGGGCGACGCGGCGCGTGGCGCGGGCCCCGGCGCCCGCGCGGGAGATGCGGGTCCCCCCTATGCGGCCTTGCCGCAGCCCGCGTGCGGCTTCAGGACCCGTTCCGTCGAGGCGGGGAACCTCGCCAGCTTCTCCGCCGGGCGGATCGGGCGCCGGACGAGCTCGCCGCCGCAGTTGGGGCAGACACCTCCGGGCAGGCGATGCGCCGCGCAATCGGCGCAGAAGGTGCATTCGAACGAGCACATCAAGGCGTTGGTCGCGTCCGGCGGCAGGTCGGTGTCGCAGCATTCGCAGTTGGGCTTCAGTTTCAGCATCCCGTCCTCCCGTTGCGCCTGGGCTGGGCGAGCCTAGGCGGCGCCACGCGGCCACGCAAGCGGGCGGCCTCGGCGTTGGGGCCATGCCGGCAGACGCCCGTTTCCTCGGCGCCAACTCCGCGCTAGCCTCCCGGCAAGCAGAGAGCCCGAGGGGAAGCGCCATGGATTTCGAGAAGCTGCTGGGAGACTTTGCGGCCGCCGCCGCGCGCGGGGACGGCGATGCCCTTGCCGACCTCTTCACCGAGGACGGCACCTACGTCGACTACTTCTTCGGCCCCTACACGGGCCGCGCTGCGATCAAGGGCATGCTCGCACATTTCGCCGACGGTGGGCGCGATTTCCGCTGGGAGTTCCATGCACCTGCTCACGCAGGCGACACGGCCTATGCGAGCTACCGCTTCAGCTTCACCTCGACGCGGCCGGAGGCGAAGGGCGCGCGCGTGGCCTTCGACGGCATGTCGCGCTTCGAGCTCGAAGGCGGCAGGATCAAGCGCTACAGCGAGGTCTTCGACCGCGGCATGGCGCTGGCCCAGCAGGCCTTCGAGCCGGAGCGCCTGGTCAAGATCGGGCAGCGCTACGCGCGCGAGTTGAAGGCGCTGCCGGAGTGGTCTCACCACCTCGTCTGAGCGACGCGGCCCGCAAAGCAAAGGGCGCGGCCACCTTGCGGGCCGCGCCCCCATGGATCACGCCGGGGAGATGATGGATGCAAGGTGCTGCATGATTAGAGCCGCGGGCTTGAATTTCGATTGAACGCGGCATTCATTTGCGGTTCATGCATCGGGGCGCTGCGCGCCGCTCCACCGTCCTCGGGAACGACCTCGATGGCACTCACACGTCCGCAGATCCTGTTCCTCCTCGCCAACGCGGCGCTCGGCGCGCTGGTGGCGCTGGCAGCCGCGCGCGTGCCCTCGTTCGCCGCCCTGCCCGTGCCGCAGCTCGGCTGGCTCGTGGCCGGCGTGCTGCTGACGGATGTCGCCACCGGCGTGCTGACCGGCGCCCACCCGACTGCCGTGATCTCCATGCCCGTGCGCATCGCCGCGCTGGCGCTGTCCCTTGTCGCCTCGCTCGGCGTCGCGACGGCTCTGACGGGCGCCGGGAACCCCTAAACCGGCACGCACGTTAGCCGCCCATTAACTGCGCCGTGGTTCACTGGGAGCAGGTCTCTCCAAGTGTACGAGAAGGCGTTGCGTCATGCAGTGGCGTGTTGCGTGCGCGGTTGCGTGCGTTCTTTGTTCCGTGTCGCTCAAGGGCTGCGCCGGGTCCGCCGGGCCGAGCGCCACCGCGAGCGTCGGGTCCGGATTTGCCGACGGCATTCTCGGCGCCAGGCCGACTTTTGCCGTCGATCAGCAGCGCGCGCGAGAGGATGCCATCATCGCCCGCGCGATTGCGGCGCACGAGATGCGCCATCCCTGATCCGGGGCCGCGTTCTCACCCCCTCGGGGTCATGCTCTGCGTGGCCTCCGACATCAGCCGTGCCAGCTCCTGCGCCTGCAGCGCGTAGGCCTGCATCTGGGTCTGCGCGTAGCGGGCCTGGATGGCGAGGATGTCCTGCAGGTCCTTGGCGGCTGCGATCTCGCTCGCCATCTCGAAGCCGGCCTCGGCGTTCTGCTTGGCAAAGCGCACCGCGCGCTCCTGCACGGTCTTGTAGCCGCTCGTCATATCGGTCTGCGGGATCGCGCTCGTCCACATGCCGACGGCCTTGGTCATCGCATCCATGAATTGGGAGTAGGCGGTGCGCGCCTGCTCGACGTTGCGCTCGGCGAGCTCGCGAACCTGGGGAGGAATCTCGAACGAAGGGGTCTGGGCCATGGGTCGTCCTCTTCTTCTAGTCGCGGGAGCGTATCTGATTTGACGGCGAGGGGCTATCGCGACGCCGCGGGCGGTTCTGGCTCGCCTTGTGCACGTGCTCATGCCGCGCTGCGACAGGACAGATTGGTCGGTGCCCGCGGCTTCGGCCGGACACTGCCGTCGTGATCCCGCGGGAGCGCCATGACGATCGACGCCGTCGGGCTCACCTTGTTCCACCGGAGGGCTACGCCTCCTTCGCTCCGCGCTCAAACTCAGCCGAGACCGATGCAGGAGGTTGATGCGTGTCCCCGCCGCTGATGGGGACGGATCGCGCGCCGGAGAGCGCCACCTGATGGTGGTGCTGCGGCCGCACGGCGCGCAGGCCGAAGGCTCAGGCGCGCTGCATGCCGCCTGGAGCGTCAGTGGACTGCGCGTGGTGGGGCGGACGGATCCAGGGCCGATGATTGACGCAGACGACGCGCCACACACCCGGCTTCTCCTCCGGCTGCAGGTAGTCGAGGCGCGTCAGCGAGCAGTTCTCCGTGGAGAAGCTCAAGGCGCCCTCCGGGTCGAGGCCGAGGGCGAGCGCCACGGCCGCGCGGATGGTGCCGCCGTGGGTCACGGCGACGATGTCGCGGCCGCGGTGGGCGCGGGTCAGATCGTTGACGATCGGCACGACGCGATCGACGAGGTCTGCGAAGCTCTCACCGTTGGGGGCCCGCTCGATGGCCGGCGAGAACCAGAGCGAGTGCGTGCCGACGCCCCGCTCGGCGTAGAACGTCCTGCGATCCAGGCCCTGCCAGTCGCCCAGGTGCTGCTCGGCCAGCGCCGGGATCGCCTGCGGCTCGATGCCGTAGAAGCGCTCCGGCGCGGCGGCCATGATGGCGGCGGCCGTCTGCCGGGTTCGGGCGAGGTGGCTCGTCACCCAGACGGCGTCGGCCGGCAGCTCGTGGGCGAGCACCTTGAAGATCTGGGCGTCCGAGCAGTCGCAATCGAGGTCGGCCTGGCCGTAGATGCGGCCGCCGTCGGGCACCGGAGCGTGCCGGATCCACCACCACCGCGTCGGCGGCACGCCGGCGCCGCCCGTGAGAACCAAGCTCATGCGGTGTCCTCCCTCGTTTGCGCGCCCCGGCACGCCAAGCCGGCGCGCGACTGCCCGCGCTCAAACGTCCGGCCCACCCCGGGGCGGACGCTGGATCCTACTCCATGGTGACGACGATCTTGCCGACGGCCTGGCGGGCGCCGAGCTTGGCGATCGCCTCGCCGGCGCGTGCCAGCGGGAACTTGTCGGAGATCAGCGGCTTGATCTTGCCCTCGGCGTAGTAGGCCATGAGCTGGGCGATGTTGGCGGCGTTGGCTGCGGGATCGCGCTTGGCGAAGGCGCCCCAGAACACGCCGACCACCTGGCACGACTTGAGCAGGGTGAGGTTCAGCGGCAGCTTCGGGATGCCGGCGGGGAAGCCGACGACGAGGAAGCGGCCCTCCCAGGCGATGGAGCGAAGCGCGGCCTCGGAGTAGTCGCCGCCGACGGGGTCGTAGATCACGTCGGCGCCCTTCTCGCCGCAGGCCTTCTTGAACAGGTCGGCGAGGGCTTTCTGGCCCGGTCGGTCGAACGGGCCGCTGGGGTAGACGACGCCGTCGTCGGCGCCGTGCTCCCGGGCAAAGGCCAGCTTCTCGGGCGTGGAGGCGGCGGCGATGACACGGGCGCCCATGGCCTTGCCGAGCTCGACCGCGGACAGGCCGACACCGCCGGCCGCACCCAGCACCAGCAGCGTCTCGCCCGGCTGCAGCCTGGCGCGATCCTTCAGGGCATGGATGGTGGTGCCGTAGGTGAGAATGAGGGCGCTGGCGACCTCGAAGGGCATGGCCTCGGGGAAGGGGATGCAGCGATCCTCCTCAAGCACGAGCTTGGTCGCCATGCCGCCCCAGCCGCAGGAGCCGATGACGCGGTCGCCGACCTTGAGGCGCTTGACACCGGCGCCCAGGGCCTCGACCACGCCCGAGACCTCGCCGCCGGGCGCGAAGGGGCGCTCGGGCTTGAACTGGTACTTGTCCTCGATGATGAGCAGGTCGGGGTAGTTGACGCCGCAGGCCTTGATGGCAAGGCGGACTTGGCCGGGGCCGGGCTCGGGATCGGGCAGATCCTCGAGGACCAGCGTATCGGGCCCGCCCACGCTCTTGCTCAGCAACGCCTTCATGAAATGCCCCTCCCAACTTCCGTGTCCGCTTCCCATATTTCAGGTATCAGAAGGAGGCCGGACAGTCGATGCCGCGTCCCGCGCGGCCGGCGAAAGGCCACTTCTCTCGCGCCTACACGGTAAAAGGATACTTGGATGCCCCTTCATCTGCCAAATCCGCTCGGCATCGCGGGGGGCGTCATGGTCGCCGGGATGCTTGCCGCGCAGGTCGCGCTGGCCGACGTGCGGCCGACGCTACAGGGGCTCGATGCGGCGCGGGTGCTCGTGCAAGCCGAAACGCGGCAGCCGGCACGGCGCGGCCTGAAGGGATCGGCGCAGGCTCCGGCACCGCCTGCGGCACCGGCGGCCAAGGCTCCCGCGCCGGCGACGCCTGCGGCGAGCCCCGGCGCGCCCAAGGACTACGTGCGCACGCCGGCGCAGGAGTACGAGGACTGCATCAAGCTCTGGGATGCCGGGACGCACATGACGCGCGCCGAGTGGGCGGCGACGTGCCGCAGAATCCAGAACCGGCTCTCGACCATCGGGCAGCAGTCGTCGCAGATCAGCCCAGGCCCCCGGCGCGCTCGATGAAGCTCGCCACTGTGGTGGCGCCCTCGCCGGTCTTGAGGTTGGTGAACACGTAAGGCCGGTCCTGGCGCATGCGCTTCGTATCGCTCTCCATGACGGCGAGCGAGGCCCCGACGTGGGGGGCAAGGTCGATCTTGTTGATCACCAGCAGGTCCGAGCGCGTGATGCCCGGGCCGCCCTTCCTCGGGATCTTCTCACCCTGGGCCACGTCGATGACGTAGATGGTGATGTCGGCGAGCTCCGGGCTGAAGGTGGCGGCGAGGTTGTCGCCACCGGACTCGATCAGGATGACGTCGAGGTCCGGATACCTCGCCCGCATCTCGGCCACCGCGGCGAGGTTGATGGAGGCGTCCTCGCGGATTGCCGTGTGCGGGCAGCCGCCGGTCTCGACGCCCATGATGCGCTCGACGGGGAGGGCGCCGGCGCGCGTGAGGATGAGCGCGTCCTCCTTGGTGTAGATGTCGTTGGTGATGGCGCAGATGTCGTAGCGGTCGCGAAACGCCTTGCACAGCGTCTCCATCAGCGCGGTCTTGCCGGAGCCCACTGGGCCGCCGATGCCGACGCGCAAGGGACCGTTGGGGGAAGGCATTGGGCGTTGCTCCTGGTGTGTCGTGTGCCGGGCAGGCTCGGAGCCAGCACCGCCGCTAGCGCCCCAAGTCTTCGGCTTGCGTGGATCCCCGCCTTCGCGGGAACGACGGATCAAGTGGTGGCAAGCGCCTTCGACACTCTCAACGTCATGCCCGCGGAGGCGGGCATCCACGCCACTGTGAACTGTTCGCGAAGCGTGGCGGCAGCATCGCGCGTCTCGGCGCTCAATGCACCTTGACACCGGTGCTGGTGTCGAGCTCCTCGCGGCTGACGCCGGGGGCGAGCTCGAGCAGCTTCAGGCCGGCCGGTGTCACCTCCATCACCGCGAGATCGGTGATGATCAGGTTGACCACGCCCAAGCCCGTCAGCGGCAGCGTGCATTTGGGCAGAATCTTGAGGTCGGTCGAGCCGTCCTTCTTCTTCGCCGTGTGCTCCATCAGCACGACGACGCGCTCGACGCCGGCAACCAGGTCCATGGCCCCGCCCATGCCCTTCACCATCTTGCCGGGGATCATCCAGTTGGCGAGGTCGCCCTTCTCGGAGACCTGCATGGCTCCCAGGATGGCCAGATTGATGTGGCCGCCGCGGATCATGGCAAAGCTGTCCGCCGAGGAGAAGAAGCTCGAGCCGGCCAGCGTAGTGACCGTCTGCTTGCCGGCGTTGATGAGATCGGCGTCGACCTCGTTCTCCATCGGGAAGGGGCCGATGCCGAGCAGCCCGTTCTCGGACTGCAGCATCACGTTCACCCCGTCGGGGATGTAATTGGCAACCAGCGTCGGCAGGCCGATGCCGAGGTTGACGTAGAAGCCGTCGCGCAGCTCCTTGGCGGCGCGGGCGGCCATCTGTTCGCGGGTCCAGGCCATGGGGTTCTCCTCGGGCGTCAGTGGTTCGGTGAGGTTCTCTGTGTGGGACTAGGTGATGGGGAGGCGGCGGCGACGGATGCTGTTCTTGTCGAGGACAATGATGCTCTGGCCTATCTCGCTCTCCGGCAAGGCGCTCAGCAAGTCCGCCATGCGGCGAACGACATCGCCCTCGCTCCAGTCGCCGTCACGAAATAGTACAAGGCTAGGCTCCGTCGCCTGCGCAAGGGCAAGCAGCCTCGGGTAGTCGAGATCAGCAGTCACCACTGTCCGCCCATCCAGCTTTGCTCTTTCAATGATCAGCGTATCGGGTGCTCGGTGCAAGTCCAGCTCAGCCGCGTGCAGCGCGTCGTGTCCTTGCAGCCGCAGCCATTCCGAAAGGCCTGGCGACAGGGGCATATCGACCAGGAATCTCACCGCACCGAGGCCCCCGGCGTAAGCGAGATGGTTTCATCCTCGGCAAGGAACGCCGCATAGTGCAGCGCCTCGTCGATGTCTTCCGGCTCGAGATAGGGATAGGCGCGCAAAACGGATTCGCGCGTCTCCCCGGCCGCCAGCAAACCGAGCAAACGGGCTACTGGAAAACGCAGCCCCCGGATGCAGGGCTTGCCGGTGCACACGGCGGGGTCGAACGTGATGCGCGAGAACTTCATTTCGACTGTACCCTTTGCTCCTCGCAACTGCGTTCAGCAGCCCTTGTCTCCCTTCACGCCTTGCGAACCGTGCGCTGCTCGATGCGCTTCTCGGGCTTGTCGTTGAGGACCATGCGCGCCACGAAGATGCCGGGCGTGTGGATCTGATCGGGATCGAGGGCGCCGACCTCGACGATCTCCTCGACCTCGGCGATGGTCACCTTGCCGGCGGTCGCGACGTTGGGATTGAAGTTGCGCGCGGTCATCCGGTAGATGAGGTTGCCGGCCTTGTCGCCCTTCCACGCCTTGACGAGCGAGACATCGGCGCGCAGCGAGCGCTCGAGGATGTACTTGTGCCCGTCGAACTCGGCGACAGGCTTGCCCTCCGCCACGATGGTTCCGTAGCCGGTCTTGGTATAGAACGCGGGGATGCCGGCACCGCCGGCGCGCAGCTTCTCGGCCAGCGTACCCTGGGGGGTGAACTCCAGCTCGAGCTCGCCCGCCAGGTATTGGCGCTCGAACTCCTTGTTCTCGCCCACGTAGGACGAGATCATCTTCTTGACCTGGCGCGTGGCGAGCAGCTGGCCGAGGCCGAAGCCGTCGACGCCGGCATTGTTGGAGATGACGGTGAGGCCCTTGGCGCCGCTGTCGCGAACCGCCGCGATCAGCGCCTCGGGAATGCCGCACAGGCCGAAGCCGCCGACCGCAAGGGTCTGACCGTCCTTGATGACATCCGCCAGCGCCGCCGCGGCGCTCGGGTAGACTTTGTTCACGGGGGCCTCTCTCGTTGATCGGGCTTTGCGCGTGGGCGGCTCGGCGCCAGCTAAGCCATAGGGGAACTGCAACAAACTGAAGAGGATGCGGGCTCAAGTCAATGGCGTGGAGGGCCGTCTTTGGCAGATGTCCCAAGGACCTTCCGGCGTCCGCATCGTGTCGTTTCCCCGGCGTCCGGGGGAAGCCCTCCGAGACGGCTTCGGCACATTCCGTCCGTTCCAGCTCGAATGCCACACTGCGAACAGCGGAAGGAAAAAGCGCACAGGCGGACGAAGAGCTGTGGACTGGCACGGCGGGGGGCGCATAACAGTGCCGGTTTTCTGATACCCATCAAGGGCTCAGGCATTCTTGTGCATGAGCCTGCGTGGCTTCGTTTCCTGCCGCCTCTGTCCACCGTATCCGCCTCAAGCGAGGGATCACGCCTTGATGCTTTGGCTTGCAGCCTTCGCGGCCGCTCTGGTGTGGGCCCTCGTCGGCGCCTACGTGGCGGCGATGCGCCGCTACGGCCGGCTCGACGCTCCGAACGCGCGCAGCATGCACGCGCGGCCGAAGCCGGCCGGGGCCGGCATCGTCGCCGTGCCGGTGGCCGTGCTCGGCTGGCTGTGGCTGATCGGGACGGTGCCGCAGACTGCGGCGTGGGTGGCCGCCGGTGCGCTGGGGCTGAGCGCCTTGGGCTGGGCCGACGACATGCGCGGCCTTCCCGTGCGGCTGCGGCTGCTCGCGCAGATCTTGGCGGTGGTCGCGGTGGTGGCCGTGCTGCCCGCCGAGGCGCGGGTGTGGCCGGCGCTGCCGCTCGCCGTCGAGAGGGGGCTCGAGATCCTGGCCTGGGTGTGGTTCGTCAACCTGTTCAACTTCATGGACGGCATCGACGGGCTGGCCGGAAGCGAGGCGGCCATGCTCGGGGCCGGCTATGTGCTGGTGGCGGGCGTCGCCGCGATTGGAGCGCCGCTCGGCGTGCTCATCGCCGGGGCGATGGTCGGCTATCTCGTCTGGAACTGGGCCCCGGGCCGCGTGATGATGGGAGACGCAGGCTCGCTGCCGCTCGGCTATCTGACCGGCTGGCTGATGCTCGACCTGGCCCTGGCCGGCCACCTCGCCGCAGCGCTGATCCTGCCGGCCTATTTCGTGGCGGACGCGACCTCGACGCTGGTGTCGCGGCTGGCTCGCGGGAAGCTGCCCTACGAGGCGCATCGCGAGCACTTCTACCAGCTCGCGGCCCTGGGCTGCGGCAGCCACGGCACGGTCGTGACCGGCGTCATCGCGGCCAACGTGGCTCTCGTTCTGCTGGCGCTCGTGTCGCTGCGCGATGCCGTCGCCGCCGGCATGGCGGCGCTGCTGGTGCTCGCGGTCCTGTTCGCCTGGCTTGCCTGGCTGCAGCAAGCGAAAGCCCGGCAGGCATGATCCAGACGGCGCACAGCGACGCACACTCCCCCGGTGTGGAGCGCATGCTCGTGGCGTGGTCGGCGCTGGGCACGGCCGCGCTGCTCCTGGTGCCGCTGCTCGGCCCGGTCGTTCTCGCCGGCTCGATGGTGATGCCGCTGGCGCTCGCGGACAGGCGGCTGCTGCGTGAGCGGTTGCTGGTGCCGCGCCGGGACACCGTGCTGCTGCTCGTCGCCAGCGGCTATCTGGCGATCAACGCGACGTGGTCGCTGGCGCCGAGGAGCGCCGCCATGGCGGTTGCCGTGGCGCTGCTTGCCACGGCAGCGCTGCATGTGGGAGCCGTGGCCTTCGCGCTGATGCGCCCTCGGCACCTGGCGGCCCTGGTGCGCGGGCTGGTGATCGGTCTCGTGCTGGGGCTGGCGGCGCTGTGCTTCGAGTACGTCACGCACCTGTCGGGGCAAAGGGCGCTCGCGCGCCTGCTCGCCGCCTTGAACGTCACGGCCCTGCGTGTCGACGCCGGGACATGGGAGGCGCCGCACAACACAGGCATGACGCGCAACCTCGGCGTCGTGGTGCTGATGGTATGGATCGGCGCAGCGGCGTTGATCGGCCAGGGCGAAGGCACCATGCGACGCCTGCAGGCGGGGTGCCTCGTGCTGCTCGCGGGCGTGTCGGTGATGCTATCGCCGTCGGCGACGGCCAAGATCGGCTTCCTGGCGGGGCTCGCGGCGACGGTCGCGGCCTGCTACGTGCCGCGGCTCGTCATTGCCGGCACGACGGCGCTATGGGTGGCGCTGTGTGCGACGGCCGTGCCGATCGCGCATCTGCTCGACAGGCTCGGCGCCTACACGTGGCCCTGGATCGCCGCGAGCGGCCGGCACCGCATCCTGATCTGGGCCGCCACGAGCGAATGGTACTGGCAGGCACCGGTGCTCGGCGCGGGCGTCGCCTCGGCGCGCGGCATGCCGCTGCGGGACGCGGCACGCGAGGCGGCGCTCAACGAGATCAGCCCCTCGGCGTACCTCAACTGGCACGCGCACAACGCCTACCTGCAGGTGTGGTTCGAGACCGGAGCGGTCGGGGCCTTGCTGATGCTCGGCATCGGGCTGTTGGCGATCCACGGCATCCGGCACACGGACGAAAGCCTGCGACCTGGGCTGTGCGGCGCGTTCGCTTGCCTCACGCTCTTCATCGCGACCGGTTTCAGCCTGTGGGCAGCCTGGTACCTGAGCGCGCTGGCGGTGGTGGTCCTGACGGCACGACTGGTGGTTGCGGAAAAGCTGACGCGCACGAGGAAGGCGCCATGACGAGGCGGCACCAGCCTTGCCGGTCCCTGCGAATTCCGTGCACGAGGCGCAACGTCTTGTCGATCCGGATAGAGCCGCAGCCTAAGGTGCGCCCAAGCGACATCCCAAGCCCGACATGAAGATCCTCGAGCCAACCTTCCAAGCCCTGGCCAAAAGCCTGAGCCGCTACCAGAAGCGGGCGCTGCTGATCGCGTGCGACCTGGCGTTGCTTTCGCTGGCGCTGTGGCTCGCCATGACGCTGCGCTACGGCGAGCTGTACGTGCCGGCACGCCGCAGCATCGCGTTCCTGCAGCTCGCCGTGCCGATGATCGCGGTGGCACTGTTCTTCTGGGCCGGGCTCTACCGGCACGTGACACGGCACTTCAACGCGACGGGCGACAAGCTGATCGCCGTCTCGATCATCGGCGCCTCGCTGTGCCTCGGGCTCGGCCAGTTCATGCTGGGGACGGAGGGCGTGCCGCGCACGGTGCTCGTGACCTTCCCCATCATCGGCTTCCTGCTCGTGTCGGGTGTACGGCGCCTGATCGGCCGGCTGATCGTGCGCTCGGGCGGCGTGCTGCCGCCACAAGCCTCGCCGCTCGATATCCGCAGCGTCGTCATCTACGGCGCCGGGAAGGCCGCGGTGCAGCTCATCGAGGCGGTGCGGCGGACGCGGGACATGGAGGTGGTCGGCATCATCGATCCCGACCCGACGCTGTGGCGCCGGCTGGTGTCGGGCATCCGCGTGCATCCGCCGGCGAAGCTTGCGGAGCTGATCAAGGATCTCGGGGTGTCGCAGGTGCTGCTCGCGACGCAGCAGGCCACGCGCAGCGAGCGCCTGGAGGTGCTCAACTTCCTCAACGGCTTGCCCGTCGACGTGCGGGTGGTGCCGCAGACCGAGGACATCATCGCGGGCCGCATGCAGGTGAGCGACCTGCGCCGCGTGGAGGCGACCGACCTGCTCGGACGCGCACCGGTGCCGCCGGATCCGGCGCTGATGGAGGAGACCGTCGACGGCAAGAGCATCCTGGTGACGGGGGCCGGCGGATCGATCGGCTCGGAGATCGTGCGGCAGATCCTGAAGCGGCACCCGCAGCGCGTGGTGCTGCTCGAGGCCAGCGAGAGCGCCCTCTACGAGATCGAGAGCCAGGTGGCAGCGATCCTGCGCCAGCGCGGCGGGGACGCGGCACCGCAGATCGTATCGGTGCTCGGCTCGGTGCTCGACGACCGGCTGATGCGCAAGACGATCGCGGACTGGGGGGTGCAGTCGCTGTTCCATGCGGCCGCCTACAAGCATCTGCCGATCGTGGAGCGCAACATCATCGCCGGCGCGCTCAACAACGTGATCGGCACGGAGGTGGCCGCCCGCGCCGCAGCGGCGGCGGGCGTGGCGAAGTTCGTCCTGATCTCGACCGACAAAGCGGTGCGCCCCTCGAGCGTGATGGGCGCCAGCAAGCGGGTCGCCGAGCTGATGCTGCAGGCGCTGGCGCTGGAGCGGACCAGCACCACGTTCTCGATCGTGCGCTTCGGCAACGTGCTCGACAGCTCGGGCTCGGTGGTGCCGCTGTTCCGCAAGCAGATCGAGACCGGAGGGCCGCTCACCGTCACGCATCCCGATGCCGTCCGCTTCTTCATCTCGATCCCGGAGGCGGCGGAGCTGGTGATCCAGGCGGGCGCCATGGCGGCCGGCGGCGAGGTGTTCGCGCTCGACATGGGCGAGCCGGTGCGGATCGCGGACCTCGCCCGGATGATGATCCGGCTGAGCGGCCTGCAACTGAAGGACGCCGGCAACCCCGACGGACAGATCGAGATCAAGTTCACGGGACTGCGCCCCGGCGAGAAGCTGGCCGAGGAGCTCTACATCTCGGACCGGATCTCGACGACGCAGCATCCGCGCATCCAGTGCATCGAGGAGCCCGTCCTGCCGGGCGCGCAGCTGTGGCCCGCCATCGAGCTGTTGAAGAAGGCCATCGCGCAAGGCGATGCGGCGCGGGTCAAGGGCCTGCTGTTCGACCTCGCGGCCGGCAGGCAGCAGGAGCCTTCGCGGCTGACGGGATGAGCCCGCCGCGGCTTGCGGCTCGCGGAAGGCGAACGCGGCCCACACTGCGCGGCCTGCCGGCATTGGCGCGCCCCATCCGTCCGGACGCGGCGCGCCGGGCTGCCTGCGCCACGCAATTGTCTGGGGAAAAGCCTACGCGGCTGTGGACGCGGGCCGTCCGGTCCTAGGCAACCGGCCGGTGTGTACGCCATCTGGATTCATGCGATTTGGATTCCTCATTGTCCTGCTCCTTGCCGGCTGCGCGCAGCCGCAGGGCGAGCTCGTCACCGGCTCGCTGGCCGAGCCGGGCGCGGCTGCGGAGCCGGCTGCCGCCAAGAAGGCGCGGGAGGAGGAAGAGCAGCAGATGGCTGCCATCTGGGAGCCGGTGCGCCCCGCGCTTCAGGACTACATGAGCTGCGCCGTGCGCAACGCGGCCAAGGTGGCGTTCCAGGCCGAGGATCCCCGGCTGCTGGCCGCGACCGCCACGGGCATGTGCTCGGTCGAGTATCAGCGCACGCGTGACCGGCTGGCGCAGTTCTACGGCGCGGAACGCGCGTTCGCATTCGGCGACGAAGTCAAGGCCAAGGCGCGCGAGACCGCCATCAGGCACATCGTCGAGGTCCGGGCCAAGGCGCGCGAGAAGACCGAGCCGGTGGACGGCAAGGACGCCGAGAAGCCGCCCGCGCCCGCCGGCCAGGGCAGCTAGGCGTAAGCCTCAACCGCCGCGCCGGACGATGAGATCGATCTCCACGAGCGCGTCGTAGGCGAGACCCGTCACGCCGACGCAGGTGCGTGCCGGCAGGCGGCCCGGCGCAAAGAACTGGCGGTAGGTCTCGTTCATGCCGGCGTAATCCTCCTTGAACCGCGTCAGGTAGACGCGTGCCATGACCACGTGCTCGAGGCCGACGCCCAGGCCCTGAAGCACGAGCTGCAGGTTGCCCATCACGGCGCGGGTCTGGGCCTCGATGCCCTCGGGCAGCACGCCTGGCGCCTCGGGCGTATCGGGCATCTGGCCGGTGACGAAGATGAAGCCGTCGCTCTCGACCGCGTGGCTGAAGGGGGCGACGGGCTTGGGGCCGCCGGCGATCATGTGAAACTGCATGGGCTTTTCTCCGGGTCGCGGGGCTGCATTGCCGAGCCGCGTTGTGGCTCATCCTGTCTGGCCCGTCCTATGATGACGCAGGCGACGTCACGGCGGCCGCCCCCTCGACCATAGGCCAGCAAACACGCGCAGGCACGGCCCGGCTGCCCATGGCGAGCTGGATGACCCGGCAGCGACCGCCGGCTGACTGCTTCTCCGCCTCACGAGCCGGCTTTTGCCGCAGCCTGCACGGCCGGAATGATCCGGCTCTCGAGGGTCTCGGCGCTGATCGGCCCGACGTGCTTGTAGGCGATCTCGCCGCGGCCGTTGATGACGAACGTCTCGGGCATGCCGTACACGCCCCACTCGATGGCGCCGCGCCCGCTCGGATCCACGCCCACGGCCGCATAGGGGTTGCCGTAGCGCCCGAGGAAGCGACGCGCCGCTGCCGGCTGGTCCTTGTAGTTGACCCCGTAGATCCTCACGCCCGTGCGCACCTGCAGCGCCACCAGGAGCGGATGCTCCTGCACGCACGGGGCGCACCACGACGCCCAGAAGTTCACCACCGACACGCGCCCTTGCGCCAGGTCCGCCGCCGAGAAGCCCTTGATCGGCGTGGTGCCGTCCGTCAGCCCTTCGACGGCGGCAAAGGCAAAGGCGGGCACCGGCTTGCCGATAAGCGCCGAGGGCAGCTTGGACGGATCCCCGCCCGAAAGCGCGAAGGCGAACAGCGCCGCCAGCAGGGAGAAGATCACGAGCGGCAGCGCCAGGCGCCCGCCGATGCCGCGCCGTGCCGCGGGCGCCGCCACCTGATCGCCGGGAGTGCCTGTTTGCATGGGTTTGCCTGGGATCAGTCGGAGCGCCTGCGCACGCCGCGCGCCTCGAGCTCGGCGATCAGCCGCTGCTGCCGGCGTCCGTCGAGCATCAGCCACGCCGCGAGCAGAAGGACGACGAGCGCCGCCGCCGCGTACGACGCCAAGATGTAGGCCGCGTGCGGACCGAGATCCATGCCCCTACTCCGCCGGTTGCGGCGCGCCGAGCCCCGCCGCCATTTGCACCTCGGCTGTGCGCAGCGCCCTGACGCGCCGGCGCAGGATCTCGTTGCGCATGCCCTTCACGTGCATGGCAACGAAAGCCAGCGTCATGCCGACCGCCATCACCAGCAGCGGCCACAGCAGCGAAGGGTGGATCTTCGGCGCCCCGAGCCGCATCACGCTCGCCGGCTGGTGCAGGCTGTTCCACTCCACCGAGAACTTGATCACCGGCAGGATCACGATGCCGGTCAGCGCCAGGATGGCAGTCAGCTTTGCCGCCAGCGCCTCGTCCTCGACCGCCGAGCGCAGCGCGATCAGCCCGACATAGAGGAAGAACAGGATCAGGACCGACGTCAGCCGCGGGTCCCACACCCAGAACGCGCCCCACATCGGCTTGCCCCACAGCGAGCCGGTGACGAGGCACAGCAGCGTGAAGGCGGCGCCGATGGGCGCGGCCGCCTTGGCCGAGACATCCGCCAGCGGGTGCCGGAACACGAGGAGGCCGAAGCTCGAGACCGCGATAAGGCTGTAGCCCGCCATCGACAGCCACGCCGCCGGCACGTGGACGTACATGATCTTGGCCGTATGGCCCTGCTGGTAGTCGACGGGCGACGCAAAGCCCATCACGAGACCGACCGCAACGATCAATACGGCGGCGCCCGTCACCCACGGCAGCACGGCGCCCGACAACGCCATGAAGCGCGTTGGATTGGCGAGCCGCTGGGTGAGGGATTGGGTCTGCTGCATACCCGATCATCTACGCCGGGCGCGCGGAAATCGCAAATGCCTGGAGCAGCCGGCTACTGCACCTGAAGCCGCAGTGCCGCGGCGATGGCCAGCGGCGCCAGGACCACGGAAGCCAATGATATCGCACACAGAATCATGAGAGACGGCCAGAACGCTCCGGACTCCACGACGGCCCCGGCGACGGTCTCGATGCCGAAGATGAGCGTCGGCACGAACAACGGCAGCATCAACAGGGCCAGCAGCACCCCGCCGCGCCGCGCGCGCAGGGTCAGCGCCGCCCCGATGCCGCCGATGAAGCTGACGGCCGGCGTGCCCGTCAGCATCGACAGCAGCAGCGGCCCGTAGGCCTCGAGCGGCAGGTTGAGCAGCAGCCCCAGCACCGGGCTCAGCAGCACCAGCGGCAGCGCCGTGCCGAGCCAGTGCGCCAGGCACTTGGCGACCGCCACCGCCTCCAGCGGCAGGCGTGACGTGATCAGCACGTCGAGCGAGCCGTCCTCGAGATCGATCTCGAACAGCCGGCCGAGCGACAGCAGCGCTGCCAGCAGCAGCGCCACCCAGATCAGCCCCGGCGCGATCCGTTGCAGCAGGTTGAGGTCGGGCCCGATGCCGAGCGGCAGCAGCGTGATCACCATCACGTAGAAGCCGAGCGCCGTTCCGACGGCACCGCCCTCCCGCCACGTGATCAGCACGTCCCGTTTCAGCAGCTCGCCGAAGGCGCTCATGCCGGCGCCCTCGCCCCGCCGAGGGCCAGCTCCCGCGCCGGTGCGATGCCGAGCGGCGCGTGCGTGGCCGCCAGCACGATGCCGCCGCCGCCCAGATGCGCGTTGACCGCCCCGGCCAGCACACCTTGCGAGGCGACATCGAGCGACGTCGCCGGCTCGTCGAGGAGCCACACCGTCCGCTCCGCAAGCAGAAGCCGGCATAGCCCGAGCCGGCGCTTCTGTCCCGCGGACAGATACGCCGCCGGGATGTCGCGCAGCGGCAGCAGGCCGAAATGCTCGAGCGCCGGCACGATGCGTGCGCCCGCGCCGCCGAGGTACCGGCACCAGAAGCGCGCGTTCTCCTCCACCGTCAGCGCGCTCTTCACCGCGTTGAGGTGCCCGAAATAGTGGCTTTCGTCCGCCACGCTGCGCTCGGGATCGGCACCGTCGAGGCGCACGGCGCCGCCAGCAAGCGGCAGCAGCCCGGCGATCGCGCGCAAGAGCGTTGTTTTTCCAGCGCCATTGGGGCCGGTCACGAGCAGCGCCGTACCCGCCTCGACGGCGAACGACAGGCCCGACGCCAGCACGCGCGCCCCGCGCGCGAGGCCCAAGCCTTCTGCGACTAACTTCATGCTTCCCCAGGCCCCGAACGCATATTAGAAGCGGTCTTATAAGGGGCCGCTCTGCTGCGAGGCCAGTCCGAAACGTGTGTGCGGGCGGCGCCCCCTCGTTTCAGGAGATCCCCCCATGAGCGCCACGGCAGTCTCTCTCGACAGCTTCAAGAGCCGCAAGACCCTCACCGTCGGCTCCAAGAAGTACGAGTACTTCTCGCTTCCCGACGCCGAGAAGAACGGACTGCCCGGGCTTTCCAGATTGCCGTTCTCGCTCAAGGTGCTGGTCGAGAATCTCCTGCGCTTCGAGGATGGCCGCTCGGTCACCGCCGACGACGTCAAGGCGATCGTCGAATGGCTGCAGACCAAGACCTCCACGCGCGAGATCGCCTATCGCCCGGCCCGCGTGCTGATGCAGGACTTCACCGGCGTCCCCGCCGTCGTCGATCTCGCCGCCATGCGTGACGCCATGAGCAACCTCGGCGGCGACCCCTCCAAGATCAACCCGCTCGTCCCGGTCGATCTCGTCATCGACCACTCGGTGATGATCGACTACTTCGGCACGGCCCAGGCCTTCGAGAAGAACGTCGAGCTCGAGTACGAGCGCAACAAGGAGCGCTACGAGTTCCTGCGCTGGGGCGCCGGCGCCTTCAACAACTTCCGCGTCGTGCCGCCCGGCACCGGCATCTGCCACCAGGTCAACCTCGAGTATCTCGCCCAGTCGGTGTGGACCAAGTCGGCGGGCGGCGTCGAGCAGGCCTTCCCCGACACCTGCGTCGGCACCGACAGCCACACCACCATGGTCAACGCGCTGGGCGTCCTCGGCTGGGGCGTCGGCGGCATCGAGGCCGAGGCGGCGATGCTCGGCCAGCCCGTTGCCATGGTCATCCCCGAGGTCATCGGCTTCCGCCTCAAGGGCAGGCTGCCCGAGGGCGTGACCGCGACCGACCTCGTGCTCACCTGCACCCAGATGCTGCGCAAGCGCGGCGTCGTCGAGAAGTTCGTCGAGTACTTCGGCGCCGGTCTCGATCACCTCTCCGTGGAGGATCGCGCGACGATTGCCAACATGGCGCCCGAGTACGGCGCCACTTGCGGCTTCTTCCCCGTCGACGCCGACACCATCAAGTTCCTCGCCGCCACCGGCCGCTCCAAGGACCGCGTCGCGCTGGTCGAGGCCTACTGCAAGGCGCAGGGCATGTGGCGGGTTGGCGACGAGGCCCCGGTCTATACCGACGTTCTGGAGCTCGATCTGTCCACCGTCGAGCCCTCCATGGCTGGCCCCAAGCGGCCGCAGGACCGCGTTGCCCTCAAGAACGTGAAGGCCGACTTCCAGAAGGTGCTGCCCGACATCGTCAAGGGCGCCGACCCGAAGGCGCAGGTGAAGGTCGAGGGCGCCGACTACAGCCTCGGCCACGGCGACGTCGTCATCGCCGCCATCACCTCGTGCACCAACACCTCGAACCCGTCGGTGCTCGTCGCAGCCGGTCTCGTCGCCCGCAACGCGCTCAAGAAGGGTCTCAAGTCGAAGCCGTGGGTTAAGACATCGCTGGCGCCCGGCTCCCAGGTCGTGACCGACTACCTGAACAAGGCCGGCCTGCAAGCCGATCTCGACGCCCTGGGCTTCAACCTCGCGGGCTACGGCTGCACCACCTGCATCGGCAACTCCGGCCCGCTGCCCGACAACATCGCGGATGCCACCCGCAAGGGCGACCTCGTGGTCTCGGCCGTGCTCTCGGGCAACCGCAACTTCGAAGGCCGCGTCAACGCCGACGTGAAGGCGAACTATCTCGCCTCGCCGCCGCTGGTCGTGGCCTACGCCATCGCCGGCTCTCTCAACGTCGATCTCGCCACCGAGCCGCTCGGCACCGGCAGCGACGGCAACCCGGTCTTCCTCAAGGACATCTGGCCGAGCTCGGCCGAGATCGCCGAGATCATCCGCACCTGCGTCACCCCTGAGATGTTCGACCAGCGCTACGGCGAGGTGTTCAAGGGCGATGCGCGCTGGCAGGCCATGGGCAAGGCCAAGCCCACCCTCACCTACAAGTGGAACTCGGGCTCCACCTACGTGCAGAACCCGCCCTACTTCGAGGGCCTCACCATCAAGCCGCAGCCGGTCACCGACATCGTCTCCGCGCGCGTGCTGGGCCTGTTCCAGGACAGCATCACGACGGATCACATCTCGCCGGCCGGCTCCATCAAGAAGGACGGCCCCGCGGGCGTCTATCTGATCGAGCACCAGGTGCGCCCCGCCGACTTCAACAGCTACGGCGCCCGCCGCGGCAACCACAACGTCATGATGCGCGGCACCTTCGCCAACGTGCGCATCAAGAACATGATGCTGGGCGGCAAGGAGGGCGGCAACACCATCCACCAGCCGTCCGGCGACCCGCTGTCGATCCACGATGCGGCCATGCGCTACAAGTCCGAGGGCGTGCCGCTGGTCGTCTTCGCCGGCAAGGAGTATGGCACCGGCTCCAGCCGCGACTGGGCGGCCAAGGGCACGCGCCTGCTCGGCATCCGCGCCGTCATCGCCCAGTCCTTCGAGCGCATCCACCGCTCGAACCTGGTCGGCATGGGAATCCTGCCGCTCGTGTTCGAGAACGGCCAATCCTGGCAGACGCTGGGTCTGGACGGCACCGAGATCGTCACCATCAAGGGTCTCGAGACCCTGAAGCCGCGCCAGAAGGTGACCGTCAACATTGTCTCGGGCGGCAAGTCACAGGACATCCAAGTCCTCTGTCGGATCGATACCGAGGAGGAGATGAGCTACTACCGGCACGGCGGCATCCTGCCCTTCGTGCTGCGCAATCTCGCGGCCGCCTGAGCTGGCGCGTCGAGATCCCGGCGCCTTGCTACGGGCGCCGGGAAGCCCGCGAAACCTGGGCCATTTTGCGATGCACCCACGGCCGCGCGCACCCTTCGTTAAGGCTGGCGGTCCACTGAATGGGCCATAACCCATTCGTGAGTTCCTATTGAACGCACGACAACCCATATTCCGAAGCGGAACATCCCTGGGCAATAGGCCCCGATCGCCACGAGGACCGCCGCTGCCATGTCTTTGCTGAGCCTGAATGCGCTTGCAGCCGCTGCCACCGCGCTGGCTTCGCTCGCTGCGACGGCCAGTGCTCAGGGCCTCCCCGGTGGCAGCACGACCACCCCGAAGGCCGTTGTCGAGCTGTTCACGAGCCAGGGCTGCTCCTCGTGCCCGGCCGCCGACGCCCTCCTCGGCCGTATTGCCGCCGAGCGCAAGGATGTCATCGCCATCACCTTCCCGACCGACACCTGGGACTATCTCGGCTGGAAGGACACCCTGTCGAGCCCGAAGTTCTCCAAGCGGCAGAAGGCCTATGCCAAGGTCTTCCGCGACATGATCTACACGCCGCAGGCCGTCATCAACGGGCGCGTGCACCTCAACGGCGCCGATGAGACGCTGCTGAAACGCAAGATCGACGCCGCCGGCCCCGTGCAGGTGCCGATCCGCGTCACGGAGCAGGCCGGCAAGCTCACCATCGAGGCCGCCGCGGCCCCTGCCGGCGAAGCCAAGCACGAGGGCACCCTCTGGCTCGCCATCCTCTCCAAGACCGTTACGGTGCCGATCGCGCGCGGCGAGAACAGCGGCAGGACGCTGACCTACCACAACGTCGTACGCGAGATCACGCCCGTTGGCATCTGGAGCGGCAAGGCTCTCACCGCCCAGTTCGACCGCTCCGAGATCGTCGGCCCCGACAGCGACCGGGCCGCCGTCCTGCTTCAGGAGGGCCACGGCGGGCCCATCATCGGCGCCGCCATGCTCGACCATCTTTGAGGTCGATCTCCATCCGCACTGCCCTCAGTGCACGTCCGCAGCGGCGGGCGAAGGGCTCGCGCTGCGCGCGACCGGTGGTGTCCTGATCAGGAACACGAACGGCATCGCCACGAGGCACATCACGAACATCAGCTTGAAGTCGTTCGCATAGGCCATGATCGAGGCCTGCTGGTTGACGATGCTCTCGAGCAGCGCCCGCCCCGTCTCGGTCGCCGGATTGATCTGCTGCGCCATGGAATCGGCGAGCCCGGCGTTGAAATCCGTCACGCTCTCGACCAGCCGCGCCCGCATCAGCACCGTGGTGTTGGTCAGGTTGGCGATGACCACCGACACCCCGATCGAGCTGCCGAGGTTGCGGATCAGCGTCCACATGACGGTGCCGTCCGTGCGGTAGGCCGGCGGCAGCGAGGCAAGCGCGACGGTGTTCAGCGGCACGAACATGAAGCCGAGACCGACGCCCTGCACGATGCCGACCCAGACCAGATGTGACACCGTCGTGTCCGGCGAGAAGTAGATGCTCTCGTAGAGCCCGGCAGCCGACAGGGCGAGCCCGGCGAGCAGCAGCGCCTGCGCCCCGAGCGCGCCCATCAGGCGCCCCGCCAGCAGCATCGCTGCCGCCATGCCGACGCCGCGCGAGCCAAGGATGTAGCCCGCGTCCACGATCGGAAAGCCCATGATGCCCTGCAGGTAGGTGGCGAGCAGCGCCGCCGATGCGAGCAGCAGGATGCCGGCGAGGAACATGTAGCAGAGGCCGATCAGGAAGTTGCGGTCCTTGAAGATCTCGATCTGCACGAACGGCTGCGACGAGGTCAGCGTGTGCGCGACGAACAGGTAGCCGGCGAACAGCGCGATCAGCCCTTCGACCACGATCTCGCTGGAATCGAACCAGCCGAGCTGCTCGCCCCGGTCGAGCATCAGCTGCAGCGCGCCGATGGCCACCGACAATGTCACAAAGCCCATCCAGTCGAAGGGCGGCCTGCGCTCGGAGGGCTGGTCCCGCATCAGCGCCATGAGACCGACGACGGTCGCGATGCCGAACGGCAGGTTGATGTAGAACACCCACCGCCACGAGTAGTTCTCGGTCAGCCAGCCGCCGAGCGCCGGCCCCATGATCGGGCCGATCATCACGCCCATGCCCCACAGCGACATCGCCCACGCGCGCTTCTCTGGCGGAAAGATCGTCAGCATCACCGACTGCGACAGCGGCACCAGCGCCGCGCCGAACATGCCCTGCAGCACCCGGTAGAGCACGATCTGCTCGACGCTCT
Source organism: Hyphomicrobiaceae bacterium (assembly GCA_033764875.1). Taxonomy (GTDB): domain Bacteria; phylum Pseudomonadota; class Alphaproteobacteria; order Rhizobiales; family Hyphomicrobiaceae; genus AWTP1-13. The sequence goes on along the minus strand of JANRIO010000059.1, from coordinate 9,429 downwards.
GCGCCACGCCGCACAGCATCGAGGCCGCCGTGAAACCGATCGCGCACGTCACGAGCACGCGGCTGACGCCGAAGCGCGTCGCGAGCCAGCCGACCGGCGCCGTCATGATCGCCGCCGCGACGATGTAGGACGTGAGCACCCAGCTCACCTGGTCGAGCGTCGCCGACAGGCTCCCCTGCATGTAGGGCAGCGCCACATTGGCGATGGTCATGTCGAGCGCCTGCATGATCGTCGCCATCATCACGCAGATGGTGATCAGGCCGCGCTGCACGGCGGGCGTCAGACCCCGGTCTGCGTAGGCGATCACGGCTCGGGATCCTCGGCGACCGCGCTGGCGCCGAACAGCGAGGCGATGCGCCCGCGCCGGCCCGTATCGATCTCGATGTTGGCGCTCATGCCGGCCCTGAGCCTGCGCAGGTCCTGGCCCGGCAGGAACTCGACCCGGATCGGCACCCGCTGCACGATCTTGATCCAGTTGCCGGCCGCATTCTGCGGCGGCAGGATCGCGAACTGCGCGCCCGTGCCGGGGCTGATCGCCGCCACCCGGCCCTGCCAGGCCTTCGACGGGTAGGCATCGACGAGGATGCTCACCGTCTGCCCGGGCCGCACGTGGGTGAGATCGGTCTCCTTCGGGTTGGCGTCGATCCAGACGGCCTCGGTGCTGATCACGCTGAACACCGGCGTGCCGGCCGTCAGATAGCGGCCCATCTGGATGCTCACCACCTGCGTCGCGGTGCCCGCGAGCGGCGCCTTCAGCACCGTGTTGGCGAGGTCGCGGTTGGCGCGGTCGAGCGCCGTTGTCGCCTCGATGAATTGCGGGTAGCGCTCGATCGGCAGGTCCGGGTTGCCGAGAAGCTGCGTGCGGATGCTCGTCTCCTGGCCCTCGAGCTCCTCGAGCTGCGCCTTTGCCGATACAAGCTGCATGCGCGAGCGGTCGAGATCCGACGGCGTGCTGATGCGGTTGCCGAGCAGCTCCGATTTGCGGTTGTACTCGGCCTGGTTGGCCGCGACGCTTTCACGCGCCAGCGCGATGCGCTTGCCGAGCGTGGCAAGGTTGGCCTTCAGCGTCTCGAAGTCCGTGCGCACGCGGTCGAGCCTTGCCCGGGCCTCGCTCCGGGCGAACTCGTACGGCACGGGGTCGATGGCAAACAGCACATCGCCCGGCTTCAGGAGCTGGCCCTCGACCACGGCGATGCTGATCACCTTGCCGGACACCTCCGGCGTGATCAGCACCCGCTGCGCCCCCACGTAGGCGTTGTCGGTCGACACGTAGCGCCCGCCGAGCAGATAGACCATCGAGCCGACCAGCACGAGGGCGATGGGGATCACCAGCAGCAGCATCGCCCGCAGCGACAGCTGCGTCGCCCGCACCAGCACCCGGCGCGCAATGTGCCGCACCGTATCGAGGCTGCTCACCGCGCGGGCGCCCCCCGGTCCGCCGTCAACGTGCTTCTGCATCCCGACCACCTTCGGCGATGTCCTGCCCGTTGCCGAGCGCCGCGTGCTTTGCGCTGGCGCTCTTGATGTTGCGCTTCAGGAGTAGGAGCTTGTGCAGGAGATCCAGCGTCTGCGCATCGCTGAGCCCCTCGAGGATCTCTCCGGCGATCTCCCGGCCGAGCGGGGCGAGGCGCTCGAGCAGGTCCCGCCCCCGGTCCGTCAGGTGCAGCAGGTTGACCCGCCGGTCGCGCGCGTGCGCGCGCCGCTCGACGAGGTCCTGCGCGCACAGCCGGTCGACGAGGCGCCCGAGCGAGATCGGCTGCATCTCAAGGATGTCGGCGAGCTCGGCCTGCGTCGCCCCTTCCTGCCGCTGCAGGCGGGAGAGCACGGCCCATTGCGCCCGCGTCATGCCGTGCTGGCGCGCGCGCTGGTCGAAGTGCGTGCGCATGGCGCGCGCCGCATCCGACAGCTCGAACAGGATCTCCCGTCTGATGTCACGAACCTTCATGAGGCTTATTATAAGGAAGCTTACGATCCGGGCGACGCCCGCGGGCTCAATTCTGCTATGCACCTGCGGGCAGCGTGGCGCAGGCCGCCTTTGGGCGGGCTACTTGAACGGCCCCTTGCGCCGCGCCGCGGGCGGCGGCGGCATGGCCAGGTCCTTCATCGACGGCAGCGGCGGCCGGTTGTCGAAATGTGCGCGCTTGCGCTTCGGCTTCGCGGGCGGCCGCTCCAGGTCGACCACCTGCGGTGGCACGATCACCGTGGGGTGCGTGCGCGGGAAATGCACCTCGATGGGTACGTAGGCCCAGCCGTTCGGCGTCCACACCGGCCCTCGGGAGTAGTCGTAGACGTGGATCGGCGGCGGCTCCGGCGGCGGCGGCGGCGGGTCCCAGAACCAGGCCCGTGCGGCGCCCGGCAGGCTCATGAGCGCGAGCACGCCGAGCCCGCTGCTTTTCACCCAACGCGCCATGACCCAACGATCCCCGACCAGGAAGCTCGAAACGGCACCCAGACCGGGGCCCAGGCTGCAATTCTCGCCCCACCCGGTTAATTCTGCGCTAAGCATGTGAAAGTGCGGGGACAACGGGCCCCGAGGGGTTGGCCGGAGCGGGCGTCGGATGCATAAGCCGGGCGTGGGGCTCGCACGTGAACATTCCAGCGACGATCCGCTCGCCGCAGCCCGCGACGTGCTGCGGCGCACCTTCGGCCATGCCGACTTCCGCGGCCTCCAGAGCGGCGTCATCGGCGAGGTGCTCGCCGGCCGCAACGCCCTCGCCGTGCTGCCGACGGGCGGCGGCAAGAGCCTCTGCTACCAGATCCCCGCCCTGGTCAGGGATGGCCTCGGCATCGTCGTCTCGCCGCTCATCGCGCTGATGGCGGACCAGGTGGCGGCGCTGCAGCAGTCGGGCGTGGCGGCGGAGAAGCTCGACAGCAGCACCTCCTACGAGCTGCGCGGCTCCATCTGGTCGCGCATCGAGGCCGGCACCCTCGACCTGCTCTACCTCTCGCCCGAGGGCCTGATGCAGCCCGCCATGCTGGAGCGCCTCTCCCGCTTTCCCCTGGCGCTCATCGCCATCGACGAGGCGCACTGCGTGAGCCAGTGGGGCCACGATTTCCGCCCCGAGTACCGCACGCTGGGCCGGCTCGCCGAGATCTTTCCGGCCGCCCCGCGTCTGGCCGTGACGGCGACCGCGGACGCCCGCACGCGCGAGGACATCTGCGCCGAGCTGTATCTCAAGGGCGCCCGCGACTTCGTGGACAGCTTCGCGCGGCCCGAGCTTGCCCTCTCCGCCGAGCGCAAATCCGGCCTCGGCCGCAATCGCGTCATCGAGCTCGTGACCGAGCGCCAGGGCCGCTCCGGCGTCGTCTACGCGGGCTCCCGTGACGGCGTCGACGAGCTCGCCGCCAAGCTCGCCGCCGAGGGCGTCCCCGCACTCGCCTACCACGCCGGGCTCGACAAGGACCTGCGCACCGAGCGCCTCGAGAGGTTCCTGGAGGCCGACGCCGCCGTCATGGTGGCGACCATCGCCTTCGGCATGGGCGTCGACAAGCCCGACGTGCGCTTCGTCATTCACGCCGACCCGCCGTCCTCCATCGAGGCCTACTGGCAGGAGATCGGCCGCGCCGGCCGCGATGGCAATCCGGCCGAGGGCATCACGCTCTACTCCTCCTCCGACCTCGCCTGGGCGCTGCGCCGCATCGAGAGCCGCGATGTCGACAGTTCCGTCAAGGGCGTGCAGACCCGCAAGGTGCGCCAGCTCTACGCCATGCTCGACGGGCTGGGCTGCAGGCCGGCCGCCGTGCGCCGCTACTTCGGCGAGACCGAGGTCGAGCCGTGCGGCGTCTGCGACCTCTGCCTGAGCCCGCCGCAGGGCGTGGATGCCACCGAGGCGGCGCAGAAGGCCCTGTCCGCGGTGCACCGCCTGGGCGGTCGCTACGGCCGCGGCCGCGTCGTCGACCACCTGCTTGGCAAGTCGAAGGACGCCTCCGCCTTCGAGACCTCGCTGTCGACCTACGGCATCGGCGCCGGCATGAGCGCCGTCGCCTGGCGCGGCCTCATCGACCAGCTCCTGTTCGAGGGTCTCCTGCGCGAGGACCCCAACGACGGCCGCCCGCTGCTGGCGCTGGGCGACGCCGAGGTGGTCAAGGCCGTGTACCGCTCCGAGCGCCGCGTCGCGGTGCGCAAGGCCCCCGAGGGCGGCGGCGAGGACGGCAAGAGCGGGCGCGGCGGCCGCAAGAAGCACGCCGGCGACCGGCTCGGCATCCAGGCCTCCGACGCCCCGCTCTTCGAGGCCCTGCGCGCCTGGCGCCGCGATCGTGCTGCAGAGCAGCATGTGCCGCCCTACGTCATCTTCCACGATGCGACGCTGTCGGCCATCGCCCGGGAGCGGCCGCGCACGCCTGACGCACTTGCGAAGGTCAGCGGCGTCGGCCAGAGCAAGCTCAAGCGCTATGGCACGGCCGTCCTCGAGATCGTGCGCGCGCACTGAGCCCGCCCACTGCTGTGCCTCTGCCACGCCAATCAGACTTTACCTGGCGCGTCGTTGACTTCGCCGCCGGTTTGGCCGCCCCATCGGGCCATGCGAAAGCTCCCCTTCTTCTACGGCTGGGTCGTCGTCGGCGTGGTCTTCGTCTCCATGGCGATCGGCGTCAACGCCCGCACGGCCTTCTCGCTCCTGTTCCCGCCGATGCTCTCCGAGTTCGGCTGGGACCGCGCGCTCACGGCCGGCGCCTTCTCGTTCGGCTTCCTGGTCTCGGCGCTGCTGAGCCCGGTGCTCGGGCGCCTGGTCGACCGGCACGGCCCCGTGCTGCTCAACGAGCTCGGCGTGGTGATGCTCGCCGCCGGCCTGCTGCTGGCGCCCTACACCACCGAGCCCTGGCATCTCTACCTGACGCTTGGCGTCCTCGTCGGCGGCGGCAGCGTCTGTCTCGGCTACTCCGGGCAGTCCCTGTTCCTCCCCAACTGGTTCGTGCGCAAGCGCGGCCTCGCCATGAGCCTTGCCTTCGCCGGCGTCGGCATCGGCTCGGTGATCCTGCTGCCGTGGGTGCAGACCACGATCGATGCCGCGGGATGGCGCACCGCCTGCGTCGCCATGGGCGTCACCAGCCTGCTGCTGCTCGCCCCCCTCAACCTCCTGCTGCGCAAGCGGCCCGAGGACATGGGGCTCGAGCCCGATGGTGATCGCGCGCCCGATCCGGCGAAGGGCCCCGCGCCCTCCAACGTCGTCGACCAGGCCTGGGCCGCCACCGATTGGACGCTGCGCCGCGCCCTCGCCACCATCCGCTTCTGGTGGCTTGCCGCCGGGTATTTCTCGACCCTGTTCGTCTGGTACGCGGTGCAGGTGCATCAGACCAAGTATCTCGTCGAGATCGGCTACGACGCGACGCTCGCCGCCTGGGCCCTGGGCCTCGTCAGCCTCGCCGGCATCCCGGGCCAGGTGTTCATGGGCACGCTGTCGGACCGCATCGGCCGCGAGTGGATCTTTTCGGTCGCCAATCTCGGCTTCGCCATCACCTACGCCATCCTGATCGCGCTGCAGTACTGGCCTTCGCTGCCGCTGCTGTTTGCGATGGTGCTGTGCCAGGGCGTGCTCGGCTACGGCATCACGCCCGTGTTCGGGCCCATCGTCGCCGAGATCTACCAGGGCCGGCACTACGGCACGATCTTTGGCACGCTGATGTTCATCGCCATTGCTGGCGGCGCCGCTGGCCCCTGGATCGCGGGCCTGCTCCACGACCGCTTCCACACCTACGACCATGTCTTCGCGCTGTGCATCGCGCTCAGCGTGTTCAGCGCCGTGACGATCTGGTTCGCCGCCCCCGGCAAGGTGCGCGCCGTCGCCGGCCGCATGCGGCCCACCGCGCCCGGGGCATGATCGCCATTGGATATCGCGAAGATTGAGTTGCATTCCGGGCCGGCGTGCGAGACTTGGGGGCCGACCCCGCCTTTCGTCCTCTGATCGGTGCCCCCATGTCGGCCATCGCCAACATCAATCCACCCGAGCTCTTGAACTCGCTCGTGAGCTTCCTTGCGGCATTCCTGCTCGGCACGCTGATCGGGGCCGAGCGGCAGTTCCGCAATCGCAGCGCCGGCCTGCGCACCAATGTGCTCGTGGCGCTGGGCGCCGCCGCGTTCGTCGATCTTGGCGCCCGCCTCACCGGCAACGCCGGCGCCGTGCACGTGACGGCCTACGTGGTCTCCGGTGTCGGCTTCCTCGGCGCCGGCACCATCCTGCGCGAGGGCGGCAGCGTGCGCGGCCTCAACACCGCCGCGACCCTGTGGAGCTCGGCCGCCGTCGGCGCCCTCAGCGGCGCCGATCTCGTGGTCGAGGCCTTGCTCCTGACGCTGTTCGTGCTCGCCGGCAACACGCTCCTGCGGCCCCTCGTCAACGGCATCAACCGCCTGCCCTTCAACGAGCGCACCAGCGAGGCGCGCTACCAGATCCACGTCACGGCGCGGTCCGAGAACGCCGACAAGCTGCGCGACGACCTGAGCGATATGCTCGACGAGATCAACTATCCCGCCCGCGACATCCGCGAGTACAACCGCGGCAACCAGTTCATCGAGCTGATCGCCACGCTGACGGCAACCGCCGTGGAGCCGCGCGAGCTCGACAAGCTCTCGGAGCGGCTGGCCAAGAAGCCGGCCGTCGCGCACGCCACCTGGTCCCAGCGCGTGATGGATTGACGGGCAGCGGCCCCGAGGGAGCCGTCAGCTCGAGACCGCCGGCCCGCCGAGCGCCAGCAGCACGACCTCCGGCGTCACGCCGAAGCGCATGGGGATGATCGAGCAGCCGAGCCCACCCGACACGATCAGGTGCCGGGGATGCGCATCGCCCTCGCGGCGCTCGACCACGTGCCCGTAGGCGAAGCGGTTGCCGTAGCGCGACGGCACCACCGGCGAGTAGCCGAGAATGCGCATCTGCCCCCCGTGCGTATGACCGCTCAACGTGACCGCGACGCGCGCCGGCACCTGGGTGAAGATGTCGGGCTCGTGCGCCATCAGCAGCACCGGCGCCCCGTCCGTCACCTTCGCCAGCGTGCCGGGCAGGTCGTCCTTGCCCAGGAACCGGCTGCGCGCGACGCCGTTGCCGGCCCGCCGCAGCGCGATCTGGTCGCCGAGTCCCAGCAGCCAGAACGGCCGGCCGTCCTTCACGAGGCGGACCGCCTCATTCTCGTACACGGGCAGCCCGGCGGCCTCCATCGCCCGGCGCGCCTCGACGGGACCTTGCCCCGTCATCTGCGCCACGGGGTCGTCCCACCAGTCGTGATTGCCGAGAATGGCGTGCACGCCGAGTGGCGCCTTGAGCCGCGCGAGCGCCCCGGCCCACAGCCGCGGCGGGATGACCGCCTTCACGAACCGGTGCCGGGCCTCGTAGTCGCCGAGCAGCAGGATGATGTCGGGCTCGAGCCCGTTGACCGTCTCGACCATGTGCCGGACGCGGTCGAGCCCCATCCAGGGCTCGCAGGCGTGCACATCGGCAATCAGCGCCGCGCGCAGCGACGGCCCGCCCGCCCACTGCGGCGGCGTGAGGGCATAGCGCGTCACCCGCAGCCGATACGGCTCGATGCCGAAGGCGTAGCTGGCCGAGGACACGCCCGCGGCCACCGCCGCGGCCAGTCCGACAAAGAAATTCCGTCTGGTGAGCAAAGCCTTACCCGCGACCGTTAGCAATCGCGAGAGAGCGTGCGCATTGTGGCACGGCCACGGCGGACGGGCTCATGCATCGTTCCACGGGCCGCTCACACGCAGGCCAGCCGGACGCGCTTGTTGAGCACCTCCAGCACGCGGGCGAGCTCATGCCCCCGGCGCAGGATCAGCCCGGTGGCGGTGACCACCGAGAACGCGCCTTGCTTGCGCGCCAGCCTGGGGCACTTCTCGATCCGGTACAGGGGCACCTCGCTGGTGTGGCGGAACACGCAGAAGGTCGCCTTCTCCTTCCCGAAATCGATGGCGTAGTCGCGCCACTCGCCGTCGGCGACCTTGTGCCCGTAGAGATTGAGGATGGTGTTGAGCTCGCGCCGCGTGAAGAAGACCGGGGCGTGCGCGGAAGCCGTGGGCGGAGAGGACTGAGCGTTACCTGGAGGATGCGCGCGCCGCAACGCGCTCAACGATATCGGCTCGGTTTCGCTCAAGGGCGCCTCCGTTGTCGTATTTTGTCATGATCGCCCTCATCGCACGCGATTTCAAGGGGCGAGCCGGAAATGCCCAGAGACCGCGCACTTGCACCAGGATTAATCGCGCACCGAATGCTGCGCAGACAATTCCGTCCGATCGATGCAATCAAGACACTGATAAATAATAACTAACGCTTTTGGCACAGGCGTTGCTTTTTGCCCTGGGCACGCGTTTTCAAGCGCGCAACGAGCGCGGGCCGCGCGATGGCTCGGGACAGCACAGGGCAGCGACATGAGCTTTCAGGATCCCTTCGACGCAGATGAGAAGCTTGCCGCCGGGTGCAGTTGCGGCACCCATCGGACCCAGGCCGAGCACGACGCGCAAGCCGCGGCCTCGGAGGAGGCGCGGCTGTCCCGCGTGGTCCAGTCGGCAGTCGTGCGCGCCATGTTCCCGAAGGACGCCGAGCGCCGTGCCTTCCTCCGCTCCGTCGGTGCCACCACCGCGCTCGGCGCCATCGCCCAGTTCTTCCCCCTCGGGCTCGCCACCGAGGTGCTGGCGCAGGGCACACCGGAGAAGAAGGACCTGAAGGTCGGCTTCATCCCCATCACCTGCGCCACGCCGATCATCATGGCGCATCCCATGGGCTTCTATTCCAAGCAGGGTCTCAACGTCGAGGTCGTCAAGACGGCGGGCTGGGCCGTCGTCCGCGACAAGACCCTCAACAAGGAGTACGACGCCGCGCACATGCTCTCGCCGATGCCGATCGCGATCTCCATGGGGCTCGGCTCGACGGCGGTGCCGTTCGCCGTGCCGGCCATCGAGAACATCAACGGCCAGGCCATCACCTTGTCGATCAAGCACAAGGACAAGCGCGACCCCAAGCAGTGGAAGGGCTTCAAGTTCGCCATTCCCTTCGACTACTCGATGCACAACTACCTGCTGCGCTACTACCTTGCCGAGCACGGGCTTGATCCCGACTCCGACGTGCAGCTGCGCTCGGTGCCGCCGCCGGAGATGGTCGCCAATTTGCGCGCCGACAACATCGACGGCTTCCTCGCGCCCGACAACATCTGCCAGCGCGCGATCTACGACGGCGTCGGCTTCATCCACATCCTGTCGAAGGAGATCTGGGACGGCCATCCCTGCTGCGCCTTCGCCGCCTCGAAGGAATTCGTGACGCAAACGCCGAATTCCTATGCGGCGCTGCTGAAGGCGATCATCGACGCCACCGCCTTCGCCAGCAAGGCGGAGAACCGCAAGCAGATCGCCGAAGCGATAGCGCCGGCGAACTACATCAACGCGCCCGTCACGGTGCTGGAGCAGGTGCTGACCGGCACCTATGCCGACGGGCTCGGCGGCGTGAAGAGCGA
>JANRIO010000042.1:0-22615 GCA_033764875.1 Hyphomicrobiaceae bacterium | reverse complement strand
CGCCGATGCGGAACTGGTTGATGGTGTCGGCAAGCTGGTTGGCCTCCTGGGCCAGCGAGTGGCTGGCTGCAGTGGACTGCTCGACCATGGCGGCGTTTTGCTGCGTCGCCTGGTCCATCTGGTTGATAGCCGAGTTGACCTGCGCGAGGCCTGTGGCCTGCTCCTGGGCGCCCGAAGCGATGTCCACGACCACCTTGTTGATGTCGTTGACCTGGGCGAGGATGCGCTCGAGGGCCTTGCCGGTTTCAGCGACAAGTTCGACACCTTCGGACACCTGGGTCGAGGACGTCGAGATCAGACCCTTGATCTCCTTGGCGGCATCGGCCGAGCGCTGGGCGAGCGCGCGGACTTCAGAGGCCACCACCGCAAACCCGCGGCCGGCTTCACCTGCACGCGCGGCTTCCACACCGGCGTTGAGGGCGAGCAGGTTGGTCTGGAAGGCGATCTCGTCGATCACGCCGATGATGCTGCTGATCTTGTTCGACGACGCCTCGATGCTGGCCATGGCCTCCACGGCCTGCCCCACCACCTTGCCGGCGTCCTCCGCATCGCGCTTGGCGTTGCTGACCACGTCCTGGGCATGGGTCGCCCCTTCGGCCGAGCGCTTCACGGTCGCCGTGATCTCGTCGAGCGCCGCTGCCGTCTCCTCGAGGCTGGCCGCCTGCTGCTCGGTGCGGCGGGAGAAGTGGTCGGAGGCGCCCGAGATCTCCTGGCTGCTCGCCACGATCATGTCGGCGGCCGCGCGCACCGTATCCATCGCCGCGTTCAGCTTCGCCGAGGTGGCGTTGAAATCCTGTCTCATGTCGAGGAACTGCTCTGCGAGATCGCGATCGATGCAGGCGGTGAGATCTCCGGCAGCCAGCGCCTTGAGGCCGCTCGCCAGAGCATCGAGCGCGAGCTTCTGCTCGGCCTCCGCCTTCGCCCGCGCCGCCTCCGCCTTGCGCCTCTCGCCGTCGACGGCGGCGATGTAGGTCGAGATCGACAGCTCGATGTCGAGCAGCACCGCCTTCACCAGCACGCTCAGCGCCTTTGCCGCCTCCTTGGTGGCCGCCTTCGACTGGAACATGCCGGAGAAGCGGTCCTGGATCAGCGCGCCGATCAGGTGCTCGGCAACGAGCGCATAGCCGGCGACATACCATTGCGGCTCGAGCCCGAGCCTGGCGTGCACGCTGCCGATCGCGGTGACGCGGCGCGCATAGTCCTCGTCGAAGCTGGCGGCGGCGATGGAGCCCCAGTGCTGCTCCTGCTTGCCCTTGGCGTGGGAGATGTGCGCGTCACTCGAGAAGTGCCGGGCGGTTTCGGGGCGCGACTTGACCTTCTGATAGAAGGCCGTCAGGCCCGGTCCGATGGCGCTCTCGATGATGGGCTTCAGTCCGCGAAGGATCTCGCGGGCCTCCCCGTCGATCTCCATGAACTCGAGTCTCGCCTTCAATCCGGCGCCAAGGTCGTCCATTTAGTCCCCCGATTCGGTCCTCGGCAGCGTCCCTACACTGCGATTCTTAAAGACGCCTGACAGGGCGCATGCGGAAGGATGCGGCGATGTGGTAAACAAATGTTTTATAAAAACATTTGGATCAAATCTTATCCGGAAAATCGATTGCTTGCTTTGATCTACTGCAGGAATTGCGCATCAGATATTGGATTGATCCGTACCCATAACCGCAAGTCGCAGGCTCGCCGCCAGTCCCAATGCCGCCACCAGCGCCATGGCCCAGTAGGCCTGTCCGGCGAAGCTTGCGTAGAGGGGGCCGATGGCGAGCATCAGCGCTCCCATCGCGATGCCGCCGGTAAAGGCCGAGTACAGCGCCTGCGCGGTGCCGAGCTGATGCTCAGGCACAGTGCGCACGATATAGTGCATGGCACCGATGTGCGACGCGCCGAACGTCAGGGCATGCGCCATCTGCAGTGGCACAAGAGCGATGAGCCCCGGATCGAGGCCCATGGCGAGCCAGCGCACCACCGAGGCCGCGCAGCCGAGAACGATGAGCTGCACCGGCTCCAGGCGTCGCAGCACGGCCGCCGATGTGGCGAACAGCGCCACCTCCATGATGATCGAGATCGCCCACAGCGCGCTTGCCATCTCGGCCGTGATGCCCATGCTGCGCCAGTGCAGCACGCCGAACACGTAGAGCACGGCGTGCGCCGACTGCACCGCGCCGGTTGCGCACAGGAACAGCAGGAACGTCGGCCTGCGCGCGAGCTGGGCGACGTCGTGCAGCGACAGCCGCGGCCGCCCCGGCGCGGCGGCAGATCCAGCCGTGCCGGTCGCCTCGCGGCCGACGGCGCCCATCAGCACGTGCGCGGCAAGCGTCGAGAGCAGGACGAGGCCCGCCAGCAGCCACACGATCGTGTGCGTGCCGAGCCTGTCGATGGCCAGCCCGCCGGCAAGGTTGGTGAGGATGAAGGCCACCGAGCCCCACAGCCGCATGCGACCGTAGTCGAGCCCCTGCCGGCGGATCACCCCCATGGCCACCGTCTCCGACAGCGGGAACACCGGGCTCCACACGACGGCGAGGTAGACGATCAGCAGCAGGATGAGGGGAAAGCCGCGCACCTGGCCCAGCACCAGAAAGCCCAGGAAAGCGGCCCAGGACAGCAGCGCCACGAGCTCCACCGTCCGGCCCCAGCGGTCGGCAAGGAAGCCCGCGATGGGAATCGTGAAGATGCGCACGATCACCGGCGCCGCCCCGAGCAGGCCGATCTGGTAGGGCGACATGCCCACCGCATCGAACCACACGGGCAGGTAGGGCATGTGCACGCCGACCACGGCCGAGGTGGTCGCGAAGATCAGCGAGACGGCGAGCACCTTCCGCCCCGCGTCGCTGCCGATCAGCTGCGCCAGCATCGATCAGCCCGCATCGGACCTGGCGCTGCTGCCGAGCCGGGGACCGGCGCCGCCGCAGCCGGGCACGGCCGCACCCGGCCGCCGGTGCAGCATGCAGCCGCCTCGCCGCCCGTCATGCCGCCTTCGCACCCGCCTGGATGATGGAGGCGAACATCGAGGGATCGACATTGCCGCCCGTGATCAGCGCGGCGACCACCCGCCCCTTGACGGCGACCTTGCCGGCGAGGATCGCCGCGAGCGACACCGCGCCCCCCGGCTCCACCACCATCTTCAGCTCCTCGAAGGCAAAGCGCACGGCGGTGCGCACCTCGTCGTCGGTCACCGAGACACCGCCGGCAAAGTTGCGCTGCGCCAGCGCGAACGTGATCTCGCCCGGCGTCGGCGACATCAGCGCGTCGCAGATCGAGCCGGCCATCTGCGCGTTCCGCAGGCGGGCACCGGCCGAGAGCGAGCGGGCGAAATCGTCAAAGCCCGCGGGCTCCACGCAGTAGACCTCTGTCGCGGGGCTCAGCTCCTTCACCGCGATGCTGACGCCGCTGGCCAGCCCGCCCCCCGAGACGCCGACGAGCACCACGTCCGGCACCAGGCCCAGCGCCTTGGCCTGCTCCATGAGCTCGAGCCCCGCCGTCCCCTGGCCCGCGATCACGTCGCGGTCGTCGAAGGGATGCACGTAGGCGGCCTGACGCTCCGCGCAGATGCGCCGGGCGATCGCGTCGCGGTCCTCCGTCACGCGGTCGTAGAGCACGACCTCGGCCCCGAACTCCCGCGTACGCTTGATCTTGATCGCGGGCGAATCCGCCGGCATCACGATCACCGACGGCATGCCGCACAGCGACGCCGCGGCGGCCACGCCCTGCGCGTGGTTGCCGGAGGAGCAGGCGACGACGCCGCCCGGGAACGCCGCCTTGTCGATCTGCGCCACCTTGTTGTAGGCGCCGCGGAACTTGAAGGCACCGACCCGCTGCAGGTTCTCGGCCTTGAGCAGGATGCGGCCGCCGGTCAGCGCGTTGAGCGCCGGATGCTCGATCAGCGGCGTCACCAGCGCGAGCGCCTTGATGCGCTCGCGGGCAGCGAGTAGCTCGGCGAAGGTGGGCAGCGCGAGGGTCATCGGGGCTCTCCGGCAGGCGGCAAGAGGCGTCGACCGTGACAAGGCGCTCCGGCGCGTCCCCTGTCAAGAAACCCACTCGGCTCGCCCACGAAATTGCGGGGCGCGCACGAAAAAACCGGCCCGGCGAGCCGGACCGGTTCTTCATTGAGCCAGACCATCGCGCCGAGCAGGCACCCTGGCCTCAGCTCTCCCCCAAATATCCGCGGGAAGAATGCAACTTTTGGCCGGAGCGGCAACGCTGAAAGTGAAGGCTGTTCGATTGCGGCAGATACGACGTGTCGGCTGCGCCACATCGCCCGCCGGCGGCGCGCTATTCCTGCTGGCGCGTGTCGGCGCTCAGCACTTGGCGAGGCCGATGGTGATGCGGCTCACCTCCAGCCCCTGCGGCGTGATGCTGATCTGCTGCTTGCAGTCGCTGGTGTTGAGCTGCATCGCCGCGGTGAAGTTGCCGCCCTTGATGTTCAGGTTGAAATTGTTGCCGGAGTAGCGGCCGGTCACCTGCCCGGTGGCGGAGTAGGTGCGCTCCTCCCAGCTTCCCGTCACGTTGCTGCCGTGCACGCGCAGATCCGCGGCCGAGTTGATGGTGTAGTCCTGGCTGGCGCAACGCATGCTTTGCTTGATCTGCGCGCCGCCGCCGCTGACCTTGTAGGTCACGGCGCACTTCACGCGCTCGGTCTTGCCGCTGGTGAGCGAGACGGAGCCCGTGCCGCTCCAGTAGCCCGCCAGCGCCTCGATCGGCGACGCCGCTGTCGCGCGACCGGGCGCCATCAGCCCCATCGCAATCCCACCTGCCAGCAGGCCGAGGCCCGTGAGCCCGGCGGCCACGCCAAACTTCGCACCCGGTATCATCCTGTCCCCCGCTCTTCCCGGTCGGAACTGTCCGGCCCGGGAGCGACCAAGTCGGCTGCTCGTCCGTCTGGACCCAGCTTGCAATCGGCCCACATGTTGCAGAATCGCTTGACACAGGCAAGGCGCTCGTCCGGCCGGGCGCCCGTCCCGGCAGGCCAAGTCGCTGGATTGCCTCACAGTTCGAGGCCGAGGTAGACCACGCCCGGCGCCGGGTTGTGGTAGTAGGGGGCGATCTCGCGGAAGCCGAGCCGCCGGTAGAGCGCCTGCGCCTCGGCCAGCTCCGGCAGCGTGTCGAGCACCATCCGGCGGTAGCAGGCCTTGCGCGCCGCGGCGAGGATCGCCTCGACCAGGGCAAGGCCGGCGCCCTGCCCGCGACCTGCGGGTACGAGGTAGACGCGCTTCATCTCCGCCGTCTCGGCATCGTGACGCCGCATCGCGCCGCAGCCGAGCACCGCCCCGCCCGCTTGTGCAACGAGCAGCACCCCGCCCGGCGGCGCGTAGGCGCCGGGCAGCTGCGCCACCTCCTCCTCGAAGCCCTGGAAGCACAGGTCGATCGAAAGCGAGGCCGCATAGGCGCGGAACAACCGTTCCACGTCGTGCCGGTCCTGCGGAAAGCGGGCCTCGCGGATCTCGATCACGGGCTGGCTCCCTGCCGCGCCTAGCGGTGCACGCCCTTGGCCAGGGCATAGGAGAGCATTTTGTACGCCAGCAGCGCCGCCGTGAAGTCGTAGGCGTGGAATTGCGGGATCGGCGCGAACTCCACGAGGTCGGCCCCCACCACCTGCCCGGCCGCTGCGCAGGCCCGCCGCACAATCTCCAGGGCCAGCGGGAACGACAGGCCCTCCGGTGTCGGCGTGCCCGTTGCCGGCATCACCGAGCCGTCGAGGGCGTCGATGTCGAAGGTGATGTACACCGGCCGCCCCGCCAGCGGCGCCACGATCTCCTCGAGGTTCCAGCGCGCCTGCTCATGCCCCCAGAAGATCCGGATGCGGTCCCGATTGGCCTCGTAGAACGCGACCTCCGGGCTCGACACGGCCCGGATTCCGACCGAGATCAGCGAAACGCCCGGGTTGTCGAGCACGCGCCGCATGGCGGACGCGTGCGAGAAGTGCTCGCCCTGGTAGCCGTCCCTGAGATCGGCGTGCGCGTCGAGCTGCAGCACGACGAGGTCCTTGAAGCGCTGCGCGAATGGGCGGATGGCCCCCGCCGTGAGCGAGTGCTCCCCGCCCAGGACGAACGGAAACTTGCCGAGGTCCAGCACCGCGCCGACCAGCCCCTCGAGCTGCGCGAGCGCCGTCGTCAGGGGCTTGGCCACCGCCGGCGGTGTCAGCGCCGCGATGCCGTACTCGGCATAGACCTCACGCCCGAACTCGGGGTCGTAGAGCTCGAGTTGCTGGCTCGCCGCAAGGATCGCCTGCGGCCCGGCCCTGGTGCCGCCGCCGTAGCTTACCGAGGCCTCGAGGCCGAACGGGATGACCACGGCTTTGGCCGACGCAGGATCATCCGCGTCGGCCCGCAAAGGATCGAGGAAGCTATCCTTGCCAGGAAGATAGCTGAGCTTGGCCGACATCAGGCCTGCGCCTGCTCGGCGCCCTGGTTGTCGCCCGCGACCGGCTGCGGGGCATACATCGACAGCATCGGCTCGTCCGTGAGGATGGCCTCCTCGAACACGCCATAGCCGTTGAACCCGCCGGCGATCGAGCGCCCGTAGGCGCCCGTGTTGCCGATCTCGATGAAGTCGCCCTCCCGGATACGCGCCGGCAGCAGGAAGGGTCCCTTCATGTGATCGATGGAATCGCACGTCGGCCCCCAGAAGGCGAAGGGCACGACCGCCTCGCCCTCCGTCTGCCCGACCATGCGCACGGGGAAGTTGAAGCCCATGTGCGCGGCGTCGAACAGCGAGCCGTAGCTGCCGTCGTTGATGAACAGCTCGTTGCCGCGCCGGGCCGTGACCCGCACGATGAGCGATTCCGCCTCCGCCACCAGCGCCCGCCCCGGCTCGCACATCAGCCGGCAGTGGTTGCCGATCGGCATCTCCTCCACCGTAGCCTTGATCGCGGCCATGAAGTCGCCGAGCGGCGCCGGCCGGTGCTCGTCGTAGACGGACGGGAAGCCGCCGCCGACGTCGAGCCGGTCGAGCACCACGCCGGCCTTGGCGATCAGCCGGCCGGCTTCCTTGAGGGCGTTGACGTAGGCCTCCGGCGAGATCGTCTGCGAGCCCACGTGGAAGCAGATGCCGAGCTCCTTGGCCACCTGCCGCGTCTTTGCGAGCAGACGGGCGGCCTTGGCGCCGGCGATGCCGAACTTGCGCTCCAGCGGCATGCGCGAGTTCTTCGCCGGCACCGCGATGCGCACGAAGAGGGCGAGATCGCGGGCGTTGCCGGTCTCCTCCTGGATCTTCTTGAGCTCATCCTCGGTGTCGAGCGAGAAGCTGCGGATGCCGAACTCCGAGTACGCGCGGCGGATCGCCTCGCGCGACTTGACGGGGTGCATGAAGTGCAGCTTGGCGCCCGGGATGGTGGCGGCGTCCTCGATCTCGGCGAGCGAGGCCACGTCGAAGTGGCGGATGCCGGCGCCAAAGAGCGAGCCCAGCAGGAACACGCTGCTGTTGGCCTTGTAGGCGTAGGCCACGTCGCCCGGGAAGTTGGCGAGGAACCAACGCGCCGCGCGCCCGGCCGCATGCGGACGGACGCCAATGACCGGACGCTCAGGCTTGAGGGCGCGGGTCAGCGCTACAGACGATGGGAACTTGTGCATTTCATGGGACCTCCACCAGTCGGGTTGGACCAGGGCGCTGCTCGAACCAGCAGAAGCCGCCTGTTGAGAATTTCGAGATAGGGCGGGGGGTCCCCCCTGTAAAGGGATTTTTCGCTGCCGCCGGCCAAAAAATGCGCACACCCGTTAACGAACGGGTGATGCGATGATTTGAATCGTCAGCGCCGCGGGCGCGGCGGCTCAGCGCACGCTCGCCGGATCGACCTCCACCAGCACGCCGTTCTCGAGCCGCACGATGCGGTGCATGGCGCGCGCGAGCTCCAGGTTGTGCGTGGCGATGAGCGCCCCGACGCCGGTGCGCGTGATCAGCTCGATCAGCTCGTGGAACACCACGCCCGAGGTCTTGGGATCGAGATTTCCGGTCGGCTCGTCGGCGAGCAAGAGCCGCGGCGTGTTGGCGAGCGCGCGTGCGATCGCCGTGCGCTGCTGCTCGCCGCCCGAGAGCTGGGCGGGCCTGTGATCCAGCCGCTGGCCGAGCCCCAATAGCGTCAGCAGCTCCGTTCCCCGCGCCTCCGCCTGCCGCCACGGCGTGCCCCGGATCATCTGCGGCAGGGCGACGTTCTCGAGCGCTGAGAACTCCGGCAGCAGCTGGTGGAACTGGTAGACGAAGCCCATCTCCAGCCGGCGGATGCGCGTGCGCTCGGCATCGCTCATCTGGGCGCAGTCGACGCCATTGACGAGAACGCTGCCGGAATCCGGCGTCTCCAGCAGGCCGGCGATGTGCAGAAGCGTCGACTTGCCGGCGCCCGACGGGCCAACCAGGGCCACCGCCTGGCCCGGATAGATCGCCGTCGAGGCCCCGTTGAGCACGGGGATCTCGCGTCCTCCCTGGTGGAAGGTGCGGCGCAGCTCGTGGAGCTGCAGGGCGGGGAGGTGCGTGGCGTCCTGCACGGGGCGAACCTATTCGTAGCGCAGCGCCTCGACGGGATCGAGACGCGAGGCCCGCCAGGAGGGATAGAGGGTGGCCAGCACCGACAGGGCGAGGGCCATGGCGACGATCGAGGCCGTCGTCGACAGATTGATGTCGGCCGGCAGCCTGGTCAGATAGTAGACCTCGGGGTCGAACAGCTTGGTGCGGGTGAGAATGGCGACGAACTGGCGGATCTCGTCGATGCGCCAGCAGAACAGGATGCCGAGCACGCAGCCGGCGAGCGTGCCGACCACGCCGATGCTTGCCCCCGTGATCAGGAACACGCGCATGATGGCGCCCTGCGTCGCCCCCATGGTGCGCAGGATGCCGAGGTCGCGCCCCTTGTCCTTCACCAGCATCATCAGGCCGGAGATGTGGTTGAAGGCGGCCACCAGCACGATGATCGACAGGATGATGAACATCATGTTGCGCTCGACCTCGAGCACGGTGAAGAAGCTCTCGTTGCGCTGCCGCCAGTCCGAGATGTGGAAGCCCGGCCCCGTGGCCTGCCGCAGGAAGCCCGTGATCTCCTGCACCTCGTCGGGCTGGTCGACCAATACCTCCAGCACGTCGATGGATCGCCCGCGATTGAAGTATTTCTGCGCCTCGGCGAGCGGCATGAAGATCATCGTGCGGTCGTACTCGGACATGCCCATCTCGAACAGCGCCACGATCCTGTAGGGCTTGATGCGGGGCGCCGTGCCGAACGGGGTGGAGGCCCCCCGCGGCGAGACCAGCGTCAGGTTGTCCCCGACGTTGACGCGCAGCGAGTTGGCGAGCCGGATCCCCACCGCGATGCCGTCCTGGCCGTCGAAGCCGTCGAGCGTGCCGAACCGAATGTTGTTGGCGACGAGCGGCAGCGCCTTGATGCCGCTCTCCGGGATGCCGCGCACGACGGCCCCGGTGGCCTGGTTGGGCGTCGAGACCATGGCCTGGCCCTCGATCAGCGGCATCACGTGGCGCACGCCGGGCACCGCCAGCAGCTTGTCGATGGGCTCGTTGTAGTCGGTGAACTCGGCGTTCATGCGGTTGACGATGACGTGGCCGTTGACGCCTAGGATCTTGTTGAACAGCTCCTTGCGGAAGCCGTTCATGACCGCCATGACGATGATCAAGGTGGCAACCCCGAGCAGGATGCCGAGGAACGAGAAGCCGGCGATGACGGAGATGAAGCCCTCCTTGCGCCGAGCCCTCAGGTAGCGCAGCGCCAGCATCCACTCGAACGGCGCGAAGGGCCGCGTATCGAGGGCGTGCGTGTCCTCGCCGCTGTTGACCGCTGCCTGCCTCGCCATGCCCTCACCTCTTGAGCCGCTCGCGCGAGCGTCTGACCCGCGCAATGGTGCAAACAGCCTCGTCCCGGGCCCCTGTTATCACGCCCTTCGTGTCACAAAAAAGGGCAGCCCGGCCGAGGCCGCCTCTCTCAGGCCAGCAGCCGCTGGCCGCGGACGCCGTCCACGAGCCTGGCGACCGCCGCATCCGGCGACAGGCTCGCCCGCTCGCCCGTCTTGCGGTCCTTCACCTCGACCTCGCCGCTCTTCAGGCCCTTGGGGCCGACGATCAGCTGGTAGGGCAGGCCGATCAGGTCCATGGTGGCGAACTTGGCCCCCGCCCGCTCGTCGGTGTCGTCGTAGAGCACCTCGATCCCGGCCGTCTCGAGCTTTCCCATGAGGCCGAGGCAGGCGGCATCCGTGTCCTTGTCGCCGGCCTTGAGATTGATCAGGCCGACCTCGAACGGCGCCACCGGCACCGGCCAGACGATGCCGGAGGCGTCGTGGCTGGCCTCGATGATGGCCGCCGGCAGCCGCGACACGCCGATGCCGTAGGATCCCATCTGCAGGTCGATCTTCTGCCCGTCCGGGCCCTGCACCCGGGCGCCCATGGGCGCGGAGTACTTGGTGCCGAAATAGAAGATGTGCCCGATCTCGATGCCCCGCGCCGCCAGGCGCTTGTCGGCCGGCACCTCGGCCTCGAAGCGGGCCTCATCGTGCTTCTCGTCGGTCGCGGCGTACGAGCTCGTCCACTGCTGCACGATGGCCGAGAGATCCTGGTCGAAGTCGACGTCGGGCCCGGGCACCTTCTGCGCCGCCAGGTCCGCGTGGCAATAGACGGCGCTCTCGCCCGTGCCGGCGAGGATGATGAACTCATGGCTCAGATCGCCGCCGATGGGCCCCGTGTCGGCCGCCATCGGGATGGCCTTCAGCCCCATCCGCGCGAACGTGCGCAGGTAGGCGACGAACATCCTGTTGTAGGAGTGGCGCGCGCCCTCGGCCGTCAGGTCGAAGGAGTAGGCGTCCTTCATCAGGAACTCCCGGCCCCGCATCACGCCGAAGCGGGGCCTGACCTCGTCCCTGAATTTCCATTGGATATGGTAAAGGTTGCGCGGCAGGTCGCGGTAGGAGCGCACCCCGTCGCGGAAAATGGTGGTGATCAGCTCCTCGTTGGTGGGGCCGTACAGCATCTCCCGCTCGTGCCGGTCGAGAAAGCGCAGCATCTCCGGCCCATAGGCGTCGTAGCGGCCGCTCTCGCGCCAAAGATCCGCCGACTGAATGGTCGGCATCAGCAGCTCGATGGCCCCGGCGCGGTTCTGCTCCTCCCGCACCACTGCCTCAATTTTGCGCAGCACCCGCAGGCCCAGCGGCAGCCACGAGTAGATGCCGGCGCTCGCCTGCTTGATCATGGCCGCCCGCAGCATGATCTGATGCGAGACGATCTCCGCCTCCTTGGGCGTTTCGCGCAGAACCGGCAGGAAGTAGCGGGAGAGGCGCATCGGGCTTCGGCCTTGCTGGAGAGGGAACGGTCCGCTTGGAGCCACGTCGAAAAGGCCCGCGTGCAAACGGAAAAAGACACGTGCGGAGACTGCCGGGGTCATAGCCCGTTCCGCCAGCACTGGCAACGCCGGCAACCCTCCCCGATGTTGGCAAATCAGGGCAAGACTGCCTTTGCGCGCAAGCACATCTCGAGGGTCGCGGCGGGCAGGATTTGGATACTCGCGGCGGCTCTTCCGTAGGCCCCGGAACCTCGCCTAGAATTTTTGCTTAAGCGCGCTTTTTAAGCGTTTCACGGGGTGACAGAAGGCCGCGCCTCTTGTAAGGTCCTCGTCATAAAAACAAGGGTCGTATCCGCCACGAGCGGTGAAGAGCCCAAGTCTGGGGATGGAGAAGACAAGCTACCGGCGCTGCGTAGAAGCGTCAGGAGCAGGCGGACGGGATAACCGTCCAGTCGGTGCGCGCTGAGTTGGCTCGCGAAATTCGGAGAGCAAGGCGGCAAGCCTTGCTCTTTTGCTTTTTGGGAGGTCGCCGGCGTGGGCTCGACCGTCACCGCCGCCCGAGGATGCCGTTGAGGTCGAGCACGCCGTACGCGACGGCGAGCCACACGCTGGCAAACAGCGCCGACGAGATGGCGGTCGTGATCAGCGCCACGCGGATGAGCCTTGGATGCAGCGGCGCGCTCTCCGGCGTTCCCGGCACCACCTCGCCCGCCTCCCCTTGCGTTCGCACGCCGAGCGGCAGCACCGCAAACAGCACCGTCCACCACAGAATGAAATAGATGGCGATGGCGAAGGACAGCGACATGTTCAGGCCTGCTCCAGCTCGACCAGCGCGCCGTTGAAATCCTTCGGGTGCAGGAACAGCACGGGCTTCTTGTGCGCGCCGATCTTGGGCTCGCCGTTGCCGAGCACGCGCGCGCCGGCCGCCTTCAGCTTATCGCGCGCCGCCAGGATGTCGTCCACCTCGTAGCAGATGTGATGGACGCCCCCCGCCGGGTTGCGCTCCAGGAACTGGGCGATGGGAGAGCCTTCGCCCAGCGGCTCGAGCAGCTCGATCTTGGTGTTCGGCAGCTCCACGAACACGACCGTGACGCCGTGGTCGGGCTCAGGCTGCGGCGCCGACACCCTGGCACCCAGCGTGTCGCGGTACTGCGCCGCCGAGGCCGCAAGGTCCGGCACGGCGATGGCGACGTGGTTGAGGCGCCCGATCATGTGGTCACTCGTTCAGAGGCTGTCAATCTGCAGGAATTCTAGCCTGCTTCTGGTCGGACGGGAACCGGCGGGGGTTCGCCTGCACGGTGGTGCGTCGATCCGGGCAAGCTGAGGGCTCCACGCCCGACGCCCTTCTCGACACGATCGGATCGGCCCCTCCGGCGACGGCCAACGGCTCCGCTCACCCTCCGGCCCCGGCCGCGGCCGCCTCAGCGCGGCATGCGGGTCACCAGCACCTTGGTGATCGGCCGCTTGCCCCAGTGCGTCTCCACCGCCGAGCGCACGCCGCGCCGCACGGCCTCCCGCACCGTCTCCATGTCCCGCCGGTTCTTGGGTGGGATCGAGCGCAGCGTGTTGGCAACCGCATCCTCCACGATCGACCGCATGGGGCGGCCTGCATCGTTCTCCTGCGGCACGCCGTCGAGAATGATCTCGGGCGCCCCGATGTCGCCTTTGCCCGAGACCGCGAAGGCGACGACGACGATGCCGGCAAAGGACAGCGCCCGGCGCTCCCGCACCGCCCCGGCGTCGGCCTGCGTGATGAGCTGCCCGTCGCGGAACAGCCGGCCCACGGGGGCCTCGTCGACGACCTCCGCCGGCCCCGGCCCGAGCCTGACCATGTCGCCGTTGCGTACGACGAGCACCTCCTTGACGCCCGCGGCCTTGGCGAGCTTGGCGTGCTCGGCCAGATGCCGCGCCTCGCCGTGCATGGGGATGGCGATCCGCGGGTTCACCCACCCGTAGAGCTCGCGCATCTCCTCCCGCCGCGGATGCCCCGTGACGTGCACCAGCGCGTCGTTGTCGGTGAGCATCTCGCAGCCCATCTCGACGAGCTTGTTCTGGATGCGGCCGACCACCCGCTCATTGCCCGGAATGGTGCGCGAGGAGAAGATCACGAGGTCGCCCCGCTCCAGCCGGATGTCGGGGTGCTCGTCCTCGGCGATGCGCGCCAGCGCCGCCCTGGGCTCGCCCTGGCTGCCCGTGCACAGCACCACCGTCTCCTCCGGCGCCAGGTACGAGAAGTGCTGCTGGTCGTGGTAGCGGAAATCGGCGGGCAGATAGCCCGTCTCCTTGGCCACCTGGATCATGCGGTGCATGGCACGGCCCGCGACCACCACCTGCCGTCCCGCCGCGCGCGCCGCATCCGCCACCGCCGCGATGCGCGACACGTTGGAGGCAAAGATCGTCACCGCGACCCGCCGCTTGGCGTCCTTGATGATCTGCTTGAGCGTCTTGGCGACGTCGCTCTCCGACGGCGAGCGGCCTTCGCGCAGCGCGTTGGTGCTGTCGCTCACCATGGCGAGCACGCCCTCGGCGCCCAGCGCCTTCAGCCGGAACTTGTCGATCGGCTCGCCGATCAGCGGCGTGTCGTCGATCTTCCAGTCGCCCGTGTGCAGCACCAGGCCCAGCGGCGTGCGCAGCGCCAGCGCGTTGGGCTCCGGGATCGAGTGCGCCACCGTCACCAGCTCGATGTCGAACGGCCCCACCGTGAAGCGGCTGTTGAGGTCCACCTCGTGGATCTCGATGTCGCGCCCGACGTTGAACTCGGCGAGCTTGGCCTTCAGCAGCGCCGCGGTGAACGGCGTCGCATAGATCGGCACGCGCAGTCGCGGCCACAGCTCCGCCACGGCGCCGAAGTGGTCCTCGTGCGCGTGCGTCAGCACGATGCCGGCGAGGCTGCTGCGCTCCTCCGCGATGAAGCGCACGTCGGGCAGGATCACGTCCACGCCCGGGTCGAACTCGCCCTCCGGGAACGTGATGCCGAGATCGACCATCAGCCAGGTGCGGCGGTCCTCCGGCCCCAGGCCGTAGAGGTAGCAGTTCATGCCGATCTCGCCGACGCCGCCCAGCGGCAGGAAGATCAGCTCGTCGCCGCCGCGGGATGTCTTGTTTCTCGCCATCAGCCGGTGCTCCCCGGGTTTGCGCCGAGGGCGACGTCTCCGAACGTCACGCGCCGCTCCGCCCCGCTCGCCTCGCGCACGAGCAGCGCGCCGGTCTCGTCGAGGCCCGCGAAGGCTCCGCCGATCCTCTGCGACCCGGCGTTGACGGTGACGGGCTCGCCGATGGGGCCCGCGCGATCGAGCCAGGCGGCGCGAATGCGCGCAAAGCCGCGTCCCTCGTCCCACACCTCGAGCCAGGCGCCGAGCGTGCCGGCGAGGTGGCCGAGCATCGCCTCGGGCGTGATCTGGATGTCGTGCGCGGCAAGATGCGTCGCCGCCCGGCCGATATCGCCCGGATGCGAGCTCAGATTGATGCCTATTCCGATCACCAGCACGACCTCGCCCGTCTGCGCAGTCTGACTTTCAGCCAGTATGCCCGCACACTTTGCCCCGTCGATCAATGCATCGTTGGGCCATTTCAGGCGCAGCCCTGCGATTTGCCGCTCCCCTGCGGCGCCGCGCACAGCATCGACCACGGCGATGCCGGCGATCAGCGACACCTGGTAGACCAGCGCCAGCGGGCAGTGGGAGCGCTGCAGCAGGCTCGCATAGAGGTTGCCCGGATCCGAGGTCCACGCGCGGCCCGCGCGCCCGCGTCCCAGCGTCTGCCGCCGCGCCATCACCCACAGCGGGCCGGGCTCCCCGGCGGCCGCCCGGGCGAACGCCTCCGAGTTGGTCGAGCCGACGTCATCGAGGACGACGCAACGCACGGTGCTGGGGGCGATGGGCTCGGGCAAGGGGCAAGGTCCGGCGCGCCCCGCAAAGGCGCGCCACGCAGGGGTTCAGAACAACGTCCGTGCGGCCGCCTCGGCGGACGCGACCAGCGGCGCCGGCAGCAGCACGTAGAACAGCACGAACACGGTCGTCAGCACCATCACCAGGCCCGCCTTCGCCGGCACCGGCAGGAAGGCGGCCTTGGGCTCGTCGAAGAACATGATCTTGACGATGCGCAGGTAGTAGTAGGCGCCGACCACGCTGGCCAGCACGCCGAGGATGGCGAGCGGCCACAGCCCCTGCTTCACCGCCGCCATGAACACGTAGAACTTGGCGAAGAAGCCCGCCAGCGGCGGGATGCCGGCCAGTGAGAACATGAACACGGCGAGCACGCTGGCGAGCCCCAGGTTGGTCTGGGCGAGGCCGGCCAGCTCGTTGATGTCCTCCACCATCCCCTCGCGCCGGCGCATGGCGAGCACGCACGCGAACGCGCCGAGCGTCATGGCGATGTAGATCACGAGATAGATGATGAGGCCCTGCACGCCTTCCGGCGTCCCCGCCGCCAGCCCGATCAGCATATAGCCGATGTTGCCGATGGCCGAGTAGGCCATCAGCCGCTTGATGTTCGTCTGGCCGATGGCCGCGAAGGCGCCGAGCCCCATCGAGGCGATGGCGAGCGCGCTGATCACCTGCTGCCACTGTGCCCCGACGCCCGGGAAGGCGCCGAGCGTCACGCGCAGCAGCAGCGCGATCGCCGCCGCCTTGGGTGCCGCCGCGAAGAAGGCCGTGACCGGCGTCGGTGCGCCCTCGTACACGTCCGGCGTCCACATGTGGAAGGGCACGGCCGAGATCTTGAAGGCGATGCCCACCAGCACGAACACGAGGCCGATGATGAGGCCGATGTTCTGCCCCGCGCCCGCGGCCTTGGTGACGCTGGCGATGGCGGCAAAGCTCGTCGAGCCGGTGAAGCCGTAGACCAGCGACACGCCGTAGAGCAGCATGCCCGAGGACAGCGCGCCCAGCACGAAGTACTTGAGGCCCGCCTCCGAGGAGCGCAGGTCGTCGCGGCGGATGGCGGCGACCACGTACAGCGCCAGGCTCTGCAGCTCGAGGCCGAGGTAGAGCGCCAGCATGTCGTTGGCCGAGATCATCACCATCATGCCGGCGGTGGCCAGCAGCACGAGCACCGGGTACTCGAACTTCATGATCCTCTCCTCGCGCATGTAGTCGAAGGAGAGCATCAGCGTTCCGGCGGAGGCAACGAGCGTGACGAGCTTGAGGAAGCGGCCGAACCCGTCGGAGATGAAGCCGCCCTCGAACAGCACGGCCTTGCCGGCCGGCTGCCCGGTGATGAACCACGCCGCCACGATGATCACGGCGATGGCGAGCCAGCCGATGGCCTCCGCATCCCGGTCGCCCTCGGGCCGGAACACGCCGAGCATCAACAGGCCCATGGCGCCGAGCACCATCACGATCTCCGGCGCGATGGCCCAGTAGGTGGTGATCAATCCGCTCATCGGTTCAAGCCTTTGTCAGCGGCCGAGCGCGGCCGAAGCCGCCTTGATCGCCAGTTCGTGGTTGGCAACGAGCTTCTTCACCGACATGGCGGTGGCATCGAGCAGCGGCGCCGGGTAGAAGCCGAACAGCAGCACGAGCAGCACCAGCGGCGCGAAGATGCCGATCTCGCGCCAGTTCATGTCGGTGATGGTGCGCAGCTCCGGGTTCTTCATCTCGCCGAAGATCATGCGCCGGTAGAGGAAGAGTGCATAGCCCGCCGACAGGATCACGCCGGTGGTGGCGAAGAAGGCGACCCACGTGTTGGCGCGGTAGGCGCCGAGCAGGGTGAGGAACTCGCCGACGAAGCCGCTGGTGCCGGGCAGGCCGACATTGGCCATCGTGAACAGCATGAACACCACGGCATAGACCGGCATGCGGTCGTAGACGACGCCCACGCACAGGAACAGCGCGCCGGAGACGAGCCCGTGCGAGATCATCTGGAAGATGGCCCCGTCCACGCCCTGCGCGTTGAGCGAGAAGATGCCCATGGTGACGAAGCCCATGTGCGCGACCGACGAGTAGGCGATCAGCTTTTTCACGTCCTCCTGCGCCAGCGCCACCAGCGAGGTGTAGATGATCGCCACCACCGACAGCGTGAACACCATCGGCGCGAAGTCGGCGCTCGCCTGCGGGAACATCGGCACCGAGAAGCGCAGGAAGCCGTATCCGCCCATCTTCAGCAGGATGCCGGCGAGGATGACGGAGCCGGCCGTCGGCGCCTCCACGTGCGCGTCCGGCAGCCAGGTGTGCACCGGCCACATCGGCATCTTCACCGCGAACGAGGCGAAGAAGGCGAGCCACAGCCACGTCTGCATGTCGGCCGGGAACTTGTGCGCCAGCAGCACCGTGATGTCCGTGGTGCCCGCCTGCCAGTACATCGCCATCATGGCGAGCAGCATCAGCACGGAGCCGAGCAGCGTATACAGGAAGAACTTGAAGCTGGCGTACACGCGCCGCTTGCCGCCCCACACGCCGATGATCAGGAACATCGGGATCAGGCCGCCCTCGAAGAACAGGTAGAACAGCACCAGGTCGAGCGCGCAGAACACGCCGAGCATCAGCGTCTCGAGCACCAGGAAGGCGATCATGTATTCCTTCACGCGGTGCTCGATCGAGGTCCAGCTCGCCAGGATGCAGAACGGCATCAGGAACGCCGTCAGCACCAGGAACAGGATCGAGATGCCGTCGACGCCCATCTTGTAGTTGATGGCGCCGCCCAGCCACGGCATCTGCTCGACGAACTGGAAGCCGGGGTTGGCCGCATCGAAGTTGGCCCACACGTAGATCGCCGCGCCCAGCGTGAACAGCGTCGTGTAGAGCGCGATCCAGCGCGCATTGTTGTCGGCCGCCTTGTTCTGCACGGCGATGAGCACGGCGCCGAGCAGCGGGAAGAAGGTGACGAGCGAGAGCACGCCGAAGCCGTTCATTTCGCGATTCCCCAGCGCAGGAGGGCCTGGATGTCGTTGAACATGAAGGCCGTGACGATGATCGCGACGCCGATCAGCATGGCGAAGGCATAGTGGTAGACATAGCCCGTCTGCAGCTTCACGAGGCGTCCCGTGGTCCACATGACGCGGGACGCGATGCCGTCTGGTCCGAGACCGTCGATGACGGCGCCGTCGCCCTTCTTCCACAGCGTGCGCCCGAGCCACATGGCAGGCCGCACGAGAAGCGCGTCATACAGCTCGTCGAAGTACCACTTGTTGAGCAGGAACAGGTAGAGCGGGCGGAACGCGCGCGCCGTGGCCTCCGGCAGCCAGGGCGCCGCGATGTAGTAGAGGTAGGCGAGCGCCAAGCCCGCCACCATCGCGATCGTTGCCGACCACGCGACGAGCTCGGGCACCTCGTGCATGGCATGCATGATGTGGTTGTTCGGGCCCTCGACGATGGCCTTGCCCCAGAACGCCTTGTACTCGTGGCCGATGAAGTAGCCCTGGAACGCGAAGCCGGCCGCCACCGCGCCGACGGCGAGCACCAGCAGCGGGATCATCATCACCGCCGGGCTCTCGTGCGCGTGCTCGAAGGTCTCGTGGTCGGCCCGCGTCTTGCCGTGGAAGGTCATGAACATCAGCCGCCAGGAGTAGAACGAGGTCATGAAGGCGGCGGCGACGAGCAGCCAGAAGGCGTAGTTGTTGGGCGTGTGCCCGGCCCAGGCCGCCTCGACGATGGCGTCCTTGGAGTGGAAGCCGGCGAAGCCGATCAGGTGCGGGATGCCGACGCCGGTCAGCGCCAGCGTCCCGATCAGCATCATCAGCCAGGTCATGCGCAGTTTCGGGGCAAGCCCGCCCATCTTCCGCATGTCCTGCTCGTGGTGCATCGCGTGGATCACCGAGCCCGAGCCGAGGAACAGCAGCGCCTTGAAGAAGGCGTGCGTGAACAGGTGGAAGATGCCCGCGCCGTAGGCCCCGACGCCGAGCGCGACGAACATGTAGCCGAGCTGCGAGCAGGTCGAGTAGGCGACGACGCGCTTGATGTCGTTCTGCACCAGGCCGACGGTGGCCGCGAAGAAGGCCGTGACCGCGCCGACCAGCGTCACCACCTGCAGGGCGACGGGCGCGTGCTCGAACATCGGCGACAGGCGGGCGACCATGAACACGCCGGCCGTCACCATGGTGGCGGCGTGGATCAGGGCCGAGACCGGCGTCGGGCCCTCCATGGCGTCCGGCAGCCAGGTGTGCAGCAGGAACTGCGCCGACTTGCCCATGGCGCCCATGAACAGCAGCAGGCACAGCACCGTCATCGTGTCCCACTGCTGCCCGAGGAAGAGCATGCTCTTGCCTTCCATGGCAGGCGCCGCCCGGAACACCGCGTCGAAGCTGATTGTGCCGAACACGGCGAAGGTGCCGAAGATGCCCAGCGCAAAGCCGAAGTCGCCGACGCGGTTGACGACGAAGGCCTTCATGGCGGCCGCGTTGGCCGACGGCTTGTGGTACCAGAAGCCGATCAAGAGGTAGGAGGCGAGCCCCACGCCCTCCCAGCCGAAGAACATCTGCAGGAAGTTGTCGGCCGTCACCAGCGACAGCATGGCGAAGGTGAACAGCGACAGGTAGGCAAAGAAGCGCGGCCGGCTGTCGTCCTCGTGCATGTAGCCGATGGAGTACAAGTGCACCAGCGCCGACACGGTGTTGACGACGACCAGCATCACGGCGGTGAGGGTGTCGATGCGCAGCGCCCAGGACACGTCGAGCTCGCCGCTCGTCACCCAGCGCAGGATGGGCACTCGCGTGGTCTCGCCGCCGAAGCCGACGTTGACGAAGGCGATCCAGGACAGCACCGCCGACACCGCCACCAGCGACGTCGTGATGATCTCCGACGGCCGCGGCCCCAGCGCACGCCCGAGCAGGCCCGCGATCAGCGCGCCGATGATGGGCAGGAAGACGATTGCCTTGTAGATCATCGATCAAGTCCAGTCATCTTTGCCGCCGCGGTGCTGAGAACAGGGAGTTGGGAATAGGGAGTAGGGAGTTCATTGCACTGCCTTCTTGTCCTGCAGTGCCCTGATTAGAGACCGCAGCAGCTTGCCGACCTGCTCGCTCATCGCCAAGATTTCCTCGGCGTCCATTTTCTCCATCAATTCGACCGTCTGAGCCAGCAGCACATGCGTTTCCAGTTCTTTGAGCGATCCCTGAGCCATCCGGAGCGAGTGGATGTAGGAACCGGTAAGCTCGCGCGCCGTTTCCTTCCGCGATGCTGGCCGGAACGGATGCGGCCACGCGCCGAATCTGGGCCGTCATCCCGAACGCCTCATTGCGGGGGAACGATGTCTTCACATAGCAGGCGGCAGCGAGCTGCATGGCCTTCTGCCATACGACCAGATCCCGATATGAGCGAACGCTCGTCACTCACGTCCCCAATTCCCTACTCCCTACTCCCTACTCCCTACTCCCTACTCCCTCACTTCACCCCTTCATCATATTGATGTCCTCGACCGCGATGGAGCCGCGGTTGCGGAAGTAGACGACGACGATAGCGAGCCCGATGGCCGCCTCGCCGGCGGCCACCGTCAGCACGAACAGCGCGAACACCTGGCCGACGAGGTCGCCCATGAAGCTCGAGAAGGCGACGAAGTTGATGTTGACCGCGAGCAGCATCAGCTCGACCGACATCAAGATGACGATCACGTTCTTGCGGTTGAGGAAGATGCCGAAGATGCCGAGCGTGAACAGCACGGCCGCGACGGTGAGATAGTGCCCGAGCCCGATCATGGCGCCTGCTCCTTGCCGGCCGGCGGCACGAACGACTCGCCCGACTTGACCTTGACCACCTGCATCGCCGTTGCCGGATTGCGGGCGACCTGCGCCGCGATCGACTGGCGCCTGACGCCCTCCTTGTGCCGCAGCGTCAGCACGATGGCGCCGATCATGGCGACGAGCAGGATCAGGCCCGCGCCCTGGAAGTAGTAGACGTACTGCGTGTACAGCACCCGCCCCAGCGCCTCGGTGTTGGTGACGCCGGAGCCGGCGGTCGGGATCGGCGCCGAGGCCTGGGCGAGCGCGCCGGGCCGCACCAGGTTGAAGCCGAGCACCAGCACCAGCTCGGCGAGCAGGATCAGGCCGACGAGGGCCCCCAGCGGCGCGTTCTTCATGAAGCCGGCCCTGAGCTGCGCGAAGTCGACGTCGAGCATCATGACGACGAACAGGAACAGCACGGCCACCGCGCCGACGTAGACGACGACCAGGATCATCGCCAGGAACTCGGCGCCCATCAGCACGAACAGGCCTGCGGCATTGAAGAAGGCCAGGATCAGGAACAGCACCGCGTGCACGGGATTGCGCGCCGCGATCACCATGAAGCCCGAGGCGACCGTCAAGGCCGCGAACAGATAGAAGAACAGCGCTGGTAGCGTCATGCGAACCTCGCAGCCTTGCTCCCTCTCCCCGTGTGCGGGGAGAGGGAATTGCCGGCAGTCCGCCGACTGTTCGTGTTGCTGGTATCGAGCTTCGTGCGCATCGCCCGCCTCTCACCGGTACGGCGCGTCGAGCGCGATGCTGCGGGCGAGCGCGCGCTCCCAGCGGTCGCCGTTGGCGAGCAGCCGCGCCTTGTCGTAGTAGAGCTCCTCGCGCGTCTCGGTGGCGAACTCGAAGTTCGGCCCCTCGACGATGGCATCGACCGGGCAGGCCTCCTGGCACAACCCGCAGTAGATGCACTTCACCATGTCGATGTCGTAGCGGGTGGTGCGGCGCGTTCCGTCGTTGCGGCGTGGGCCCGCCTCGATGGTGATGGCCTGGGCCGGGCAGATCGCCTCGCACAGCTTGCAGGCGATGCAGCGCTCTTCCCCGTTGGGGTAGCGGCGCAGCGCATGCTCGCCGCGAAAGCGCGGCGACACGGGGCCCTTCTCGAATGGATAGTTGAGGGTCGCCTTGGGCTTGAAGAAGTAGCGCATCGACAGCGCGAAGGCGCCGAAGAACTCCTTCAGGAAAAGCGAGCTGATGGTTTGCGCAATGGCCATGGGCTGGGGCTCTCTAGGGAGCAAGATCGAAAGCGAACAGGACGCCGGCGACGGCGACGACCGAGATCAGCGACAGAGGCAGGAACACCTTCCAGCCGAGCCGCATCAGCTGGTCGTAGCGGTAGCGCGGCACGAACGCCTTCACCATGGCGAACATGAAGAAGACGAAGACCAGCTTCAGCACGAACCAGAAGATGCCGGGGATCCAGTTGAACGGCGCGGCATCGATCGGCGGCAGCCAGCCGCCGAGGAACAGGATCGTGGTCAGCGCGCACATGGTCATGATCGCCACGTATTCGCCGAGCATGAACATCATGTAGGGCGTCGAGCCGTATTCGACCATGAAGCCGGCGACCAGTTCCGATTCCGCCTCGACCAGGTCGAACGGCGGCCGGTTGGTTTCCGCCAGCGCCGAGATGAAGAAGACGACGAACATCGGCAGCAGCGGCAGCCAGTACCAGGAGAACAGGCCGTAGGGCCCCTTCTGCG